>DAHXUN010000005.1 GCA_027386095.1 Nitrososphaerota archaeon | reverse complement strand
CAGGTTGGGCAGGATGGCCGATGCGCGGGCCTACTTCGCAGTCCCAGTGTGGGGACTGGAAAGGGTCTCGGGGATAATCATCTACGCGTTCTCCTTCTTCCTGCAGGAGAAGGACAGAGAGGAGACGGTCAGCAGGATCGCGCAGAAGTTCGCGCAGAAGAGCGTCTGTTGGTTCGCAGCCTCCGAAGGAGTCGTCTTCTTCATGCTGTTCGCCGACAGCGTGGGGGAGCCAGAGCGGATGTATGAAGCTGCGAAATCCATGGAGGGGGTCTCGAAAGTGTTAATGGACGTGTTCGTCGACACCCACGACCTGCCGGGCATGGTCGACAAGATGCTCTACAGGCAGGCTCGGCGGCCGAGGTCGACGGTGGAGCGGCATGACGCTGAAAGTGCTCCCTTGGTCAGCGCCGACATCGAGAAGCCAGGGGAGAGGCTTCGTCTAGACAACCTCGCATGACACGCTTCTCCTTGACGAGAGCAAGCATGAGAAGATGGTCGGCAGGGTGTTGATCCACGTATGATGCGGCATGAAGAGGCCACGATGCGTTAGCTCTCTCCATGTCCTTTTTGAGCAAGATATGTCTCCGGTTGCACGCGGTCCCGAAGCGCAGGCACCTCAACCAACAGGTTCCATACGAATATCCGGGTGAATCCCTTCCGGCCTATCACTTTAGCCCCGAAACGATTCTCGCGTTATTAGACGCAGGAGCCTGGTCCTGCGATGGACGCCCAGCTAGGCAGCACGGAGAACCTGTGCAGGAAGCTCGGCTGGGCCGTCAGGCACATCCGCGCCAACCTCGGCGCCTTCACGCCCGGCGAGCTGGAGGAGATGGTGAGGGAGAAGCTGATAGAGGCGAAGGAGGTCCCCATGGAACTCAGGACCGACCACGTGAAGTGGAGGCTCGGGCTGACGAAGTGAACGGCTCTCTTCCTTCCCCCTGGCCGTTTTAACTCCCCGCCGCCATGCTTCATGTTGTCAGGCGAGGAAGACCCGATTCAGAGAGCGCTCTCCGGATTCTCCCTCTACACGCTGGGCGACGGGCTCAGGCAGGGCACCTCGATAGCGGTCGTGGGAAAGGAGCTCGAGAGATACGAAGTCGGCCCGGCCACAGTAGTCATAGCCAACGACGGCGGCGTCGGCAGGTACGTGGCCGTCGAACCGTCCCTGACCGAGCGAGAGAAGGAGAGGCTGAGCCGCCTCCTCGACCACCTCTTCATGAGCATCTCCCCCGAAGACGCAGCCGACCCCTCGAAGCGCCTGATTCCTAACATGGTCGAGGCCGCAAGAAGCCTGGGATTCCTCGAAGAGGTGACCCGCTCCCTGCAGAAGTACGAGTACTACGTGAAGAGGGAGCTGAAGGGGTACGGGAGGCTCGACGTCCTGATGAACGACTTCAACATCGAGGACATCAAGTGCACGGGCCACGGGAGGCCCGTCGTCGTCCTCCACAAGAACCACAGCGAGCTGGGATGGATCAGGACCAACGTCGTCTTCCCCACCGAGGAGGACGCCCAGGAAACGACCCAGAAGATGCTCCAGAGGTGCGGGACCATGGCCACCAACGCGATGCCCATCGTGGACGCCAGGACCCCCACCAATGACAGGGTCGCCGTTAGGTGGTCCACCGACGTGTCCATGACCGGGACCGCCTTCACCATCAGGAAGTTCCCGGCCGAGCCCATGCCGATAACGGCCCTGGTCATGCTGAACACGGTCTCCCCGCTCATGGTCGCCTACCTCTGGCTGATGCTGGAAGCCAGGGGTTTCGCGCTTATCGTTGGCCCGACCGGCTCGGGGAAGACGACGTTCATGAACACGCTTGCCTCCCTGATCAATCCAAATGCCGCCGTCTGCACCATTGAAGACAATCCTGAGCTCAGGCTCTCCCATGACGTGTGGGACCAACTCACGTCGAGGCACAGCTACAGCATCGGCCAAAGCGGGTTGGAAATCACCCTGCAAGACCTGGTGAAGCACTCCCTCAGGTTGACCCCCGACTTCGTGATTGTCGGGGAAGTGAGAGGGGAGGAGGTCGCAGCCCTGATCAACTCGGCCGCGAGCGGCCACGGGGCCCTGACAAGCCTGCACTCTGACAGCGTCCAGAACGTGATGATCAGGATGAGCGCACCGCCGATGCTCGTGCCCACGGGCAACATGATGCTCATCTGGGCCTTCGTCGTCATGAACAGGGTCAGGAGGGAGCATGGCCGGGTGGTAAGACGTGTCCTCTCGATAACCGAACTTGACCCGAGGAAGGGAGGCTTCGACCTGAAGGAGATGTTCACCTACAACATGGTCGATGACACGTTCTCGCCAGCCGCTCCAGAAGAACTGGTCAGGATGAAGACCGAGAGGCTCCAGCAGGTGATGCGCCTCTTCGGCTGGGACGAAAAACAGCTAGAGACAGAGCTCGGGGAGAGGGCTAGCTACATCGAAATGATGGTGGCTAACAAACTCCTCACGCTGAGCGAGGTCGGGGAGGCTGTCAGGAAGTTCTACATCCGGAAGTACGGTCTAGCCGGCTGAAGGGTCAGCTCGTGGCGGTGACCGTTAGCACCTGGCTCTGCGTCGCTCCGTTGGCGAAGGTCGCGACTAAGATGATTGCATAGCTGATTCCGGCGGTGACCGAGATTTTCGTTGGGAAGACTGCTGTGCTGGTTCCTCCCCCGGGCGGGATGGGATTCACGGCCGAAGGCGCAGGATTCCAGACGACGCCAGAAGGAACGACGCTTCCGGAAAGAGAAACGCCAGTTACTGCCACAGAGCCGGAATTCCTGAGCGTCACCGCTATGGTGCCCTGTCCCTGGCCATTCGGAACCGCAATGTTGGCGCTGACCTGAACCTGAGTGGTGGTCTCTGCCTTGGAGACTGTCGAGTTGAAGTAGCTGTAGAGAACCCCCATTGCAATCACCGTCATGGAGACGACCAGAATGGTGGCGATGATCTCCGAAAGCCCTGGCCGTCCTCCCCTCTCCGGAAGCCGCAAGAAGAATCAGTCATCGGGCTGACGGCGCGCTATAACGAGAGGGAACCCTGTAGAGACGGACGTTCGACTCGGTGTCCTCGATTTCCGGAACCCACCCCTCGAACCTGTGGTCATAGGAGACCACGACGCTCCCTGGCTTCATCTCGCGCGCCGCCTTTCGTTTGAGCTTCTTCATGAGGCGCGGTGTCAGAAAAGCAAGCGCCACATCGGCCTCGGACAGGTCAACGTCCAGGAGGTTCGCCCTGACGACCTGGATTACGCCTTGGGGGCCCCTCCTATTCGCCTCCGTCCTCGTCCACCAGCACTTGAGCGGGTCTATCTCTACGCCGACGCATCTTCTCGGATTCCTGGCGGAAGCCTCGAAGAGGACTCTTCCGAAGCCGGAACCGAGGTCGTAGACCACCTTTCCCTCGGGGTCGGAGAAATCGAGCATCCTCCTTACGGCCTTCCTGGGGACGGGCTGGTATCCCGCCCCGAAGAGCATCCCGGAGGCGAAGAACAGACCCATGAAACAAAGCGCGGAGAGTCCGGATGCGATGAGCACGAGGTCGGGCAACGATCGTCTTTGAGAAAGGCGTTCTTAACGAAGCAATCAGATAGGGAAGCACTCGCAATTGACCGGCTCCCGCCTGCACTGCCTGCAGACCCAGGCTCCTCCTTCGGTCTTGGTCAGCGGTCTGCCACAATAGCACTGCACGACCTGCAAGGACGTCCGGTCGTTATTAGGGGTGAGCCCCCACCCCTTCGTTGACCGACTCGGGTTGGCTCTTCCTCAACACGCCGCTCCCATACTTGGGGGCGATGTACTTCTTGGCGTACCGCTACGACCTCGGAAGGATAGCAAGGCCCTTCCATGACCTTTCGAACAGCTCCGAGTGGCATGCCGTCTTCAAACGACTCGACCTGGCCGGCACCGACCTGAAGTCTCTCAAGAAGCCTCTCCCGGGAGGCACCCGGAACCTCGTCCTGGCAGTCGCCTCGTCTGCGGTCTACGCCTTCTCTGTCCTCGCCTCGTTCTCTCTGGCCTGGTATTTCCTCTGCGCGATTCAAGCGGCGGTGGCCGTCCCGCTGTTCATCCTGCTCATCACGAACCGGACTGGGCCCTTCCCCTTCAGGCCCTACAGGGACGTCCTGCCCTATCCTCGTCTAGGGACCAGGGTGCGAGACCTCGGTGGAAGGAAGGAATCGAAACCCGACCATCCCGACGAACCGGCGGTTTCTACTACCGGAGTGAAGCCATGAGCGAGAAGAAGGACGCAACGGAGGAGGTCCGCTTCTTCAATGTCTCCTTGATCAACGCCACTCCGATGTCCATCCCGAAGTTCCCCCAGCCGCAGCGCCTGATAGGCGAACTCATCCACTCCATCGAGGCCGCCAGCCCCACGTTCGCCTGGGTCCAGTTCCTGTTCAGGAGGGTGAACCTCTCACCGACCCTCGTCGCCCTCAAGAACGCGATGCACGTCGCAGCGGAGCAGATCAAGACCCCGAAGCGGAGCTGGATAGACGAAAGCGAGTCCGACAGGCCGGAGCTCTACCGCGACTGGTACAGGCGCTCCGGGGAGAGGATCAAGAGGATCGACGCCATCGCCAACGTCCCCCATGTCCTGTTCGCGATTCAAGGGATGTGGGTCGGCGACCCAAGACAACTCTCGACCCTCCCGTTCAAGGACTGCTACGACGAGCTCGACCGCCTCGGGACCTTCGTCTACAGGAACCCCTGGATGCTCGTCGAACTGGTCGAAAGGAGGATGGTCGAAGACGTCTCCCCCTACATCATGAGCTACGCCGGCTCCCGCCTCGAACCCCCGTCGTTCCTGATCACGCCGGACGAAATCCCCCACTTCGTCCACCTGCCCGTCGTGAAGGAGCAAAGCGCGCTGAAGTCGGTCGCGTTCACCCAGTATTCGCCGGTGGTCTCGAAGGGCGGCGTCGAAGGGGCAGAAGAACCGGAGGGCCGGGGAGCTGCGAAGGTCCTGAGGCTGACCGAGGTCCCGCTGATCAAGGAGCCCCTCAAGGAGAAGGAAGCCGAAAGGCTGTCCCTCATGTCCTCGCCGACGGTGAGAAGCCTCGAAGTTGCCTTCACGCCGGGGAAGACTGACTTCCTCATTTCGTCGCATTCGATGCCCGACCTGAACAGGTACCTGGCCGTCCTGAAGTCGGTGTACGGCGAGCTGAGCGTGGTCGGCGGCCAGTCGAAGCCGGCTTTCCTGGCCGACCTGCCCCGGATCGTCGGGGTGGATGCCCCCCGCCGTTAAAGGCCGCCCTCATCACTTTCCCTGAGACGACTTGGGCCAGACCCTCGACAGCGACGACATGAAGTTCCACATGCTCGTCACCGGCGGGACCGGGAGCGGCAAGACAAACGCGGTCCTGCACATGCTCAAGCTCCTCTTCAGCAAGAAGGAGGAAGGGAAGCCGCAGCCCGCCCTCTTCTTCTTCGACCCGGCCGGCGACGCGTCCATCGACCTCGTCCGCGCCATCCCGAAGTCTGAATGGGGCCGGGTCAACCTGCTCGACCCCCAGTACGTGACCTTCGGGTTCAACCTCCTCTCCCTCCCCGAGGGGCTCACCCCCGAGGAGAAGCCCGAGTTCACCCACACCCAGGTGGACGAGTTCTCGGTCCTCCTCTCCGACGTCTTCAACACGGACTCGGTCAACGCTCCCCGCCTCATGTGGGTCTTCAAGGGGGTCCAGTACTTCGACTACAGGTTCACCCCGGACCCGACCCTCTGGGAGGTCTACAACATCACCCTGGACTTCACCAAGCGGACCCCGAAGGAGGTAGAGGACCTCCTCAACCGGAAGGAGGTGCAGAAGGACATCATCCGGGGGACCATGGAAGCGATCTCGAAGCTCCCCCAGGACGCCTACATGCCCGTCCTCAACAGGATATCCAACTTCGTCCTCCCGCAGGACTCGATAACGTTCCGGACCTTCTGCAACCGCAAGTCCACCTTCGACCTGGAGAAGCTGATGGAGCCGGGGACCCTTACCATCTTCAGGGTCCCTCCCAACCTCCCGAGCGAGTTCAGGAGGATCTTCGCCTCCGCCATCGTGATGAAGCTCTACTTCGCGAGCCTCAAGCGGGCCAGCAGACTGGAGAGGGCCGGCCAGGAGCCCACGGCCCGCACCCCCGTGATCTTCGCCGCCGACGAGTTCCGGGACATCGCCCAGCTCAGGATCCTCAGGACCATCCTCTCCCAGTCGAGGAAGTACGGCCTCTACCTCTGGATGGTCTCCCAGACCCTCTCCGACATACCCGAGGACCTGCTCGCTTCCGTGGAGGCCAACGTGGGCCCGATCATAGCTTTCAGGTCCAGCTCCGACGACGCCAGGCGTCTCTCGAAGGTCCTCTACCCGGAGAGGGCCGAAGACGTGGCCGAGCTCATCCCGGGGCTGGAGGACTACTCGGCCGTGGTGAGGAAGAGGCCTGTCGGCGGGAGGCCCCGGGAGCCCCCCTTCAGGGTCTCCTTCCCGAAGCTCCCAGACCCGCTGAGCACCTACGCCGAGGCCTTCGACTTCATGAAGGTCGACATGGAGGCGAAGTACGGCGGCGCCACCGGGGACACCACTCTCATCTACAAGCCTGAGCTCGACCAGGCTGCGAAGGAGCGCGGGGACTGCTGGCTCGGGGAGCCGGCTCGCTGGGTCCCCCTGGCCTACCTCCACTGCCACGGCGAGATGGGCTTCAGGGCCCTGAGCAGGATATTCGAGGACAGGTACGGCTGGGACAAGAAGATACTGCAGTTCGGGCTGGACAAGCTGTTCGAAGGGGGGTACGTGGCGAAGAGGCCAGGCATAGCGCAGCTCTTCGTTGAAATCGACCCGGAGACCGGGCTCGCCGCGTACAAGGAGCCGGAGACAGACGACGAGAAGAGGAAGGCCAGGGACATGCTCTACTCGACGACCCCCGCCTCCGAGGAGGAGTTCTTCAAGCTCCGGGTCAGCGAAACGACGGACAGGCCGGGCGACCCCCTCCATCTCAGGGCGATAGAGGCCCTCCTCGAGGAGTACTGGGACAGGGGGTACTGGTGCGTCTGGGACAGGGGGGACGAGAACAGGCCCCTCCCCGACATACTGATCACAAAGCCCGTGACAGTGAGGGGCAAGGCGAGGGAGGGCAGGCCGACCGTCTACCTCGACCCGGACAAGTGGGACGAGAAGAAGGAGGCGGCCGAGGTGGAGGTCAACCCCAGGAAGAACCTGGCCCAGCTCAGGGCCAACTACGACAAGAACTACCCGAAGTACTCCAAGGTCAGGTTCGTCGTCGTCTCCGTGGACCTCGCCTCAGAGGTCAGGAGGATACTGGAGGACAAGGAAAAGGGAACCTTCGACGTCGTGTTCAAGGACTTGGGGCTGCAGAAGGACGAGCTCGAGAGGCTGATGGCTGAAGAGGAGAAAGCCAAGGAGGAGAGGCTCGCAGTGCAGGAGGCGGCCGGGAAGGGCGAAGGGGCTGACGCGACGCCGACCGCTGGCGACAAATCCAAGAAGGTGGAAGCACGGCCGGTCCCGGCTTCCCTCCAGGACAAGGAGTTCAGGCTCCTGGCCATCATCTGCGAGTCGGGGTGGAACGGCCGGAAGGCGCTTGCGTTAGGCCTCGGCATCAGCGGCAGGCAGGTGACAAGATATCTCGACAGCCTCGCTGACAAGAAGCTCGTCCAGAAGAAGGGGAAGGGCTATCAGCCCACAGACGCGGGCAGGAACCTGGTCGCGGAGGCAGGCCCCGCGTCTTCCGACCCGCAGGCCCGCCTCGACTGACCCCCCGAAGGTGGACATCACCGGCTTCAGCGCAGGGGAAAGTGGACACGGAGGAGGCCCACGGCTGGACTTTCGAGCCTTGAATGTCCACATTCGCGGCTTCGTGGCCCTCCAAAACGTCCACTTTCGTTCCCGGCGTCCATTTTGACCGGACCGAGTGGTTCCGGCGTGTCCACTTTGCGTCCCGGAGCGCGTCTTCGGCCTTCGTCCGCCCGGACGGCTTCGGCAAGACCCCGGGGGTTCCCTGGGCAATGGCCAAACGCGGCGGTAATCGAAGCAGAATGTGCATCGGACTTCCGCGCGTTAAATACTCCCAACAACTTCCAGGCTGCTAAACTATTAGCAAACCCCCCAACGAAAAACAGAGGTTCGCCTCAGTACGGGGCGCACCGTAATAGCACCATCAGCGGTGCCTGTGAATGAATCAACCACACTCGTTTCCTCCCTCTTTTGTCGTGACAAGAACATCCAACAGGGGCCTGCCGTCGTTTAGCCGTCTCTCAGATCTGCCCGTGAAAGGGACGAAAATACTGCTCTCTCGCGCCGGCGAACGGTCGAGGGAAGAACGGAGGTGGAGATAGTCGCTCCGCCCTGCTCTCAGGTTCTTGGGATGTAATAGAAATCCCAGCACACATCTGAGATAGAACAGAAGGCCGTCCTGCTCGTGATTTTCGCCCCCAGCGGCGAGCATCGACCATCTGGCAGAGGCCCAGAAGGACACCACCGGCCGCTTCCCAACGCCGTTCCCGACGCGCCAGCGAGCTACGGCCAGCCCCGGCTCTCGGGGCCGACCCAGGGCAACCACAAAAGGAGATGATGCACATGGAGAGCCTTCGACAGATCGGAACGGACGGAACGCGCCTCACGGAGAGGTGCAGGGAATGCAGGGGCCACGTGGTCCAGGCGGGCGACGAATATGTCTGCTCGTCGTGCGGCGTCGTGGCCAGGAAGGTGGAGGAGGAAAAGTTCCACCTAGAAGTGCGCATCCGCGCCCCCAGCCAGCTCTCGAACGGGCTCGGCTCCTTCGTGGGGGACAAGTCCGACAAGGACTCCAGCGCCGACTTCAACGGGGCATGCACGGTCGGCTTCGCCAAGCGCATCTCGGACAACATGGGGGTCGACCAGGCTGCGTGGAACTGCAAGGCCATGATCAGGAGGGCGGCCGACAGGCTCTCTCTCCCGGCCTTCGTCTGGGACAACGCGATGGCCCTCTCCGAGAAGATGCTGGCCGACAGCAGGGCCAATGGGGCGGGCAGACGACGGACATCGATCCCAGCCATATCCGCCTACGCCCTGCTCTCCGCATGCAGGGCCGCGGGGATGCACCAGGTCGGCTCGAAAGCCGTCCTCCAGGCCCATGCAGACATGGGGCACAGGGTGAGCAGGTCCGCCCTGCTCCAGATGGGACTGGAATCCAGGACGCCCCTCAGGCCCGCCGACCCCGCGGCACTTCTGAGGACCGTCGTGGCTGGCCTGGGGTCGAACGCCAGGGTCGCCAGGAGGCTGGCCAAGGGCTCCACCGAGCCAGGCCAATACTTCCGGAGGCTCCTGCAGACCTCGCAGGCCGTCGTCAGCGCGGTCCGAAGCACGGAAGAGGGACGCAACCCCCGGACCATAGCGGCCGGCTGCGTCTACATCGCCTCGAGGGAGGCGGGCTCCAGGGCCGTCACCCAGAGGGACGTGGCCGAGACCATGGCAATCGCGGAATACACCATCCGCGAGTTCGTGGCCAGCGTCATCGACAAGGTGTCCCGCCCGTTAAATGGGGGCGGGCCCTAGGAGGGCATGGGGACAGGGAAGCGGAGGAGAAGGAAGATGGAGACCCCGTATGCGCGGATCACCGAGATCAGGGAGGCAGCGACCAGCGACGAGGCGAACGAGTGCCTCGGGAGCGGCTTCGTCCTCATCAAGGCGGTCGAGAAGCGCGAGACCGACGCCCTGGGGAGGCAGGCGAGCAGCATCGTCTACGTCCTCGGCAAGCTGAAGGGCAACG
The DNA here is from genome assembly GCA_027386095.1 of Nitrososphaerota archaeon. The sequence continues at coordinate 77,170 of DAHXUN010000005.1, read as the reverse complement.
GGAACGGACACACAACCACGCCAGCGAAGACAGAACCATCCAACGAGCCCGTCAACATCATGGACGACACACCCGACGTGGACCCCGCCGTCCTCGAACGACGACCATGGAAGCCCTACGCCAGCGGGGAAGGTGAGTGGACCTTCGTCGTGAACCAGGACGGCTCCCCCGTGGCAGAGCTGGAGCCAGCCAAGGAGTTCCTGGACAGGCTGAGGGGCGGCGAGGACATGGTCGTCGGCGGCTACAAGTACCGCCTGAGGGACAAGTTCCTCAAACGGTATCCAGTCGACGGCCAGAGCGCATAGAGGAGAGCGCTTCCTCATGCAAACAGCAGAGAACCCAGCGCAAGCTGTCGAGGAATCGCAGGCATCACAAGAGTCGCAGACACCCTGGAGGGAACGCGCGAACACCGAGCTGGAGAAGGTCGTCCGGCTCTTCTCCACCACGCAGCTGCCAGACCTCTGCGCCAAGAGCCTCATCTCCGCCCCCGAGGTCCCATCGTCGAAGTGGTCGATGGGGAATCAGATCCTCATACTGCTCGCGGGCACCGGCGACGCTCGCGGGTACAGGCAGTGGCAGGCCGTGGGAAGGCACGTCCGGCGGGGCGAGAAGGCCTTCTACATCCTGGGCCCTGTCCTCGCCAGGAGACTGGTCGAAGGCACCAGCGGGGACCCCGAGGACGACGAAGAGGTCGACGTCCTCGTCGGCTTCAAAGGAATCCCTGTGTTCCGCCTCGAGGACACAGAAGGCGCAGACCTTCCGACCTACAAGCCAAGAGACCCTCCTCCTCTCCTCGAAGTCGCGGAAAGGTTCGGGATGCGCGTCAACTACCTCCGCCTCTCGGCGGGCGTCTTCGGGATGACAGACTACGAGCATCAGGTCATCGCCCTCGCCACCCCTGACTGGACCGTCTTCTTCCACGAGCTGGCCCACGCCCTGCACAGGTCCTTCGAGCCGAAGACAAATCACGGCCAGGAGCCTGAAGCCGAAACCATCGCCCAGCTCGTAGCAGGGACCCTCGCCAGGCTCTACGGGAAGCCCGACGACGGCTTTTCGTGGACATACATCGCCTCCCAGGCCCAGTCGAGCAGCCCGCAGCAGGTCGGCCGACTCTGCATGAGGGTGTTGGACCGGGCGAAGAAGGTCCTCGACCTGATCTACTCCCCGGAGCAGCCAGCCACCATCTAGTCCGCATTCGGCCCTGCCTGGTCCGTTATATCGCCCGCGGCCCCGTTCTTTCATGGGGAACCTTCGCGGCCTCCGGACCAGGCTCTGCCCGAAGTGCCAGGAAACAACCCCCCACAGGACGCTCTACGTCAGGGCCAAGTCAGACGGCAAACGGAGGTGGTTCCAGCTCTTCTGGGCGTGCGCGAAGTGTGCCTCGCTGAACCACATCGTCCTCCCTGCCTACCGGCTGGAACGGGCCTCTTCCCAGCTCCCTTCAGCCCTTGCGGTCGCGGTCGTCAACGCCCTGGAAGAAGAGCCCCTCGACTTCGACGAGCTGATAACGAGCCTGAGGCGGAGGCACCCTGCAGACATCCGCCACATCTTCAACTCAGAGGTCGCGCTGGCGGTCGAATTCCTCAAGGGACAAGGAATAGTGACAGAGGAGAGCAGAGACTGCACCGAGAAGCAGCTTGCCGTCCTGCGAGGCCGGTCTGAAGAGTCGAACCACCTGGGCACCTGCCCGGTGGAGGCGAAGAGGGCCCTCATCTCCCTCTACGCACAGAGGCAGGAAGGAACCGCCCGCGAGACGAGGCTCGTCCCTGTCGGAGTCCTATGCCTGCGTTGCCCATATCAGCGAATAAACTTGTAACGGTTCGGCCAGCGGAACGGTAGAGAGTTGCGGCTTAGTTAGTAGCCTTCCCTCTTCTTTTTTTGTGCCTTCTTCGCATCCTCTATACCGCTTCTTAGCGAACCCTCTCCTCCTTTTGCGCCCCAAGACCTTCCTGCCCGCGCTTCCCTCCAAGCTACTTGGAGACCCCTAAGTCAGCTATAAGGTTATTAAGTGCCTCGGAGAGTAGGCCGCGTGTGGACGCGGTCAGCGGAATCAGGCTGGAGCTGCCTCGGAAGACAGGGATTGTGTCGATAGTGAAGACTCCCAAGGGATTCAGAGCGGAAGCCCCCGGCGAAACTCCTCTCGCGATAAACGAGAGCCAGGCACGGATTCTCAAGGATCTTGGGGATGCACCGGAGGGCCTGATAGCAGCCGAACTCTCGGAACGCCTGGGAATGACTCATTCAGGGGTGCTCTTCCTGCTGAAGCCCCTCCAGACTGCCGGCCTGGTGGAACGGGCGACCCTCAGGGGCGGCGGAGTGCTGTACTATACGAAGGCGAGGATTACTCAGAAGCTGTCGGCCGAGCTCGCCGAAGTCAAGGCCGTCCTTGAGAAGCGGAGGGGGAAGAATCTAGAAGACTTCGAGCTGCGCGAGCTGTACGAGGAGACGAAGGACCTTGCTCCCAACGTCAGGAAGGCCCTGGTGAACTGGGTACTTGACGGAGGATGGAACAATTGAGAGGAACGTCACTGTTGTATGGCGGGCTCAGCTTCTCCTTCATGAGGTCAAGCTCGCGCCTTGGGCTCCGGGAGACCGCCTCCAGACTCGTCGAGGAGAACCAGTTGGCCCCGCTGGTTGACTCGGCCGGGCGTTACGCCCGCTCAGGGTTCCTCTTCTGGTTCATGGCGCTGTTCGCTTTCAACCCGGCGAACCTGAAGCGTTTTCGCCCCTGGATGATGGCTGTAATCGCCCTGGAGGTGGTCCTTCTGGTCCCTGTAGTAGCGTGGATGTCAACAGTGACGGAAAGCCTCTTCATGGTCCCGTTTGCTGCAATATTCGCGCTGTTCGTCCCAATGTTTCTCGGCATCTCCCTTGAGGGATCGATCGAGTCAGAGGCAGACCCAGACCTGGCGAGGTTCCGGTCGTGGTTCTTCATTCAGGCGAGGAGGACGGGCAAAGTTCCGACCACACTCAGGGAGATATCAGGCAGCCTGACACCCCTGCTGCGGCCTTACACCGAGGAGGAATACAGGGCGAGGCACGATTCCTACAGGAAATGGGCCCGGCGGGGGATTTATGCGATGTTCATCCTGTTGGCTTCGTTCGTGGGCCTCGTGGCTGTGGGGTCGCCTTGGTTGAGCGATCCAGAGGTGACCATTCCGTTGCTTGTTCTGACATTCTCTATGTTGGGTCCTACAGTGGCCGCGGAGTGGTTTGAGCAGATGAAGAAGCCAATCCTTCACGATGACCCGTCGCTGGCCATTCCCGACGATTACGCCGCCCCCGTCGAGCCACGAATCCAAGAGGTCGTCGACGGCTATGGGTCGGCCCGCATCTGGAGGGGCATGAAACAAAGGGCCTGGTTCATCTACCACTTCGGGGCGCTATTTGCGTGGGACACGGAGGGGTTCCCACTTGTTGGTATCTCGCTGTTCACCCTCGGACTGTACCTGTGGGTATGGCTCGGCGACCTCCCGGTCAGCACGGGCGGGTTCAGCATCCTGGTCTTGCTCGTCGCGCTGATGCCCGCATATGCGATTATGCGAGCCTGGAGGGATGGAGGCGGCATCGCTAAGGCGAGAGAAAGGAAGGCCGTATACGGGGAGACACTGCAGGCTGCGACGTTGCAGGACCTCATGCCCAAGGAGAGACTGCTCGACATCTTCGAACAAGGCGATTACGCCAAGCTTCCGAAAGAAGCGGCGCGAGATCACATCATTGTCAGCCTATACGTCAGGTCCATTCCTCTTTGGCCGAAACGGCGAGGGAACGGCTCCCAAAGCGCAATCAATGGTGCGTCCTGAAGATGAGTTCAGAGAGGATTCTGGTAGACTTACATGGAGGAATACCCCCTGGCCTGGTGAGGTCCCTGGATTGGCCGATGTCCTGACCCTGTCGGCCTTGGGGCTTTCTGCCATCACCTTCGTTGCTATTCTTTACGTGCTGATTGTCGTGAGGAGGAAGCCTGTCGGGATTGGGCCGGACACCGGTCCCCTGGAATCCACCCTGGGCGAAGTGAAGGGTTCCGTCTCTGGTCTTCAGGCCGCCGTAACCCAACTGGTCTCCACCGTGGGAGAGATCAGGAGAGACACGGGTCAGACCACTTCGGGGATGGAGGAGATGAAGAAATTCGCCGCCTTGTTGACGGGGAGCTCGCAGAAGAGAGGAGCGGCGGGGGAGATCATCGTCCGGAGCTACCTCGAAAGGCTCCCCAAGGAGCTCTGGGAGGAGCAGTACTACCTTCCCGGGTCCAGCGACCGAGTCGACTACGCCCTGCGGATGAGCAACGGGGGGTCCCAGCTGTACCTCCCCATCGACGCCAAGTTCAGTCTGCCGGACGGAGCGGAGGACTTCGAGGGGGAGGCGAACAGGCTGGCCAGGAAGAGGGCGGAGGAGCTGGTCAAGTACATCGCCCCGGGGGTGACCACGGACTTCGCGGTCATGGTCCTCCCCAACTCCGTCTTCTACGCGCTCACAGCGGAAACCGTCGGCTCGATGCAGGAGATCAGGGTGGTCGCGTGCCCTCCTGAAGGGATAATCATCCTGTCCAGCCTGGCTCTGCGGGCGCACCAGGCGATAGTCCTGGCCAAGAGCGCGGAACGGCTCACGACGTACGTCCAAGAGATCGACGGCAAGCTCGAGCAGGTGGGAGCAGACTTCGGGCGGTTGGCGAAGAACCTGAAGAGCGCCTACAAGAACGCGGACCAGGCAGCGGAGGACATCGACGACACCAGGAAGGAGCTCAGCAGCATAACCACTCACCTAGGCGAAGTGGGTGGGACGAAACCCCCGGCCGCCTTGCAAGCTTCACCAGCAGCCCTGTTCGGGGAAACCACAGAGGAGCCTTCCGAAGAGACATAGGGAGTCGGAATCCAAATGGCGGAAGCGCCACCCGTAGGACCAGAGCCTGATTCCCGTATTCAGACTGAAGACGATCCTTCACGCCTTGAAGTTTCCGCGGCCGTCGCAGCGCCCAGGGCCTTCGCTCTCAACGAGGAGAAAGTCAGAGCCCTTGAAGCCGAAGGAAACGTCCTCGTAATCGCCAACCCGGGCACCGGGAAGACACTCCTTCTTGCTCACAAATACGCTCAATTGGTCAGGGTCGGGGTCAAACCCGAAGAGATTCTCTGCCTTACCTACACCGACAAGGCCACCGACGAGATGAGAGAGGCAATCATCAAGGTGCTGGTCGGGGCGGATCTTGAAATCGAGTTGTCTCGGATCAAGGTCACCACGTTCCACGCCTACGCCCTTGAAGCCATCGGGGCCCAGCAGACCATGTCAAACAACCTCCTTCGTTACGCCGTGTTCAGGTACCTCGTTGACAACAAGGTGTTCAACTACGGGGAGGAGTACCTACTCGGGTACGTGGTCCCCAAGGTCGAGGACTCGGTCCGCTACTTGAAGAGCTTCGGCGTCATGCCAGACGACGTCAACCTGCCAAGAGTCCAGGCGCTACTGGGCGACTACGGCTCTGTCACCAAACAGGAGATGGACAGGTACGCCGAGGCCTTCCTCGAGATCTTCAGGCGCTACGAGTCCGTGAAGGCAGGCAAGGGAATCGACTACGCTGACATGCTCCTCCAGTTCATGAAGCTGAGGAAGAAGCCGCACTTCAGGCACGCCCTTGTCGACGAGCTCCAGGACGCGAGCGCGATAGAGGCAGACATGGTGCTGCAGTCGTGCGACGAGTTCTTCGTCGTGGGGGACAAGAAGCAGGCCATCTTCGCCTTCCAGGGAGGGTCCATAGTCAACTTCCGCAAGTTCGAGGACTCCAAGAAGCCAGTCCTGTCCGAGAACTTCAGGAGCACCAACGAGATCCTGGAGTACGCGAGGGCCTTCTTCGTAGGGAGGACGAAGGACCCCACGGCCGCCGACGAGATGCGCGACCTGAGGAACAGAGAGAAGGGCCCGGGCCCCAGGCCGAAGGTCTACAACGTCCCGGGGGACGCCACGGTCAAGACGGCCTGCGAACTGGTCCAAAACCTTAGGAACGAAGGAAAGCACGTGGCGGTGATAGGCCGGACCAACAGCCAGATCAGGGAGATCTCTCAGGAGCTGGGCAGGCGGCGCATCGAGCACTCCTCGACCTACTTCCAGGCCTCTGACGAGGCGCACGCGCACGTCGTGGGCTTCCTCCGGGGAATCCTCAGCGACGACATCCGGGACGTCAGGGCAGCCATGTTCACTCCGTTCTTCCCCGTGAGGCTCAGGGACGCGTTCTCGCTGGCTCAGTTGGAGGACGACGAGCTTCGGAAGGAGCTCCCGGTCAGGTGCCCAGAATTCAAGAGGATGAGGGACCGGGTGAAGAAGCTGCCAGACGTGGACGAGCTCTTCCGCGACCAGATCGTACCGGTGGCCGTGTCCTACGGGAGGGAGTACCTGCTGGCCGCCCTTGACCTTCAGAAAGCCTTCTCAGAGTCGATGGGTGCCCTAGGCGGGGCCGACCTGGACAGCGTCATTGCGTACCTGAAGTCGAGCGAGCCTGCGGCGGACGAGTCCGCGAGGGAGAAAGGCGTGGTCCTCACCACCGTGCACAAAGCAAAGGGGAGACAGTTCGAGGCGGTGGTCTACGTCCCCCAAAGCATCAGGGGGCGTGAAGACTTCCAGGACGAGGTCGTGAAGAGGATTCTCGAGACCAGAGGAGTGAACGTCGAAGAGGAACTGTCTGAGGAGCCGCTCCGAATCGACTTCGTCGCGCTGACGAGGGCCAAGGACGAGCTCCATATCGTCACCGAGGAGGCCCAGGACTACCTGAACGAGTTCGCCGAAAGGGGGGAGGTCGAGTTGGGCGGGGTCGATTACACCGACACGTCTGAAAGGGCGAAGCGCGCATTCAACCTCTTCGTTAACGGTGAGACGGAGGAGGCGAAGCAGGCCCTGGAACCCCCCAAGAAAGCTTGGCTCCGCGAATTCGTCGCCGACTGGTTTGCGAAGCTCGACCACGTGTCGTTCACCTCGCTCCCGAGCAGCGCCGGAGAAGGTGCCGCAGAAGAGTACTTGGTCTCGAAGGTCCTTGGCGTCGAGGAGCCGTCAGCCAGCTTAGAGACAGGGAGCCTTGTCCACGAGGCCGCGAGCGCCATTCTGTCGGGAAACGAGTATACCATCCCTGGTGAGCTGGAACCATTTGTGGATAACGTCAAGACTCTCGTGGGCCAAATCAAGAGAGACTACCCAGAGGTGGTGGCAGCGGAGCACGAGATCCAGGTTCCGTTAGAGAAACTCATCGGCGAGGGCAAAGGAACGAATTTCGAAGGAAGAATAGATGCCATCTTCAGGAATCAGGATGGCGGACACCTGTTGGTGGATTGGAAGACTAGCAGGACTGACAGGCAGTCGTCGAGCTATCGCCAGCAACTTCAGGCTTACAGGCATGCGTATTCCATCTCGGCCAGTGTCCCCATTGAGAGCATCAGGACGGCGATTGGATTCGTCGGCCTTCGAGGGGCTGTGAACCTCAGACGGACCAGGGCGGTTCTAGACTCGAGACAGCCTCGGGAGGAGGTTTTCGAGACGTTCAGGGCAAAGGTGAGAAAGGTCCTGCTATGGAAGGCCGCTCCAGATTCGTTCCTGGAGGAGCTAGGCGTGACGTCTGATGACCTGATTTGCAGGGCGGTCCAGGAGGAGTTCGAGCTGGAAAGTTGATTGGTGGTTTATCCTTCACTCGAAGTCCCTTCCCAGCTTAGCTCTGAATATCACAACCGATTTCCCGCCTCACATGTAGAATTTGTATCGATTCTGAAATTCGGCATCGGGAATGACGTTGAATCCATCCTAGGCGAGATTGTTTTGAGCCTCGTGCGGTCAACAAATTTCTCCCCAGGTCAGGCTCCGCATGAAGTGTAGTACTGAGTTGTGAAGGCAAACAGAAACCATCCATCCGCATGTTAATGCCCTCCTCCTTCTTGCATGTCCGACTGCCTTCATACTATTGGCTCGTCAAGCCGTACTTGGGCCGCTGATTGCGCAACGAGACGTGAAAGCGGCATTGAAGGAGCTCTGGGGAGTAGCGTCAGGGCCTGAAGTGGCTGATTACCTTCTCAATTTGGGGGGGTGCTCGACTGCAGCCGTTCGAATGCTCTGAGCATAGTTTCTAAGGGATTGGATAGGTTGGCAAGTTGGGGAGAGGTGACCCGGGCCGGAAATGGGAAATGGCAAATTGCGAAGCCCACCTTTTCAGACATCAAGAAGCCTCAGACTATGGTTGTGAGAAACGCCGCTCGGAAGTGATCATTCAGTCATCGGTTCCCGTTCTTGCATTAATTCGTTCAGAACAGCCATCTCTGTCTTCATTAGCTTGTATAGGATTTCAAGCTCCGCCTTGGCATCCGCCTCCGGGTATCCTAGACTCTTCATCACAGCAAGGTCGATCTTCCTCCGGAGTGGGTGTTTGCTCTCTATCTGTTCAGACAGGCTCGGAAAATCTTGGTCCCGAATCTCATCGAAGGTCTTTGCGAGCTCTTTCTTTGAGGCAGCATCCATGGCAAGGCGGGGCACAAGGAAGTCTTCCAACACGTACTCGTGAACGTTGAGCCATACATCCTCGATTTTGTTCAGGAGAAGCTGTGCAAGATGCGGCGTGCTATTCAGCCATAGCCAGAGGATCTTGTTCTCTTCGTCTGTGAAGCCCTTCACAATCCACATTGTCGCCGGGGCACTGATCTTGTCATCGGAAACGTAGGCTAGATGAATTGTGCCCGAAGCGGGTACCACGAACCGCCTCGCAACAAAGAGCTTTCCTACTCTCTCCGAGACATACTCTTTCCATTCTTTGACCTTGCTCCGGGCACTCGGCCCTAGGTAACCAAAGAACTCTTTGTCCCACTCTACCATAACATAGTCAAGGTTTTCATTTAGGATGGCAGGCTTTGCGAGGTTGCTTGAACTTCTCAAGGCAGGGAGAACCGAGTGCTTCTCTACGACGACCTCCTTGCTAGTGCCAACGTTCTTTGCTGTGATCGTTCTCCCGTCATGGGTAGCCATCCAAGAGAACCCGGCTCGCTGTGAGGCTTCCCTCCGCATGATAAACGCGGACTGGACCGTAACGTAGCCTTCTTGTTTCGTTTCGATTCCTCTAATAATTTTGCCGCTCTTACGAAGAAGTGTCTTCGAGAGTTGTTCCAGGTTGCTCTCGCTGGCGTGTCTGAACCGCTCCCACCACACCTCGACCTTGGGGTCGAAAACTGAAACGTAGTAGAACCAATTCGATAGGTACTCGTAGAGGTCCGCATGCGAGATTTCTCTGCAATAGATGTCGTTACTTGAATGGACGTCATTGGAGTCGTGTCCTTTGTGGTTTGCAATCTCCTCTGCCAGTGAAATTGCGTAATCAGTCGACACCAACGGCTTCTTCAATGTTACAATGTGGCAGAACTGGTTCTCGCGGTCCTTCGGCAGAACAGGCTGTTTCTTTGCGATTAGTACAATGTCCCTGAACCACGCTCCTTCGGAGAAAGCCAGCTTCCGCCAGCTTGTTATGATGTATTCAATCTGGAACTTCTCGACCAACAACCTACGGATGTTTTCGGCGCTCTGAATGCGTAACATCGTGGCAGGAAGAACAAGCGCAACTCTTCCACCGTCCTTCGTAAACCTGTGTGCGAGGGCAATAAAATACCCATAGAGCCCTATCTGTCCGTGTAACGCACTGCCGTAATCAGCAAGCCTTGCGTCGAGCAGCCTCTTGTAGTCTGGTGGCAATCTCTCTTGCCGAGTGAACGGCGGATTCATTATCGCGAGGTCCACCTTCTCCAGAGGAAGCTTCTCCCCACCGATGGCTTCAGCGGTGATGACCCCTTTGGTGATGTAGGCCTCACGTCTCGGCGTGTACTCCTTCCCTTCTGAGTAGGCTTCCAAGGGAGATTGCTTTTCCACCTCCCTCAATTCGCGGGTAATGGCTGGAATCTCTATACCAGGCTTCAGCTGCGTTGAATCCCAGACCGCTACCCTGACTCTGTCGGTGAGATAGAGATAGGACTGCAATGAGAGATGGACGACAGCGAGGTGAGCAGCGAAAGGCATGATGTCGATGCCAGTGATTTGGTCTTGCAGGAACTTCTTGTGTTCTGCGGGTCCGAACGCACGTCCTTTCGATTCCAAGAGCTCACGTTTGCGGTGGTAACTTGCGACCAGCAGTGTACCGCTCCCACATGCGGGGTCCATTACAGTAGCGTCAGGGTCGTCGATTGCCAGTCGGGCGATGAGCTCTGCCGCTTCGTTGTTCGTATAGAAGGCGGCAACCACCTTGCGGGTGTCGTATGGTATCAAGTCGTGGAAGATTTTCCCGAGAAGGTCAACCTGGAACTTCTCAGGTCTGAGCACTTTGACCGCTTGAATGACCTTCCTGAGAACATCTACCATGTCGTCTTTCATTGCACGGGTGATATTGAATCCAAAGACTGGCGTATAGTCGTCTTTGAGTACCACTTCGAAGTATTCTCGCAGTTGTTCAGGTCGAGCAAGGCGATCAGCGTCCAGCTCGGCATAGCTTCTGGACTTCGTTTTGGAAAGGACGTGGTAGAACAGGATTTGATTGACTAGGAGATATGTGGCGCCCTTCCTCATCTCCGCGATCGGATACGCTCTGGCTCTGAACTCGAGGATGTTTTCGAATACTGAGCGTCCTCCGAAAACCAGCTCCAATTGATTTTCGCCGACTCTTGCCATTCCGAGTTGGAGGTAATCCACGGCGTCCCGAAGAGTCCTGATGGTGAGGTCCGTATCTGGAGCCACAGGTATGGCTGCTGGTTCTAGTACCTGCTTAGAAATCCAATCGGAGACCTGTTCGAGGGTCCCTTCGAATTTCGAGGGCAGTCTGGCGTCCTTCTCTGCGAATGTGGCAACGGCGAGTATCCTAGCCTTCGGGAGGACTTGCTCGAACACTCTTAGAGGCATTGGCTTTCGGAGTTCGTTTGGAAACAACACTGCAAAGCCCCCCAATCCTCCCAGCGTCTTCACATAGTCCTGCGCTTGAAGTAACCCATCCAGTAGTTTTGCCTCGGGGCCAAGCTCAGCCTCCAGAAAATACTCGCCACCATCTCTCAGCAAAGCGTCGGGCTGCTTCCTTCCTTCAAGCGTATGGTAAGAGAGTTCAGTCTCCACCACAAGTCGCTTCCGAAGTAACTCAATCAAGGCCTCTTTGACGCCAATTTCGGTCCGATGGGGGAGGGCCACTGAACCAACCATGGCAAAGAGATGCAATATGTAGTTATTGAAAGACCGGCTTCGGCGCGAACTGCCAAGCCGTTTCTTCAAAAGGTTCTTAACGAACATGCGACTGTCTCTGAACGATGCCTGTTAGTATCTACCGTCTGAGCCCGGGATTGTTCGCCATGGTATTGAAGCGTTCAAGGAATGGAGCTGTATGCTACACCTGTGGTAAGCCCTTGAAGCTGAGAGATGTCATCGTGAGCAATATCGCCCGAGCTTCACATCGCAATTTCAGACATGCAGAGTGCGCAATTCAGACTGGAATGATTGAGAGGGGCGACCTGAAGAGAGAACTCGCAACCACTCAGAAGGACTGAATTGGTGGCCTAGGTCTAGTCCCAACTCCTCTATGAAAGCGCTTCAAGGCTTAACAAAACCATCAAACGATACTTCTGCGATTCCTCATTTGGATGTCTCGGACGAATTCGAGAAGATAGTCAAGGCAATTTTGGGGATTTCACTTACACTCCTATGCCAAGTTTGACCTTCCTTTCTTCAAGTACGGCGACTAGGTCCCGCAATTCCTTCACATGATCGGTGGACCACACAAGAAACTTCGATTTGAAGTCAGATGGAAGAGTCTCGGCTTCTTTCCTAATCTTTTCCACGACAGATGCATTTGCAACTGCGATTACCCTCTGGACTGTTTGATTCTTCGTTGCTCTGATTAGATTCAGCAGCAGAAAGTCTATTGACAGTATCTCCGAATGAGCGTGGATTTTAGCGTCCGCTTAACGCGTTTGGCCCTCCGAGCGTAGGGGGTCTTCACCCCGAAGACCCGGCTATGATTACCAATCTAGCCAGAGGCTAAGATACCGTCCTGATGCGATACCTGCCCTCGTTGCTGTGCTTCGAGGTGAAGCCCAGCTCCCTGTACGCGAAGGCCGACTATATGCGTCTCCTTGTCAACTCCTCTGTACTCAACGCCTACGCCGAAGGGATGAGCAACGTCTCCAACAAGATGGGGGCCGGGGGTGCCGAACGCGGATACCGCGCTGCTGCGCTTCAAGACAATCGACAGGTACGAGCTCCAGAACACATCCCGGAGGGTGCATAAGATCATCCCAGGGCATGTGCGACAAATTCCCAATCGAGTACCAGCGGCCAATCCAGTACCAAAAACGGCTCTAAACGTGCCATTCGAGGCTGAATAGACCCGGCTATTAGGCGTCCTCACGTCGGTGTGGTATGGATTGGATTGACCGAACGGTTTTCGACGACCTGTCAAAGCTGCACCAGGAGGAAGCACTGGCCAACCCCTGGAGCCGTCAGACCGCACGACTGGCCGTCCTTTATGGCCTCACACAGTCTCACCGGCAGAGCAAGAAGAAGCTCGGGGAAGCGAAGCACGCCCTTCAGAGGGAGCTCGACGAATACATCGCCAACGGGAGCCTCGGACCCCGGCGGCCTACCTGGGACCCCGATGGGAGGGAATCGATCCCATACCACTACAGCCGCCTCCTGGCGTTGACCTTGGCCATCGAGTTCGCCTCGGGAGACTCCTCCACGGAGGTGGCCAAAGCCATCAGAGAGGAAGCAAGTGGGCTCCGTGAGTCCTACTTCCGGTGGTGCGACCACATACTCGGTGTCTGGGGTGGTTCCATTCACCTAGCGGGGTCCTGACTCCACAGCTCTCGCCTGGCATCCTTTGTCAAGAACTACCGAGCAAGGGTGGCTTTTTTGTACGAACCGCCAAATTCTTGAAATCGAATGGTCAGACGTTGGGCGGAGGGCAGGCTTCAAGGGCCTCTCTTCTCCCATCAGATGTGATGCGGTCGAATCCGGCCAGACCCATCAATTCTGATGGTCACTCATTATCTTCCTCATCAGATTTGAGCCTCGCTTCTTGTACGGACTTCGCCATTTCCCCCAATCCCAACAATGGAATGATTTTGCACCCTTTGGTCTTCTCTGGGAGAAACGCCCCTCCTAGGGCATAATGGTTAAACCGCACTTCCACATTGTAGTCAGTTGAACACTCCTCGCATGTGTAAGCGCCTCCGTACCAGCGATTTCTTTCGGGACCCATGTCTCTCTCCCTATGTTCTTCGCTCAGGTCCTCATCAGCATACGTTTCACCCAGATCTCTCAATCTGACGGTAAGGCAGTTATCACACTGTACGGGTGCCCAAACTTGCAAGCCTGAAGTGAATACGGTGAATTCTCCAACTATTGCGTTGACACTCTCGCCGTATTTGGTTTCGATGTCAAACTCCTGAACTCCATGGGTCGCGGAAATGCAGAGCACCTTCCTCGAGATTCCCATTCGGATTTCCCTGCCCTTCGTTAGACTTGGCGAACGCCGCGCCATTTAGATGCGGGTCTGGTAGCTTTCCTTGACTTGATTGGGATCACCATCCTTTCAACGGCGAATTGCAATTCTCTCCTACAGGAGGCGCAAAGCCACATGTATAGCGAACTGTCCCATCTGGTAGATGTACACACTCGGGTCTTCTTGCAAAAGTCGCACTTACGTTCCTCAACTAGCCCTGCCGTAAGTAACGGTTCGACACTCGTCACATTCGGTCGCAAGTTCTTCCAGCTTATTAGTATTCCACAAGGGAATAATGAGACCGGACCAAGATTAGTCACGGAAGACGAAACGCTCCTCAGACCTGTTTTAAGCTCCCGGTCCCTCTGCGTTCGTGCAGTCCGAAACTACTTCAGCGGAGAATCCATCCAACCACGGTTCCTGCAATCAGTATCACCCAGAATGGCAGAGTGTCCTTGGTAGTCTGCCAGAGGGGCTGGGGCTTGTACGCTTTCGCCGTCACCCATAGGATTCCGATGAAGCCTGGGTATGCCAGAGGCGCGACTAGCAGAACTACGAGACTGAAGAGGATTGCCCCGACTGAAACGATGTACCCAGCGAAGAAGAGCATGAAGACTTCAGGGAAGTGATGAAGCGCCAGCTTGGGGCTCAACTGTTTGTCGCGAGGGAGAACCAATCCATAGGCAATCATCGAGATGATTTCCCCGAGGATGTACCAAAGGTAGACCCTGGTAACTAGGAGGTCGAGGGCGAGAATCAAGGCCACGATGAGAACAACCACCGAGAGAACCCTTCGCTCTCGTAGGGGCAACCCCTTGTACTCATCTGGCGTCGCCAACGATTCCCGACGCCGAAATCCGTCTAATAAGAGTGCAGAGTGCCTGAACCTTGACGCCCCACTATTGATGGGAAAGCGGGGAGGGATGCCCGATTCGCAACCATTGTGGCAGGAACCCGTTTATCTCGATACCATTTTTTGCTGCGTAAATGCACCGGTTCCCATCGGGTCCATTCGGTTCCTCCAGCGAGAGCATATGCGGGAAATTTCCCTTCAAGTACCGGTCACCATCTAGTACCAGAAACCGCACTAAATGTGCAAATCAAGCACGAGGCAGCAGAAAGAGATCCGTCACCCTTCTCTCAGTGGTGAACAAATACCAACGGCACGGAATACATCAGAGTTGCCGACCCGACTAATTTCGCGTGCCAAGGATTCGTATCTAGCCCGATTCGTACCCTTGTCAGGGAGGCCAAGGGTCTGGGCCGGATTTATTGGGGGAAGAAGTGGTCGGGTTCCTTCCGGCTCGAACCCTTGGCCTCTAATGTTCGAACCCCCAGTCGAGGTGGCATGTGCGGTAAATTCCCAATCGAGTACCACCGACCAATCTAGTACCAAAAACGGCGCTAAACGTGCCACTACAGGACTGACGCAGGCAGAGAAGGATCAAAGCCCGTCCGTGATGTTTTTATCCTTCCACCATCGATAAGGATACTACATTGGAGACCGGAGCATCAGAAGAGCTCCGGTATCGAACCCCCCCGGGTTCGGAACCCGTCGGGCCCGAACCCGTTCCGGTGCTTCTGCAGCCGGACTAGAGCGCGACTCAGCCTGCCCGCCCAGGTGTAAACATCAGTCAAGTTTATCCGACAGATTCTCCCTCGTATGTTTAGCCAGACCGACGTCCACGAAGCGGACTCGACACCCCGACCTCCGATTGTTGGCCAAAGCCGGGGCTAATCAGACTCTCTTCGAAGGCGACCGTCCAGAGCGCTTCTCGACCTGGGCTGCCGCCCCATGTCTGCGACCTCCTCGATCCAGCGCTCAAGCTCCTTCCCAGGCATCTCGACGAACTCCTCGCCCATGCGCTCCTCGGCAGCACAGGCGCCGCAGGGCCTCTTGGCCGCAACGAACGTCTCCGGAAGATGGTAGACTTTCCGTGCCTGGCCGCCCCCGTCCGTTAAATCCCCCCTCCCCCTCCGTCCCCATGCCCGACGAAGACCTCGTCCCCATCCCGCGCCGCCTGCTCGAGGCCTGGCTCGAAGAGCTCACGTCGCTGCGGCGGCTTGCCTCCGGAGAACCTCAGCCAGCTGCGCCTCCAGCTGTGCGACCCTCCTCCCGAACTCCGCCCTGATCTTCTCCTCCGCCTCCTTGACGTCCCTGTACTCGGTCACAGAGAGGACAGGCACCGCCTTCAGGTAGTCCTCAAGCAGCTGCGCCTCCGTGGGCCTGTAGTAGGCGCTGCTCACCCCTGTCGAGTGCCCCATCAGCATCTCCACGTGGATGGGGCGCATCACCTGCTCGGCCTGGGTCTTGAACCACTTCCTGTACCCGTGCGCCGCCTTCCACTCGTACCTCCGCCTCCGCTCCTGCCTCAGCCCCGACTTCCCCAGTATCCTGAAGAGCTCCCTCTCTATCTCCCTGGACCCGAGCCTCTTCACCACGGACGCCGTCCCCTTCCGCCCCTGGGAGACGGCGAACTCGTCCCTGACCAGCGGCGCCCCCGGGAGCACGTCCTCCCCGTGGGCCCTGCGGTACTCGAGGTACTGCCTGCAGACCCCCCAGGCCTCGGGGGTGACGTAGGTGAAGTACTGCTCCGGCTCCCCCCTGTAGACGGTCACCTTCGCTGCGGCCACCCTCCCGTCCCTCTCCACCGGCTCCACGTCCCTGACGCACATGTAGTCCCAGGCCCCCACCCTGAAACCCCCGGAGGCCATCATCTCCACGGCCACCTTCATCCTCAGGGTGCAGAGGTTGAGCACCCTCCTGATCTCGTCCCTGGTGGGGGCCCTGTCGTCGGCCCACTTCCTGCTCTTCGGTATGGTCCTCGAGATGAAGTCCCAGTCGAGCCTGCACCTGTTCATCACGCAGAAGAGCTTGATCGGGGTCGCCCTGGCCCTCACGGAGGAGAGCGCTATCTCCCCCTTCTCCGCCCTCCCCCTGAGGTGCCCCACGTACCCCTGGACCAGCCCCTCGGCCTTCTCGGGGTCCCCCTTCGCGAGCCTCACGAACGCCACGTTGTCCAGCCCGCAGTGGGCGAAGAAGTACTTCATGGATAGGGCGTAGACCTTCCTGGTGGCCTCGTTCGGCATGGCAGCCAGGAACCTCCTCCAGTCGTCCGAGTCCTCGACTACGCTCATCGAAACAGTACCCCCGGGGCGGATATAACGGCCAAGCTTGACGCATAGGGGAGAAGATGTCGGAGACCATGGCTATGTGCTCGGCGGGATCTGTGTCCGGCCCCCCTTCCAGTGGGTTCAGGGAGAAGTCGTCCTTCCCGGGCGCCACCACCTTCCCCCCGACCGACCGGGCGGTCGCACCGTACTCGTTGTGCCAGTCGAGTATCATCACCGGGAGCCCCGCCTCCGCCGCCTGCTTCACGATGGCGGCTGCCGTCGTCGACTTCCCCGAGCCTGTCATCCCGAGGACGCTCACGTGCCTCCGCAGGTCGTCCAGCTGCAGCCTGATCTCGTGGTACTCCCTCCCACCTGACTTCAGCGACCCGAGGAGGAGCCCGTCCTGCCCCGACTCCGCCGCGTTGGGGATGTAGAAATCAGGAGACCTCTCCAGGTTTGCGGAGAGCGGCGACATCTCATCGAAGGTGCAGAGGGCTCCGACTGCGGTGGGGGACCCCCTCTGCGAGAGTTGCCTCACTCCGGGGAGGAGCATGGACCTCATGAACCCGGCCAGGTCCTTCCTCAGCAGCCTCTCCACGTTGGCAGTGGGGAGAGCCACGCTCAGGGCCGCCGACAGTATGCTCGCCCGCTGTTCCAGCGCCTGGCTCTGGTCCTCCTTCTTCTTGCCGTCCACCCACGTCCCGACGACAAGGTCGAACTCGAGGACAGGGGGCGCTTCGCCTTCGCCTTCGGCCTCGTCCATCAGCATGACATAGACGAAGGGGAGCCCTGCCCTCCGGAGACCCTCGAAGAGGCCCTTCATCCTCTGTTGCTGAAGCGTCGTCTTCAGGGCGGCGGAGTAGTCCATCCTTGGGTCTTCGGGGACGTCAGGGACCCCGACCCTGAACAGCGCCATGCTCCTGACCTTCGACCCGTCGGCCGAAGAGACGTACTTGCCGTCGGCTACCCTCATCTCCTCTATGCCGAGTCTGGCCTGGGGCCGGAGCTTCCAGGCGACCTGGGACGCCAGCTCATGGGCGGGGTGCAGCTTGCCTCACCAGTGGAACAGGGACCCGAATATGCCGTTGAGCGAGTTGGTGATCGAGTTCCACACGTTCGAAGTGTATGCCGAGCTCTGCTTGAGGATCGACTCGATCCCGCCGACGAGCAAGGACAGCGCCACAAGGGCGACCGAGATCAGCAGCGCTTCTTCGATCAGCTGAACCCCGCGCCTGCTCCGCCAAAGCCTGCGACCGACTTTCATGCAATTGAAGCCCATGTTCCATATTTAACCTCCTACAGGGCTGCCGAGGAGACCGAGGCCAGAGGGGCCGCTGCGGCGGCTATGGCAGCGAAGACGGCCATCGAGAGAAGGACGTTCACGAAGAACCTCCTCCCTGACATGAATGCGCCGAGCATCCCCGAACCCATGGCTGTCATGGCGGCCGACCCGTAGACGAGTGCCCCGGTCCCCACCGGGCTTCCGCCCAGACCCAGGCTCCCGACCACTGGGCCAAGGGCCGTCAGCATCCCCATCACAGCGCCGAGCACTGCCGATGTCACCAGGCTCCTGAACCTCATCACCTTCTGTTCCATGACCTCGCTGTCTCTGGATTTGACCCATCCCTCCAGTGTGACTGCGAGGGATTCGCCGCTCCTCCCGACCAGGGGGGCGCTGCTCCTGGGCGCGGCGACTACGAGCGACGCCAGCATCGAGACTTCCTCACCCCCTTCTTCTACCAGAGGTTTGAGGGCCCGGCTGAGGGGGAATCCCAGCAGGAGGAGCCTCGCCCCTTCCCTCCCGAGGGGCCCGGCCCTGGGCAGCTCCTCCACGGCGGACCTCGCAAGGCCCTTCCCTTCGCCTGCGGATTTCAACGCCCTCCCCAGCGAGTGCATCGCGTCGAGCTCGGCGCTCATCACCTTGGCCTCCCGGGGGCGCCGAGATGGAACGCCAGGTCAAGGACAGCCAACTCGAAGGCTCCCAGCTCTGCGAGCCTCACCGCGCCGTAGGAGTGCGTGAGGACCGTATACAGTAGCAGCATGATGGGGGTGAAGAACGACACGGTCATGACCATCGGCATCTTGGTCTCCCTGCTCAGAGCCGCTGACCCAGCCAGCCCGCGTGCCTCCTCGTCGTCCGGGTCCGGTCCGCCCTTCCTGGGCTCGGCCAGTCCCCTCAGCGCGGCCGCGACTGCGTACGACGCGAGCGACCCCGACGCGGCGCCGACTGACCTGGCCACGCTTTCGCCGAGCAGGATCGTCTTCGAGGCCCGCGCCACGGCCGCCGCTACGTCGCTGTCCCTGGGTCGCAGGAGGAGGACGGACCTCGACCTGGACCGGGTCACCTCAAGCAGGGCCTTCGAAGAAGAAGCGAGGAGCACTGCCTCCTTCGCCTGGCTCACCCGCCCCCTGTCCAGCAGGCGCCTCGGCGTGGTCACGACGATGTAGAAGACGGCCGCGGCCACTATGAGCAGGACCAGCGAGCCGGCTCCTCCGAGGGCATCCCCGAAGGCGAGGTCAGCGACGAGCCACGACGCGGACGAGGACGCGAGGCCCACCGCGGCTACCCTCCAGGCGGAGAGCCCGAAGTGGTCCAGCGATGCGAACTTCAACCCGGGTTGCCCCCCCGGGAGATCCTGGCCGACGCCTGAGCGACCTTCATTCCCAGCATCTCGGCCAGCACGCCGTTCGGAGGGCGTGGCCAGCCTGGCCCGGCGACGTTCCTCAGCCTGTGGTCGCGGTCTCGCATGTAGATCTCCTTGATCCTCGGCGACCCGCCTTCCTGGGTGACCTCTACCACCCTGTGCACATATCTCTCCTGCCTCAGCCTGTCTGGCCTGGCCATCTGGACGAGTATTCCGAGATCCAGCAGGCTCTGTTCGGCGATGTGGTGCATCGTCAGCCAGCGCCTCACCGCCTGCTCTATGGTGGAGGCGTGGAACGTCTGGACCCCCCTCGCACCCGAGGCGAGGGCCTGAAAGAACGCCCTGCTGTGTTCCTCTGACTGTATCTCGCTCAGAATCACGATGTCAGGAGACCTGTGCAGCGCTTTCACTATCTCGGACTCCTTGGTCCTCTCCGAGACCTCCCCCCTGTCGTATGGGTCGACCTTCACCTTCACCTGATGGTACCCGTCCGCGAGCATATCCTTGGTCTCCACCGCGTCCTCGATGTAGAGCCGCCGGAGCCTCCTGTCCACCTGTTCGTCGAGGGCGTTGAGGAGGGTCGTCTTCCCGGTCCCCGTCTCGCCGACTATCGTGACGTTCCCTCCTGCTTCCAGCCACCCCACGAGGACGGACGCCGCCTCCTCGGAGATCAACCCCCGCCCTATCAGCTGGGGGAGGGTGAGTGTGGAGACGTTCAGCCTCCGCACGTCCAGGGCGAAGCGGTTCACCGCCACAGGTTCGAGGTCGACCGAGACCCTGAGCGCCGCGCCCCCGACCACGAGGTCGTTCTTCAGGGACGGGGTCCGAAAGTCGAGGGTGTAGCCGCTGAACGTGTCGAGGTGGGTCTCGAGGGCCTTCCTTTCCCTTTCTGTAAGAACGATCCCTGATTCGCACCTCCCGAACGACATGTGGTCCAGGTACACGGGGGTCGATTCCGAGTCGACGTAGAACTCGGTCACCTTAATGTCCTTGGCAAGGGCAAGGATCCTCGAAAGGCCGACCGCTTCGTACGCCGCCAGTTCGGAGAGGTCCCTGATTCGGTGGCTGATCCCCGACGCGGCGATTCTTCTAGCCGATGCCTGTGCCAGAACATCGATGAGCCGGGTGAACGTGAGCGGCTCGACGTCGCCCGGATCAAGGTCGTCTGACGCTCCCCGTACCACCTCCCGCAGGGTCATGACCATCCTGGGAGGGAGGGTGCACCCGACCTGGTAGAACGGCACCGGGCCTTCTCCTGTCACCCTGTACGTGAACGGGAACGACCCCGGGTCAGGGGACCCGCGCCAGTCAGGCCTCTCGAAGAGCTCCAGGAGGAGGGGCGGGGGCTCGACAGCGGGCGCAGGCTTGCGGACGGCGCTGAGGAAATTTCTCGCGAGCCTTGACACCACGGGTCCTCAATGGGGGGCACCACCCCGCAATAAAACGGGCAAGGTGGCTCGTTAAATCCCCCACGCCGCCTTTCTCTCGATGGTCGAAGTCCTGGAGTACTGCCTCGTGGTCATGGTGTCATCCCTCTTCGTCGCCGGCTCGGTGGCCACCTATGGGTCCTACTCCGGTTTCGTCTCCGGGGTGCAGTTCAAGGCGGCCTCTTCAGCCGTCTCCGCGCTCGCCATGGAAGCCCAGGTCAACGGCTCGTCCCGATCCGACCTGACCCTCCCCCCTTCAACCATCGGGTGTCAGGGAGGCGTCCTGACGATCACCTCTGGGAAGCGGGTCGCAGTGGACGACCTCCATACGACGTGCAGCTTCAGGGTAGTCGTCTCCGCAGGGCCGCACCAGGTCCTCTTCAGAAGCAACGGGTCCGCCCTCGCCCTGGAGGTGGAGTGACTTGCCCTCAACCACCATAGCGGCCGAAGGTTCATGGGGGGCGTATCTCGCCGCCGCGGCCGCCCTCCTCCTGGTCATCACTCCAGCGATATCAGCTGCCGCCAGGGCTTCTCGCGCGGGCGCGGACTGGCGCTACGCCGACGGCGTAAGGGCGGTCCTGGACTCGTTGAGCCCGGGGGTGACGGTCAGGTTCTCCTACGGCTCCGCGCCTTCCGCTGACGAAATCCTCCTCGCAGGAGACACTGTGAGTATCTATGACGGCGTGGGTTTCATCGCCTTCGAGACGAGCCACCCGGTCCCCACCATGTTCCTGCAGCCGACCGTCTCCTACTCTGCCGAGCTCGTCGGAGGGGAGGTGGAGGTGAGCAGGGTCGTCTGAGGTGGAGACGTACATAGACGTCGCCATCATGTACGCCGTGTTGATCACCATGGCGCTCCTTGCGCTGGCGATCCTTCTCCCGGAGCTCTTCCCGGTTTGAAGTATGTCGACGTCGCAGTGGCTGTACTCGTGGGCGCGTCGGCGATCGCAGGCATCCTCTTCTGGACGCCGAGGACCGGCGACCTCCGGGCCGGCGAGCTGGCTGCCAGGGCAGAGCTCAGCGACCGGGTCGCGGGTGTGATCCAAGCGAAGGGGATGGGCTGGTTCCTGAGCACGCCGCCGCGGCCCGTCTGTTCCTATCTTGCGAGCCTGTCCAACTCCACGGTCCATCTCTTCGCCACTGTCGGGGGAGTAACCTGCGGGGACGCCCCTCCGGCAGGCGCCGACCAGGCGTCCATCGCGTTCAGGCTCGTCAACCTCCAGGTGGACGTCGGGGCATGGTCAGACGCCGGGCCGTAGGCGCGACCATGGTGGCGGCGGTCGTCTTCTCGGCCCTGCTGGCCTGCGACCTCGCAGTGTATGTCGCTTCGCAGGACATGGGGGTTCTCTATTCTGAGGCATACGCCTCCGACGTCATGGGTCAGCGCTTCCTGGTCCTAGAGGCTGCCGAAGGGGCCGACATCCTCCACGGTGCCGGGCTCCTGCTCGCCTCCTCGGCCTTCCAATGCCCTACGGCCGCATCGGAGATAGCCCGCGGCGTCGGGGGGCTGTCTGACTCCCAGGCGAGCGGAGGCGTCAGTGTTTCGGTCTGGGCCAGCGTCGGGGGAGCAGGGGACCGGGGGGACAACCTCTCCGCCCTCTCCCCGCTCGACGGGTGGGTCCCAGGGGAGCTCGACATCGTCCTCCACTACGACGCTTCCGGGAGCGACGGCCCTGGGGTCACCTTCACGAAGGGCGAATCGCACTACGTCCACCTCGGGGTGCGGATTCACGACGCGGTCTCACGATGCGAGGCTGCCACGGCGGCCGTCGCGCAGGCGCTGTCTCGCCCCACTGACAACTGCACCGCCGCGTCCCTGGGAGTGGAAGCGGACGAGGCAATCCGGACCCAGGTCCGCTCCGCGTCGGAGGAAGGGTTCGTCCTCTCGATTTCGTATTCGGTCACGGCATCGCCGACCTGCTCAGTGAGCTACGACGTACGACTCGTCCAGGCCGGTGTCCGAGGCGTCTCTTCGACCTTCGGGGTGACGTTCTACGAGGAAGGCGTCCTCACAGTCCCTTCGCCAGCTCAGCCAGCTCAGGGGTGAAGAACATGGCGCACTGCTCCCTGACGGTGTACTCAGAGGTCCCCCCGCAGTCTGCCATCTCCCTCTGGGTCACCCGCCTCCCCCTGCCCTCGGCCATCGCAAGGGCCGCCTCCGCGGAGTACACCGCCGAAGCCGCCAGGGCGCACGGCCTCCTCCCTCCCATTGAGATCCTGTCGCAGCGGGACAACAGGTCGAGGGCGAGCGACCGGACCGCGTTGAAGTAGGCCGCCTTCGCGACCCCTGCCCTCGCCAGCTTGGAGTCGAGGTTCGGGTTCATGGAAAGCTTCGCGAGGACCCTGGTCACGTAGTCCTCGGGGCCTTTGGCGAACGTCTTCACAGGGGAGTCCAGGCTGAGCTGGATGATGGAAGATGTGGTGACCCTCCTCCCAAGCACGGCGTGGGCGGCGAGTATCTCGCCCGCGTTCGAGGACGTCACCCCTTCTATCCTGCATGCCGCCATCAGCGAGTATGCCGAGATCTCCGCGACGGTCATCCTCCTCTTGGTGCGGGCCGACCTCGAGACCTTCCTCGCTATGGCCGCGGCCTGGAGGCCGACGAACCTCGGTAGGGCGAGCTTCTCAGCCACCCTTTCGATCATCTTCGCGCACTCGGTCTCCTGTCCATTCTCCCGCCCCGTGAAGTCGGACACCGTCTTCAGGTAGCCGTAGTTCCTGCTCGAGCCTGTGATCCCCTTGGTGGCCCTCTCGGACCTCGTCCCCCACACCGTCCCCATGAAGCTCCCCAGGGGGTGCGGCCCGTAGCGCTGGCTAGGCTGCGAGCCGGGGATGGCGGAGGTTCCGGCCTTCTCCTTCACCATCCCGCAGTTCGGGCAGGCGAGCTCATCCCATGCGTCCAGGAGGGGGACAGAGCAGTCGGGGCACGACTCGGCTTCGAGAGACTGCATGGACTCCCCTGGCAGGGAGGGCCTCTTCTCCCACCAGGGACTTCAAAGTAGGGCGTGGGGGCGCCAGGGGGCGCGGGCGGAGATCCAAGAGGAGCAGAGAGGGGCCCGCGTCCCGAAACTGGCGCAGAACGGTTAAAATCGCAAGCTCTGGCGGAACCGCCCATGACGGGCACGCCGAAGCTAGAGAAGGTGCGGGACTACCACGTGTCCGCATCCCCCGACCTGGCCTCGCTGCTGGAGGGGATGGGCAAGGGGGGCGGCTTCATGGGGAGGAACCTCTTCGACGTCGCTTCGACCTTCAGCGCCATGTGCGCCAGAGAGGGGTGCACGAAGTTCCTCTCCTTCCCGGCCGCTATCGTCGCCACCGGCCTCAGAGGGGTCCTGGTGGACATGGTCAGGGCGGGGCTGGTGGACGCTATAATCACGACGTGCGGCACCTTGGACCACGACATAGCCAGGACCCTCGGGGACTACTACGTCGGCAGCTTCGGCATGGACGACGCCCGCCTGAAGAAGGCCGGGTATCACAGGCTTGGCAACGTCCTCGTCCCACTGGAGGGCTACGGCCCGCTCATCGAGAAGAGAATGCAGCCCCTCCTCGGCCGCATCTACGAAAGGCGGCGCTCGGTCACAACCGAGGAGCTCGCCGCGGAGATAGGCAGAGACCTTGCCTCAGAGCGCTCGCTGCTTTATTGGGCCCAGAAGAAGGGGGTGCCCGTCTTCGTCCCCGGTATCACAGACGGAGCCGTGGGGAGCCAGGTCTGGCTCTTCTCTGAGAGCCACAGGGATTTCCGCTTAGACCTGCTGGGGGACGAGAGGCGCCTGTCTGACATATTCTCAGACGCGAAGGAGACCGGGGCCCTCGTCCTAGGGGGAGGGATCTCGAAGCACCATACGATCTGGTGGGCGCAGTTCAGGGGGGGGCTCGACTGGGCCTGCTACGTCTCCACCGCCCAGGAGACGGACGGGTCCCTCAGCGGAGCCCGCATCAGGGAGGCCGTATCCTGGGGGAAGGTGAAGGTCGGGGCGAGGCAGGCCGCCATCGACGCCGAGGTGACCACAGTCCTGCCCTTCATAGCGTCCTACGCCCTCACGAAGCGCGGAAGACGCCAGATTCCTTAATTCTTTTAAAGGGAACTTCAAAGCCGCACCGTCCGATTGGCTTTCGACTACGGCTACCTCGCGGTCGGCGGCTCCGCGGTCGCGCTGGCGTACGCGCTCTACCTCGTCTACTCCGTCAGGAGGCAGGACCCTGGGAACGCCAGGATGGTCGAGATAGCCACCGCCGTCAGGCAGGGCGCTGACGAGTTCCTCAGAAGGGAGTACAGGGTGATCACGCCCATAGCGGCTGTGATCGCCGTGCTGATATTCGTCTTCATCGACCTCCCGCTGAAGACAAACGGAGCCACGGCAGCCGGGTTCCTGGTAGGCGCGTTCCTCTCTGCCCTGGCAGGCTACGTCGGCATGGCCATGACGGTCCGGACCAGCTCGCGGACCGCCGAGGCGGCGCGGAAGGGGCTCGGGAGCGCGCTGACCGTGGCCTTCCGAGGGGGCGGGGTCATGGGCATGGCCGTGGTGGGGTTTGGGCTCCTTGGCGTCTCGCTCTTCTACATCGTCTTCCAGAACGCCATAGTGACCACACCGGCGATCCTCGCCGGGCTCGGCTTCGGCGCTTCCCTGATCGCGATGTTCATGAGGGTCTCAGGGGGGATCTACACCAAGGCGGCCGACGTCGGGGCGGACCTCGTGGGGAAGACTGAGGCTGGGATCCCCGAAGACGACCCGCGCAACCCCGCCGTCATCGCTGACAACGTGGGGGACAACGTCGGCGACTGCGCCGGGATGGGGGCCGACATCTACGAGTCGTTCGTAGTCATCTCCGTCGCGGTGCTGATACTCGCGGCCCTCATCACGTCGGGGAGCTCCGCGTTCGGGTCGCTCGCTTCACTCATCTCAGCCAACCAGCTCTTCGTGTTCCCGCTCCTCCTCGGAGCGTCAGGGATAGTGGGGTCCATCCTCGGAGGCTTCTACATCAGGAAGGGGATCTCGAAGAACCCGATGGGCGCGCTGAACACTTCGCTGCTCATCTCCGCTGCCATCGCCGTGGTCATAGACGCTGTCGCCAGCGAATACGTCTTCAAGGGGAGCTCGCTCGGCTGGTCCCTCCTGGCAAGCGCGATAGTCGGCATCGTCGTGGTGGTGGCCATCGAGAGGGTCGCGGACTACTTCACCTCCTACAACTACAAGCCGGTGAGGTTCGTGGCCGAAGCCAGCCAGACGGGGGCAGCGACCAACTTCCTGGCAGGGTTCTCGACAGGGCTCCAGAGCACAGCCCCGTCGGCTGTGGTCCTGGTCCTCGCGATACTGGTGTCGTACTTCATAGGCTACTACGCCACCCCGGCGACCGTCGCGGAGCCGTCAAGGGTCCTGGTCGGTGTCTACAGCACGGCGGTGGCTGCCATGGCGGAGCTTTCGCTCACCGGGGTGATCATGTCGATAGACTCGTTCGGGCCGATCACGGACAACGCCAACGGCATCGTCGAGATGGCTGGGCTGGAGGCGGGGGTCAGGGAAGTCACCGACGAGCTCGACGCCGTCGGGAACACCACCAAGGCAACGACGAAGGCCTTCGCGGTCATGTCTGCGGCCCTGGCGGCAGTGGCCCTCTTCTTCGCGTTCCAGGACGAGGCCAACAAGCTCATCGCCCAGCACAACCTCTTCGCGAAGTACGGCTTAGCCCAGGGGGCGAGCCTCACATTCGCCCTGAGCGACCCGAGGGTGGTGATAGGCATCTTCGTGGGGGCCCTCCTCCCGTTCTACTTCTCCAGCTTCCTGATCCAGGCGGTCGGGCGCGCCGCCATCAAGATGGTGAACGAGGTCAGGCGCCAGTTCAAAGAGATCCCTGGTATCATGGAAGGGACGGCCAAGCCAGACTACGCCCGGTGCGTCGGCATCAGCACCACTGCGGCGATAAGGGAGCTGGCCAAGCCTGCGCTCCTTGCGGTGGCGACCCCGCTGGTGGTCGGCTTCATACTCGGGCCCTTGGCCCTCGGGGGCCTCCTCATCGGGAGCGTCGCGTCCGGGGTGTTCCTCGCGTTCATGATGACCAACGGCGGGGCCGCCTGGGACAACGCGAAGAAGTACATCGAGCTTGGCAACTTCGGCGGTAAGAACACCCCCGTCCACGCCGCGGCTGTGATGGGGGACACGGTCGGCGACCCGTTCAAGGACACCGCTGGGCCTGCCATCAACTCCCTGATCAAGGTCCTGAACACAATCTCCATAGTCTTCATCTCCGCCATAGTCCTGTTCGCCCTCTTCGTGTAGGGGAGACTCCGCCGCGAGGCAGACCCGGGCCCGCCCTCCTATGTCGCGGGAAAATGACTAAAGGATAGCCTTTATCAAGTCATTACTTTACTTCCTCGGCCATGGATGCGTTCTATGCGTTGGCGGAGCCGCGGAGGCGCAGAGTCTTGGAGCTGCTCGCATCACGAGGGAGGCTGACCGCCACTCAGATTTGCAGAGAGTTCGAGGTGACCCCCCAGGCCGTCTCACAGCACCTGAATGTCCTGAGGGAGGCCGGTCTGATCAGCATGGAGAAGCAGGGGCAGAGGCGCATCTACGGCATCAATCCGGAGCGCACGAGGGATGTGGAAGAGTGGGCTGATGAAGTTACTTCGACGTGGAACAGGAGGTTCGATGCGCTTGGCGGGGCGCTCGACTCAGAGAAGAAGGCGAGAGCCACTAGGAAGGGAAGGGATCGACGTGGGTGATGAAAAAGACGCCGTAGTGGTCGCCCGTGTCTTCGACGCTCCCAGAGACCGTCTTCCGCATGTGGACGGGCCCCGCTAGCGCGGCGAAGCGGTTCGGCCTCCCGAGATGCGCGGTGAACGAGGAATGCGAAATAGACACACGCCCAGGGGGGAAGATGCGGGCGGACTCCAGGAACCTCGACGGGTCTCCCTACTCCATGCTGGGGGCCGTGGTCGAAGTGGTCCCGCCCCGGCTGATGGCCCTCAGGTCCGAGTCCCCCCTCGCAGCCTTCACTAGGACCACCCCCACCGACTGGGGTGCGGCCTGGGGGTGCGTCAACAGGGCGACGTCCGAGGAGGAGGCGAGGGGGGACCAGGGTGACAGTCGAGGTTCGGCTCGTCCATTGCGCCGTCGACCCGAAGGAAGACATGCTGGCGGGGTTCGAGTCAGGCTGGGGAGAGAGCCTCGACATCTCGAAGAGGGCATCTCGCATGCCCATCCCTCCAGCTAGAAGGTGGGGATGGGATTCACGGCGGCTGCCGCCGCTTTCGAACCCATGTGAATGCGCTCACTGACGGCATGCGACTGCAGGCGCACGCGTAACCGCTCCGCCACCCCACCGCGAAGGCGCCTCCCCGGGGACGATAATTATGCCTTACACAGGGGAAACCTCAGGCGCCCCCCTCGAGGCAAGAGTAAATACGGCGGCCGGGCTGCGTGACGCCATGAGCAAGGACGACGGGAACGTCTTCCCCGGGAACTGGGACGTAGTCTCCGAGACGCTCCTTCGGACCTACGACCTGTGGTTCCCCCAGAACTGGGGCCCCGCCGACCTCCCCTGGGACGAGTGCGACGCGAGCAACTACTCTTCCGACGAAGGCGTTGCCCAGGCGTACTGGCTGTCCAAGCTCGCCCTCTTCGAGAAGTCAGGGATAGGTGCCTTCGGCGCTGCCGCCGTCCAGGCCGCGACCCACCAGTTCGAGGACCCGACCAAGAAGTTCCTCTCGGCCGTCGCCTTCGACGAGTGCAGGCACGACGAGGTCTGCCGCAGGGCCTGCGCCCGCGTCTGCCCCAACTTCCCCTACAGGTTCAAGCCGAAGTCAACCCTCGAGGAGAAGGCGCACCGCAACATCATGGCCCTCTACGACAACGGGGCGCGCTACTGGAGCGCCTTCAACCAGGCATGGGGGAAGTACCCCCTGGAGCTGATATTCTCCAGCTTCTTCTTCGCGGAGATAGGCGCCCAACTGATCTTCAAAGAGGTGGGGGAGAGGTCCACCAACAAGGTCTACTCCACGGCTTTCAAGAACATAACCAGGGACGAGTCCAGGCACCTGACCGGGACGCTGGCGATGCTCGAGCGGCTCGCAGAGAGGATGAGCAACGACGACAAGGCGATGATATCGAGGCAGC
The DNA here is from genome assembly GCA_027386095.1 of Nitrososphaerota archaeon. The sequence continues at coordinate 48,387 of DAHXUN010000005.1, read as the reverse complement.
TCAAGCACGGCTTCATCTACCTCTCCCCGCTCCTGTTCAGGCCGATGGACGACTTCTGGAAGCTCCCCGAGGACTTCTTCGAGTACGACCAGAAGCTCGAGGAACTGGCCGCCAAGTCCGGGCTGGGGGTCCCCAAGGCGGAGGACCGGTCCGAAGCATGGCTGAAGGCCATATCGCGTCACAGGTCGAAGATAGAAGAGCTTGGGATACCCGTCCCCGAGATCAAGGAGATCGGCCTCGCCGGGCTCGAGGTCAACGTAAAGAAGGGGGACGACATAATCGCTACGCCGCTCTGACCCGCCAGGTCTCCACCATGAGGAGGACTGGGGCCACGAAGGCCAGGGTCAGGACCCCGGACCAGACCCAAGCCAGCCGATACCCGTATGCCTCGACCATGTAGGAGAAGAAGATAGGCGGGAAGAAGGACCCGGTCAGCGAGAGGCTGTTGACCCAGGCGACGGCCAGGCTCTCGTACTCCCTGCCGGCCCTGTTGAGCTCCCTCGCCCCAGCGAAGGCGAAGGTGTATCCGACCCCGGAGACCAGCCCGGCCAGGGATGAGCAGACAGCAGCCGCCAGCAGCGAAGGGTAGGCCGCCAGGGCGAGGGCTGCCGCGCTCCCGATCAGCGACGCGACCATCACCATCCTGTGCCTTGCGAGGACGTCGAAGGCCCGCCCTCCCCAGAGCGAAGTGAATATCGGGACGACGTACACCAGCGAAGTTGCCCCGCTGGCCAGGGCGCCGGAAACCCCGAGCGACCTGACGCCGTAGAGGGTCATGAACCCGGCTATGACGGTCGCCGCTATCCCGAATCCGACCGTCCCGAGCCCCAGAAGGACGAGCTGCCTGTCCGCTAAAACCGCAGCTAGCGCCTTCCTGTCCACTTTGGGGGTCTTCGCCGTCCGGTCGCCTGGAACGAAGAGCGCCACCATCGCCCCCGTCGCCAGGCCGAACGCCCCTGAAAGCACGAGGCTGGGCCTCCAGCCGGTCACCGACGCCACCACCACCCACCCGAAGATCCCGACGATCCCTCCAAGGTCGAACGTCGAGTTCATCACGCCGACCCCCATCCCAGACTTCTCTCCGCGGAGCAGGCGAGCTACGATTATCGTCGCAGGCGCGAAGACGAACGCCATCCCGCATCCCACGACGAACCTGAGGACGGCCACCTCGGCTACGCCAGCCGCGGAGGCGGTGGCGAGGGCCGAAGCGGAAGAGATGAAGATCCCGAGGACTACGACCCTCTTCGGCCCCCACCTGGCGGCGAGGACCCCGCCGGGGACCTGGAACAGCCCGAGCCCGAGGTAGAACGTCGCTGTGATGAGCCCGAGCCCCGAGACCCCGGCGCCCAGGTCCGGCCCCATCAGGTAGAATATAGCACCGACGTTGACCCAGTTGATCGCGTAAACGACCCTGGCGGTGACCAGCGACCCGAAGGCCCGCCGACTCTGCATCGTGCTGGTCAACTGCGGCACGCCCCGCCATGACGCTCCTAAAACCGAATCGCCGCGTTTGGAATCTGCCCCTCCCAGAGCTGCGAGGCATGAATCTCGTCAATCTGTTCCAAATCGCACCGACGCCAAGGACAAGCCCGACGGCTCCTACCTGCGAGCCCGGCCGCGTTTGGCGAAATCAGAAATGAGTGACGGTAGGGCGCTCCCCTAGCCGCCGAATCTCGAAGAATCTGGGACGGTCTCGCTTCGGCGCCTAGCCGTTGGAATCCCAAAACGCCTCCAAAACAGCCCCAGGCCCGAAAAAACCTCAATTCAGGCCCCGTTGGCTCAGGTTTATATAGCAAACTGCCCGGATTGGCTGCCGAGGCAATCGCAGTGGTAACCGGATACTGCGTCTACGAGAAGAAGAAAAATCGGGAGATCAAGAATCCCAAGCAAATCAAACTGAAGAACGGCCGCCCCGCCATCAAGGGGACCTGCGCCTCGTGCGGCAAGGCCATCTTCAGGATTGGCAAGCTGAAGTAATTCCTGATCTCCCGTTCCTTTTATTTCGCTGTCCCCGGCGTGCGCTCTAAATCAACGCCGACTTGCGCTGAGCTCCCCGGTCGTCCACTCGTCGCTCGCGGCGGCTCACCCGTCTCGGACATCCTCTAACTTTTATCTGAACGGGGGGAGGCTCCGCAGACCTTGCTCCGGCTCTTCAACAGCCTCGGGCGCGAGATGCAGGAGTTCAGGCCCATCAGGGACGGCGAGGTCAGGATATACAACTGCGGCCCGACCGTGTGGAACTACGCCCACGTCGGGAACTTCAGGGCCTTCGTCTTCTACGACGTGCTGAGGCGGCACCTGAAGTTCAAGGGGTACAAAGTCACTTCAGTGATGAACATCACAGACGTGGAGGACAAGATAATCAGGGCGGTGGGACAGACCGGGAAGTCCCTGAGGGAGCTCACGGAGTTCTACATCGCCGCATTCATGGAGGACCTCGCTTCCCTCAAAATCGAAAAGATGGAGGCGATGCCTAGGGCGACGGAGCACCTCCCTGAGATACTCCGCCTCGTCCGCACCCTGGTCGAGAAAGGGTACGCCTACAGGACCGCCGACGGCTCGGTCTATTTCGACGTGTCCAAGTTCAAGCGCTACGGCGCCCTCTCGGGGGTCAGGCTCGACTCGCTCAGGCCGGCCGGGAGGGTGTCCAGCGACCACTACGAGGAGAAGAAGGAGGCCGCTGACTTCGCCCTCTGGAAGGCCTGGGAGCCTGGCGACGGGGACGTCTTCTGGGAGTCAGAGTTCGGCAGGGGGCGCCCCGGCTGGAGCGTCGAGTGCTCCGCGATGTCGATGAATTACCTCGGAGAGACCTTCGACATCCACACCGGGGGGGCGGACCTGAAGTTCCCCCACCACGAGAACGAGATCGCCCAGTCTGAGGCGGCCACCGGGAAGAAGTTCGTCAACTACTGGCTCCACTCCGAGTTCCTCAACGTCAGCGGAAGAGAGATGCACAAGTCCAGCGGCAACCTCGTCACCCTCCGGGAGCTCTTGACGCTGGGGTGGGACCCTCTGACCGTACGCGCGTTCCTCGTCTCGGGGAGATACAGGGACCAGGTCGACCTCACCGAAGCGGCACTGTCGCAGGCGAAGGCGCAGAGGGGACGGCTCCAGGAGCTGCTGGCGAGGCTGCGGGGGGTCAAGGGGGGGACGGGGGAGGTCCCGGGCGCCGTAGGAGAGTTCCTCGCAGGGTTCGAGGCGGCCATGGACGACGACCTGGACACCCCCCGCGCTCTGGCCGCCATGCTGACCTTCACCAAGGAAGCGAACGCCATGATAGACTCCGGAGAGATCGGGGGGGCCGGCGCCCAAGCAGCGATGCACGCCCTCGCGAGGGCGGACTCGGTCCTCGGGATCCTCAAGTTCGGGGAGGATGACCTGGAACCGGAACTCGCGGAGCTGGTCAGGGAGAGGGAGGCCGCCAGGCAGAGGAGAGACTTCGCCGAGTCGGACAGGCTGAGGGCGGAGCTCTTAGCCGCCGGGGTCGTCGTGGAGGACACCCCGGAAGGGACCCGGTGGAAGAGGGTCCGAGGTGGTTAACGGAACGTCTCCAGCAGCTCAACTCCAGTAAATCCTCCTGATATTATCCCGCCTAAGGCACAGTCCCAGGCGTGGCTGCGACAGCAGAGTCGGTCTCGGCCTCCGCCGGTTTCAGGTCCTCGGCCTTGAAGCGCCCACTGACCCTCCACTCGGGTGGTTGCAGGCTGCTGGTTGACCCGGACGGAGCGGTCAGGTCGTTGGAGTCGCTCCCAGAGAAGAGGGCGCTCTTCGGCCTCGAGCAGGTCTGGGTCTACAAGGTCCAGGCGGGGGTGGTCGTCCCGGCCCAGAGGCCCGACTGGCTGGTGAGGCTCGCCCCGAAGACTGCGAGCCTGGCAGGGAGGATGTTCGAAGTCGACTTCCTCCAGTCCATGGAGTTCTTCCCCGGTCCTTCTTCAGGCTTCGTCAGGCGGGTGACCCTGAGGAACTCCGGCCGCTCCCAGGTGAGGCTCAGGGTCATCCGGGTCAGCGACGTGGCGGCGGCCCACTTCGAGACGCCGTCGCGCTGGGGCTCCCTGGGGGTCAACGCCTTCAACAGGGAGAGCCACGTCGCCATGGACGAGGTCTCGGACCCGCCGGCGGCCAGGGTCATCGGGGCGCACCCCTCCCCGTCGAGGTACTTCATGACGACCAGCAAGCAGCGCGCCCTTGACGCCGTCGCCTCAGGCGAGGTCCCCGAGAGGACCGCCGGGATGTCCGGACAGGTCATCGCCCTCTCGGTCCACGAGTTTGACCTCGCCCCAGGCGAGGTCAGGGAGGTCGAGTTCGCGTCCATCTACACCCCGGGGAAGCTCGAGGAGGCCCTCGCCGAGTTCGGACGGCTCCGCTCAGCAGAGGGCGAGGCGCGCCCACGCCCCGCCGAGCTCTCCTGCTCGGATCTTTCGGTCTCCGAGGCTGCGTCCTGGGCCTTGGAAGCCCTCAGGGCGGCCCCCTGGGCCGACGACCTGCTCGACAGGTACGAGTCGCTGAGGGCTCTCCACTATTTCGAGCCGAAGCTCGCCTCCGCCGTCATTTCAGAGGCCAGGTCCCTGGCGCGCAGGGACGGGTCCCTCCCCCACTCCCTGGACAGATCCAAGCCAGGGGTCCTCGAGAGCGCCGTCTTCCTCCAGGCGACTTCCTATGCGCTGCTGCTGGGCCAAGACAGGAGGGCGTCGAGGTCGTCGTACCCTTTCCTCAGGAAGCTCGCCGCCTTCCTCATGGCGGATTCGAAGGATGCGGCGGTGACCACCGACCCCTCCCTCCCCCAGGGGTGGCGAAGGCGACTCGGGCGGGGGTACCCCACCAACGAGCTCACGGAGGTGTCCCTCGCCGCGGCCGGGGCGCTCGAAGGGGTCTCCCTCGTAGCCCGGGCGACGTCGAAGCCGGGGGACGCGGCGAAGTTCCTCGAGCGCTCGAAGCTGATCGCTGACCGCGTACGAAGGAGGCTCCTGGACGAGAGGGGGTTCATCTCACTCTGCAGGGACTCATCCGGGCGGCTGAGGTCAGACGAGACGGCTGACATGGCGGTCGCAGCCTATCGACACGCGTTCATGGGCTCCGCGGAGCAGGCTGCGGCCCACAGGCTGACTGAAAGGGACTTCGACACGCCCTACGGCCCCAGGACCGTCCCAACCTCGAACGTGATGTATTTCAACGGCTCCTACGGCGACGGCCAGCTCGGCGGCGTCTGGACCAGGGCCACCCTGGCACACGCCCTCCTCTGCTACCGGACAGGCCTGGCGGGGGTGGGGGGGCTCGCGGTGGCGAAGGTGGCGAGGACGGTCGTCGACGACTCGTTGAAAATCGGCGCCCCTCCAGGCTTCTTCCCCTCCTGGGTGGACGCCGACGCCAAGGAGGCCCACGGCGAGGGCCCTGACCCGGTAGCCGCCGCCAGGTTCCTCCAGTGCCTGGTCGAAGGGGAGCTGGGCCTTCCCCAAGGCGCTGAGAAGGGCGCTATCGCCCCGCCCTCCTCCTCGGCCTTCGACTGGGTCATGGCCGCAGGCTTCTGGGCCGGAGGGGACTCTGCCGCCTTCGTGGGGAGGGGGGGCGGGAGGGGGCACCTGTTCTTCAGCGGTGGGAAGCTCGAATCGAAGGGGGGCTGGTCCTTCTCGGGCTGGGAGCGCGTCGAGTCGGGGGCGAAGTCGGTCAGAGGCGTCGGCTTCCACACCCCCGGGCAGGTGGTCTGCCTGGGGAACGTTTCTTCCGCGCCAGCGAAGGCGTCCGTCACAGTCCGGCCCAGAGCCGCGGAGCTGGCGAGGCGGCTCAGCACCCCGCTGGAGGAGTTCGACCCGGTCAGGGGCTCATGGACGAAGATAGGGACCGTCCGCGTCTCGACCGCGATGGGCTTCGAGGCCTCCCTCGGGCCCGCGGGTTGGAAGGCATACCGGGTCTCTACACCTTAAATCCAGACCGAACGGTCGGTCTCCGTATCTTGGGGGGCGCGTCAGTCACAGCCAACGGCGGGATCCAGGTCGACCTGGAGGGGAAGCGCTACGTCCTCGACCCACACTCGCACGTCCGGGCAGACTACACGTTCGTCTCCCACGCCCACATCGACCACATGCACCCACCGTCGAAGAACGAGAGGGTCATCGCGTCGTCAGTCACCGGGGAGCTGGCCAGGGCGAGGGGGTATGACCTGGGGGAGACCACCGAGGCCGTAGAGGGGGTCGAGCTGCTGGACTCCGGGCACATACTGGGGTCCAGGGCGATAAGGATAGCAGACGAGGTGTACTACACCGGGGACGCCTCAGGGAGGACTAGGGCCTTCCTCGGCAAGTGCAGGACGCGCCAGGCGCGGGTCCTGGTGATGGAGACCACCTACGGGGCTCCGGAGTACGTCTTCCCCCCCACGGCGAAGCTGGTGAAGGAAGTCAATTCGCTGATCGCTTCCGTCTACGACAGGGGGAACCCCGTGATCCTGATGGGCTACCCGCTGGGGAAGGCCCAGCTCCTCTCCTACTTCTTCTCCAGCTGGGAGCCGCTGATCTACCACGAAAAGGTGGCTGCGATGAACCACATCCACATCGACCACGGTGTCCCGCTGAAGCGGGGGGCGACCTTCGACCCGTCCAAGGACCTGGACAGCCTCCCCAGAGGCCCCTGGCTGATGATCAGCCCCATGGCGAGCGGCAGGGGGAAGATCATGTCCCACCTGAAGAAGAAGTACGGCGCCGTCGTCGTCGCGTTCAGCGGCTGGGCGTTGGGCAAGGGATACAGGTTCACCATGGGGGCCGACTACTCCTTCCCGCTGAGCGACCACTGCGACTACCAGGAGCTGGTCAGTCTCGCCAAAGCCGTCTCCCCGGAGATGGTCTATACGGTGCACGGGTTCGCCGCCGAGTTCGCCCAGGACCTAAAGCGCCTCGGCTTCTCGGCGAGGCCCCTTGCGGCATACCAGTCGTCCCTCTCTGACTTCGACGTCTGAGCCTGTTAAATAATCTGCAAACCCGGCCTCCGCACCGCCCCGCGGCGGAGCATGTTGACAAAATGGACCCCAAGAAGATTCTGAAGCTGAGCTACTGGCTGAAGTTCATCAAGTTCAACGTGGTGGGGCTCTCTGGCGTACTGGTCAACGAGGGGCTCCTCCTCACGCTGGTCTACGAGGGGGTGTACTACCTGCGCGCCGACGCCGTGGCCATCGAGGCGGCCATCCTCTCTAACTTCTTCCTCAACGACTACTGGACCTTCAGGGACAGGCGCCACGGGCACATCATTGTCCGCCTGCTGAAGTTCAACGCCCTGATGGTCGTGGGGCTGGTCGTCAACCTGGCGATCCTCTACGCGTTCACCGCCTACCTGGAGGTCAACTACGCCGTCTCGAACCTCTTCGGGATAGCAGTCGCCTTCCTGCTCCGCTACTGGCTGAGCGTCAGGTTCACCTGGATAAAGAAGGAAGAGGCGTCGACTTCTCCGGCTTAGTCTATCTTGAAGTAGACCGGCCTCCCGTCCAGCTCCGCCTCCGACCACCCTCCCCCCGCCTTCTCCGCGGCCACGCTCACCCTCTTCGCCCTCACCAGGTAGGCTAGCTTCTCCCTCAGGGGGTCGAGCAGCTCCAGGTCCTCGGGGTCAAGCCCGGCGACCGACGCAGACCGGAGCATCGCGGCCGGGACGAAACCCTTCTCCTTCCTCATGGCCTGCAGCCTCCTGGCCAGGTCCCTCACAAGCCCCTCGGCCACCAGCTTCTTGTCCCTCTCCATGGGGATGGCGACGAACACCCCTCCCTTCTCCGCCACCTCGAACCCCTCCCTGGGGGTGACCGACAGGTCGTAGGCCGAAAGAGGGACGTCGAAGGACCCGGCCCTGACCGGCCTCCCCGAGAAGTAGGCGGCGAGTGCCTCCACCCCCTCCATAGGCCTGAGCAGAGGGAGCACCTCTTTCGTCCTTTCCTTGAACAGGGCCCCTACCCTGGAGGTGTTCGCCCTGAGGACGAAGGACGCCGGGAACCCCTCCGGTTCTGTCTTCACCGCGACGTCGCTGACGTTGCATAGAAGGGCCACCGTCTCCCTCGCCCTCCTGGCTACCCTTTCAGCCGCCCGCTGCACGAGCAGCTCCGCCACCCTGAGGGGCCACCGCCGCTTGAGCTTCGCCCTGGCCCTGGCAGAGTTGCACGCCTCCTCCACCGTGAGGGAGAAGTCGACGACCTCCTCGGCCTTCTTCGAGCCACGCCCGGCCGACTCCCCCATCCCCTTCGCCAGGATAGGGGTCGACCACTCCCCACCCTCGAACACCTCTTGGCAGAGGTACTCCGTCACGAAGGGGGCTATGGGGTGCAGCAGCTCGTCGGCCCTCCTGAGCGAGTGTCCTAGGACCGCATAGATCGCCAGGCGCCTGCCCTTCCCCGCGGGGTCGTCGTCCCAGAGCTCGCTCCTCACCAGCCTGACGTAGGTCTGGCTGAGGCGGGTGATCACCAGCTCTTCTATGCTCCTCGCCGCCTCGTTGTACCTCCCTGCCGAATAACATCTCTCCACGCCACGCTGCGCCTGTTCCAGCTTCTGCAGCATCCACCTGTCCACCGAGGTGAGGGCCCTCCGCTCGGCCGCCCAGGCCAGGTGGTGCTTCTCCGGGGCGTAGCCGTCCAGGGCCCCGTTCTGCTGAAGGTACAGGTGCAGGTGGTAGAGGGTGTTCATCACCTGGTATGCCCTCCCAGACATCTCCTTCGGGTCGAAGTTGATAGAGTCCTCGGGGGACGACTTGGCGAGTACGTAGAACCTGGCGACGTCCACCGAGTTGTTGCGGAGTAGGTCCAGCCCCTGCACCACGTTCCCAAGCCTCTTGCTCATCTTCTGGCCGTTCTCGTCCAGGACGTGCCCCTGGAACAGGAACGCCTTGTAGGGGGCTTCGGGCTTCCCTGTCCGAATCACGTTCAGGAGGAGCAGCGTGTACGCCCACCCCCTGGTCTGGTCTATGGCCTCGGTGAGGAACTCGACGGGGACGAGCTCGGCGAACTCCCTGTCGGTGAGCGAGGAGTAGGGGGCTGCCCCGCTGTTGTGCCAGGTGTCCAGGACGTAGGGCTCGCGCTTCGCCCTCCCGCCGCACTTCGGGCACCGGAGGACGACCCTGTCCATCCAGGGCCGATGGAGCTCGAACTTGGGCCCGTCGGGGAGCTCCAGCGCTTGGGCGACGACCGCCCTCCTCGTGAACGCCCCGGTCTTCTCTCCGCACGCTTCGCAGACCCATATGGGGAGCGGGGTCCCCCAGACCCTCTCCCTGGTCACGCACCACGCGGGGGACTCGGCCAGCCCCGCGAGGAACCTGTTCCTTGGCCCGTCAAAGAAGTACTCCACCTTCTCGGCAGCCTCCACCACGTCCGCCCTGATCCTGTCCACCCAGTAGAAGTACTCGCGCCGGGCGAGCCACACGAGCCTGTCGTCCGACCTCCAGCAGACGGGGTAGTCGTGGACTATCCTCCCGGACCACACGACCGCCCCCCTCGCCTTCAGCTCGTCTATCACCCCCTGGTCCGCGTCCCTGGCGAAGAGCCCGGCGAACCTCCCGGCCTCCTGGGTGAACCTCACCCTGTCGTCGAAGGGGGCGAAGACAGGCACCCCCCTCTTCTGGGCCACGGCGAAGTCCTCCTCGCCGTTGGCCGGGGACATGTGCACCAGGCCTGTCCCCGTGGTCACGTCCACATACTCCTCGGCCACCACCCTGTGCACCCCCCCGCTCAGCTTCAGCTCCGCCAGCCCGGGTATGACGTCGAGCAGGGGGTGCTCGTAGCTCAGCCCTTCGAGCTCCTCGCCCCTCACCCGCTTCTTGGTCTCGCCGAACTCGACCCCGAGCTCCTTGGCCAGCGCCTCCTTCCTCTCTGCGTTGACCACCCAGACCTCGTCCCCCGCCGCCACGTACTCGTACTCAGACCCCGGCTTCACCCCCACCAGCTCGTCGGTGACGACAGTGAACGGCATCGTGGTCCAGACGATCAGGTAGGCCCCGTCCCCGGCCTTCACCTTGTAGTAGAGGCTCGGGTCCTCCAGCTTCTCGTACCCCCCGAGGCTCACCTCCCCCGCGCTCAGGGCGGTCTGGCACCTTGGGCAGTAAGGGACCACCTTGAACCCCTCCCCGAGGAGCCCGCTCTTCCACGCCTTCTCAAGGTAGGACCACTCCCGCTCTATGTAGTCGTCCCGGTAGGTCATGTAGGCCCGCTCGCGGTCGAGCATCAGCCCCAGGAGGGCGTCTGCCTCGTCCCAGTCGGCCCTGTACCTCCCTATGATCCGCTTGCATTCGGCGACCAGCCTGTCGACCCCTATCTTTTCCAGGTCTTCCCACTTGTTCCCCGAGAGTCCCAGCTCCTTCTCTGCCTGCAGCTCCACCGGGAGCCCCTGGGTGTCCCACCCGCCGCGGAAGACTATGTTGTCCCCCTTCATGGTCCGGTACCTGTACCAGAGGTCCTTCATCATCCGCCCCCTCACGTGGCCGACGTGGGGCTGGTTGTTCAGGGTCGGGGGCCCTTCGACGTAGCCGAGAGGCCTGCTCTTGGACACCGCCTTGGCCGTCTTGGCCTTCGTCCGCGGGGACGCATAAAATCGCCTGACCTTCGCTTCGATCTTCTTCCAGTCGTAGTCCTGGCTGAGCGTGGTCCGCTTCCTAGCGCGTCGGGATAATTTTGTAACCACCGGCTCTGTTCCCCAAGACTCCCGCCAAAAGTCAGCCAGGCGGGGGTCTTAAGCATAACCTCGTCCAGGGGCCCAGCCCTACGTCTCGGGGCTGGCCGAGTCCCCCTCGAGGGCTCATGTCCCAGTGCGCAGCCTCTGAGAGAAGGATTCGGGGAGCCCGGCGTCGAGTATCTTCTTCGCCGCCCCCTCGACGTCGTACTCGACCCTCCTCTCCTCCACCTCCACACGGCCGCCGTCGAATGTGACGACCGCGAACGCCGCCCTCCAGTCGCCGTCCCTGGGCTGCCCCACCGAGCCTGGGTTGAACACGGTGCGCCCCCCGTCCTCCCAGACGTAGGGGACGTGGGTGTGCCCCAGCCCGATGGACCTGGCCCCGACCTTATCCAGGTAGTGGCCGAAGAGGTCCTGATGCGTCCTCGGGTCCACGTACTCCCACAGCCTATCGTCCGGGCTCCCGTGCGCGAAGTACACCTGCGCCCCGCCCATCTCCTCATTCAGTTCCAGGGGGAGCCCCTCGAGGTACCGCCTGCTCTCCTCCGTGAGGTGGTCCGCCGTCCAGACCGAGCCCATGGCCGCCCTCGCGTTGAACCCTGACCTGTCACCCGTAAGCGCGGCCACGTCGTGGTTCCCTGCCACGCCCCTGGCCCCCGCGTCCTTCAGCGCCTCGATGACTTCGTTGGGTTGGGCCCCGTAGTCGACGTAGTCCCCGAGGCAGTACACCTCGAGCCCCCCCGCCTGGCGGAGGACGGCGCTCAGGGCCTCAAGGTTCCCGTGGACGTCCGACAGTATCGCGACCTTCACGCCGCCACACCGGCCAGGGGGGGAGAAAAACCTCGGCCTCTGACCGCGCGTCAAGAAAAAAGAACAATAGTTAATGAGTTGGTGAACCAGATTATACTACCCCCCACTTAGAGAATTTGGGGCCGTTGATGCTCGAAGCTACCTATGTCCACGTTCGCAGGTAAATGGGAAAAGCAAAACAGCCAGAGTTTCGGAACTCGGGTGAAGGATTCCGTGAGGAACCCCGGGCCCCTGAAGCCGAGACTAGACCTCGCAGTCCGCCAAATCCAAGTCCAGGTCGCCAAACTCGACTCCACATCCACCAAACTCAGAGAGAGGGACAACTCGATCTTCACAAAGGTCGTCAGCTCTCTACAGAAGCACGACACACAGCACGCGTCCGTCTTCGCGAACGAGCTTGCCGAGATCAGAAAGATGAACAAGATGGTCACCCAGGCAAAGCTCGCTCTGGAGCAGATAGTGCTCAGACTCAACACCATCACAGAGCTGGGGGACATCGTCGTCACCCTGACACCGGCCATGTCGGTAATGCGCAACGTCAAGCAAGGCTTGGTGGGCGTGTTGCCAGAGGCCGAGAACGAGATCGGCGAGATCTCTGGTCTGCTCAGCAGCATCCTGGTGGACGCAGGGACCGTAGGTGGGTACTCCCTCAACTTCGAAGCCGCCAACGAGGACGCCGAGAAGATCTTGGCTGAGGCCTCGGCCGTGGCGGAGACGCGCATGCGCGAGAAGTTCCCGGACATCCCCTCGTCTCTCCCGTCTGCCGAATCTGCTTCCACCGAGGGTGCCTCGTACTAGACGGGGACCCTCGCTCCTTTGTTTTCTGATGCTAGGCAGAGCGGCGAGCTCTGTAGCCAGTCAGCCCATCGCGGCAGCTTCTGAGAAGTCCTAGTTCGAATGATGGACGTCGCATGTCAGACGAGCCGTGAACGTAGGCCAGACAACTCCGTCCGAATAGGGGGACAGACCTCTCGAAGAGCACGCTAAGAGCAGGCAGAAGAGCGTCGAAGGGGCCGTCAGGGCTGTGGTCGGAGAAGAGGTGACAGCCGAAGACCGCGTCTTCAGCGAGCCCCCGTTGCGACGAGGACAGGGAAGACGGACGCCTGTTAGGTCGAGCGAGGGGGTGAAGGTCGCGCGTGTGACGGGGGCCTGTTCAAGAGGCCCCCAGGTGTTTCGGTGCTCCGCGAAGGATGGGTGGAGCTTCACCGTCTGTGCTGGCTCCGCCCTGATGGAAGAGCTTTAGGTGTCAGACGAGTTCTAGTTCGACGGGCGCTTCGAAGAAGAGGCAGGCTTTGCGGCCATCCCTTCGGGCAAGGCAAGACCCCCTGCGCCTTCGCTTGCCTCCATGCATACAATGGAGGGGGCTCCTGCCCGGCTCAGAGCTCCGCCTCCGCGAGTCCCAAGCGCTTGGGCGAGGCCCCGACAACCTGAGGGGCAGAAGGCCCCGTCCATCGCCTCAAGTCGCCTGATGGGTCGGCCCGAGCCCTAGGCGAGCCCGTAGAGCCGTACCGCGGTGACCAGCGACGAACCGAACACCGCCAGCATGGCCGCCCTTTCAGCGAGCCCCGCGACGCCGAGGGACACGGCCACGTCCAACCCTGCAAGGGCGAAGGCCGCGAGCAGCGAGAGGAGCATCGGCAGGAAGGCCCTCCAGCCTCGGTTGACGAGGAGGACACCCATGGAGGCGGAGGCGAAGAAAGCCACCCCCACGAAGTCGTGTACGGCTCCGTGGAGGGCGGGGGCCGCCCCCGCGACGTCGGCGTGGAAGACCCCGTCCAACGCCAACGCGACCCCGGAGACGAGGAGCAGGACCGGCCCTGCGGCCCCCCATCGCCCTCTCCTCGCAGAGTAAGCGGCAATGGACAGGGCGGCCATGGCGACCCCCGCCAGGAACAACCCCGAGTTCATCAGGGGCGCGTAAGCCCCGACCCCGTAGGCCCCCACATACTCCGTGACAGGGTCGTAGGCGGTCGCGGTCAGGCTGAGCGCCAGGACGACCAGACCGAGGTACCCCACTCCCGCCGCCGCCAACGCGCAGAGGACCCTCCCTGCAACGGACCTGCCGGGGGGCTCGTCGGTGCTGATGTAGGCGTTCGGGAACGCCCTGGTGCAGGGGGAGCCCCATCGGAGCCTCCTGGACAAGCGAATTCGGACGGGTCCGGCAGGCGGCGGAGTTAACCCTTCGCCGGTCCGGCGTCGACGAGGCCGCGATGGTGCGGGACTCATCCGACCGATGGCGACCAGCGCCCGGCAGGGCGCCTGCGTCAGGAGAAGGGCGGACGGCCGAAGCCCTCATAGCTTTCATGACGCTAAATTCACCTGTTAGTCTTGATAGTCTTGACCCATCCCGTGATTATCGCCGGGGAACTCTGAAGCGGCGTATTTGTCCGCCCGTGCACCTCTGAGGCTACTGGGTATAGGCCGAGAGGACGCCATAAAACCGAAGGTCACGTCGACCATCAAAGAGATCGAATACCACCGCAAGGAGCTGGAGAACATCCGGGCCCGGGTCGAGCAGAGGCGGAAGGCGCTCTTCGACACGGCCCTGAGGGCCATGAAGACCAAGGACCAGTCCAAGGCGAGCGTCTACGCCAACGAGTGGGCAGAGCTCAGGAAGGTAGGGAAGGTGGTATACGCGAGCGAGCTCGCCCTGACCCAGGTGGTCCTGAGGCTCGAAAGTATAGCCGAGGTCGGGGACGTGATGTCTCACATGAGCACGGCCTTCAAGGTACTACACAAGGTCAACAAGACGGTCCAGGGGATCGCCCCGTCGCTTGACCACGCGTCCGACGAGATAAACACGGCGCTGAGCGAGACCATGGCAGGTATGGGGAAGGTCTCCCCCGACATCCAGCTGAACATCCAGACAGACGACGCCGGGGAGCTCATCGAGCAGGCGAGGAGGCTCGCCGAAGAGAGGGCCGACGAGATGAAGCGGACGCTAATGGTCTCCCCCAGCGTGATCAAGCGCGAGGCCCCCGAGCTGCAGGAGCGGACCCCGCTGCTGGCGGCAGGCGACGACGACGAGGAGGAGTCCCAGATACTCGGCGCCCTCTACTCCCCACGGCCTCACCCCGACGACGCCGAGGAGCGGGTGCTACAGTACGCGGCCATACACAACGGGAACGTCGACATCACAGACGCCTCCTCTGTCCTTAAGATGCCCTCCGACGAGGTGGAGCAGGCGATGCTGACGCTCATGGCCCAGGGGAAGGTCAAGCTAGGAGAGGGGGGGTCGGAGAGTTGAGCGTGGTCGCCGCCAAGGAGCTGGAGGACGACGCGAAGAAGTACGCTTCAGAGGCTATCAGGCTCGACTCGCAGGGCGCCCACGGCATGGCGATCCAGATGTACCAGAAGGCGATATCGACCCTGGTGAAGCTGGTGCACCTGTACCCGGACTATCGGCTCAACAGGCAGTACACCGAGCGCGCCATGGCCTACCAGGAGAGGGTCAGGGCCATCCAGGCGGCCCACGGCCTCATCCCTCAGGACCAGCCCACCGAGACCGAGTGGACCCCCACGGTGGGAGCGAAGCCGGGCCCTGCCCAGGGCCCTACGTCTTCGACCCCGAACTCCCCAGCGGGACCGCAGGTGGTGCAGCAGCTGAAGGCCTCGTTCAACGAGCTCGTCGTCACCGAGAAGCCCGACGTCAAGTGGGACGACGTCATCGGCCTCGAGGACTGCAAACAGGCCATCCGCGAGTCGATAGTCTTCCCCTTCCTCCGCCCCGACCTGTTCAAGCTGGGGTGGCCCAGGGGGATACTCCTCTACGGCCCGCCGGGCTGCTTTGACGAACAGACAGAGATCCTTACCAAAAGGGGGTGGAAGAAATACACCGAACTGGCCGACGACGAGGTCGTGGCCACGCTCAACCCCGCCACGAACGAGCTCGAGTACCACCCGATCGTACGAAAGATCCAATATCGCTACGAAGGGAAGATGTACCGCCTGGAATCCGCCCAGGTCAGCCTGATGGTCACACCAGACCATCAGCTCTGGGTGGGGAAGAAGGCTCAGCAGGGCAACGTGAAGTACGATTTTGCCCACCCAGACGACGTGTTTGGAAGTGAGGACGGGGGGACTTGTCCATACTACAAGAAAGATGCCAAGTGGCGCGGTATCGGCAGGGAATTCGTTCTCCTCCCCCAGCGCGAGTCAGGGAGTGGGCGAAATCATGAGGAGATCAGGATACCGATGTCCGAATGGGCCCCGTTCTTCGGGCTTTGGCTTGCCGAGGGCTACACCGCATACTGGGGAGGCAATTACCACGTCGGGATAAGGAACGTGGACCAGGACCTCCTCGACTTCGCATACGACAGCCTCAAGAAGTGGGGGCTCGACCCGCATTTCTCTTCAGACGGGCGCGTGACAGTCCTCAACAAGCAACTATACGAGCTCCTCCGGCCGATCGGCGACAAAGACACCAGATACATTCCAGATGAAATCAAGGACCTGCCCCCAGCCCTCCTGCGAAGCGTCCTGGAGTATTACGCGAGAGGCGATGGGGCGCACGAGGTAGACGAAGCCGAGGTTGGCGCCACCGGGGTGCGTTGCCAGACCTCCTCGCCGCGCTTGCGGGACGACCTGATGGAGATTTCCCTCAAGGCGGGACTGGCGTGCAACTATGTGGTCCAGACGGAAGCCGGTGCCGCAGCCACCATCGTCGGAGCGGATGGAAAGGAGACGACGATAGCTCGGACGACGGCCAACTTCAGGCTGAGTATCCTGTATCGCAGAGGCGAAACGCGAGTCGACAAGCCCAGCATAGAGCAATGGGAGTACTACTCGGGGATGGTCTGGGACGTGACCGTCCAGAACCATGTCATCTACGTCAGGCGCAACGGCAAGGCCGTATGGAGCGGCAACTGCGGCAAGACGATGGTGGCGGCGGCCACGGCCGCTGAGATAGACGGCTACTTCATCTCCGTCGACGCGGCGTCGATCATGAGCAAGTGGCTCGGCGAGGGGGAGAAGAACGTGGCCAAGCTCTTCAACAACGCCAGGAAGATGCTGTCAGACAACAAGCCGGTGATAGTGTTCGTAGACGAGATAGACTCCCTGCTCGGCACCAGGGGCCAGGAGGTAGGGGGGGAGGTGAGGGTCAGGGACCAGTTCCTGAAGGAGACCGACGGCATCAACGACAAAGGGAAGAACCTCCACATGTATGTCATAGGGGCCACGAACAAGCCCTGGTCCCTCGACCCTCCCTTCCTCCGCCGCTTCGCCAAGAGGATACTCGTCCCACTCCCTGACAACGAGGCGCGCATGGCCCAGTTCAAGCTCTATACGGCGCCGCTCACCCTGGCCGAGGACGTCGACCCCGCGACCCTGGCCAGGCTGAGCGAAGGGTACTCGGGGAGCGACATCAAGGACATCTGCCAGGGGGTCCAGCTGAGGGTGGTCAGGGAGCTGTTCAAGTCAGGGAACGCCCTCGACAAGGAGTCGACCCCGCGGCCGATAGACATAAGCGACTTCAAGGAGATAATGAGGACGAGGAAGCCTTCTGTGTCCCCTGAGATGCTCCGCGCCTACCAGCAGTGGACGAACAACTTCAGCGCGCTCTAGGCCGCCGCTGACCCCCCTGGCCGGGGTTCCGCATCGCTTAAAAGCAGACCCTGACAGGCGGGGCTGTCAAGCCTGTTGGAGTTCGAAAGGTTAGCCATCGAAGTCGGCGCCACAAAGGCGGGTCTGAAGCCCGTCGTCCCCCGCACCGTTCAGGGAGAGTCGGGGGTGGTCCACTCCTTCAGCCTCCTCTTCTCCGACGGGGGCCGCGTCCAGGCCTTCGACATCTACGATTCGGTCTCCGAAATCGAGGTCGTGAAATCCTACGCGAAGAAGCTTGACACTGGCTGCCCGGTCAACATCGTCTGTCCGGAGGGGAATGTCACCGAGGGCGCGGGCCGGCTCGCAGCGAGCTACGGCATCAGGATCGTCTCCCCCGAGGCCGCCGCCGCCCTACTCGCCCCCGAGAAGGCCCACCTCCAGCACCGTTCCAACTAGGCCGTCGAATCTATTTCTACTACTCCACCAGGAGCCCGTGCATTGCAAGAGCCGTTCTCGCCGGCCGACCTCAAGGCAAGGATAGGCAGGCAGGTCCGCCTCGAAGGGTGGGTCCATGACGTCAGGGCCTTAGGGGGGATAAGCTTCGTCCTCCTCCGCAACTCCAGGGGGGTGGTCCAGGTGGCAGTCCCCAAGAAGGCGGTCCCTCCGGAGGTCTTCGCCCTAGTCTCCGGGCTCCACCAAGAGGACGTCATCAGCTGCGTCGGCGAGGTGAAGGAGAGCAAGGCAGCAAAGATGGGCTTCGAGTTGCTCCCGTCCTCCGTCGAGGTCCTGGCCAGGGCCGCTGCCCCGCTCCCCCTCGACCCAAGGGGGGTCACCCCGGCCTCCCTGGACACGCGCCTCGAGTGGAGGTCCCTGGAGCTCCGCCGGCCGGAGACGGCGGCTGTGTTCGTCATCGAGAACGCCCTGGTCCAGGCGTTCTAGGAGTACCTCCAGGGGTCAGGGTTCATCAGGGCCTTCACACCCAGCATCATAGGCGGGGTTTCGGAGGGGGGTTCCGAAGTCTTCAAGATAGACTACTATGGGAGGGAGGCTTTCCTCAGGCAGGACCCTCAGCTCCACCGGCAGCTGACAATAGCCGGGGGGTTCGACAGGGTGTACGACCTGGGGACCAACTGGCGGGCCGAGCTCTCGCACACCCCCCGCCACCTGAGCGAGCACAGGACCATCGCCCCTGAGATGGGGTTCATCGCCGACGAAAAGGACGTGATGCGCCTGGAGGAGGAGATGATGGTCCACGGGATAGAGAAGGCGAACAAGCGGTGCGCCGGGGAGCTCTCGCTGCTGAAGCGCGAGCTCCCTATGCCAAGGCTCCCCCTCCCTGAGATAGACTTCCCTGAAGTCTACGGAATCCTGGAGTCGAAGGGGAAGAGCCTCCCCAGGGGGGAGGACCTCGACGAGGAGTCGAAGGACGTCCTGGCGGCGTACGTCAAGGAAGAGCACGGGTCCGACTTCTTCTTCGTCAACCGTTTCCCGTCGAAGCCGAAGCCCTTCTACATCATGAGGTACGACGACGACCAGGAGTTCGCCAGGTCCACCGACTTCTTCTTCGGCAGCCTCGAGCTCTCGTCTGGCGGGCAGCGCGAGCACCGCCATGAGAAGATAATGGCGCAGATCAGGGAGAAGGGGATGGACACGAAGGCCCTCGAATGGTTCACCGAGCCCTTCCGCTACGGGGTCCCGCCCCACGGAGGGTTCTCCTTCGGCATAGAGCGGTTCGCCGCCAAGCTCCTCGGCATCGAGAACGTCAAAGAGGCGGTGCTCTTCCCGAGGGACCCGGAGCGGCTGCAGCCCTAGGGCTCGAGCCCGCCGCAGGCAGCATGCACGGCCTCGACGGCTCCGGGCGCGAATTCATCCCGTCGCTGCCTTGTCCGGTATGGCCTGCCTCTGCTCCCCTACGGGTGGAGGCTGGCCGCGACCTCGCGCTCTGTCTCCACCAGCAGGTCGATCCCCCTGGCGCGCTTGACCGTCTCCCTGAGCTTGTCGAAGTCCCCCAGCCTCCTCTCGCTCCTCTTGGCCGGGACAACCACCTTAGTCTTCTTCTCGCCGTCCGGGAGCCAGACGGTGTTCACCGTGAGCACCCTGGCCGGGTAGAATACCTCTTCGAGGAACTGCCTGTCGCTCACCCCGGCCCCAACCAGGTACGCCTTGCCCTTCAGCGCCGCTTCCAGCTCCTCGTGGAGCTGCGGGTTGGACCTCAGCGGGCCCATGTCAGACTGCTCGAACTCCAGCACGTAGGACCCGCGGGTCTCCGATGCGCGCTTCAGGGTCGTCTTCCCCAGCTCGGGGAACCGGTCGGCCAGGCTCGCGATGGCCTTCGACGCCTTGAC
Organism: Nitrososphaerota archaeon; assembly: GCA_027386095.1. The sequence continues at coordinate 29,066 of DAHXUN010000005.1, read as the reverse complement.
GTCGGCCTCGGTTATCTCCCCCTTCGAAAGCCGCGCTTCGCAGTTCCCGCAGAGTATCCCGGTCTTCGCATCGAAGGCGCAGATGGGGAGCTTCGGCTGCATCTCTGTGAGCGCTCGCGACACGCGCATAAAAAATATTCGGAGGCCCTCGCCCCCCGGGCGCGGCTGCGCGCCTACTTGGCCTCACAGCCGACGCTGGACAAAGCGGTAAAGCGGGGCGTCCGTCGGACGTCTCCTGGGGTTCTTACTTCCCGAGTTTGATCTCTATGGAGGAGACGTTGCTCATGCCGCCGGTCACGGTGCTCTTGACCTGCTCCGTGTTGATGGCGATGTTCTGCACCCGCACATCTGTGGCGAACCTCTTGGTCAGCACCTGGGCCACGTCGACCGCCCGCGAGATGGCTCTTCCGCGAGCCTTCACGGTGACCGGGTTGGACCCGTTGTTGATCTGCGTCAGGACGGCGAGGACGTAGTTCATCGTCGGCTTCTTCCCGACGTAGATGGTGTTTGGTTCGCGTGGTTGCGCTTCTTCGTGTTCTGGTTGGTTGGACATTGATACATCGCCCCGCCGCGGCCTATTTATCCGCTATGGACATTTCGTCCACCCGCGCCGCTCCCGGGTCGGCCTTTCAGGAAGACTTATTCCCGCGCTGGGGCCGGCTCCTTCTATGAGGCTCTATGAGTATCAGGCGAAGTCTCTGTTCAAGGAGTACGGCCTCAGCGTCCCGAAGTCGATACTCGTCCACGACCTGGAAGGGGTCCGGGGAGCGTTCGCTTCGCTCGCCCCTCCGGTCGCTGTGAAGTCGCAGGTCCTGGCCGGCGGCAGAGGGAAGGCGGGGGGGATAGCGCTGGTGGACGACCCGTCGAAGGCGGAGCACGAAGCTGCGCGGATATTCGCCCTCCCGATCGGCGGGGAAAAGCCCGCGTCGCTCCTGCTCGAGGAGGGGTATCCCCACGAGCGCGAGATGTACCTGTCAGTCACCCTCGACAGGGGGGAGCGCTCCTACGTCGCCATCGCCGCCGCGGCGGGCGGGGTCGAGGTAGAGTCAATGAAGGGTAAGGTGATCAGGAAGGTCCCGGTCGGGGGGATCGACGCCGGCTTCGCAGCCGAGATGGCGTCCGAGCTGAAGCTCCCGCCGGGGGAGTCCTCCCAGTTCGTGAAGATACTGCTGTCCCTCGAGCGGCTCGCAAGGGAGAAGGAGTGCGAGCTGACCGAGATCAACCCCCTGGCCGTGGGGAAGGACGGGACGCTGATGCCGCTGGACGCCAAGGTGATCGTCGACGACAACGCGCTCTTCCGCCACCCCGAGTTCGCCAAGCTCCACCCTGAGGACGAGTTCGAAGGCGAGGCGTCCCGCCAGGGGTTCGCCTTCGTGAGGCTCGACGGGGACATCGCCGTGGTCGGGAACGGCGCTGGGCTGGTCCTCTCTACGCTCGACCTGGTGGGGGACGCCGGCGGCGAGCCGGCTTGCTTCCTCGACCTCGGGGGCGGGGCGCAGCAGGACAGGGTGGAGGCGGCGATACGCCTGGTCAACCGGCTCCCCGGCGCCAGCAGGATCCTGGTCAACATATACGGGGGAATCACCCGCAGCACCGACGTCGCCGCGGGGATCAGGGCGGTCATCTCCGGGGGCGGGCTCAAGCCGCTCTACGCGAGGGTCAGCGGCGCCGAAGAGGAGGAGGCCCGCCAGATGCTCGCAGGGACCGCGGTGAAGATGTACAAGACCGCCCCCGAAGCGGTGGCGGCGGTGGTGAAAGGGGCATGATGCTCCCGAGGGGAGGGGACCCGGTCATCGTGCAGAACATGACAGGGAGGTACGGCAGGCTGCACACGAAGCTCATGCTCGACTATGGGACCAACGTGGCGGCCGGGGCCGCCCCGGGGAAGGGGGGGGAGTCTGTGGAGGGGGTCCCCGTGTACGACACGGTGGCCGAAGCCGTGGCGAAGACTAAGGCGAGGGCCTCGGTCTGCTTCGTCCCCGCGGAGTTCACGCTCGCGGCGGGGGTGGAGGCCCTCGACGCCGGGATCGAGCTCCTCGTCATAATCACCGAGCACGTCCCGATCAGGGACGAGCTCAAGCTGGTCCAGCTGGCCCAGGCAAAGGGGGCGACCATCATCGGCCCGAACTGCCCGGGGATAATCGTCCCGTCCGAGAAGGTGAAGCTGGGGATCATGCCCGCCCCGTCCTTCTCGCCAGGGAAGGTCGCCCTCTACTCGAGGAGCGGGACCCTCACCTACGAGATAGCCGGGGAGCTGACGGCGAGCGGCCATGGGCAGTCTGTGGCCGTGGGGATAGGCGGTGACCCGATAAACGGAAGCACGCCCATCCAGTGGATGGACTTCGTCCAGGGGATGGAGGAGACCGACGCCGTGGTGGTGGTGGGAGAGATAGGCGGGGACGCCGAGGAGCGCCTTGCCAGGCACATCGAGAAGTCCGGGTACAAGAAGCCCATAGTCGGATACATCGCCGGGAGGCACGCCCCAAAGGAGAAGAAGATGGGGCACGCCGGGGCGATAATCTACGGCGACTACGGCACCGCAGACTCGAAGATAAGGGCCCTGACCGCGGCCGGGGTGAAGGTGGCGAAGACCCCAATGGACGTCCCAAGGCTCGTCAGGGAAGCCCTGGGATGAGCGGAATCCCTCCGCAGGCCCCGCCCCCCGACGAAGACTTATAGTCGGGACTCGGAAGGCGAACGAAATCAGTCATGCCCATAGCTGACGCCACGAAGAAGCAGATCGCCCAGAAGCGGAGGCTCTTCCTCCAGGTCTGCCTGAGGTGCGGCGCCAGGAACCCGCTGAACGCTGAAAGGTGCAGGAAGTGCAAGTCCTCCGACCTGAGGCTCAAGAACAGGTCGGTGGGCCTGAAGAAGTAGCAGGCGCGTCCGGGCCAGTACCACTTCCTTTCGTCTGCCTGGGAGTGTTGACGCAGCTGGCCTCCGCCGGGGCCCCTCTATCTCGGGCGGACTAACAGGATGTTCTCGGGATGATCGCGGGCCGGCCGTCTATCATCGTCTTGTCGCCTGCGCTGCCTCCTCCCCCGCATTCGCGGAGAAGCTCGTCCCGGCTGTCGCCGGTGGACCGGCGTACGCGGGGTGCTGCGCAGGATACCTGGCGGTGAACAGAGATGCGGTCACCCTGACCGTCGGGATGAGTCGGACCGCCAGAATAGAGCCCCGGGCTGGAGCAGGGGCTCCCCTGGGGGCGGTTCAAGCGCTTAAATGCGGTCCCCTCTCGGCGGAATCTGCCTATGGCGGATGCCATACTGGTCTTCGCAGTGGTCGCGGCCATCGTCTTCCTTGGGTTCCTGGGGGAGCTCCTCTTCAGGCGGACGGGTGTCCCGTCGTTCCTCTTCCTGATACTCATGGGGATAGTCCTCGGGCCTGGGTTCCACGTCTTCTCCGGGACGGAGATTAGCCCTGTCCTGGGGCTCTTCGCCGAGCTCACCCTGATAATGATCCTGTTCTACAGCGGGCTCCAGCTGAGGCTCAGCCGCCTCACCCAGGGGGGGAGGGCTGTGGCCCTTGTGGCGATGTACTTCTCCCTGTCCATGATAGGGATAACTGTCTTCGGCCGCTACGTCATGCACTGGAACCTCCTGGAGTCAATGATATTCGGCTCCATCATAGCAGGGCAGACCAGCACCCCCGTCGTGGTCCCGCTCGCCAGGTCCCTGAAGTTCTCGGCGGACACCGTCTCCCTGGTGACAATAGAGTCTGTGCTGAACTCCATCGTGGGGATCATCACCTTCCTCGCCCTGGTCCAGATCTACTCCTCCCCGGTGGTCAGCTTAGCCCTCTCGCTTACCAAGGTCGCCGCGACCTTCTCCATAGGGATCGTCCCTGCCGTCGCTTTCTCCTTCGTATGGCTCTTCATACTCGAGAGAGTCCAGGAACAGAGGTACACCTACGTCCTGCTGTTGGGGATGGTCCTCGTCACCTACGCGGGGACCGAGGCTCTGGGGGGGAGCGGGGAGCTCGCTGTGTTCATCTTCGGGCTGATATTCGGCAACTACAAGGTCCTGAACCTCCTCAGGACCAAGCAGGTAGACATCGACCCGCTGATGTCCAGGGTCTCAGGGATCCAGGAGGAGATCGCCTTCCTCCTCAACACCCTGTTCTTCGTCTTCCTCGGGCTCACCTTCGACCTCGGGCTCCGGAGCGTCTTCATGGGGGTGACCGTCGGTCTGCTCCTGACGGCGGGGCTCCTGGGGGCCAGGTCTGTCTCCGTGGTCGCCGCGACCGCCGGGGCCGGCCCCTCAAAGAACAGGGGGGAGCTGATCCTCCTATCGGCCCAGGGGGTGACCCAGGCGACCCTGGCCATCCTGGCGCTCAGCTATGCCCTCCCCCTCGCGACCACGTTCCTGGGGCTGGTCTCCTACGTGATCATCTTCACCAACTTGGTCACGACCATAGGCGCTGCCTGGTTCAGGCACAGGGCTTCGTTCGGGTTCAGGGACTTCATGGCCTCCCTGCAGGCTGAGACCCCGGGGGTGACCGGGTGAAGCAAAGGCAAATATCGGGTTCGGGGGCGGCACCGCCGGGGCCCGTGGTCTAGTCTGGCTATGACGTCGCTCTCACACGGCGAAAATCCCCGGTCCGAGTCCGGGCGGGCCCATCCACGCTTGCATCGACTCTCTGGGGCTAGGCCAGGGCGCCCCGCGCCGCGGCTGGCCTCCGTCTGAGCGCGACCGCCAAGACGGCTACCAGGACAGCCCCAGCCACTGCCCCGATTGCCCACAGGGCCGGGTAGTCGTACCCGAAGGTCCCTTCGACAGCGGCCGGGCCGGAGAGGACGACCGTTTCCACAGGGCTCCTCGTCCCCCCGGCCCATCCCGAGAAGACGTGGAGGAACGCGGCCTCTGCCGTGAGGTTGACCGCGGTCCCAGCCGGGGCGTAGACAGTCCTCGACCCGGCGGCGACTTCGCCGCTCTTACCCTGGTAGGAATAGGCGACCGTCCCCCCCGGACCGGCCGTGATGGTCAGCCCAGGAAAGAACAGCGCGCTTTCGTTCAAGGGGGCGTCGACAGTGGGCGTGGGAGAAGCCGCGCCCCCCGAGTAGGCGTCCGCCCCCGACCCGGTCCACCCCTGAAACTCCCAGCCCTGGCTCGCGACCGCGCCCAAGGACACCGTCCCCCCCGCGTCGACCCACCCCGGGCCAGGCGTGACCTCTCCTCCAGCAGCGGGGAGCGCCGCGACCGACACAGCGTATTGGTGGACGTACGTCTCGGTGACCGTCCCGGGCTCGCCGACCGGGATGGCTGGGTCTGAAGCCACCCACCTCTGCTGCTGGGTCGAGCCCGCGAGGGTGGTGGGGAACGTGACGTTGGCCCCTGCGTCAACCCAGGCGGCGGTCCCGGAGGCCGTGCTGTTGGCGAGGCCGAAGGACGTGAACCTTACCGCGGGGAGGGAGTATCCGGTCCCTCCACCGACGACCACGGCCCGCAGGGAGACGCTGTACTGATGATAGAACACGAAGCTCAGGGTCTGGGAGGCGGAGGCCACCCCGCTGCTGGCGTTCGCCGTCGCCCACCTCTCCCCTGGCCCTGACCCCGGGAGCGCGGCTGTGACGTTCCACGTGCTCCCGAGGTCGACCAGGTAGGTGGAGGGCGTGGAGGTTAGAGACGCCGTCCGGACCGACCCTCCCTGGACGTAGCCGAACACAGGAGGCAAATACGTCCCCCCTCCGACCACCGAGTATCCAACGGTCAGGGCGACGGTGGACTGGTTCAGGGTCCCGGTGACGAAGGTGTACGCGTCGCTGAGCTCCGTCGCGCCGTGGGAGCCGAACCGGATGAGCCGGGTCGGGGGGACGTAGTAGACCGGGCCGTCCGTGGACGCCGAGAAGAGGGGGGTCCGGGTGGCGCAGCTCGATGCGCTGCAGGAGAACTCGTCTATCCACATCCACGCGGACGCCTGAGCCAGGGCTGTGGAGTACTCCGTCGCGTCCTGGTCCCCGAAGTACGCGGCCCCGCGGTACCACTCGGTCATCAGCCCGGTGAAGAAACCGTCAGCGTTCGCAGTGCTCGAGGGGCTCCCCACGAAGCTGGTCGCCCCTTCCGCGCTGTAGGTCTCGGCGGCGTAGGCGCTCGTGTTCCTGTCTTCGGCGAGCATCACCACCTCGCCGGACTTGAAGTATAGGTTGAGCGCGATGGAGTCCCCTGGGCTGACCGGCCCGTTGAACTGCAGGAGCCCGCTCCCTCCGCTGGTGGGGAAGATGGAGCTCCCCGAGGGCCCGAACACCTCGTAGTTCATGGCGAACCCCTCTCCAGGGCTCCAGTCCCACGACGCCCCCACCTGGTACCAGTACCCTGACGCGGTCAGCCCGTTCAAGAGGTAAGCAGGGCCCGTCCCCGACACCGGGTCGCTCTGGGGGACTGCGGTTACGTTGTAGAGCATGGACACGAACCCCTGGGTGAACGTGAGCCCCATCTGCTCGTCGTAGAGGGTGGACGGGGAAGGCTGGGCGGGGAGCTCGGGGGCAGGGGGGGACGCCGACGCGCCCGAAGGCGCCGCGGCGGCGGGGTCGCCCGAGGCCGTGGCCGCGGGGACCAGCGGGGGGCGCACGGACGCCTTCGGACCCTCTCCAGCCGCCATAGAGTGCCCGGGGGCGGAGCCGAGCAGGAGGGCGGCTACCGCCAGCACCATCGCGGCACCTGGGCCTCGACGCGTCCGCAACGCCCTCGAACCTCGCGCGGGAGCTGATAAACGTGCGACCTGTCAGCGACGGTCTCTGCGGACCTGCTCATAGGCGAACCTTGTCAGCAGGTCTGCCTCGTGGTTCCGCTCCCGCGGTATCCACTCGAACCTCAGAGGCCCGAACTCCTTGATCAACTCCCTCGCCTCCTTCAGCCTGGCCAGGTACATCCCTCCCTTGACCTTCCACCCCTCCCCCATCTGCCCGACCAGGAGCTTCGAATCGGACCTGACAAGGACGTCCCCGGTCATCCCGAGCTCTTTCAGCTTCTTGAGGGCCTCGACGAGGGCGGTGTACTCCGCGAAGTTGCTGGTGACGTCGTATCCGGCCACCCCTGAGCCTTCCGCAAGCTTCTTGGGCCCGTCGTAGATCAGGTACCCGTAGGTCCCCGTCCCGGGGTTCCTCGGCTCGGCGAGGCCGTCGACGTACACCGTGACCGTCAGGGCCCACCTCAGAACCAGGGGGCCTGGAGGCGGCTGATCTGGGTCGAGACCTTGTCGACGTACTCGTTCATGTGCGCCATCATTATCCTCGACGTGATGAACCCTATCACCTGGTCCCCCTCCTTGACGAGCAGCCGCCGCACGCCGTGTTCCGTCATCATCTGCGACACCATCGACAACCCAGCCCCCGCGTCGATGCTCAGCAGCTCCTTCGTCATCACCTGGCCGAGGGTGACCTTCTGCGGGTCGAGCCCCTCTGCGACCACCTTGGACAGGACGTCCCACTCGGTCACCAGCCCCTGCGGGTCCGCTGGCGTCCCTACCAGGACGAAGCCGCGCCTCCGCGCCTTCATCGCCTTCGCCGCCTCGACGATTGTGCTCTCGGGGGTGAGCGACAGGAACTCCTTCTCTACTATGTCCTTGGCGTAGAGGACCATTGGCGCGCGATAGATGCAAGTCGATTTAGTCTTTTCCTCGGGGTTGCGTTGCTGAATGGCTCATCAGATCGCCGCCTGGTGGTGGCTCCCATGAGGACGGCTTGCCAACGCGCTGGACGATGCTAGCGTGGGCGCGATGGTTATCCGACAACCCTCTCCTGGTCTCCTTCCGCATATCGTCAAACGATGGTCAACGGAACTACCAGAGAAAGGGCCCGCCGTGGTCAGGAAAGGTCAGAAACCTGTGCACCCGTTGGTGCAAGAGAACCAGGCTTCCGCGACCGTTCCCGCCACCACAGAGAGCGGGTTCGAAGTCTCCTGGGAGACGCCGAGCGTCCCCCCTGTCCAATAGTTGAATACCACGTCATGGGTAGAGCCGTGGCAGAGGTCGCAACTGGTCGCATAGAGATAGTACGTCTTCCCGGGGGCGAGCCCGTTGAAGGTCAGCCCCCATTCGTCGGCGAACCCGGCCTGAACCACGTTCCCAGCCGAGTCCTTCAGGATGAAGTACATCGAGGCTCCAGGACCGGTGCCAGCGCTGCAGACAGTGGCGAAGCAGGAGGCCCAGTAGGGCGCGGGGATCCTGTTGGCGTAGACCGTCACCCCATCGGTCGGAGGAGGCGCTGTGCTCCCGTCGGAGCACGCCCCCGCGCAGAATACAGCGTCGAAGCTCGACGAGGAGGAGAGCGAGACGTTCGTAGAGGCGTTCACCCAGTTCGTGCCGCTCCAGTACTGGAAGTAGGCCGAGCGGTACCCTTCGACCTCCACCTGATATTGCTGGCCGTTGTTGAGAGAGAACTCGACGGGGGTGTATCCTGCAGCTACCTTGGCCCCTGACTGGTATAGGATTGCGTAGAGCCCTGTTATCGTAGTGCCGTTTGTCCACTCGCTCCCGACCGTGAGGTGCGAAGGCCCTGAGGACGAGGTGATTGTGAGGGCAGAAGATGCGGAGGTTGCGGTCGATGACGAGGAAGAGGGGGTCGATGACGAGGAAGAGACGGCCGAAGTCTGGCTCGACAGGTCGGACTGGGAAGTGAGCTCAGGCCCAGTGGACGGCGCCGTCCGTGAGGAGGGACGAGGCATGAGTATGGCGTAAGATGCGGAGAGAAGTATGATCGAGACCGCGATGACGCTCAACGCTATCTTTGCCCTCCCCTTCCTTTCGCCGGCACCGGGCCAGAGCCTGGATGACATGCGCAAAAGGAGCGCCGCCGCAGCAGATTAGGCGAACCGATGAATCATGCATATCCTCCTTCGGGAACAAAAAGGAGGGGGTATGTTCTCGTTGACCGACGATGAATGTCGGGCCCTGCGGCAGCAAAATCAAAACGGTGCGGCCGTCGTAAAAGACGAGCCGCCAGTCCGGGACAAGGGCCTTGGGGGCCCTACGCTCCCTGCTCTTCGCTCTCGCTTGTGGAGGCCTGACCGTCGGCGCCAGACATGCCCTCAGACCCGCCAACGACCGCGCCGGTGGCGAACCTGTTGGCTACCTGGGTCACCTTGATCTTGCCCTGCCAGCCCTGCTTGGCGCCGGACACGAAGATGACGAAACCGTCAATCTTCGCGATGCCGTCACCGCGCCTGCTGATCTCGGAGATAGTAACGTCGTACTCCTTCCCGACCTCAACAGGCTTTGGCTTGAAGGACCTGAAGCCGCCGCTTCCGCCGCTGCTGCTCCGCCCGTAGCCTCCTCGTCCGAAACTCGTCTTTTCACATCCTAGCTGCTTTCGGTGCCGCTGAATCCCCGCCCTTCTCCACAAGTTATTAAGTTTGACTAGTCCGGGTTCCGGAGCCGATCGCGAGTCACTCTCACATGCCATCATTCTAAATTGCCTCGGTACGCGTTTTGCTACATCGTCAGACACCTGGTCTGTGTATTCCGACCCAGTCCAGTCTGACTGCTCCGGAACTGGAAACGCCGACGGCTCTCCGAAACAGAATCGCACGAAGATCAGGAAAACAGGGGGCGGAGGGCTGGGGCCCTCCCATTGGTTACGATGGCGGTGAAACGAGGTTCGGAATCAGGTTGGCTACGTTGGGAGTTCCCCAGCCAGACGCGTCGTCCCAGCCGGGACCGGCTTTGTAGCCGAACGGTGTCCCGACGAGCTGGTTGTTCCCAACGGTTATGTCGTGGAACGAGGCGGCGTACGTATTCGTGTCCTTCCCGATGGCGTAGATGACCTTGTTGAGGTAGCCGAGCGGATGGCCCGCCGCTTGGTCAGCTAGTGCCGCTATAGCGGCCCACTGAGGAGAGCCAGCGCTTGTCCCGCCCACTATGAAAAAGACAGGCCCGGTGGCGCCTATGCACGCGGGGCAAGCGCTCCACACTACGAGTACCCCGCCGTTAACCGCCGCGTTGTACGACACGTCAGGGGTCGCTCTGCTCGTCAGCCCGAGGCCGCTTTGGAAGCTGGGGGTCGAGAAAAGTAGGCTCTCGGCTCCCCCGCTTGCGGCGCCAAAAGAAGGTTCGTTCCAGACCTGCTCCCCGCCGTACCCGGAAGGCGTGCAGCCCCCGCTGGCAGAGCACGAGCCAGCGGCCAACCCCGCAGGGTACGGGTCCCCCATGGTGCCGCCGACCGCCGTGACCAGTGGGTCCGAAGCTGGAAAGTTGGCGTTGGGTGTCGCTATGCCGTTGGTGGCACCCGAGTCCCCTGCCGAAGCGAAGACTGTCCACCCGTCCGCAGCCGCTGTCCTGTAGTTCTGTTCGGCCTGAAGGACCTGCGCGTTGTTGTTGTGGATCAGATACTCGGGGATGCCGAAGCTCTGCGACATTATGGCGCCTGGGAACATCGGTATCACGGTGCTCTCGGCGACGTTGATGGCGTTACCTGCAGGGGACGCGGCGACGTCGAGGACTATATTGGCGCCTGGGGCCATGGCATGCGCATATTCGACGTCGAGGCTGGTTTCAATCGACCAGCCGAAAGGTCCGAGGGGGTTCTTGGAGCTGTACGAAGGCGTCGGGCAGCCGCCTGGCGGGCAGATGATTGTGAACGAAGGTGGCGGAGGTATGTTGAAGGAGGTGTCGAATAAATTGAGGTCGCTCACGATTGTGGGGCTGCCGTAAGCGTCGACGATCACTATCGTTTGGCCCGCCCCGTCGAGGTTGCTCGGGAAGTCATAGGCCGAGCGGATGAACTGGGGGGAGTAGCAGACGAGGCCCGCACTCGCGCAAAAAGTGAGCGGATTGAAGTTGGGGGACGACGTCACAGTCTGCGTGCTGGCCAATGTGTAGATGTCCATAGGTATGTAGTTGAAGTCGCCGCCCCCAGAGGTAGACACGGCGAAGGCAAGGGGGCTGGCGGCCAAGATGACGGAAAATGCAATTGCAGTGAATAACAGGTTTTTCTTCATCGGCGCGCTTTACCATCAGTCGATATTTACGATATTCGGTCACCCTGGCTGGCAGGGTTCATATCCCCCTCCGCCTGGGGTTGGGCCTGTGCCCAAAGAAGTCAAAGGCAAAGACGAATTCATCAAGCTCCTGGAGGGTGCGACTGAAATACGCGTGGCGCGCCACGGCGACCAGGCGAAGGTCAAACTAAGGACCAGGGATGCGCTCTACACCCTCAGGACCACCTCCGAAGAGGCAGACGCCCTCATCAAAGGGGTCAAGAAGCCAGTCGTAGAGTTCTAGACAAGATACCGCAGCACCACCAGGACCCCGAGCAGCATGGGTATCGGGAGCCCGGGGAGGAGCCTCCGCCTCGAGAGCAGGAAGAGGGTGATTACCATCCCGACGTCGATGGCGGCCGTGGTGAGGACGGCCGGGACCGCCCCGGACGAGTTGTAGAACTGGAAGAGCGCCAGCGACGGGAGGAGGGTGTAGAAGACCACGTCCCCCAGACCAAGGGTGAACTCCCCAGCCCTGATGGACATCCCGACAAGGGCGATCCCCTGGTTGGTCCCCACAAGCGCCTTCAGAGGCCCCCTGAATACGGCGTAGATGTCGTAGACCGCGAAAGCTACGGGGAGCGCCAGCGCGGTCCAGGTGGGGAGTGTGACGGCGAAGAAGCTCCCCACCTCGGCCCCGACGAAGGCTAGGGTGACAGTCGCGACCCAGCTGACGTTCCTCACGAATATGACGTAAGCGATGGCGGCCACCACCGCCGCCGGGACGCCGTATGCGACAGGGAGCGCCATGTCGGCTGGGAGGTAGTTGTACGCGAACTGCCCTGCGGTCACCAGGGTGAGTATGAAAGCCGAGAAGGCGACCGACCCGAAGATGAGCACCTTGAACGGGAGGACCATCTTCCTCCTAAGCAGCCACACGAGGGCGAGGGTCAACACGAAGGCGAAGGCGACCAGGAGGGCCGCGTTCAGGGCGGACCCAGCGAGGGACGTCCCCGCAGGCGCGTAGCTGGGCCCCGTCGTGGCAACAACGATGGAGTACACAGGGATGTTCTGGCTGGTTATCAGCAGGGCCGTGACCTGGATCGCTGCGACGACGGCCGTGGCTATGAGCAGGTTCGCAGGGGTTATCCTCTTCGCGTCGGGGGGGGCTTGGTCGCTCATCTCAGGAGACGACCTCTATATGCCGCCTAGACGGTGAATTCCTGTCCGGGCATGGCCGCGGTCGCCTCCGCCCCGAAGCCTTCATGGAGCTCCTTGGCGAGGGCCAGGCACGACTCCTCTTCGCCGTGGACAGTAAGGAACCTCGGATTCCCCTGGATGCCCTTGAGGTCGCTGAGGAGGGTGGACCTCCCTGAGTGGGAGGAGAAGTCGAAGCGCTTCACCTCGGCCTTCACCTTGGTCGGCTTCCCCCTGTAGATGGTCAGCCCTTTGTCTATCAGTGTCCTCCCCGGCGTCCCGGGGACCTGGAAGCTCACTATCCCTATCCCGTTCTTTTCGTCCATCGAGAGGTGCTCGTTGTAGAATATGGACGACCCCCCCACCAGCATCCCTGCAGGGGATATGATCACCCCCGGCCTCTTCACCAGGCTCCTCCTCTGGGTCCAGCTGGTGACCTCCTCTATGTTTTCGAGCATCTTCCGCAGGGCCGCCGGGTCTCGGAGGAACTCCTGGTACCTGAGCAGTATCCCGTTGACTTTCAGGGCCATCCCGTCCATGGCTACGGGGTGCTTGAAGCCGTTCTTCACAAGCGTCATGGCGACCTCCTGAGCGCGCCCTACCGAGAACGCAGGGATGAGCAGGACGCCCCCCCTCTCCACTACCGTATTCGCGAACTCCACCAGCTCGGTCTCGGCCTTCAGCCTCCCCGGGTGGTCGGCCTGGGCGTAGGTGCTCTCGGTGATTACCATGTCCGCCTCCCCCAGGTTCTTCCAGGACCCCGGCATGAGGTTGGTCTCGTCCCCGTTGATGTCCCCTGTGTATATGAGGCGCTTGTTCCCCGCCTCCACGGAGATGATGGCCGACCCAGGTATGTGCCCGGCGTCGTACAGCTGGATGGTGAAGTCCCCCACCTGGAAGGGCTCCATGTAGCCGTGGTGCACCGTGTTGGAGTTCATGGCCATGAGGTCGAGGAACTCGAACGGGAGGTACTGCCCTGATATCTTGATGAAGTCCTGGATGAGGAGGTTGGCGAGCTCCGAGGTGATCGGCGTAGCGTGGAGCTTCATGCTACCGCTGAGGAAGTTCAGCGGGGCGGCGCCAGAGTGGTCCAGGTGGGCGTGAGAAAGGATGATCGCGTTGATGTCCTTCGGGGGGACGTGCATGGGGAACCCAGGGACCTTCGTGGTCAGGGCCCCATAGTCAAGCAGGATCTTGCTGTTGTTGTGCGACACGAGGAACGCGGAGCGGCCGACCTGCCTGGCAGCTCCCAGAACCTTAACTTCCAACTAATCGTAAACTCTTGAGAAAACCTGACGCCGATGCGTAGTTAAGCCTTTCCCCGCAATGTTCTGTCAAGAACTCGGCTTCTGACCACCTGAGTTTTGTCCGTCAACTTTCGGCTCCTGCCTGGACTTCGCCTTCTGGATGATTGTGAGCCACTTGTTCCGACCCTCGACCTTGATTCTCGCCGCGTCCGAGGGTGTCCTCCGGTCCAAGCCTTCATGCGGCTTGATGAAGTTGTGGTTGATTTGAACACACCTCATGGTGAGTGCGCCCGCCTCCCCCAACCCGCGCCTCGCCTTCCTCCTGTCTCGGGCTTCAGTTCATCCTCTCAATCCTATTGTTGTAGACGTGCCGCTCCTCTTGATTCCCTTGGCGCATCTTGGAATCCGCTAGGCTCAGCCTGAGCATCGGCCCCCAGTGCCTAGGTTCACTGTTCGGGCCAGGCCTCAACGTCTGCACCAGGGCTTGCGTACCTGGCCTCAGGGTCTTTGGAAAGACCGACTCTCCTCGGCCACCGGTTTCTCTTCCAGACCCAGAATTTATGTGACAAGAAGTGATGCCGAAATCTCGAGCTGACAACAGAGCCTATGCCGGCTTCTCGTCCATTTCCAAGGCGCTCTGGGCGCGAGGCGTCTCTTTCCGTCCGCTCGTCTGGGATTTCCTTATATTTCGGGCCCTGGCGCTGCTTCTCATTGAAGTCCTCCGGGGGTCGCAGCCTCCTCCCTGCGGCCGCCCTGGCACTGCTGCTTCTGATGCTGCTTGAGCCGGTCCCTGCCTTCGCGATAGCCCCGTCTGCCCAGGCGCCGAGCGCGGCCCCGTCGTCCCCGCCCCCGACGGGGGTCCCAGCCTTCAGCCCCACCTACGAGATACTCGGGAAGCTGGCAGGGACTCAGGTGGTCCAGTCCCACCTCCCCAACTCGGTCCCGCTCGCCCAGGGGATGCAGTTCGCGGCCACCTACTACACCCCCAAGGAGATACAGTCGGCCTACAACGTGACCGGGCTGATCTCGCAGGGGTACGGCGGCAAGGGGGAGACCATAGCCATCATAGACGCCTACGGCGACCCCACCATCTACCAGGACGTGGCCTCGTTCGACGCGCAGTTCGGCCTCCCGGCGGTGAACCTGACCGTCATCCCTGTCGGCCCCTACCAGCCGGCCAACGGGATCACCTTCGGCTGGGACGCTGAGGTTGCCCTCGACGTCGAGGCCGCCCACCTCGCCGCCCCCTACGCGCACATCAACCTCCTGGTCGCCTCGAACGCCAGCAACGCTCTCTTCGACGCGGTCAAGGTTGCCGTAGACCGGCACCTGGGGGACGTCGTGACCATGAGCTGGGGGCTCGGCGAGAACTCCTTCGGCGAGTCAGGGTTCTCAGTCGCCGGGAGCCTGAACTACGCCTACCTCGACTACTACTTCCAGAAGGGCGCCGCCGAGGGGATAAGCTTCTTCGCGTCGTCCGGTGACAACGGGGCCTTCGGCGGGACGACCACGGTGACCGCAGACTTCCCGGCCACCTCGCCCTTCGTCACAGGTGTGGGTGGGACGACCCTCTACCTCGCCACCGACTCGGGCTCCGCCCTGTCCCCCAACGCCACAGCCACCTACCAGGGCGAGGCGGCTTGGAGCGTCTCGCCGCAGTACGTCGGCGCCCAAGGGGTCAGCTCCGGAGGGGGGTACAGCACCTTCTTCGCCAGGCCATACTACCAGTCGGGGGCGGTCTCGTCGGCCGCAAGGGCGTCGCCAGACGTGGCCGCGGTGGCCAACCCATACACAGGGCTAGTCATAGTCCTCGAGGGGGTCGACTACGCCATAGGGGGGACCAGCCTATCCTCGCCTCTGTGGGCCGGGATGACGGCTGACATGAACCAGTACGTCGGGCGGAACCTCGGGCTGCTCAACCCGTACCTCTATTCGATCTACGCCGACAAGGCTGAGTACTCCTCAGCCTTCAACCAGGTCACGTTCGGCTTCAACGGGGTGTACCAGGCCGGCCCCGGCTACAACCTGGTGACAGGGCTCGGGTCACCCAACCTCCCCGTCCTCGCCGCCGACATCAAGGATCAGGCCCAGGGGCTGCAGATCACCGTCAGCACCACCAGGAGCGCGTCCCAGTCGGCCCCCGCCCAGTACAAGTACGGTGAGACCTTCACCATCTCTGCACAGGCGACCGGGCCTGGGGGGGTACAGGTGACATCGGGTGAGTTCAGCGCCGACATCATGGCTACCGGCGGGATGGTCGCGTCCGTGCCACTCTCGTTCAACGGCATCACCTGGACCGGGTCCTACACTGTGGGGCCCTCCGACCCTCCAGGCTCCTGGACCATCCAGGTCTATGGGAGCGCAGGGTCCGCGTCGGGGTACGGCATCGCCGACGTCTCAGTCGGTGACAGCCTGGGGATAGCCACCCCCGTCCCCTACCCGTTCGCCAACGCCGTGATCCCAGGCGTCCCGTTCACGATCTCGGCCGTGGCCGAGACCCCCAACGGGAGCGCGGTCGACGGGCTGACGCTGAAGGCGCACCTCCTCTACGAGGGGTCCGTCGTCCAGGACGTCGCGCTGAACTCGACCGGCGGAGGGTTCTACTCGGGGACGGTAACCGTGGGGGCCGCCCAGCCCCAGGGCTCCTACACCCTGGTCGTCGAGAGCCCCGGGGTCGGGAGCGTGTACTCCTACGTCTACGTCGGCGAGGAAGTGACTGGGGTGATGCTCACCCCGCTCGACACGGCTGTCCCATCGGCCGCCCCCGGCCAGCAGGTGGTGCTGCTAGCGAAGACCCAGACAGCGGCGGGGGCGGGCCAGTACACCTCCAACGTGACGGCGAAGGTCTACAGCCTCGCAGGGGCGCTGATGGCCTCGGTGACCCTGAAGCCGTCCCCTAACACCGCCCAGTTCGGCGTCTTCGACTTCTTCGGGTACAACCAGGCCAACTACACCGTCCCGTCCAGCTTCGCCCCCGGCTTCTACAAGCTCCAGTTCATCTCCTCGTATCAGGCAAACAGCACCGCCACGGTGCAGCTCGGCAACTACACGACCGGCTTCTACGTCTCCGGTCCGACCCTCGCATACAAGGTCTCCGCTCCCGCGGCAGTCTACGAAGGCCAGACGGTCAGCATCGTAGCCCGGGTCACCAACTCCACCGGGGGGCAGGTAGACTCAGGTGTCTTCTTCGCGACAGCCATCCCATCGGGATACACCTTCGAGTCGTACGCCACCGACGCCCTCGGCGACACCGGGACCCCGATGCAGTACAACTCCACCATGGGGGCGTGGGTGGGCGAGGTCCAGGTCCCTTCCCCGTTGACCCCGCCCAGCCCCTTCGTCGGTAACATCCCAGCGATCGCAGCCGGCCCCTGGACTGTCTTCGTCACCGGCCAGTCAGCGGCCGCGACAAGCGTCGTCCCGGTCGAGTCATACCTCGACGTCCTCCCCTACATCTACTACACCAACGACACGTTGGGTCCCTCCAACATAGCCGTCGCCCCCCTGGTGGCCGCCAGCGGAGGGGGGTACACGCTGTCGGGGATCCGCGCCGACACCCTCACCGTGACAGGCGTCAACATCACCCTGGCAGGGGTCTCCATCGGGGACCTGACGATCCACAACGCCACCGTGACCCTGGTCGGGTCCCAGGTGACCAAGTTGACCGCCAGCGGATCCAAGCTCTCGCTCCTCCAAGGGACTGACGTCGGGTCTGTCTCGCTCTCTTCCACCTCCCTCACCTCCTCCGACTCGTTCTACGGGTCGACGGCGGCCCCTGCCTCTGAGGACTACCTGGCCTACGCCGCGGCCGCGGTGGCAGTCGTCGCCCTGGTGGTGGCGGTCTTCTCCTACACGAGGAAGGGGGGGCGGGCCCAGCCAGGGACCACGCCGACCCCGCAGGTTTAAGACCGCTCGCGGTCGGGCCGGCTGACAGGCTTGAAGATCGTACCACAGGGGAGCAGGATAGACGGCACCTCGCTGATAGCGGGTTTCCATGGGATAGGGGCGACGGGCTATTGGACCGTGAAGTTCCTCGTCACCGAGCTGAAGGCCCAGCGGAGGTGCTTCATCGATTACGAGCACGCCCCCGCTGTGGCGTCGCAGATAGAGGGGAGGATCGCGACCCCCTACGAGGTGTACTCGGCTGGGGAGCTGTCCCTGCTGAAGGCCGAGGTCTCCCCGGTAAGGGAGAAGGAGAACGAGTTCTACCACCAGCTCGCCGAGTGGATAATGTCCTCGGGGGCGAAGGAGGTGGCCCTGGTGGGGGGCCTCGACGAGTCTCTGCGGACAGACGGCGGGGCTTACAGGGTGGCGATGACAGGGGCGATGTCTGCCCTTGGCGGCCTCCCTGGGGAGCCCATCTTCGAGGAGGACAGGATGATAGTCGGGCCGGTGGCCTCCCTCCTCAACGCCTTCGAGATGAACTCCTTCCCCGCCTACGCCGTCCTCGCCTACTCGAACACCGAGAGGGTCGACCCCAGGGCCGCGGCCGTGGCCGTGGAGTTCCTCGCCAGGAGGTACCGCTTCACCGCCAACACCGCCCCGCTGATCAAGGGGGCCGAGGTCATCGAGAGCGAGCTGAAGATGATCGAGGAGAAGGAGAAGCGCCCCGCCGGCTCCGTCTACTCCTGACGCGCCTGGGCCTCCGACCGGCGCCCCCTTCGGCGACCACCCTGGTGTAGCCCAGGGCCTTCAGCCGCCTCTTCGCTCCTTCGAGGTCTACTTGCACCTTGGACGCGTCTGTCTCGGTCTGGCTGAAAGGGTACATGAACTCCAGTTCCGATGGATACGGCCCCAAGACCGGGTGCACCCTGTATGCATCGAACCCCCTCCGCCCTTCGGTCGAGCGTCCAGGCTTCCTCCCCGTCAAAAGGAGGGCCCGCTCCGACGACCTGTGGTACGCCCCTGCCAGCCTCGACGCAGCCGCGACGACCTCCGGCCGCGCCAAGTCCTCCTGGCTCCTCACGAACAACCCCCTCTCCTTCAGCGCGGGGGTCCCCGCCGTGAGCTCCTTCGAGCGCTTCGACAGTTCGGTGAAGGCCTCCCGCAGCCTGGGGTGGGCCGTGGCGCGCTCCTCTACGAGGTCCCAGAGCCTCCCCTCAGCTATCGCTTCCTTGCACGATTCGAGCTCCCCCCTGAGGACGTGCAGGTTGTGGACCGCGAGCCCCTTCGTCCTCTCGCCAGGGTCAAGCTCGAGGAGTCCCTTCACGCTCGTCCTGGAACAGACAGGGCAGCTGCAGGGGAGGTATTTCATCGACTGCAGCTTCATCACGCCCCCCCTCGTCATGTACCGCCCAGCCCTCGCGAATATCACATAGCTCGCGGAGTCGAAGGTGTCGCACCCCAGCGCCACAGCCATGGGCATGGTGAGGGGGTGCCCGGCCCCGAAGAGGTGGAGAGGGACGGAGTAAGGCATGGCCAGCCGGGCGGAGAGGATCATCCTGACGAGGTCGGAGAACATGTAGTCCTCCATCACTTGGACGGGGCTCCCGAGAGCGAGGAAATCGAAACGGCTCTCGACAAGGGACTTCGTCGACTTCCGGACGAGGTCCCCGTAGACCCCCCCTTGGATAGGCCCGACCCAGGTGGTCCTCCTGTCCCCGAACTCATCCATCGTGGCGACCGCGTTCTTGAGGCTGTACTCCACCGTCTCCCTGGCCTTCCGCTTCGTCTGGGGGTAGCCGGTCGGCCTGTCCAGCGTCACCGCCAGGTCGGAGCCTATGTCTGCCT
Organism: Nitrososphaerota archaeon; assembly: GCA_027386095.1. The sequence continues at coordinate 9,982 of DAHXUN010000005.1, read as the reverse complement.
GGAACGACGCCACCTCGCGGTAGCCTATCTCCAGGTCCCCGTAGACGAGTACCTGGTACCCACCCGAGTCGGTCATCACCACACCGTCGAAGTCGATGAGCTTGTGTATCCCTCCGGACAGCGCCTCATCCTTCCTGCGGGAGTAGGCGATGTAGGAGTTGGTCATGAGCCCTTCGAAGCCCATCGCCCGCATTTCCGCCGTCGGGACGATCTGACTGACGGGGTGGACGACAGGGAACATGTAGGGGGTCTCCAGCGTCTTCCCCGAGACCTTCAGGGTGCCGATCCTGCCCAGGAGGTCGGATTCCTTGACCTCGAAGGAGAAGCTCAATTTCGCCGGTGCGGAAAGCGGGCCGCTATAAGCTCTGAGAGGCCACCCTGCGCCAGGGATGACGAGCACCGCAGTCAGAGCCTGCGCCGCCACGTCGCAATGCTGCCGGCAGACTGGGTCTGACCCAGCGGCGATGCCCTCACTTAGCCCGATCTCGGCTGTCCCGTCCCCGTTGCCCCTCGGCCTTGCCCGCTGCTTCGTGCAAAGCATAAACGTCGGCCGTGGCAAGAAGCTGCGCGATGCCCTCAGACGAAGACGCTAACAAGGAGCTGGTCGGCAGCTGGGTGAACGACGTCCTGCGAAGGCCGGCCAAGAACGCGGGCGAATGGTTGACGTGGGTCAGGAGAAGGGCACCCGAGTACTGGGACGAAAACTACGTCGCGCACCACGACCCGACTGCGAAGGGCCGCGAGGGCTTGGTCGACAGACTTGCTGCTCTGTCCTCCGCCTTCTCAAACACGCAGGTGGAGCTTCTTTTGCTCTTCGCGAAGGGGGACGTGGTGTCTGATTGCTTGCGCATCACCGGCGACCATACGGGGAGTTTCCTCGGCATCCCACCTTCTGGGAAGAAGGTCTCTTGGCTCCAGAACGAGATATTCCGACTGAAAGGGGGGAGGATAGTGGAAGGGTGGGTGACCAGGGACTGGCTCGGCCTCCTGCAGCAGCTTGGCGCCCTCAAGACGGCCAGATAGCGGAGCAGGCGCTGCCTCGCCCAGACCCCTCCGCGCCGTCGCGGTCTTCGCCGCCGTCCCGTTGGGGCAGGGCCCCCGTGCCGCGGCCCCGCTTGTCTGCTCCTGCGTGGAGCATCAGGGGGTGCAAGCCTCTGGCGTGTCTGTCGCCTGCGGGGTGGCCGTCCAGGCTATGCCGGATCGAAGGCCTGTCTGGCCCGGGGTGGGCGACATGCCCCGAAAGCGGTGAGCGCTTAACTAGCGGGGTCGGAAGCAGACAACATGCTGGGGGGGAGACAGGAATCGGGTCCCGGCCCCGCTGGTCCCGGACCATCTGCGAGCGGCGGGGACCTGAACGTAAGGTGGATCCACGGGTCGCCCTCCCCATGGCACAGGACCGACCCCCCCATCCAGGTGCAACGGTACGACGAGCGCACCTTCATCCTCAGACAGAGCAAGGACGTCTCCTACGAGGCCCCTTTCATGTACCTCCTTGTCGGGGACGAAAGGGCGGTCCTCTTCGACACCGGGGCGACGAAAGACCCCGCCTCGTCCCCTCTCCGCGCCACCGTCGACCGGCTGTTGGATGAGTCCTCTGCCAACGGCCACGGCCCCGTCCGAGGGCTGGTGGTGGCGCACACACATGGGCACGGCGACCATGTGGCCGGGGACCCGCAGTTCCTGGGGAGGCCGGACACCGCGGTCGTCGCCAGGGACGTGGACGCGGTCAGGGAGTTCTACCGCATCCCGGGCTGGCCCGACGGCGTCGGGCGCATCGACCTAGGGGGGCGCGTGCTTGACGTCCTACCCACCCCCGGGCACCACCCGTCGGCCGTCGCCGTCTTCGACCCTCGGACGGGATTCGTCCTGACCGGAGACACAGTGTACCCTGGGCGCCTGTACGCGTTCGACCCTCCGGCGTTCGCGGCCAGCCTAGAAAGGCTCGTCTCCTTCGCGGAAGACAGAGAGGTGAGCCACGTCATGGGGTGCCACATAGAGATGACCCGCACCCCGGGGAGGGATTACCCGATCGGGACGCGATACCAGCCGGACGAGCCTCCGCTGCAGATGTCCATGGGGCAGCTCGTCTCCGTGAAGGAGGCCGCCTTGAAGGCAGGCGGGAGGCCAGGGAGGCACACCTTCGACGACTTCGTCATCTTCAACTCCCCTTGCCGTCGGGCGCTCCTCGCCTCTGCCCTCGGGGGGGTCGGGAGGAACCTCGGGCGCCGTCTCGGCCTCTCCCAGGGCGCCCCCGGGGAGGCGCGCCTCAGGGGTCCGCATGTCAAAAACCAACGGACGGAGATAGACTAATTTAGAGTCCCGTGCAACTCCTACGCTGGGGGAGTATGAGCAGGGTCGCAGACGTCAAGACGCGCATCTCAGCGGTCGAGCTCCTGGCGACCCTGAAGAAGAGCTACAGCTACAAGGAGCTCTCCGCAGTCCTGGGGCTCTCCGCACCGATCCTCAGCAGGTACGTCCGGGGGCACGTCCTCCCCAGCGCGGCCCGTTCAGAGAAGTTCATCGCGACTTTCAGGGAGACGATGCTCAGGAAGATGGTCCTGGACGCGGTCAAGGTGACCTCGGACGGGTCCTACGACATCAGCGGGGTTGTGAACAACGTCGGCCTCCTGAGGCAGATAGCGAAGGTGGTGTACAGCGAGTTCAGCGTGGCCACCGTGAACCGGGTGGTGACCATGGAGGTCGACGGCATCCCGCTCGCCGCCGAGGTCGCCGGGGAGTTCAACGTGAACCTGGCGGTGGTCAGGTCGGAGAAGGAGCTGGGGGTGGAGGAGTTCGTGGAGCAGAAGGCGGTCTACTCGCCCTCGTCAGTGAAGTACCTGTACCTCCCAAAGACGGCCATCAAGAGGGGGGAGCACCTGCTGGTGGTCGACGACCTGGTGCGGTCGGGGACGACGATCGAAGCCCTGGCCAGGATGGCGGAGAAGGCGAAAGCAAGGATAGTAGGGGTCTTCGCCATAGCCTCTCTCGACCAGTCGATGCAGAAGCTGAAGGGGAGGCTGGGGCTCACCTGCCCCATAGAGTCCCTTGTCACCCTGGAACAGAAGCAGAGGCGCTACAGCTACTAGTTGGTCGCCTTGGAGAGGATAATCATCGACGCCGACTTCGTCTCCAGGGCGGTCCCGCCCAGGAGGAGGGACGCCCACAAGGGGATGAACGGGACCGTCTGCGTCGTCGGCGGGAGCAGGTTATACCACGGGGCGCCTTTCCTCTGCGCCAGCGGCGCGATGAGGGTGGGTGTGGACCTGGTGTACGTAGCCGTCCCCGCGCAGATCGCAGGGGCGGTCAGGTCCCTGTCCCCCGACTTCATAGTCGTCCCGCTCCCGGACGCGAAGCTCACAAGGGGGAACGCGTCCAAGCTCCTCGCGTGGGTCCGCGGCGCCGACGTCTTCGCGGTCGGCCCCGGCCTGGGGGCGCAGAAGCCGGACGCGGTCGCCCAGGCCCTGAACCAGATGAAGGGGGACGGCAGGTCCCTGGTAGTGGACGCGGACGCCCTCAGAGAGCAGTCTATCCCATCCATCCGAGGGACCGGGTCTGTGGTCACCCCCCACGCCAGGGAGTTCGAGCGCCTGTTCGGGGTCAACCTCCCAGACGGGAGGGAAGGGCGCGCCGGAGTGGTCGCGGCCCAGGCCAAGAAGGGCGGGGTCACAGTGCTGCTCAAGGGACCCACGGACATCGTCTCCGACGGCGAGAGGGTCGCCTTCAACGAGACCCACTCCCCCGCGATGACAGTCGGTGGCACCGGGGACGTGCTCACAGGGGTGACGGCCGGGCTCCTGGCCAAGAAGGTCCCCCCGTTCGAGGCAGCCTGCGCCGCGGCGTACATCAACGGGGCGGCGGGGGTCGCGGCGGCGAAGAGGCTAGGCCTGCACATCACCGCCTCGGACGTCGTAGACGAGATAGCAAACGCGATGAAACCCTTCGACAGGCTGGAGTGACCGGCGCCCGGGGTCGCCTATCCCCGCCGTCTAGGAGAAACGATTATCACCACTGAAAACCTACCACGGCTCCGGGATGCGCTCATTCGCCGGCTGCTCCGGCACGACGGGGGCTACACGGCCGCTGAGTTCGGGACCGACCCGGGCAGAAGCGTCGTCGAAAGGGACCGCAGGGGTCGCAGAGGCGTCGCAGAGCGGCGAGCCCTCCGAGGACGATGGCGGGACAGCGGTGACCTCGGCGGCGGTCATGCTTTCCCTGATCGCAGGGACAGTCATCACAGCCGACAGCATCGCCGCCCTGGCCTTCTCCTCCCCGTCGCTGAGCTACGGGAACAGCCAGTTCTTCGGGGGGGTGCCATATTACTACTGGTTCGGGCCGTACATCTTCGGCCTCGGCAACCACTACTGGTTCTACATCTTCGCCGTGACCAACCTGGTCTCGGGGCTGGCGATCGCCGCGGGGGCAGGGATGCTCTACTTCAGGCCAGGGAGGGCCGAGCTCTGGGGGGCGGTGATACTCATCTTCGCGATCGTCGGGTTCATCGGGATAGGGGACTTCTTCATCACCCAATTCCTCGGGGTCGCCGGGGGCGCCATCGGGATCGGCTATGGCAGGCACAGGAGGATGACGGCGCCGGGCGGCTCGGCACCCCCGCTCTCTCCCTGAGGCAGCGGACTGGTCATCCCGTGTCAGACGCTTCGCGTCCGAAATCGGCACACTCGGCGCCGGCTCCGCCCACCCGCCATGCTGCGGAGCGTCCTGCGGCCCTTCGTCGGCCGCGCTGTTCCGTAGGTCGCGGGGGGGAGCGTGGTAGGCGCCGTCGGAGCGCCTTCTCAGTCGAAGCCGACGCAACACCCCCTTCAGGGGGTCCGCCATGATACGGCGCCGAGGGGGTCTCCAGACGGCCCTCGAACGCTACTGCGCGAGGGCGGGGGCCAAGGTCGGGGTGGGGTACAAGCCCCTGGGGGGAGGGCGAGGGGCGTGGGTCAGAGGGAGCTCGACCTTCTCCACCGCGAGCGTCTTCAAGGTCTTCGTCTTGGCCGACCTCCTGCGCCGGTTCGACGAAGGGCGCCTCGACCCGGCCACCAGGGTGGGGCTCAAGGACGCGGACAGGTCGACTGGGTCGGGGGTGCTGCAGTACGTCGGAGAGGGCGCCGCCCTGACGCTAAGGGACTACGCCAGGCTGATGGTCACCGTCAGCGACAACACCGCGGCCGACGTCCTCTTCGATTACCTCGGGCCTGACAGCATAGCCGACACGGTATCATGGCTCGGGCTCAGGGACACCGCCGTCCGGTCTTCGTGCAAGGACATCCTGACCTACGAGCTGCGCGCCGACGAGGTGCGGCGCTACCTGCGCATCCTCGGGCTCGACGGCGAGAGGCTGGCCGAGGAAGACGCCTTAGGACTGCTGAGGAAGAACATACACAGGCTGTCGGGGGTCCACCCGGTCAAGGAGCTGGCGGCCATCCTCTCCGAGGCCGAGGCCCGCCCCCCCGCGGGGCAGAAGGACATGGCAGGCGACGACGTCACCTCGCCGCGTGATCTCGTAACCACCTTCGAGCGGGTCTACTCGGAGCGCGTCCTCGGCACGTTCAACGACGAATTCCTAGAGATACTCGCGGCCTGCGAGACAGGGGCCAACAGGATACGGAGGGGGGTCCCTAGGGGGGTCGTCCTCGCCCACAAGACGGGGACGCTCAGGGGGGTTGTCAACGACGCCGGGATAGTGATGGACGGGGAACGAGCCTACGCCATCGCCGTCCTTGTGAACGACATCCCGACGGGGGGGAACGTCAGGTACACGAGGAGGGGGGAGAAGATAATCTCTGACGTTTCGACGATGGTCTGGAGGGCGCACCGCACCCGCATCTGAGGCGCGCCTCGGGCCGCCGGCCGGTGCGGCCTGCACGGAAGCCACCTACGCGGGGGTTGACCGCCGAGACTCTCGGCGGGGGGCAGACCGGAAGTTTGAAAACCGCGGCGGGGCGAATCGGCCCGTTGAAGACCAGGCGGGCGGGGCTCCAGGGGAAGTGGGCCTACGTGGTCAACTCCCTCCAGGAGATAGTCCCTTCCTACGAGGACGCGTCGAGCAGGATCTCGCTCTTCCAGGACAGGAGGATGCGCTCCGAGGCCGTCGCCTTCGCTGTGAAGAAGGGGGACCTCGTCCTCGACCTGGGCTCCGGGCCTGGGACGATGTCGAAGGTGGTGGCAAGGGCCGGCGGGGAGCCGGTCCTCCTCGACGCTTCCAGGGCGATGCTCAGGGCCTCTGGTTTCACCAACTCGGTCCAGGGGGTCTTCGAGCGGCTCCCGTTCAGGGACGGGGCGTTCGACGCCGCCGTCTCCGGGTTCGCGGTAAGGGACGCCCACGACCTCGAGACCGCCGCCGCGGAGCTCGGGCGCGTCCTCAAGGCAGGGGGGAGGTTCGCCTTCTGCGACCTCGGTAAGTCTGACAACCCGCTGCAGGCCCTGGCCCTGGGGCTGTACATCAGGGTCGTCCCGGGGGTCGTAGGCCTGGCGTCTACCGGGAGGTCTGGGCTCCGCTACGGCTCCCTCTTCGACACCTACAACCTCGTCCTCCACAACTCCGAGCTCAAGGCCCTCCTGGGCCGCTACCTCGGGGAGACGACAATCCATGAGATGCAGATGGGGGGCGCCATAGTGGCCAAGTGCGTCAACGGAAAGAGCGCCGCGGGCGCGGCCTAGACCTTCTTAGACAGCGCCGCGAGCATCTCCTCCGCCTTCGCAGCCGGGATCCTGCACCCGGCCGCCTTCTGGTGCCCTCCGCCGCTCCCCCCTAGCTCGCCGGCTATCTTCGAGATCGTCCTCCCGAGATGGACTTTGGCCCTGCTCGTCCCTCTGAGGCTGACCTCGTACCACCCCGGCTGCTTCTGTTTGAGCGCCACCCCGACGGGGACGTCGAACGCCCCGATCAGGACCTTGGCCACGTTACCGGTCGAGTGCTCCGCCGTGAACATGTACGCCAGCCCCCCCTTCTTCCTCCCCTGCTCCTTCACGACGGCCTCCAGGCCGGCCTCCTTCTGCAGCTGGCGGACCGCCGCCTCGGGGACCCCAGGTATCTCGTGCGCCTTCTTCATCTTCGCCATCTCCGCCGCCATGGACTCGGGGTAGCCCTCCTCGTCCCCCCTGTTGTCCAGGGCCAGCGCCAGCATCGTCGCCTCGGCGAGGACGAATTGCCTGTCCGTCTTCTCCATCAGCTCCTTCCCCATGGGAGAGTCGTCCATGTAGTCCGTCACGGCCCCGCAGAGAGCGACCAGGGCCGCTCCGGCGGGGAGCTTGTCCTTGAACGTCTTGTAGGTCAGCATGGAGGCGCACTCTTCGACGTCGTGGACGAGGCGGACCCCGGACTTCATCACCTTCTTCCTGGCGGGCTCGGACAGGTAGTGGTGGTCAATGTACGTCACCTCGGCGTGCTTTGCCAGCCGCTGCAGCTCCGAGAGGAACTCTGGGAAGTCTGCGCTGTCTGCGCCAAGGTCGCTTATCACCACCCTGCTTGCGTCGTCCGGGACCTTCCTCAGGCTCAAGATCATGTCGTCGTAGTCTGTGAGGATGATCTCCCCCCCTGTCGCCGCCGCCGCGAGGGAACCTGACCCGAGGCCGTCGATGTCCTTCCTGTGGGAGACGCAGTACGCTTTCATCGCGCCCCGGCCCCCTGACGGCCCTTTTAACGGGTCCGCCCCCGCTGGCAACCGATTTAACGGGGCTCAGCCAGGAAGCGCCGTGGACGACTACACCACCGACATGTACGAAGGGATGCTTGCGGAGACAGTGGCATTCGAGGGGCACGGAGGCAATCGTATCAACGCGTATTTCGCCCGGCCACTAGGGCCCGGGCCGTTCCCGGGGGTCGTCCTTGTCCACCACCGCCCCGGGTGGGACGAGTGGTACAAGGAGGTCACGCGGAAGTTCGCCTACCACGGCTACCTCGCCGTCTGCCCCAACCTCTACTTCAGCTACGGCCACGGGAAGCCTGAGGAGGTGACGGAGAGGATGCGCGCCGCCGGAGGGGTCCACGACGACGACGTGGTGGCCGACGTCGCGGGGGCCGCCGCCTTCCTCAGGTCACTCCCGATCAGCAACGGGAAGGTGGCCGGGTTCGGCTCCTGCTCCGGGGGTCGCCACGTCTTCCTGGTCGCCTGCCGGACCAGGTCCTTCGACGCCGCGGTCGACTGCTGGGGCGGGTCGGTGATACAGAGGGGGGACCAACTCACACCTAACGCCCCGGTCTCCCCCCTCGACTACGCCGAGGGCCTCTCTTGCCCCCTCCTAGGGCTCTTCGGGGACGAGGACACCAACCCGAGCAAGGCGATGGTCGACGAGACAGAGGCGGAACTCAAGAGGCTCGGGAAGAAGTACGAGTTCCACAGGTACCCCAAGGCAGGCCACGGCTTCTTCTACCACCACTCCCCGCGCTACAGGCAGGAGGAGGCGGTGGACGGGTGGAACAAGGTGTGGGAGTTCCTGGGGCGGACGCTCGGCCCCTCGCCCCGGTGACCTGACAGCCAGGCCGGCCGCCACGGAAGTGCGGGGCCAGGCCTCAGCCCTCGCAAAGCTGAATTATCATCCAGCGCGAGGAAACGCGGAGAGCGGGGTGTCGGAGGGGCGGCGGCTGGCGGCGGTGATGTTCACTGACATGGTGGGGTACACGGCCCTCACCCAGTCCGACGAGTCGAGGGCGATGGAACTCCTCGACGCCCACAACCGGATCCTCAGGCCCCTCTTCCCCCGCTTCCACGGGAGGGAGGTGAAGTCCATCGGGGACTCCTTCTTGGTGGAGTTCGACAGCGCCCTGGACGCCCTCCGATGCGCCGTCGAGATACAGGAGAAGGTCCGCGGCTACAACTCCACGGCGGGCGGAGGGAAGGGGATCAGCATCCGCATCGGGGTCCACCTCGGGGACGTCGTCCACCGCGGCGGTGATGTCTTCGGGGACGCCGTCAACATATCTTCCCGCATCCAGCCCCTCGCCCCGCCTGGCGGGGTCTGCATCTCAAGGCAGGTCTACGACCAGGTCAGGAACAAGTTCGACCTCCCCCTGGTCTCCATGGGGGAGAAAGGTTTGAAGGGGGTCGAGGTCCCCACCGAGGTGTTCGCCGTGGTGATGCCGTGGGAGAAGAAGGACGAGGTGCCCCCCGAAGGGGCGAGAAGGGTCGCCGTCCTCCCGTTCGCCAACATGAGCCCCGACCCCAACGACGAGTTCTTCGCAGACGGTATCACCGAAGAGGTCATCTCCACGGTCTCGCGCATAGAGGGGACCGAGGTCATCTCGCGGACTTCTGTGATGCAGTACAAGAAGGCCCCAAAGCCGGTCAGGGAGATATCCAGGGAGCTGGGGGTCGGGACCGTCCTCGAGGGGAGCGTAAGGAAGGCGGGGAACAGGCTGAGGGTCACGGTCCAGATGATCGACGCGACGAAGGACAGACACGTCTGGGCCGAGAACTATGACAGGGACCTCGACGACGTCTTCGCCATCCAGAGCGACATCGCCGCCCAGGTTGCCGGGGCGCTGAAGGCGAGGCTCCCTGGCCCGGCCGCCACTTCCCTCCGCCCCCCCAGCCTGGACGCCTACACCGACTACCTGCGCGCGCTCCAGGTTATGAATGAGGCGACCCCCGACGCCCTCAGGGAGGCAACTTCGCTCTTTGAGGCGGCCCTGCGGAAGGACCCAACCTTCGTGAAGGCATACGCTGAGCTCGCCTCCATCTGCCGCATCGTAGGGCAGTTCGGGGACTACGACGCCTTCATGAGGAAGGCGTGGACCGCCGCCCAGAAGGCCCTGGAGCTGGCCCCCGACTCGGCCGAGGCGAACGCTGCCATGGCAGAGGCGTGCATGACCAGGGACATGTTCGAGGAGGCAAGGCCTTACCTGCAGAAGGCCGTCAGCATCAACCCGAACCTCGCCGCCTGCCTCAGGCTCCTCGCGGAGGCTGACGCCGTCCTGGGGGACCTCGGCCCAGCCGCCGAGTCGATGCGGAAGGCGGTGTCCCTCGACCCGCTCGACCTG
>DAHXUN010000007.1 GCA_027386095.1 Nitrososphaerota archaeon | reverse complement strand
GCCTTGGACCCAAGCTACCTCCGCAAGGGGGTGGGGCGGGTCCAGAAGGGCGGCCATAGAAGATGGCGTTGAAATGGTGGGGGTGTACGCTGGAAGCTTCGGCGACCAGTTCAGCCCGTCCACTAATTACAGCCCAACGCTTGGATGAGGTATTCCCGGCGGAGGCGCAATGAACCCTGTGCACGGCAACAAAGGCCTAAGAGTCGAGGAAGATAATCGATAGCGATGCCGAAACACGCCGCTCTCTACGAGGAATTGGCACCTTACTACAATCAGATCTATCACTGGAAGGACTATCGGAAGGAGGCGTCGAAAATCAGGGCCCTCATCCATGACTTCCAGCTTTCGACCGGCAACGACCTTCTCGACGTAGCATGCGGAACAGGCAGACACCTCTCGTATCTGAGAAGATACTTCAATTGCATGGGAATCGACGCAAGCAAAGAGATGCTCAGACTCGCCAGAGAGAACGTGCCTGGGATGCAGTTCTCCAAGGGAGATATGCTCGATTTCGACGCTGGAAGGCAGTTCGATGTCGTCCTGTGTCTCTTCAGCAGCATCGGCTACCTGAAGACCGCAGGAGATGTGAGGAAGGCCTTGCTCAACTTCGCGAGACATCTGAAGAAGGGCGGGGTTCTGATTGTCGAGCCATGGCTACAGAAATCTGAGTGGCGGGACAGAACCGTCAGCCTACGGAGCTACGACGGCGACTCGGCGAAGATTGCCAGGGTTAGCTTCGCATGGGCTAAGGGGGCGTTCTCGGAGTTGGATGAGCACTATCTGATTGGAGTGAAGAGAAAAGGAGTAACGCACGTTAGAGACCTTCACAGATTGAGGTTCTTCGAAGTCGAACCAGCCCTCCAAACCTTACGAAAGGCAGGCTTGGACGTCAGATTCACCGAAGATTCTTTGATGACGGGACGAGGGCTCCTGATTGCAACGAAACCTCTAGGCTAGGAACCTATGCCCCGACGCAGATGAGTTCGTCCCGGCGGAGGCGCCATGAACCCGGTGTACGGTCAGCCCTGCTGCATTTTCACCGAGCACGCGTGCTTCTCGTCCTTGCTCTGAGCATACCTGATCTGAAGCTCGTCACCGATGATCTGAACGAGTTCAATCTGCGGATGCCCCTTGAACCTTGCGACCGCGACCCTGCCGTCATATTCGAATTTGATGTCAGGCCCCTCTTTCCCAATCGTCCCCAGGAGGTTCACCATCGACCCGAACGTGGTGAGCTTGGTGTCCAACATCTGAATCCTCCTTCCGTCCACCTCCATCCAGGCGGCACTCCCATCGGTCCCGAGTCTCAGGTTCGCAAGGCTCAGGCCCTTGGCGCCGTTGAAGTCATCCACGAAGGACGCGAGGTCGTATCGCCTTGTGCCGTCCACCTTGAATTGACAGGCTTCAGCGCTTCCCAGCCTTCCAAGGTAGACTTCGGCCCTCCGGTCCGCAGGGTAGTAGTTGGCGAAGACGGTTTCTGAATGCCCACGCCCTCCCGAGGTCTAAACCAAGCGGAGCTCGACCAGTTCCCGGCTTCCGTCACCGCCCGGGTGGAAACCGTTTTCCTCGAGAGCCGTCCTCGGAACCCTCAGGACCACGCCTTTGCTGTTTCTTATCGATCGCAAGACAGCAGTAGACCGTCTGGCGCCATTTAGCGCCCCACCTTCCGGAAAGACGGCCAAGATGGGGGAGCGAAATGAACCCCACGTGTGGCAGAATCACCTCCACACTGTTAACTTGTGTTCAAATCTGGGCGGCCGCACAGGCTCTCCCTCTGTTTCTCGTTTGCACCTGTGCTTGTTCCTGTTCCTGCCTGCCCGTGTGCGTGTGCGCGTGAGAGAGACTGAGACCCAGACCGAGAGACAGAGCCTGAGAGGGCGCATGAGTATGAAGCAGCGCTACTAACTGGTCTTGCTCTCTATCTTCTCAATTCTGGCTTCAAAGCGGGCAATCTCTGATTGAATCACGTTCGACACGTGAAGGTGATACTGGAGGTCTTCTTGAATTCCCTTTCTCACCTTTTCTTCCTCTTTGCGCTTCTTGCCTTCTTTGAGAGTCTCCCCTTTGGCGTACCAGACAGAGTCGAGTACGTTACCGTAAACGGTGACAGCTGCCTGCTCCACAAACTGAGGCTTAATGAACGCCTGTGCTTTACCCATGAACTCAGACACCCATTCATTTGTTCTATTCTTCGGATTCCTCAATTCTCCGGCTTTCTTGTTCAGGTCCCCTATCCATTCCTGAGTGTCTCTCAGATTCAGCCGGAGAAGAACGGAATAGGGCTCCGTCATCTCATTCGAGGGAGCGACGAACAGCTGGGGAAGCGGCAGAGGGAAGGCGGCAAGAGCTTTGTTGAGTACCAAGTCCAGTTCAGCTTTGTTCTTTGGCGCGTTCGATTCCCAACTTTCTGAGTAAATGGGTTTCAGTTCTTGCTCGTGAATCACCACATGCTCAAGAAGGTCTTGGAACGTGGCAAGAATTTGAACCCCGAAGAAAGCGACGTTCTGGGCCATCTCTTGTGAACGTCGCAGTTGTGTGTAATAGAATGTGAGCGCCGAACCCAGAAGAGCGCCGAGGATTCCGAGGAATCCTATGAGGGTTGCCGTAAGGTCATTCATACCTAATCCGCGACCACGGTAGCAGGCTCATCCTGTGATAAGGCTACTCTCTGAGGTGGTTTGTCATCCCAAGAGAACACGACCCGAGTGCTAGGAGTCCGAGAGGGCGCGTGAGTGTGTATGAAGAGAAGTCGCGCAGAACTTAACCAGACTCCCACCTGGTAAAGGAGTGGCTCCAACTCTAGAGACCGTCATTTTTCTTACAGCGGATAGACATTTGGACGGAATCGTGGCAGAGGAATACCTTGCTACGACCTATTCTCCCTCTTGGTGCACTATTCTGTCAAGGGTAGGGGGCACCTTTGTCGACAACTTGGTTATTCATTAATCGGCGAACAGGTTGAAGAAAGTTCCCATCTAACGAGGGTCTGGCCCGCCTTCGGGCATCACGGGGCTCCCACGAATTACTTCTGAGGGAAGGCCAACTCAAAATGGTGGCCCGCGGACGGCTCCTCAGAGGAGGTAATTTCGACCCTTATCGCCAGAACAACACCGACATCTATGATGCGGAGAGTTTGAGCTCAATCGCCTCTGCGATATGGTCGGCAGCTAGCATCAACTTGGATCAGACGCGTGAGGGTGCGGCAGGCAAGATAACAGAAGCGGGCTTGGCCATTCATTGGGATGGGACGGGTGGCGAGTACTCTATCTCCGTGGCCGTCGACCAACGTCCTACAGAGATGGTGATGATGTTCTGGGGCTATCGGTGGACTGACGACGAAGACGTACTCACTAGATTCATTTCAAGACCACTGATTACCGATGTTTCATACGAAATGAACTTCCCACAACTCCCGACCTTCGCACAAAGGACGGCGGATCGCCGGACTAAGGAATGGCGGATCGTTAGCTCGCACGCTTCATGGATTGCTGACGGCCTGACCTATGGTCGAGCCAAAACTCTACCCGAGATTCAAGTTGCTTTACCGTAGTCTCTCCACGTAGTAAAATGCTTGCGACGCAGGATGGGGTATTCCCAGCGGAGGCGCAATGAACCTCCTGAATAGTCAGACTTTCGCTGTAGGGAATTCACGGGGCTTAAAATACCAATGGATTCTTCGTCATAGGCGGTATTCTTCACTTGGCACCGACAGAAATCGCAGGATAGAATATTTTGGGGTGTGATTCATGACCAAACGCTATAGTAACATCTCTCTCTTCACTGGAGCTATGGGGCTGGATTTGGGGCTCGAGTCTGCAGGTTTCGAGACAAGGCTCGCCATCGAATCAGACAAGACAGTCTGCGCGACCATTATGAAAAACCGGCCCAACCTTCCGTTAATCCCGGAGGATCTCACCGTTGTTCCAAGCGAGAGAATACTCGCAGAAGCGAGGTTAGAGCGCAGCAAAGTGGACTTGGTGTCTGGTGGGCTCTGCTGTCAGCCATTTTCAACCGCAGGCCGGAGGCAGTCACTGTCGGATCCACGGGGGATGCTCGTCGACCAATTCGTCCGAGTGGTAGACGAGCTACGTCCCACGCTCTTCCTGATGGAAAACGTGGTAGGAATTCTCTCAGCGGCTGTGAAACACAGACCCCTCAAGATGCGGGGAAAGGGATTCCCTCCATTGTCTCCCGAAGAACAACCTGGGTCGGCGATTCGCCTCATCCTGTCGAGGTTTGATGCCATCGGGTACAACGCCAAGCCCATGCTCTTGAACGCGGCAGACTATGGTACTCCTCAGACTAGGCGGCGTGTGTTTCTTGTTGGGAGCAGAGATGGCCTCGAGGTGGAGCCGCCACCTCCGACGCACTTTAGGCACCCTGGTCCCGGACAGCTCAAGTGGCGAAGTCTGGCTTCAGCCTTCAAAGGGTTGCATGATCCTGGCAAGGAGGGGGCGAAGTTCAGCAAAAAGCGCGCCAGATACCTGGATCTCGTCCCACCCGGGGGAGACTGGAGAAATTTGCCAAGGAGGCTACAGAGAGGCGCAATGGGGCAGGCAATCGACTCATGGGGAGGACGTACCGGATTCTGCAGAAGACTTTCCACAGGTCAGCCAGCGCCTACACTCGTGTCGAGCCCCACAACTAGGGCCAGTTGCATGTGTCATCCAGCAGAAACAAGACCCCTTACTATCAAAGAATATGCCAGACTACAGGACTTCCCCGATGATTGGGCGTTCGTGGGCTCAATGAGTCAAAGATACCTCCAAATTGGCAACGCGGTTCCGGTGAGCCTCGGCAGGGCGGTAGGAGAATCCCTCGTCAAGGCCCTAGGCAGACAATCAAGCACGTTGAAATCCAAGGTTGGCGTGGCTGCCATCGCACATGACGGACGCAGCCCACAGGCGACGTAGACAAACAATCGAGGTCGTTCAGCCCATAGGCCGACGGCCTCCAAGACTCCGAGCCTACCAAACAGAGAGAGTGGGTCCTGCACCACAGGCAAGCTCAGTCACGGTGTCTAGCATAATGAGGTCAAACCGTTCTACAGGCACAAAACCAGAGTTGGCCCTTTCACGCGCTCTTCACAAAAAAATTGGCTCTAGGGGGCTCCCTGGGAGCCCTGAATTCGTCTACCCAAGATTTAGACTGGCCGTTTTCGTTCACGGAGATTTTTGGCACAGGTGCCCTATTTGCAAGCTGTCTCTGCCCAAGACACACGCGGCCTTCTGGAGAAGGAAGTTCAAAAGGAACGTCGAACGCGACAGGCTGGTCACTAAAGAGTTGCAAGAGCTCGGGTGGAATGTAATTGTGATTTGGGAACACGAGATTAAGGCGAGTCCGAGGGAATGCGCACAGAGGATCCGGGCGGCCATCGCGCGAGCCACCCGAGCGCGAGGAAATGACCTAGGCGGGGACGTTCACGGCACCGCGCCCTTGCATTATGAAGTGGAGCGCAGATAGCAGTTTGTCAGGGCTGTTCCTCATCTTGCCCAATCTTCTCCAAAAGATCTCCGTCTTGTAACCTCCGTTGTCCCAACCGAATACCTCGCTGACATCGTAAGCAGTGGCTCTTAGCTTCGGGTAGGCTGCGAGGACGTCAGACCACCTAGTAAGGTGTACAAGAGTGGGAATGGGCCTCTCCTCAATGGTTTCACCGCGGAGGAGTTCATCACGGTCGAAATCGACAGCTTTGAATTCAAAGGGAACGCCGAAATCTTGCAGAGGGTTATCGGATAGATACAACGTTGCAGTGTCGTCGTTTGTCTCCAAGTACTCTCGAATTGACGACACCCACCCTCTTGTCCATCCTGCTTCGAGCCCTGCGCTCAATATGTCACCTAACCTGACCTCTCCGAATCGCTTCGATACCATTAGTTTGAAGACCTCGGGGGGCCATGAAGGCTCTTTGTAGTATACCCATTCGTCAGTTATTGCAAGAAAATTGGGTCTCTGCGGCAGCAGAAGCGTCGACGCCTTTGAGGCCTTCTTTACGGAATTCATGTATCCCAAGGCTGGGGCCCCTTCATCAACAGATTCCCTCACCGCCACGTATGTGCAGTAGGATAGCTGGGCGCCAAGGAATCGCACCCCAACGACGACCGCCGCGCGGCCTTTCAGCCCGACTGGATCCAACAACGACTCTGGAATCCACCCTGAAACCTTCGCGTCCACAAAGACATGGTTATTGATCCTAACTGTAGTCTTGCCCGTTCCATCGTCTAAAACCAGTTGGGTCTGCCCTAGATCATACCCGATTCCTCCACTAGAACGAGGTGCAGCAGCTTCAGTCACTAATCCCTCCAACGTAAAGAAGAATCCTAACCTTAACCCATTCTCGGTGTTGATTGGAGTGTAACGCCTCAAGTTGAAGCCTCGAGCGATGTCTTCGGCGGCCTTGCAACTCCTTATCATCGATCCCATGCTGTCCGAAAGTGGGTTATCCGACTCCTTGCTGACTGTAACGGATCGCCCTCTCACGCCGTGCGCCCGGTTGAAGGCAAAATACGTCTGGAAATTCTTCAAGTTGACCTTGGCTAGAAGTTGCAGTGTTTCGGCCTCCTGGAGGTCAACCTCTGTGGTGCTCAGCGCGACTGTTCTGGCCCAATGAGGCAGGAACAGTACTAGGTCATAGACCGAGTCAGCTTCATATCTTCTCTTCCAGCGCTCGCTCACGAATCTATTTAGGACAACCCCTTCAAGCGTGCCTTTGAATGGGTCTTCCGCCGCAGCCTGCAGAAGGTAGTCAAGTATAGCATCCAGTTTGAGTCTACCGAGCCTAATGAGTATGCGGTTGACTCGCCGAACCCCTGAGTCAACGTCCAGAGCGTTGGATGCGGATTCCAATCCATCGATGTTCCCGCCTTTGATTTTCTCGATTGCGTCGACCACGGCTTCTCTGTGCACATCGTCACCTGATATCGCGTCGTAAAGCACCATGTGCATCCTAGGGTATCGTTCTAGCAGGAAGCTCCTTAGGAACTCTTGAGGATGCAAGTAAGGTCGCTCATTTTGAAGGCTTGTTCAAGAACCTCCCAGACCGTTGCCACCGTCTCTTCCTCGTCGGTGTAAATCCCAAGCTCAAAATTCTCCGTGATGCTATCGGAGGTAACATTGGCGGACGTTACAAACACCGCTCGCTCTGAACACCAGATCTTTGCATGCGCAATCGTCTGAGCATGCCTCAGATAAAAGACCGAGCCTGACCTAAATCTCCCAGCCAGGATGTTTCGCAGTTTCTCCATGTTGAAATTCCTCCCAGACGGCCACTCCTTCGTCAAATCTTGCTCGCTTGTTATCATGAAGAAATCAAGGCCTTTGGAGTGTTTGCTTTCAAGGCACATTTGCAACACGGCGATGTCGACGAAGGGAGTCACTAGACAAAGCTTCGTCCTAGCGTCCGAGACCACTTTTTTGTAGCCGTCTCTGGTCATACGTACCCTGTCACCCAGCTGGGAGGCCATCACGGTTACCCAGGGGGGTGGAAAAGTCGCGCAGAGTTCCATCAGCGTCGGCCGATCAAGCGCCTCTCTTGGAGCGTTCGTCGACTCAACAAAGCCTTCTTCCTCGCTCAAGGCTGACACGTAACGTTCGAACGCAGATCCGTGGTTCGAAACTCCGAGGGTCTGGCCGTTCTCAGTAAGGAATCCGAACTCGACGGCAGCAGTAGCGAGTGCTTGTAAGTCGGAGGGGTTCAACATACCTCCTACAGATAGCGCCGTCACAACTTCGTCCCTGTTGGTTTTACCATTTGCCACGGTCTGGATTATGTCTGCAATGATCCGGACCCTTCTGGAGATTCCAGTCATGTTACGTCACCCCATTGAGGCAAGCCAACTGTTTAAGGACTTTTATAGGAAAAGCCTACGCTAATTCGGCGCAAGAATGTCTCTTCCTGACGGGTGGGCACAGGATGCCGCTCACGATCTTGTCAGGCACTTGAGCGCACACACTACCGCTGGCATACCACACATCGGCCTTCTCGGACCGGGATTCCCCACCGCCGCAAAAGCCCCAGACGAGCCAGTTGAGATAGAGGAAGACGAGTTCACCTCACCTAAGGAGAGTGAAACAGACTCGGACTTCGCCGAATGGCGGTTTGTCCCGAACCGGTTAGCGTACCAGCTGACGGTCCGACCTGTTGGGTCGAATCCTTCAGTGACACTTGTAACTTTCTACGTCAGGATTAGGGAAGGCTGCGACGGAGATGTCGCAGGGAAACTCGATGATCGGCCCGAAGAATACCGGCTTTCTACGAGTGATCTTAGAAGCGCGTTCAGGAAATACGGCGTAGAAATCGCGAGCCACTTGGACGGGAAACCTCCAGGAGTTGCGATTTTCAGGGAAGACACCCAAATCACGCCTAGAGAAAATCAGGTTCGGTTCGATGGCGATGCCGTTTCCCAAAGAGCCTCGGTAGAAATCCAAGACGAAAGCGATCCGTTCCTGGTGTTTGAGGAAGGCAAACCAAAGGTGGTCAAGCAGATATACGGCGTGCGTATATCCAAGGCGGTTAGAAAGGTCGGAGACAGGTTCCAAATCAACGTAGAAGTGAGGAACATCAGTCCTAAGACCCCACCCTCGGTTCTTCCAGAGCGTCGCGCTATCGAGGACACACACGAAGTCGAAGACGAAGGTTCTGCCCTCAAGAGATATGCCGACGACATGGGGCTGGTCTCGAGCCCTCTATGGTCGGCTTACAAACCAAGGCTATTCAAGGTTCAGTTCAGAACAAACAACCCATTTGGGAACAGATACGGCTACTTGATGGAGCTGACTGGGAATGAAACTGTTTCGTCGTCAGTTTATCCTTGTTCCGAAGCCGACCTGTCTCGCACGGTGAACTGCATTGTGAACGACGAAGGACTCGAAAGCGAGGGTGGCAATTTTCATGGTGCGCTGGTCTACAAGGATTACAACATCTTTCAAGAAGAGGTTCCTCTGATGACACCTGGGTCGAGCCCAGACGTCTTGTTCAGCGCTTTGGGTCTTGACAATCGCCTTAGGGCGGTTATCTCCGATGACTTGGGCTTCAAGAATTTCCACCTTTTCCAAGACCTTGCAATCCAAAAGATTGTAGAGACGATTAGATCCTCCGAGCCGAAAAACACCGTGGTAATTTCTGCCCGCACAGCTGGCGGCAAGACAGAGGCGTTCTTGATACCAATCCTGGACGATTGCGTGAAGGGACCCTCTGTGCCAGGCGTAAAGGCGATAGTCTTCTATCCAACGAAAGCTTTGGCGAATGACCAGACCAGCCGTTACATCGAGATTCTCTATCACTTGAACAAGCGCCTTGGCGACAGGAAGATTACCCTTGGCCTCCTGCACGGCGACATTTCAAAGAGGGGACCAGAGGCGGGAGAGGAGGCAGAATGGGATCTGCCTCTTGCATGTCCCAAATGCGCCGATGGCGCGTTAAGGGTAGCAGGGGACGATTTGAGGTGCGATTCGTGCAACGAGGTGATGGACTTCGTCACGGTCGCAAATAGGCAGACCATCTATGCTCGTCCGCCTGACATCCTCATCACCAATCCCGACACCCTGGTTTGGGTGATGATGGTGATGCCGCAACGGCATTCCATTTTCGGCCGGCCAGTCTTCGTATGCAACAGCTGCAAATCAACCTATGCTCCCAAGTCGAGCAAGAGAAAATGCGACAACCCCAACTGCAACAGCGCTGACCTTTCACAGATTCATCCCTGCGTTCCAAGATTCGTGGTATTCGACGAGGTTCATTTGTTCAAGGGAACCTTTGGAATTAATTGCTCCTATTTCCTTTCGAGACTCGAGTCGACTCTGGACTATTATAGATCCACGTATCACTCTAGCAGCCCAAGAAAGTTGGTACGCATCGGGTCGACCGCTACCATCTCGAACCCAGAGTCGTTTGGACGACTCTTTTTCAACTCGCCCAAGGTCGAGGTCGTTCCGAAGGACGAGGATGAAAGAGCCAGACTCTATCAGCCAATTGAAACTGCGAAGGGAAACCGGAGAGTGCATGTCTACGTTATGCCCTACGCCTACAACTCGGACTCTACTGTAGGGAGGAGTATCCAATACCTCCAGAAGCGATCGAAACTGGGAACTGCCCCAACGACGTTAGAAGAGTCCAGGGCCCCATGGAACAGGTTCCTCCAAACTCTGACATTCGTGAACTCTGTGCGGGCTTCGAACAACCTGATTTCTTTGACCCGAAGAACCTGTGCGGAGGATTTCGGCGCCGAGTTACAAATCAACGGGCACACCACCGACTTCGACAAGGCCCAAAGGGCGAGCATCGAACGAGGCTTTAACAGGTTCAGCCTAAATGTCATCTTTTCCACTCCTACGCTCGAAGTGGGAGTTGATTTTAGGAGAGTCGACATCGTTGTTGTTGACGGGTTCCCATTTTCGTTCAACGACTACATCCAACGAATAGGCAGGGGAGGCAGAGGCTACGACTCACTCGTATTGACTGTGTGCCAAAACTGGAGCCCAGTCGACCATTATTACTACAGTAACGGTCAAAGGGCGCTCCAGAACCCGCTGGCCAATGTAGAGCCTGTCCCTATCACTCGGGATAACCTCGAGGCCCTAAAGAAGCATTCGCGGGGGGCGGTGTTCGATTGGCTGGCACGGATGCCCGGGTCAGCGACGACCTTCGAAGACTTCAGGGAATTGAAGCGCATCAAGGAGTCTGTTAACGAAATAGCGGAGGCCTGCGAGTCCTCAGTGGGGAATGTTTCTGCCGAGGAGAAGTCAACAGCGGATTCATCGACAAGGGAATTCGTGGACTGGCTAACCAACCTTGCTTTTAACGAAAACGCGCCTTCCTCCCTGTTTGGTAAGTTTTACGACCAAATCAACGAAAGGTACCAACTGACCGCTCTTCGCTCTACTGACAGGGAGATTACCGTCGAAGTGAGGTGGGCCGAGTGACCACTACCACAAAGCCGCTGAGATATGTCCTAAGCCGGCTATACCCGGGCGCCTTCGCGTCCTACAGGGGAGTGGTGTTCAGAGTCATAGGCCCGGAGGGAGGATCCCTTCCAGGAATCTCGTCAGACACAAAACAAACGCTCGACGCTCTTCGTAGGCTTGCTACCGATGATGGCAAGCGGCTAATTGCCAAAGCAGCGACCAAGCTTCAGAAGGCGATTAGCTTCGACAGTGGGCGTCTAATCGCTAATCTGGAGGAGATGAACTTGGTAATCCCGAAGAAAGTAGATCTACGGTTCGACGACTCGCTAGACATCGTTTACTGTACGGATCCGGCTTGTGGCACCATGGATCGGTTGAAGTATTTCAAGAACCCTCCCAAAGACAGGCTCCCCCTCTGCCGAGTGTGTAGAAAAGCCGCTGTTCAGCAGGCCCCCGTCGTAACCCCTCAAAGGAGGATTTCTGCTACAGCCTCGTATGGGCTAATTGGCGATCCATCGCAAACCGTAATTCGGAATATTGGAGAGAGGCAAATCTTCTGTCCCTACAGTCGGGTTGGCGATAGGTGTAACCATCCTCAGGGTGATGGCAAGTGCGTGCACGATTTCATGCTCAAGCTAGGCTCACTCAGGATGGACGATCCTCAAAGACCAGTAGACTCATTGAAGAGATACAACCCACATTGCCCAAAGGGCCTCGAAGTCCCAGGGTTTCCCCTAGATCGGCCACCACGGACTGGCACGAATTGGTATAGGCTTGATTTCCCTCGTGAATCAATGACCGCGCCCTTACAGGTCTCTTCTGTTGAGGAATATTCCAAGGCCTCGGATTCCGAGGTCGAGTTGATTAACGCAGGTCTCAAAGAAACGATGCCTCTCGTCTTCAACTCGAACTTGATTACCCTGAGCGAATCGAAGTTTTCCAGGCTTAACGTCCTCGAAGCCACCTATGGCTATCGTGTTGGTAACAGATTCAGCGGTGTTTCAAGCTATTACCTGGATGGGAACGACAACAGCGTCCTCGGGCGCCTGACAGACACTCAAGGCTTTGTGCTCTCACTGGGGAAGCCCTTCGACACGAGGCTCGAAGAAATAAGGCAATCTAGTTTCAAGAGCGAACAATTTGAGAACCTGAAGGAGATCGCGTTGCACTCGATCAAGCACGCCCTGCTTGTCTTGGTCCCGATGATGACAGGACTCGACCCCGATCGATTTTACGGCTCGTACGACTTGCTGCCAGACGGAGGCAAGGTGTTTGTCTACGATACTGACGAGGGAGGAAACGGCGGGTTCGCGACGCTGATGAGAGACACGAGGAGTTTCGTGAGCATGGTGAAGGAGATGCGCAGGAGACTCGATTGCCCCACTAGAGAGTGCCTGAACGCGTGCAAACAGTGCCTCTTCATCAAGAACTGCGGGAATGTCAATCGTAAGCTGAACCGGAGTGTCCTCCTTCAGTTAGACTTGTTCGTGCCTTCTTAGCATGCCCTCATTTACTCATGTTTTACCAGTGACTTGAAGGTCGAAGTAACCTATCGAAAGGGCAGGCGCAACCCCAAGTTCCGGCGGATGTTCGGGACAGCATTCTGACTCGACGTGTGCCAGGCCGCCCTCTACCTCACAGGAGAGATGCCCACCTCGGTCAACGAGTCTAGGGGCAGGTGCGCCAGGGCAACAGCGACTCTCGCGGCCACGCATTATTCCTCCGCTATGTCCAGGCGCTCCGCCCCGTGCTGGAGGTACCGCAGGTCGAAGTAGCCCAAGTCAACAACCAGGTCCGGGGTCAGGCTAAACAGCATCCATAATCGCATCGTAGGCTGCATCTAGCTAGTCCTTCACCGGCAAGGGCGTGTCTGATCTCGCCCTGAACACTCGTTCAGTATCGAAGTCCAGCAACTTTAGGCGGGCGGCTTCCACGCGGCCAGTTTCTCGACCTCGCGGAGCGTCTCGTTCAGAGCCGTCAACTTCTCGACCAGGGATCGTTCGTCTTTCGAAACTTCAGACGCTTTGGTCTTGAAGACTACTAAAATGAGACCGCCATCGTTCTGATAAGAGAAGCAACCCGGATATCTTCCGTTGAGTCTGTTCACATGCTCTTCGAGCGAATCAAGGAACTCGACAACCCTTGGAACCTGTTTTCGGTACCTGCCACGAACCGTAGGGTCATGGAAGCTGCCAACTTCCTTCCTCAACTTCTTGTTCAGATAGGAGCTGCGATACTCGAATTCCATGACGTTCGCGATGTCGAAAACCCACGGAGTCTCGAAGACTATTGCTTCTCCCTCCTGACACGCGTCGCCAATCCAGCCCACAGGGTTCTCCACGGGCAAGTGGAGGTACCAGGACATACCGTCGGGGTGGACTAGCTGGGCCCTGGTCTTCAACACGTACTTCGACCCTGTCAGAGTTTCAAGAACATGCTTGACCTTCATCCCCAGAGCCAGCTCGCTCTGTTGGCCTCCCATTTTCATTGGTATTCTTCGTACTTTACGTATATAACACCCAAGCTGTCATGATAAGACCAGCTCAGTTCGACGCCGAAGCAAGCGACCATGGCCTCGGCACCACGCACGTCAGGCTGGTCAGGGTCGGAAAGCTCGTGCATCTCCTGTTCAGCAGCCGCCAAGACGCGGTGATCTGCTACGCCGAAACCTCTTCGAAGTTTAAGAGCGCCGAATCGAAATTCGGGAGAGACTTCCATTGAAGACGCCGGAGAGAAAGACGCGCGAGATCAGGGCGCTGGCCGAGGCCTCAGCGGAGGCCCTCGTCGCGACCGCGCTGGCCTCGCGTAAGAGGCACGCGAAGAAGGTCGAGACCGCTCCCCGACCGAACTGACACGTCGACGTCCCATTCATGGGGCGTCCGTCCACATCTCCTCATAGCGGGCCCAAACGACTCTCACGACCGCGTCGTGGGCCTCCTTCAGCTCCTGAGCCATCGGAGGATGACCTGGCGAAGGATACGCGGAGGCACTACGTGAGACGACATTGTAAATGCAAGCGGGGGAGACCAAGCGGCTGGAAGTGAAGGCCAAAGCGAAATAGCACAAGTCATCAGCCAAGTCTCGCGTCGGGCTGAGCGCGATTCTCTACCTTGCTGAATTCTTCTTTGGGGTGGCTTTCCATCGCCTGAATTCCTCGTATTCCACCCAATCTTCGAACGCTTCTGACGACTCAATCGCCTCGTAGTCCAGATACGATTTCCAGACATCGCTGAACTCCTTTCGCTCCTGGCGGTTACTGCTGTCAAGCCATCTGATTCCAAGCTCGGCGAATAGGTTGAGAGCCTTGGTGTAGTCTATGTCAATCCCATATCTCATGCACGCTGCCAGGAAGTCCCGCAGTCTTGCGTCGACCACAGGTCGCACTGTCACGGATCTCCGCACGACGGATGTCCTCTCCACCGTTTCACCTATCCCGTTCAAGAGGTGAATATCACCTGATATATAAACATAGGTGATGTGCTACTCCTCTGATTTCGCGTCTACAATATGCAATCTTGCCACCTTTCCTGTGTCCCAGTCGAGGACGATTGCGAAGGCCCCGGCGACGCGTATACCTTCGTACTCTCGATGGGCACGGAAGTCTGATGATGCTTGTTTCTTGGCGCGCTCTATTGCGTCATCGACCATTATCCACCACTTCACCTCGACATACTGGAATTCTCCTGATGCCGTTCTCACCAACAAATCTGGCCCGGCGCGTTCGCTCCCTGTTCTGAATGAATCGTCATTGAACGGATGGTCGGCTATGAGGGTCATTCCAAGCTGGGGGAGGAGTTGCTCCCTCACCAGCTGTTCAGCTATGTCCCCTTTCAGCTTCCTGCGGCTGTCGAGACCAACCCTTGACCCAGATGTTGCCTATCCCCCTGGGGCAGTACAGACTGCGCGCTTCGTTCATACAAGCGAACTTGCCGAGGTCGTCCTTCTTGATGCTTGGATTGACGTTCATGGTGCTTCCTTCGGCTCTTTTGAGTGAAAGGAATGTGTGTCAAGAAGGGATTGCAGGCTGCTCAAGAGGATTCCTATTGTCGAGGGACAGCACCAGAACTTTCCGGTGGACCTTAAGGCCCATCAGCATCAGATAGGCTGCCTTCAATTCTTGAGAAAATGCCAACCTTGATGCTGTTAGAACGCATAAATAGCAAGTTATGACCTTGGCCGCCGTGAAAGTTGCGCCTTTAGCAGTCGTATTGATTCTGGTCGCTTCGCTTGTCTTCTCCGGGGTAGCTCAATCCACCTCGCCAGGCGCGCAGTTACTGGGATGCGGACAAGCGATAACTTCCTCTGTCACGCTGCACAACGATATAGGCCCATGCGCCGGCGACGGTCTTGATGTGTCCGCGAACAACGTTAACATCAACTGTGCCGGACACACCATAACCGGAACGGGGACGCAATCCAGTTTCGGCATCCTTGTAGCGGGTGCAACCAACGTACACGTCAACAACTGCCATATCATAGGGTTCTATTTCGATGTGGGGGTCGTCTCCTCTGCGCGGGTTTCTCTTCTGAACTCTGTGGCCGATTCAGCCACAGGATATGGCATCTGGGTCTTCTCATCAACTGAAAGCCACTTCATCAACAACACCGTCAGGGATTCATCATCTGGTTTCCTCATCCAATCAAGCTCGAACAACCTGGTTCAAAACAATACATCTGTGGGGAACCCCTACAACGGCTTCACAGTGGTGTATACCGGTAGCCCCTATCAGAACCAAGGGAACAAGTTCGTTGGTAACCTGGCAGAAGGCAACGCAGGGTACGGTTTTTGTGATCTAGGGCAAGGTAACCCTTGCAACTATCCTCCTCCACCTGTTGTTGGGTTTGCCAACACCTATCAAGACAATGTCTGCATCGGGAACAACCTGGGTGGGTCGTATCCGGCTAATCTGTGCTCTCCTTAGTCCACATCCGAAGGATGAGTCGTTCCCGGCAGAGGCGCAGCGAACCATTGTGCACGGCGACAACGGCTAGACCACGACCTAGCGGCTTCCTGAGACGATGCAGATCCGGGGAGGCCTCTCCACTTCGTCCTCGAGCTGCTTCTCCGCTTTCTTGTACTCGTCTGCCATCCCTTTGGGCATCGACGGGTCGTACGGGAAGCGGATGGGCGCGTAGTCGAGGTCGGTCTCTATGAACTCCTGCGAGACATCGCCGAACCCCTCGGCCTCGAGAAAGCTGGCCATCTCATCGCCGGTCGGAAGCTCAAGTTCCCACCCCAACTTCGTCCTCATTGAGTAGAAAGCCCGGTATCCGCGACTCCCGGGGTCGTTCACGTCGGACTCGACGATCACCAGGCGCCCTCCGCTGCCCAGCGCCCGGTTCGCTTCGCGTACGAGCCCTCTGATCTCCTCTACACTTCCGAAGTTCCTGATAGAGTGGACGGAGGCGACCAGCTGGAAGGAGCCGCTCTTGAGCGGGACCGAATCCGCGCTGGCCCTGATTCCACACACGCTATGGGCGTGACCCATGATGGCGGAGGACCTCTTGAACTCATCCCACCATCCTGCTCTCCCACCTCCGTCCATAGGATCCATCGCGGTCACCCTGGCCGACTTTGCAGCGCATGCGAAGCTGAAGAAGCCCCTGCCGCAGCCGACGTCGAGCACACTGATGTTCTCGACTGCGAACCTGTCGGCGACCAGGTTCCTTTCCGCGCCGACGTCGGAAGCATCGAAGATTTCTTTCCAAGATCCCCCGTTCCTGAAGAACGCTTCCAACTCGCCCGCCTTGGGCTTCTCGGAGGAGCCTTTCGCGCGCAGTCTGGGCAGCGCCTGATTGGCCAGGATGTCCAGGGTCCGCGTGCTCTCCGCGGTCGAGCTCAAACGACAAGCCCAGTTGAACGACGAGAGTTAGGCGTTTCCCGGTGGAGGCGCGATGGGCATTTGTGGCCCTGGTGCGTCGCACGAACATTATAATCCCGCAGCGCAAGCGACGACTCGGCGCAAGGGTTCTGCTCCTCTTCTCTGCCGACGCAGCACCATCCGAAGCGGTCACAAGTCACGGCGGGGCGACGACCTCTCACTCCCACCAGGGCCGCTTGCACGGCGGGGGAGAGGAACGACCCACGGCGCCCGAGCGCGAAGGATGGGAGCAAGAGGCCGGTCCCGGTCAGGCGCCGCCCGCCGGCCCATCCGAGGACGAAATCGAATTCGGAAAGCAGCGGGCCCGCTTCCTGGCGGAGCTCCAAGGAGACCCGAAGAGGTGCCCCCACCCGTTCAGGTTCAGAGAATGGAGCTTGGAGAATCCCTCCCAGGACATAGGCTGGAACACCTCTGAGCGGCGGACATTCCGCTGCAGAATCTGCGGCAGGATCGTCACCGAGAGGGTCTAGGGCTCCAGAAAGACGCGCAGTTGAATCGTCCCTGAGCTGATGCTCGGCGTGTCCCGCCGCGACAGGAGCCGAGGCCACGATCGACCCTGTCCTGGCCGCAAAGACCCAACAGGGAGTTCCTAGCTTCCCTGAAGGAGCTACCTGTGCTGGATGAGCTCCAGCCAGATGCCATTGGGGTCCTTCACGAAGGCGATCTCACTCGACCCCGGGCCGAGGGAGTAGGGCTCCTTCGCTATCTCGACGCCGGCCCTCCTCAGCTTCTCCACCTCCTCCTTCACGTCAGCAGTCTCGAAGGCCAGGTGGTCCAGCTGGTCCCCTTCCGCGTAGTCTTTCTTGTCCTTCCACCATGTCAGCTCTATCCTGTGGTCCGTGCCCTTCAGGGCCAGGAACGCGATCTCCGCGTTGTTCTGTGGGATCTCCCTCCTGCTCACGAGTTCCATCCCGAAGTGCTTGGTGTAGAAGGCGATGCTCTCGTCCATGTCCTTCACGGTCACCGAAGTGTGCAGCAGTCGCATGGCCGCAGCCGGACGCGGGGCTGGTTTAATCCTTCACAGGCTGTGGGGACACGGCCCGGGTCCCCCGAGCCGGCATGGTCTCCTTGCTCCAGAGTTCGGCAGTGGGTGCCGCTGAGCGCGGCGCTCGGGGAGGGCTCACACTGCTCGCCCTGGGGTCTTCGCCGTGTAGTCTGCCCAGGGGGGTTGCGAGCGGCGCCTTGGCTCCGACACATTATTCTCTGTTCCATATAGAGAGTAAGTCGGGCAGTCATAAAACACCCCAGAGGGAACGTCCTCCCAGAGAGCCCTGGAGGACAACACAAGGCAATTGGGGAACGGGACGCCCTTCGCGTCCATGGACAGCAAGCCGCTGTCGATGAGCCACCTGAAGATCTGGTTCACCGCCGGGATGGGATTCTTCACCGACGCCTACGACCTTCTGATCATCGGGTTCGCGCTCCTGATCTTCGGCGCCTACTCGATCCCTGGCTTCTCCATGGGCACCAGCATCCTCGGCCAGTCGGCCGCCGCCTTCGTCGGCTCCTCCGCCATATTCGCCGCCATCTTCGGGCAGCTAATCTTCGGATACCTCGGCGACAGGGTAGGGAGGAAGAGGGTCTACGGGATTGAAGCCTCCATCCTGGTGGTCGGCGCCCTGCTTAGCGCAGTCGCGACGAACGTCTACCTCCTGATACTCTTCAGGTTCATAGAGGGGATCGGCATAGGCGGGGACTACCCAATCTCCGCGACGATCATGAGCGAGTACGCCAACGTGAAGAACAGAGGGAGGCTCGTCTCCTTGATCTTCTCCAACCAGGGCATAGGCTCGGTCGCAGCCGTAGCCGTCGGCCTCGCGTCAGTCGCGTTCCTTCCGCCCACCCTCGCCTGGAGGGTGATGCTGGGGGCAGGCGCGATACCCGCGGCCATGGTCATCTACCTTAGGAGGAAGCTCCCCGAGACCCCGCGGTACTCGCTCCTCGTGAAGGGGAACGCAGCGGAAGCAGAGAGGGGAGCCAGGGTGCTCGGTACGGACATCACCTACACCCAGGTGACAGCAAAGACGTCCAGCCTCTCGAAGTTCTTCCGGAGGTACTGGAAGACGCTTGTCGTCACGGCAGGGTCCTGGTTCCTGCTTGACATGGCCTTCTACGGCACCGGGGTCTACTCAGGACCCATCGTCTCTGCCATCCTCCCGATAAGCTCCTCCCTTCCGACCCAGGCCCAGCTCTTCACCAAGGTCTTCGAGGCAGGCATCCCATACTTCGTCGGCTTCTTCGGTTACTTCACAGCGGTGGGATTGATGGACAGGCTGGGGCGGAAGATCACTCAGCTACAGGGCTTCGCCATGATGGCAGTGCTCTACGTAGCGGTCGCCGGCCTCGCCATAACCAAGGGTACCAGCATAACAGGATTCGCCATCCCTGCCATCGGCGCCCTCGCCCTCTACTCGATGTCCTTCTTCTTCATCGACTTCGGCCCCAACACCACCACCTTCGTGATACCCGCTGAGGTGTACCCAACAGCGAGGAGGACCACGGGGCACGGCATATCGGCGGCTGCAGGCAAGACCGGGGCCGCGATAACCACGTTCTTCTTCCCAGCTCTGCTGGTGAGCATCGGGGTCCAGGGCATCCTTGAGATGCTCGCGGTGGTGAGCGTCGTGGGCGCCCTACTGACCCTCGGTCTGAAGGAGTCCAAGAACCAGTCTCTCGAAGAGGCCTCGAGGGAAGAGCTGGTAAGCGTCCCCATAGTAGAGAAATAGTCCCGGAAAGGGCATAGATTCTGCCCCTCATACTGGCGTCGGAAACGCTGGTCAAGCCGAACCGGCGATTCCAGGATGGCGACGGGTCGCAGGCCGACTCGCCTGAGAGGACGGCAACCAATCTTTATGCACGGCCCCGGGGGACACGCACCCCACGAGACTCGTCTTCATCTACGGCCCTCCCGCAGTTGGAAAGCTAACCGTCTCAAAGGAGCTCTCCAGGCTGACAGGATTCAAGCTGTTCCACAACCACATCTCTGTGGACTTCGCCAGATCGCTGTTCGAATTCGGGACTCCCGCATTCTGGAGGCTGGTGGACCTGTCTCGGAAGGAGGCCATCGAGGCAGCGGCAAGGGAAGGCGTCGACATGATATTCACCTTCGTCTATGGCGGTGAGGTTGACGACAAGTTCGTGGATGGTGTAACGAAGACCGTCGAGTCGTACAGCGGCAGCGTGTGCTTTGTCCGGCTCCGCTGCGACCGGGCGGAGCTCCTGAGGCGGGTAGGCGCCAAAGACAGAAGCGAGCTGGGTAAGCTGACCTCGAAGTCAGGACTCGACGACATGTTCGCTCGCTACGACCTCGACGCGAAAGTTCCAGGAGCCCGGAGCCTCGACATCGACACCGCGGCCCTGACGCCCAAGGAGGCGGCGGTCGAGATCTGTGCGCGCTACAGGCTGCCCACACTTTGATGGCGGTGCCTGCTGAACCCACTCGGTCTGTCAGCGAGGTTCATCTGCCCCCTCCGACAGGCCTCACGCTCCGATGCCCCGCAGTCTGAGGGGACGAGACCATGGATAGCGAGTCTGCCGCAGAAGGCGCCGGGAAGCGCCCCTCCCTCTTCCGCCAGAGGGTCTTCGGCGGGCTGTGGGTCGGCTCCATGGCGTCGTCCGTCGGGTCTGCGGCCGGCCTCCTCGCCATAAACTGGCTCGTCTACACCGTCACGAACTCTGCCCTCGACGTGGGGCTCGTCGGGGTCGCCGGGGTGGTCCCGAGGGTCATCTTCGGCATCTTCACCGGGACCCTGGCAGACCGCTACAGCAAGCTCAGGCTCATGATAGTCGCAGACGCCTTCCGTGCCGCCACGATGATAGCCTTCGCGGCCACCCTTGCCATCTACGGGTTCAGCCTCTATGTCGTCCTCATCGCGGTGTTCCTCCTTGGGATGGGCCAGTCCCTGTTCCGTCCCTCCATCAACTCCTTCTTGCCCCAGGCCGTGGCGAAGGAGCAGCTGGGGGCGGCCAACGGCCTGTTCACCGCGGCACAGGAGGTCACCTCCATCGCCGGGAGCCCCCTGGGGGGCATCCTCATCGCCCTGGTCGGGGTGGCCGCCACCCTGGCCCTCAACGGCGCCAGTTACATCGTCTCCGCCCTCATGATAGTCTTCGTCGCCGTCTCGCTCTCGTCCCAGGCCGCGCCGCGGGCGGCCGCCGAGGCGAAGAGACCTCCGTTCATGGAACAGCTCAGGGGCGGTTTCGCCTACGTCAACGGGGAGCGGGGCCTCCTGAAGCTGACGCTGTCGTCCTTCGGTGCGAACTTCTTCCTGAGCCTCTTCTTCACGTACCTCGTGATATACGTGACAGTCGTCCTGCACCAGTCAGCCTTCGTCTTCGGGATCCTGGGCGCAGCGGGTGGCGCGGGCTTCGGCCTGGGCTCCCTCCTGGTGGGCAGGCTCCACCCGGAGCGGCGCTTCGGGGTCTGGTTCTCGGCCCCCTGGGGGGTCACCGGGCTGGCCATGCTCGGCCTGGTCTTCTTCCCCGGGACCGTGACGGCCGCAGCCTTCCTCTTTGTGGGGACGGCATTCGGGGGGTTCGGCAACACCGCCTTCTTCACCGGGGTCCAGAGCTACGTCCCCCGCGAGGTGCTGGGGAGGTATCTGAGCATCGACGAGGTCGGCAGCTTCGCAGCGAGCCCGGCGGGGCAGCTGGCGGGCGGGCTGATCATCGCAGCCTATGGGCTCAACGCCGACTTCATCTTAGCCGCGGTCGGCACAGCCGTCTTCGCCTTCGGCCTGCTCCTGTTCTCAGACGTCCGTTCGCTCAGGGTCTAGGAGGAGCCGCCTCGGGCAGCCTGACAGCTTCGAAGTGCAGGTTTAGCTTCCCACACTACATCGCCGTGGCGAAGACGAGCTTCAGGGTCCGATGCTCAAGCCAGCATCTCTTCGAGCCGTCCGCCCGGCCCCTGACGGTCTCATCCATCTCCCGCAAGGGGGCCACACCTTCTGGAATGGACGCGGGTTCTGATTCTTCCTCAGCCCACGGCTTTCTTCAAGAGCGCGCTGATCTTCGCCTCGTCGGCCGCCGTCAGCCCCTTCAGTGCGAAGGAGTTCGGCCACACGTTGCCCTCGTCTAGGTGCGCCTTGTCGCTGAAGCCCAGCGACGCGTACCTCGTCTTGAACTTCTCGGCCGGCTGGAAGTGGCACACCACGCTCCCTTCCCCGTCGGCGTAGGCGGGCATCCCATACCAGGTCTTGGGCGTGAGCGAGGGTGCGCTGGCCCTGACGAGCCCGTGGACCCGCTTCGCCAGGGCCCTGTCTGGCTCCGACATCGCGGCTATCTTGGCGAGGACCTCGCTCTCGCCGCCGGCCTTGCCTCCCTTCAGCTCCTTCACGCGCTCCCTCATAGCGGCCCTCTCTTCGTCCGTGAATCCCTTCGACTTCTTCGGGGTGGGCATGCCGGTCAGGCCCCCCTCTGATTGTACTGGTTCATCTGGAAGTGGTTGCCGTCGGGGTCCGCGAAGATGGCCGACACGGCCCAGGGATTCTCCTCCGGCTCCTGCGTGAACTGGACCCCCCGGGCCATCAGCTCCTCGGCGGCACTGCGGCAGTCGTCCACCTGCATGGTGACGAAAGCCGGCTTCACAGTGTCCTTCGCCCCCGCCTGGGTGAGGACGAGCTCCAGCTCCTGCCCCCTCGGGCCCACGGTGACCCACCTGTACCCCTCCGGCGAGGTCACGTCAGACTTCTTCTCGAAACCCACTTTCTTGGTGTAGAACTCCAGGGCTGCGTCCTGGCTCTTGACCACGAGGTTGAAGTGCGTTATCTTACCGTCCATGACATCCGGAATGTCCGCGCCGGTAGATGAACCCTCGCCTAAACTCGGGCAAGGACGAAGCAACGTCGCGCTGTTCAGGAGCGATGTGAACACCGACGACGGCTTTCAAAATCTTCAGGGTCACACAGGCCGGGTCCTCGGAGGGGCGACCGCCCCCTGCGGGAGGGGAGGGCCGGCGGGGGCGAACTTCGCAAGGAGCCAGCCGTGAGCCTCAGGGACTCTGTGCTCTGGGATGCTCACATGCCCGTCTTCAGAGGTAAAGCGAGCCTCAACCTTTGGAATCTGGGTCGCCAGCCATTGCCCTTCCCATACCGAGACGAACGATCGGCGACCGGTCCACGCTGCTAGCGGCCGGGGCCGTTTGGTAGTCCGGGGCTACGCCGGGCTTTCCTGCCCGGTCAGCCTCTCCAGAGCGTGCACCGTCCCAGACTTGAAGTGGCCCTCGTTCCATCTCGACGCGATTCGGAAGACCCCCTTGAACTCGACGTCCCAGGCGGCGACCACTTGTCCGCCTTCCACTCCGACAGTCTGCTTCCCCGTGAACGGCCCCGACGTGTAGGCGATGGTCAGGACCCGTCTCCCCTCGTCCTTGGAGATGTCAGCCTCACCCGACCCGCCGAAAGCGAACTTGATCTTCGCGTGGGCAACGCCTCCGTCCTCCCCCACCACCTCGAGGGTCCGTGTCCCATGCCAGTACTTCGGGATGTCGCCGATGGTGGACGCCCTCTTCCATACTTCCGAAGGGTCGCCTTCGAACTTCTTCGTCTCTTCAAAACGCATGGGGGGATGGGGCGCCTGCGGATAGAAAAAGTGAGCGCCGCAGCAGAGGCTGGCCGGACTCTCCAGGTCTCGCGCCCCACCGAGGCGCGAGCATGGTTCCAGGTCCCACGAAAGCCTGCCGGGACTGATTCGGAGCACCCCGATGGAATAGCCCGCTGATGTCGCGCGGACTAACATGGAGGCCGCGACCGCTGGGACCGACGTCTCATGGAACTGGGCTCAGTAACCCGACGGAGACCTAGCAGCCGACGCCCATGTGCGATGGCCCTCCCGGGCGCCAGCTACTGGGACCCAGGCTCGTCTCCCCTTCTGCGGGCTCCTATGACGCACCCCAGCCCAAGTCCAACCAGCGCCCCTCCCAGGTGGGCCAGCCAGTCCACAGAGGCGAACAGGAAGCTGCTGACCAGGAAGACGGCCACGAACCAGGCGATGAGGGTGAAGTCGGGCTTCCTGCTCGTGACCACGTCGAATGAGATGACCCCCGCGAGGAGCCCGAAGATCCCGCCCGAGGCTCCGAAGCTCGCGGCCCTCGGCCCATTGGCAAGGCTCACGACGTTGCCAGCGATTCCCGTCAGCAGGAAGACCGCGTAGTACTGGTTCTTGCTGTAAGCCAGGGTGAAGAAGCCGTCGAGCCAGACCAACGCCATGGCGTTGAATCCGACATCTAGGACGCCTGACCAGGTCGGGGGCGCGACGATTATCGACGTGACGAGCTGCCACGCCCATCCCTTCAGCACAAGGCCGTTGAACTGGAGGAGCAGGTACGTCAGGGGCACTCCATCCACGCTCACGAACGCCAGCGCCGTCCCAAGCGCGAGCCCTCCGACGACGGCCACGGTCAGGTTCCTTCCCTGTGTGGAGACCTCCAAGAGCGACGGTGACGCCCGGGGACGCGGTGGAAAGCTATTTCGTCAGGGGGTGAAGAGCCAGGCCGTCCCGCGCTTCATTCACCTATAATACGGCCGTCCCGAAACCAGGCCGTCGCGATGACGCGGTCGGTAAGACGGTTCTACTCTGGGAACGTGAAGGAGGAGTGGGCCAGGCTCCAGTCAGACCCCTACCACCGGCTGGAGTTCGACACGACTCTGGAGTTCCTCAGGAGGTATCTGCCGAAGAACGGGCTGATCCTGGACGCAGGGGGCGGCCCCGGCAGGTACGCGATCGAGCTGGCCAGGAAGGGTTACGACGTTGTCCTGCTCGACTACGCCCCTGCGAATCTCAGGTTCGCAGAGGGGCGGGTCAGGAGAGAAGGGCTCGGCAGCAAGGTCACGGCCGTGGAAGGGTCCATAGTGGACCTGGCGCGGTTCCCTGACGGCTACTTCGACGCGGTGCTCTGCCTCGGTGGACCGCTGTCTCACGTGATGAAGGGCGAGGACAGGAGGAAGGCGATGGCCGAGCTGGCCAGGGTCGGGAAGGCCCGCTCGCCAATCTTCGTCTCAGTGATGAGCCGGCTGGCCATGATCGCCACGGCGCTCAAGTACTTCCCGGACGAAGTCCAGCTCCCCCTCTTCAAGAAGATACGAGACAGCGGAGACTACCTCGGAGGGCGCGGTTTCACGGCGACTCACTTCTTCCTCCCCGAAGAGCTGAGAGCGGAGGCCGAGGGAGTCAGGGGGGTCGAGGTCCTGGCGATGGTGGGGCTCGAAGGGGTCGGCTCTGTCCACAGAGAAGAAGTGAACAGGCTGGCGAAGGACCCCCGCAGGTGGAGGGTCTGGCTCGAGACCCACTACAAGACCTGCGCCCACCCCTCGGTCGTCGGGGTGAGCGAGCACATGCTCGTGGTTCTCAGGAGAAGAGGCTGACCGGCCGCCAACCCATGCGTAGGCCTAGGTGAACCCGATCACTGGCTGGGGGACATAGGGCTCCTCCAGGTGTTTCGCCTCGTCGTCTGTGAGCTTCACGTCCACGGCCCCGACCATCTCCTCGAGGTGCTCCACCTTGGACGTGCCGATGATCGGCGCCGTCACCCCCTTCTTCAGCAGCCACGCCAGGGCCACCTGGTTGGGGGTCGCCCCCTTCTGCTTCGCGAGCTCGACCAGCCTCCCCACTATCTGGTCGTTCTGGGGCTTCCCGACGTAGCGCATGTGGCCCATGGACCCCGGGCTGATCCGCTTGCTGTCGCCCTCCCTGGTCACCAGCTTCCCGTTCTCGAAGTACTTCCCAGAGAGGATCCCTGCGGCGGTGGGGCTCCAGGGGATGAGCCCTACCCCTTCCGCCTTGCAGAGGGGGATCATCTCCCTCTCCTCCTCGCGGTAGAGCAGGTTGTAGAGGTCCTGCATGGTGACGAAGCGCGCGAACCCCTTCACATCGCTGGTGTAGAGGGCCTTGGCGAACTGCCACGCCCACATGCTCGAAGCCCCAATGTACCGCACCTTCCCCTGGCTGACCAGGTCGGTCATCGTCGAGAGCGTCTCCTCGATCGGGGTATCGTAGTCCCACCTGTGGATCTGGTAGAGGTCGACGTGGTCCGTCTTCAGCCTCCTGAGCGACTCCCTCAGCTGCCACATTATGTGGGCCCTCGACAGCCCGTGCTGGTTCGGTCCCGGCCCCATCTCTCCGCGGACCTTGGTGGCCAGCACCGCGTCGTCCCGGCGGCCGTCGAGGAACTCCCCGACTATCTCCTCCGACCTGCCGTTCGAATACACGTTCGCGGTGTCGTAGAAGTTAATCCCCAGGTCCCAGGCGCGCGAGAGAACCTTCTTCGCCGCCTCGCCGTCGACCCTCCAGTCGTCCCCCGTTCCGAACGACATGCACCCCAGGCAGATCCGCGACACCCTGAGGCCAGTCTGGCCCATCCTGACGAACTCCATGGCCGAAATCGGGGGAGCTGGGGTTATGAATGTTAGCCGGCGTTGCGACGGACCATCCTGGCTTCGGCCCTACCTGAAGAGGTTGGTCCGTGCCAGGTCGAGGACCTCGTCCCCGCGCCCATTGAGGACCGCTTTGGCCATGTAGAGGGTCATCCCTCTGAGCTCCTCTAGCTTCAGGCTCGGCGGGATCGAGAGCTCCTGGCGGTTTACCACGACGTCGAGGAGCGCGGGACCGGGGTGCTGCAGCATCTGCCTCAGCATGGGCTCCACCTGCTCCGGCAGCTCGGCTCGCAGGCCGAGAAGGCCCGCGGCCTCGGCCACCTTAGCGAAGTCAGGGTTGAGGAGCTCAGTACCATGCTCCAGCATCCCTGCCGCCTTCATCTCGAGCTCGACGAAGGCGAGGGCGCCATTGTTGAAGACCACCACCTTCACGGGGAGGCTCTGCTGCTTGAGGGTGAGTACGTCCCCCAGCAGCATCGCGATCCCCCCGTCCCCCGAGAAGGAGACCACCTGCCTCCCAGGGAACGCCTTCTGCGCCCCGATCGCCAGTGGGAGGGCCGCTGCCATAGAGCCATGGGAGAATGACCCCAGCAGCCTGCGCCTCCCGTTCATCCTCAGGTACCGCGCCGCCCAGATGGTGGGGGTCCCCACATCACAGGTGAATATGGCGTCGTCGGCCGCGACCTCGTTGGCCACCCTCGCGACGTACTGGGGGTGTATCGGTGCCTTCCCCGGCTTCCCGACGGCGAGGGAATCGAGCTCGTCCCTGGCCTTCCGGTAGTGGTCCAGGCTGGCCTTCAGGTGACCTTCTCCCCCCTTGTTCGGAGACAGAAGCGGCTTCAACGCCGAGAGGGTCGTCCTGACGTCCCCCACCAGGCCGAGGTCGACCTTGGTCCTCCTCCCAATCTGCCCTCCCCTGACGTCGACCTGGATCACTTTAGCTCCGGGAGGGTAGAACTGCTGGTACGGGAAGTCGGTCCCCAGCATGAGGAGAGCGTCGGAGTCCATCATGGCGTAGTACCCCGACGAGAACCCCAGGAGCCCGGTCATCCCCACGTCGTAGGGGTTGTCGCATTCGATGAACTCCTTCCCCCTCATGGCGTGCACTATCGGGGCGTTCAGCACCCCAGCGACTTCGACCAGCTCGGAGTGGGCCCCCTCGCACCCCGCCCCTCCGAGGATCGTGACCTTCGAGCATGAGTTGAGGATGTCAGCGGCCTTACGTAGCTCAGCATCGGAGGGGCGGACGGACGGGGACGGCCTTTCGAAGGAAGGGACCGGCCGCTGGGTCGTCGAGTCGAGGAGGGCTACATCCCCCGGAATCACCAGCACCGACACGCCTCCCTCGGCGACAGCCGTCCGCATCGCGATCTCGAGCACCCTGCAGATCTGCTCGGGGTGGGAGACCAGTTCGCAGTATAGGGAGCACTCCTTGAACAGCAGCTCCGGGTGCGTCTCCTGGAAGTAGCCGCTGCCGATCTCCCTGCTCGGGATGTGGGAGGCGATGGCGAGGACGGGCACTC
This sequence comes from Nitrososphaerota archaeon, assembly GCA_027386095.1. The sequence goes on along the minus strand of DAHXUN010000007.1, from coordinate 91,106 downwards.
GGTTCCTGTAGCAGTCGTAGAGGCCGTTGATCAGGTGCATGTTCCCCGGCCCGCAGCTCCCAGCGCATACCGCGAGCTTCCCGGTCAGGCGTGCTTCCGCGCCGGCAGCGAAAGCTGCAGTCTCCTCATGGCGGACCCCAACCCATTCAATCTCGCCGCCCCTGGCGCGGATGGCGTTGACTATCCCATTGAGGGAGTCGCCCACCACCCCGTACACCCGTTCCACCCCCTGAGAAACCAGAGAATCGACGATGATGTCTGCTACTTTCTTTGTCATGGTCGTCATAGGCCCGCTCGCAGTGATTTATGCCGTTTGTCCTGACAGAACGCCGCGCAGGGTCACGCGGCCCTTGGCCGACCGACTCAGTCAGGCCTCATTGAAGGAACCCCGGCGATGCCTTATAGCGGTTCAATCATCGAAGGGCGCGAATGAGCGCAGCCCAGGGGTCGCGGTCTTTCCTCGAGCCGCTCCTGGGGAAGACCGCCACCTTTCTGTTCGCAGAGAGGCAGGACAACCTAGCCTTCGCCAGGACCCTCGCCGGCCTGCTGGGGGCTTCAGGGATGGCGGCCGCGGTCTTGGACCTCGACGCCTTCTACTCCTCCCACGCCGACTCGGTCCTGACGCCCTCCCCCGCCGAAGCCGACTCGTGGACGCTGAGGGTCCCCGCCCCGGGCTCTGACATCGAAGCGGAGGTCTCCCAGCTCTTCGTCGCCCCCCAGGGCGCCCTCATCTTGGACAGCCTCAACACCCTCTACCACCTCTTCTCCCTCGACGACGGCCGCTCCCGGGGCAGGCGGTTGGGGTTCGCGCTGGCCGGCCTGTCATACCTTGCCAAGACGAACTCGAAGGCCGTCATCCTCGGCATGTACAGGCGCGAGGGCTTCGGGAGGCTCGGGACGGCGAGGTCGATATCGGGGCTCTCTGATATAGCGGCGTCCGTCGAGGTGAAGGGGTCCGAGCTGTCGATGCGGACTGAGAGGGGCTCGGCCTGGCCGGGCGGGGTCTTCTCTACCCGAATCCCTTGAGGATCGCGAGGTTGAACCCTATGAACAGCGAAACGATGAGCAGCAGCAGCGCAAGGGCGAGGTAGAAGTTGACCGCCCTGGGCCTGACCGTCTGCCTGCCGCTCAAGTAGGTGAGGTATATGCCCGCACCCCCCAGTATGATCACCATGGCGTCGACCACGGCTTCGGGGACCGTCTCGTTCGCGCCGCTGGGGTAGGGGATCAGGGTCTCGTTGGCCACAGGGTAGGTGATCGCGCTGACGAACCCGGCCATGAGGCCGATGAGGACGATGACGTAGAGCACCTGGACGAGGCCTCCACCTCTGGTGGCGGAGGACACAGAGCCCACTAGCCAGTCCTTCACGGCGCCTACGCTCCTCCTGTACGCCAACTGGATTGCTTGTCTGATCATCTAACTATCACGCAGGGCTTCAGCTACCTCTTTTGCCCATGGGCCCGTCTGGACGTTGCGTATAACGTTATCCAAGTAGTCTCCCCAACTCATCCTCCCATAGGCCCTGACCCAGAGAGGGTACGCCGCCTCCAGCCTCTCCTTCGCCACAGCGTGGCGCTGGCAGAGTTTCCCCGCGCCCTCCCTGCCGCAGACGGCGCACTTCATGGCTTGCTCCGTCCGGGGCAGTCCGGGTTGACGCAGAGCTTCCAAGGCCGCCTCCCTCCTGAGACGTACACCACTGGCCAGGAGCACTTCTCGCAGGGCTTCGCGGCCGGCCTGAGAGTCCCCCGCTGGGGGAGGGGGGCCGACGCCCGGCACCCCGATGGGTAGTTCGAGCACCCGACGAACCTCTTCTTCGTCGTCCTGGAGCGTACGATCCTGAGGGTTCCGCTCTTGCAGACCGGGCACCCTCCCAGGGCCCCTGCCTTCGAGGCCTCACCGGCAATCGCCGCGTCGATCACCCTGCCCACCTCTCCCTCGTTGGCGAAGAGCTCTGCGAGCTGCTCGGCGGCCGTTCGTACCGTCTCCCTGACGACATCTGCCTCCCCCCCGGCCCCTTCTTCGACCCCTTCCAGCATCTCCTCCACATGCCGGGTGAGTTCGGTGCTCACCACCGAGGGGGCGTACTTCTCCATGGCCTCCACCACCGCAAACCCGAGGTCTGTCACCGTCAGGCTATCCCCAGAGGCGTACCCCCTCGAAAGCAGCGTCGAGATCATGTCTGCCCTGGTCGCCTTCGTTCCGATACCCTCGCTCTCCATCTTCTCCAGCAGGCTGCCCTGGTTGTACCTCGGCGGTCTCTGCTCGAACTTCTCTTCGACGGTCACGCTGACGACTCCCGCCCTTTCCCCTTCGGCTACCGGAGGAGGTTCCTGGTCCCTGCGCCCGGCATACCTGCCGTAGTAGTCCATCCAACCGGGGAAGGTGGTCCTGCTCCCCAAGGCCTTGAACCGGTGCCCCCCCACGTCCATCGAGACGTCGACAAGCTCCCTCCTGGCCGGCGGCCCGAAGCCGGCGAGGAACCTCCTGACGACAAGGTCGAGCAGCGAGGCCGCCTGACCATCCAGCGGCCTCTGAGGCCTCTCCCCGGTTGGATGGATGGCCGGGTGGGCGGGGTCCGACCTCGCCCCTTGGACTGTCCTGGACCCCGACTTCAGTATCTCCTCGACCGCGTCCGAGTACGCGCGCACCCTCCCAAGGCCGCCGAGAATCCTCCTTAGGTCCAGGGAGGGAGGGAGCTTCTGGCTGCTGGTCCGCGGGTAAGAGATCAGGGCGGCCAGGTATAGGCCCTCGGCTATCTGGAGCGTCCTGCTCGGAGGAATCCTGAGCGCCCTGTACGCCTCCTTCTGAAGGTCTCCGAGGCTGAAGGGCGGGGGAGGGCTAACCTGGACCTGGCTCCTCTGCACGGCGACGACGACGGCCGTGCCACCTCTGCACGCGGCGCGAACCTCCTCCGCCTGCGCCTTCGTCCTGACCTTCTCCTCGGCGTACCATGCGGAGAACTCCCTGCCGTCCTTCTCGAACACCCCCGTCACCTTCCAGTAGGGTGTGGGTACGAACTCGCGTATCTCCCGCTCTCTCTTTGCCAGGAACCCGAGGGTCGGCCCCTGGACCCTGCCGACGCTCACGGTCCTGAACCTGTGCCCCAGGCCGAGCGGGGATTGGGAAAGCGCCCTCGACAGGTTGATCCCCCACAGGAAGTCGATCACGTGCCTCGCCCGGCCAGCCCTCGCCAGCCCATCAGCGGCCTGGGGTTCCAGCGAGCCGAAGGACCTCCTCAGGTCTTCCTCCGTGAGGGTTGAGAACCTCGCCCTGAGCGCCCCCTTCTCCTTCCCCCCACAGGCATACCTCAGCAGATTGAATCCAATGGTCTCGCCTTCGACGTCGAAGTCGCAGGCGTTCACGAACCTGGCCGCCCCGGCCGCGAGCTTCCTTATCGCTGCGATGCGCCTCCCGGCTGACGCACTCTCTTCCTCCACAAGGTTGAGCGGGTACCACTCAACGTCGAAGACGGGATAGACTGTCCTCTCCTCCGCGGGGTCAGACACGCCGTAGACGTGGCCCTGGGCCGAGCAGACCACGAACTCCTCTCCATCCTTCGCGAAGCTGAATACTGTCGTCCCTTCCACCTGTGAGGCCGCGCTCCTCCCACCAGAGAGCGCGTCGGCCACCCTCTTCGCTGCGTCGGGCTTCTCACAGACCACGAGGGTGTAGCCACCGCTCACCGCCGGGTCGCCCCAGACCTGAGGACTTTGCGGTGCCCTATCAGTCAACCCTAGTCGAAGGAGCCGTCGATTTTCCTGACGTCGACCTGGAACCTGCTCAGGGCGAGCTTGGTACCGCACTTCCTGCACCTGTAGTCGGTGGCCTTCAGCACGTCCCCCGGCGACCTTAGGTCGAACCCGGAGTACAGCGGAGCGCCGCAGGAGTTACAAACAATCTCATAGGTCAACGTCGAGGCCGGCTCTTCCCGGACATTTAGGCCTATGCGCCCCCCGCGAATCCGAGGCTCCTGAGGAAGACGTCCTCCTCCAACGCCACCGCGAACCTCCTCGGGCCGTACTCCGAACCCTGTCTCAGCGCCTTCTTCAGCCCCCTCACCAGCACCATGGGCGTGGCCTCGTCCGACTCCCCCATCAGCACCTCTGCCGCCGAACTCAGGTCATCGGCCACCGCCTGGGACGTCACTTTGAGCACGTTGCCGAAGAGGTCTCTCCTCCCCCTCATGTCTTGGACCGCCTCGATCCCCGACGACCCCACCGCCACACCGGTGGTCCCTCTCCTCGTGGGGGAGAGCCTACTGTCGCATATCACGACGCCTACGGACACGCCCCTGGAGAACATCAGGGCCTCTCTGATCGTCCGAGCGGCGGCTTCGGGCCTCCTGGGGTAGAGGATCACCGCTCCGTGCCTGACGTTCGACTTGTCTATGCCCGCGTTGGGCGTCAGGAGCCCTTCCTTGCTGGCGAGGAGGAAGCCGGGTATTCCGCCAATCACCCGGTCGGACTCGCGGAGGACCAGCTCGCAGATCCTCGGGTCCATGTGGTGCTCCGCCGCCAGCGCCCTCGCCCTCGCCCCTGGATTCACCCCCCCGAGGCTGACGACCCTCCCTTCTGACATGGCGACGAACTTGCTAGAGATGACGAGCACGTCGCCGTCCCTCAGCTCCGCGCCGACTTCCTCTTCGATGAGCGCGATGAGGTCGAACTTGGCGCCCTTCGCAGTGACCCGCACCGGGCGTAGCGAGAGCAACGAACTCCGCCATCGACGTCGCCCACTTAAATAGCGTCGGGGCCCGCTCGAGCACATGCCCAAGACCACCCAGCTCTTCGGCTACCACTCGAAGCGCGCCAAGCTCACGGAGTTCGCAGGCTACGAAATGCCGCTCTGGTACACCACTACCGCGGCCGAGCACATGGCGGTCAGAAACGCCTCAGGGATCTTCGACGTCTCCCACATGGGGAGGTTCCGCGTGGAAGGCCAGAAGGCCACGGGTTTCCTGGAAGAGCTCGTCCCAACCGCCGTGAAGACCCAGCCACCGGGGAAGGCGTTCTATACGCTCCTCCTCAACGACAGGGGCGGGATAATCGACGACCTGATCATCGAGAAACTCGGGGAGGAATCGTACCTGGTGGTGGTCAACGCCGCCAACGCCAAGGCCGACATGGAGCATATGCGCGCCCACTCTCCCAGCGGCCTCGTCATCGACGACAGGACGGGCTCGACGGCAATGGTCGCGGTGCAGGGCCCCGGTGCCGTCTCCTCGCTCCAGCGCCTGACCGACCTGGACCTGGGCCAGCTCAAGCGGTTCAGGTGCGCGGAAGCCAGGGTGGCAGGCGAGGAGGCGCTGGTTTCGAGGACCGGATACACGGGCGAGGACGGGTTCGAGGTGATCGTCTACGGGGCCACCAGCGAGCGCCCTGACGGGGCGATGAAGGTGTGGGAGAAGCTGGCCGAGACCTCGACTCCCTGCGGCCTTGGCGCCAGAGACTCCCTGAGGCTGGAAGCGGGGTTCCCACTCCACGGTTCCGACATGGACCAGGGCACCAACCCATACGAAGCTGACCTCGCGTGGGTCATCGCCGCCGGGAAGCGCGGCTTCGTGGGCTCGGAGGCCCTGGAAGCGTCCGGAGCCCAGCCCCCATCCAAGGTCAGGCGGGGGCTCGTCCTTGACTTCGGCATCCCCAGGCACGGCTTCGAGGTCCTGGGAGACGCCGGCGCGGCGGGGGTGGTCACGAGCGGCACCTTCTCCCCCGTCCTCAGGAAGGGGATAGCTCTCTGCTACTTGGCGCAGGGGAGCTCCGAGCCTGGCTCCAGGGTCGGCGTGACCATCAGGGGGTCCAGCCAGCCGGCTAGCGTCACGAAACCTCCGTTCTATGACGAGCGGTCATACGGCTGGAAGAGGCAGAAGGATAATTAGCCACACGGGGCGGCGCCGGTCCTGATGGAGATCAAGGGATATCACATTCCAGACGACCTGATGTACACGAAGGAGCACGAGTGGGCCAAGGAAGAGGGGAAGGCCGTGAGGATTGGGATCACCGACTATGCGGCTAAGACCCTCAACGACGTGGTCTACGTCAGCGCCCCGAAGGTCAACGGCGCGGTCGAGCAGGCGAAGTCGATGGGGACCGTCGAGTCCATCAAGGCAGTGTCCGAGGTCTACGCACCCATCTCAGGCAGGGTCGTGAAAGTCAACGGGGTGCTCGACTCCCACCCCGAGCTAATCAACAAGTCGCCCTATGGCGAAGGATGGCTGGTAGAGGTCGAGCCGTCGAACCTGCCGGCCGAGCGCAAGTCCCTCCTCGACGCGAGGGGCTACGCCGCCTACCTGGAAACCCTGCTGCAGAAGTAGCAGAAAGGGCACGGTTAAAATAGCCCGGAGAAAATCGGAGCCCAGACTTGGGCGTACTCGACACCCTACGGCTTTCCATCAGGCGGCCGACCCTGTCGCGCAGGGCCGTCATGCTTTCGATGGCGCTCGCGATCATCTTCTCCATAGCCGTCCTCATGAGGTCCTTCGCGGCGAAGTACGGCTTCTACCTGAACGAGTTCGACCCCTACTACGACTACTATGCGGCCCAGCACATCGTGAACCTTGCACACCAGGAGGGGCTCTACGCCGCCTTCTTCGCGAACCCCGCCGGGTGCGGACCGACGGTCCTCACGAGCTGCCACAACCTCCAAGGATACTTCTTCTGGCACGACATCCAGACCTGGTTCCCCACAGGCCGGAACGTGGCCGCGACGTCTCAGGACGGCCTCCAGATCGGCGGGGCCATGATCTACCTGTTGGTCCATGACGTCTTCGGCGTTCCGATAACACTCTATGACCTCCTGATCATCCTCCCCGTGTTCTTCGGCGCCATCACCGCGGTACTGTTCTACTTCGTGGTGAGGAAGATAGCCGGAGACGCCGCGGGCCTGTTCGCGGCGCTCGTCTTCGCAGTCTCGCCTCCGCTCATCGAAAGAGGGAACCTGGGCTGGTACAAGTCCGAGCCCTTCACGATAATGCTCTTCGTCGCAGCCAGCTACCTGGTGCTCACCATCTTCGACAAGGAGAGGCCCGCCAGGGGCAGGGTCCTGCGCGCCCTAGCCGCCGGGATCATGCTGGGCTACGGCAACACCGCCTGGGGCGGCGGGAACTACTTTACCGCCGCGTTCGGGCTCATCTTCCTCGTCCTCCCCTTCCTGAACATCGAGCTCAGCGGCTACTCGCCCGCCATAGTCACCTTCACCGCGGCCACACTGTTCATGAGCGCCATCTTCCCGTTCCCCGGCGTCCACATCATCACCGATCCCATCGGCCTCGCGATAATCGGAGGGACGGTGTTCTTCCTGGTAGCGCAGTGGGTCAAGACATGGACGAAGCCCACGGAGTTCAGGCCCACGCTCCTCAAGCTCCTGTTTGGATTCGCGCTCGGAGGGCTCGCGCTGCTGAGCTTCGGCTTGGTGGGGTCTCTGACGCTGAGGTACCTCACCGTACTGGCTCCCTGGTTGGTCGCGTCGGGCACCTCCGCCGCCGACCAGCTCGTGAAGTCGGTCGCGGAACAGGCGATGCCCACCGGAGCCGACTACTTCACTTCGTATGCGGTCCTCATGTCCTTCGGGATGGTCGGGGCCCTGGTGGCGTTCAAGAGGAGAGGCGTCCCGATGATCTACGCCCTGGTGTTCGGGCTGACAGGCCTGTACTTCTCAGCATCTTTCTCGCGTCTGCTGGTCTATTCGTCTCTGGCGCTGGGGATACTGGGAGGCATCGGCTTCGCCGAACTCGCCTTCGCCCTGGTCAAGCCGAGCACCACAGCCCTGGTCAAGAAGAAGCAGGTGCCGACCTCCCGCAACGAGATGAAGGTAGTCTTCTCCATAGCGGTGATTGCGCTACTCGTCCTCCCGGCCGGGACGTACTGGATCCCCAACCCGGTCCAGTGCACTTCCAGCGGGCAGCTCTTCTGCGACAACAGCCCGGCCGACGCGGGGGTCAGCATCACCAACGGGGCGACCATCTACTCGCGCGGCGGGTTCCCAGACTGGATAGACACGCTCCAATGGATGAGGCAGAACACCCCGGCGAACTCCGTCATAATCGCCTGGTGGGACTACGGCTACTGGATCACGGTCATGGGCAACAGGACCACCCTGGTTGACAACGCCACGCTCAACAGCTCCAGGATAGCGCAGGTGGGCAGGCTGCTGATGTCCAACGTCACTCAGGCGGCCGCCATGGCCCAGAGCTACACCGACGGCAGGCCCACCTACGTCGCGATCTTCGTCACCGGCAGCATCGTGCCTGTATCATCGACGTCCGGGACTTCCTACTACTACGTACTGCAGGTCCCGAGCGGAGGAGGATTCACCGCAGGGGGCGGAGATGAGAGCAAGAAGCAGTGGTTCATACGCATCGGAGGGCTGAACGAGTCCACCTATCTGGAGTGCCCGACGGCGGGAGCCCCGCCCTGCACCGGCGCCGACGACTTCAACCTGACCCCCTACGCCACTCAGAACTCGCTCTTCGGCCAGCTCCTCCCGTTCCAGTACTCTGGGTGGCTCGTCCCTTCATCGTCGAACACTGGGACCGTCTGCGCCAGCCTGTTCTACTGTTCGTTCTCCTCGACCTACCAGCAGGCGAGCAACGGGGCCCCGCCCTACCAGGCGTTCGCGTATCCGGGCACCCTCAACTACCCATCCAACAGCACCGGCCCGTTCAGGCTCGCCTACATCTCCCCCAGCTTCTCGTTGGCCCAGCAGGGCATCTCGGGGACCTCAGCGGGCAACCCATGCCCGGGAGACACCTCCCTCCAGTGCTTCAACACCATCCTGGTCTACCAGGTGGTCCCAGGCAACTACACCTCCTGAGCCCGATCCGAGTTCAGGCGTTTATTCCAGCGCTCTTCTTGAGGTGAAAAACAGGCGGCTACCGCTCTTCATACGCCAGCGGGCTGCGGTACCTCGCGTACTTGTCGTCGGGCGAGTACCTGGCGGGGTGGACGGTGACTGTCTTGGTCCCGCAGCTGGGGCACTTCTCAGACAGGGTGTACCTGCCGCACTGGGCGCACTTCAGCATCAGGCTCCTCAAGACGACCCGCCGTACTTCCTCGATATCTCCCGCTTGAAGCTGAAAGCGTCATGCTTCCCCACTTCGCCCTTGATCTTGTCTAGGACCACGTCCATAGCCTTCTCGGCCTGCTTGTAGTCGTCTGCCGTTATCCTCACCCTGTAGTGGGGAGCCCCCGCGTACGTGATGTGGACCTCGGCGGAGGGGGCCGACGCGGCCGCCAGGAGCGTCTTCTTCACCTGCTCTATCCCCTCGGGGGACCTCGAGGACACCTCTACCAGCGCCCCTATTTCATACCTGGGCGGGACGATTTTCTCCCCGGCGATCCCGGCCACCGCCTCCGCCTCCTCCTCGGAGAGCCCGGCCCCGGAGAGCCCCTCTGCTCCCTTCCTCGCCGCCGTCTCGAGGGCGGCGTACAGGGTGCCGAACTCCCCCTCGAGCTTATGCCTCAGCTCCTTCACATGGGCGTCGTCTATCCCCATCTTCTTGCTCACGGCATCGATAATCGTAAGCGCCCTCTCCTCCCGCTTCCACTCGATAACCTTCTGGCGCCTCTCCTCGTTGGTCACCTGCCTGAGAGAAAGGTCGATTTCTCTGCGGGCCCTGTTCAGCCTGATGACCTTCAGGATGAGCTTCTGTGACACCTTTGCCACTCTGTCGATGTTCCGCACCCAGCCGGTCGATATCTCAGAGACGTGCAGGAACCCGTTGGTCCCGTCGTACTGGTCCAGGTTGACGTAGATGCCGTGCGACGTGAGTTCCCTCACCGTGCAGACGACAATCTCCCCCGGATCGGGGAGGGACCTGTCTTCGCTCATGTCTTCGTCCGCCGTCCCTGGTGGTATTTGTCGGTTTAGCCCAGCCGCTTGACCACAGTCGCCAGGACCACCGACTTCCCCCCTCTGCTCTCGGCGAGCTTCCTCCCGCACCCTCTGCAGCCGATGTCCTTCGCAGAGTTCGAGAAGAGGATCCGCTCCTCGCCGCAGTCGGGGCACTTCACGAGAAGGAAGACGCTCTTTGTCTTGGGTATCGGCTCCCTGTCGCGCTTCACGCCGCTATCTCCGCCTTCCTGAGCCTGATCCCGTCGCGCATCCTCTCGCGGTTGCACTCACGGCACTTCAGGCGGAGCGTGGCCTTCTTGGTGGTCTTGGCGGTCCTGATCAGTTCTGGGAACTTCTGACCACCATAACCGCGCTTCCTCCCGGCCTGCCTCCTGGCGCCCCAGGACCCTGCGCGCTCCTTCCCTCTCTTGTACAGCGCCACTGAGTGCGTCGTGTGCTTGTGACAAAAAGGACAGTTTGTTCGCATTTCCTTTGGAAACTTCATTGTCTCACTGGGTCGGATTTGCCCCGCTGCCGCTCATGCATTTAAGCTTGGCCTGGCCGAATCCTCATCCTGGTCGTGCAGGGCACCGGCGGGTCCCGCCTCCGCTCAGTTGGCGTCTCTCGGCTGGTCCGCGGACCTCAGTTTCGGGAGGCGCCCCCTCTTCTCGACCTTCTCCCGCCAACGCTTATTATCCAATCCCGGTTGACCCGGACGAAGGAACCCGGCAAATCTTGTTCCACGCAAAGACCTCCAGCTCGGTTGAGTGGCGGGCAGTAGCGGCCGCGGTCAAGACCCTCGTCGAGGAGGCGACGTTCGACGCGAACTCCGAGGGAATCACATTCCGGGCGATGGACCCGTCCCACGTCGCGCTGGTAGACCTCGCCTGGCCGGTCTCAGCGTGGGCCGCCTACGAGTGCGACAAGCCGTTCCGGTTCTCCGTCCGCGTCGAAGACTTGGTCCGGACCATAGGGCGGGCCGAGACCAAAGACAGCGTGGAGATTTCGTCCGGAGAGGACGACAGCATCATGATACGATTCACCAACGGTTACAAGCGCGAGTTCAACATACACCTGATTGAGAGCACCGCCGCGTCGGCTCCCCTCCCGAAGCTAGAGTTCGACACGAAGATGACGCTGACCAAGACCATACTGGAGAAGGTGCTTGGGGACGTGTCGGTCGTCTCCGACCAGATTACGCTCAACACGACCAAGGACAGGATGACGTTCTCAGGGAAGAGCGACGTCGGAAAGGCCGAGATCTCCCTCGCGAAGAACGACGCGGACGTGCTCGAACTGACTTCCAACGCAGAGAGCAAGGCGACATACTCCACTGACTACATTTCAGGAATCCTGAAGGCCCTGGGCGGGGTCGTCGACACCGTCGAGTTGGAGTACTCGACCAAGAAGCCTGTCCGCCTGATGCTGAAGCTGAACGACCAGGGCGCAAAGATGGCTTACTTCCTCGCGCCGAGGGTCTCGTCCGACTGAAGCCCCGCTCAGAACGGCGGAGGCCGGGATGCGCCCACGGCGGGTCTCTGGGAGACCGACGCCGGGCCCACACAAACGGTTTTACCTTCCACCGCCCCGCCTCGGCCCCGTAGCCGTTGCCCAGGAGCCTTGAAGAAGCGACGATATCTGAGCTGCAGGCGGCCATGGAGGCCGGGGAGCTCACCTCCAGGGCCCTGGTCCAGGGATACCTCGACAGGATCGCCAAGGTCGACAGGGCCGGGCCAAAGCTGAACTCGGTGATCGAAGTCAACCCTGACGCCCTCAAGATAGCGCGCCGCCTGGACGAAGAGAGGCGGAGGAAGGGCCCCCGGGGCCCGCTGCACGGGATCCCCGTGGTCCTGAAGGACAACATCGCCACGACCGACAGGATGGAGACCACCGCAGGCTCCCTGGCTCTGGTGGGCTCCAGACCAAGGCGCGAGGCCTACGTAGTCAGGATGCTCCGGGACGCCGGGGCGGTCATACTGGGCAAGACAAACCTCAGCGAATGGGCCAACTTCCGCTCCAACAATTCTTCCAGCGGGTGGAGCGCCCGGGGCGGACAGGTCCGCAACCCCTACGTACTGGACAGGTCCCCCTGCGGCTCCAGCTCAGGCTCGGCGGTGGCGGTGGCCGCGAGCCTCGCGGCGGCCTCCCTGGGGACCGAGACCGACGGCTCGGTACTCTGCCCGTCCTCGGCCAACGGCATCGTCGGGATCAAGACCACCATAGGGCTCGTCTCTCGCGCCGGGGTGGTGCCCATAGCCCACAGCCAGGACACCGTGGGCCCCATGGCTAGGACCGTCGCCGACGCCGCCATCCTCTTGGGGGCCATGGTGGGGGTGGACAGGGACGACCCGTCGACTAGGTCGAGCGCGGCCAAGTCCCGGCGCGACTACTCTAGGTTCTTGGAGAGAGACGGGATGAAGGGCGCCCGCATCGGGGTCCCCCGTGAGGTGTATTTCGGCTACAGCGACACGGCCGACGCCATCGCAGAGGCTGCGATAAGGAAGATGCGGAGGCTGGGCGCCACCGTCGTGGACCCTGCGGACATCCCGACGGCGAAGAAGATGGGCGAAGGCGAGATGACAGTCCTGCTGCACGAGTTCAAGGCCGACCTGAACCGCTACCTCTCGGGGCTCGCCTCGTCGAAGGTGAGGTCGCTCAAGGAGGTCATAGCGTTCAACGAGAAGCACAGGGGGAAGGAGTTGAAGTACTTCGGCCAGGACCTCTTCATCAAGGCGGAGGAGACACCCGGCCTGAAGGACAGGAAGTATCTGAAGGCGTTGAAGAGGGACCTCCTGCTGTCGAGGAAGGAAGGGATCGACTACGCGTTGGACAAGCACCGACTGGACGCCCTGGTCGCGCCGACCAACTCGCCTCCCTGGGTCGTCGACCACGTCGACGGGGACCACGGCGTCGGAGGGTCGTCGCAGCCCACCGCCCTGGCGGGCTACCCTGCGATCACGGTCCCTGCCGGCTTCGTCTTCGGCCTCCCGGTGGGCATCACCTTCATGGGCCGTGCTTACAGCGAGCCGACCCTGATCAGGCTCGCCTATGCGTACGAGCAGGCGACCGGCCACCGGGCCCCGCCGAAGTACTTGCCGACGACGGCCTGGGAATAGGGCTGCCCCGGCTCAGGTGTCTTCTCCCCCGTCTCCACTTCCAGCTTAGCTTCTCAGGAGGAACCCTTAAATCGCCATTATGACATATGTTATAATATGGACGAGAGCTACTCGCATCCCGAGGTCCTCGTATCGACCCAGTGGGTCTCCGAGCACCTGCACGACCCCAAGGTCAGGGTCGCCGAGGTCGACTACGACCCGGCGGCAAACTACACCCAGGGGCACGTTCCGGGGGCAGTCCTCTTCGACTGGAAGAAAGACATGAACGACCCCCTGAACAGGAACATCCTGTCGAAGGAGCAGATGGGGGAGCTATTGCAGCGGAACGGCGTATCGAACGACACCATCCTGGTCCTCTACGGCGACTTCAACAACTGGTTCGCGGCCTACGCCTTCTGGGATCTCAAGTACTACAGCGTCGAAAACGTGAAGCTGATGGACGGGGGGCGGAAGAAGTGGCTGCTGGAGGACAGGCCGATAGCCAAGGACGTCCCGTCTTACCCGAGCTCCAAGTTCAGCGTCGCAGAGCCCGACGTGAAGATCAGGGCGTACAGGGAGGATGTGAGGGCGGCGGTCGGAGGACCCGGCAGGGTCCTCGTCGACGTCAGGGGCCCGAAGGAGTTCTCAGGCGAGATAACGGCGCCGCCGGAGTACCCCAACGAGGCAGCCCAGAGGGGAGGGCACATCCCAGGCGCGAAGAACATCCCCTGGGGCATGGCGGTCAACGATTCAGACGGGACCTTCAAGCCGAGGCGGGAGTTGGAGGCGCTGTACGCCTCCAAGGGCGTCACCAGCGACAAGCAGGTGATCACCTACTGCAGGATCGGCGAGCGCTCTTCTCACAGTTGGTTCGTGCTGAAGTACCTGCTTGGCTATCCTGAGGTGAGGAACTACGACGGCTCCTGGACCGAGTGGGGCAACTCTATCCTCTACCCCATCGAGAAGTAAGGCTCAACTCTTCTTCACTATGAAGTGGCGGAGGGCGCCCTCGGGGCGAACCTCCAGGAGGGCGTTCCCGGTCTGGCCCTCCCACCTCATCATCTCGATCTCGGCGGTGGGGTCGTCGGAGACGAGGTGGACGACCGCCCCCCTGGGGGAATTTGCGAGCTCTTCATCCAACCGCGAGAGCACAGCAGAGCACTCTGTGCCGACCTCGTAGAGCTCGATGTCCGGGAATGCGGCGAAGCAACGCACCTTCATGGAGCTGTGCCTCTGCTCGATTGCCGGCGCGGCGCCAGCGAGGGGCTCCAACCGCGAGCCCGGACTCGCCTTCTCCACCAGAGCGAGCCATCCATCGCCGAAGGGGTCTCTGTTGACGGTCCGCGGTTCCTTTGTGAGCGCCCCGTTGGTTTCCTTCACGACGCAATCGAACGGAGCCCGGACCACTTCGAAGTGCCTGGGTCCCTCCACGGAGGCTATGGAGTTCCCCTGGGCGATTCGGGCGCCTGCAGGCTTGAAGGTGACCGCGGTCAACCCCCCCGAGAGCCACGGGAGGAGGGGGGTGACGCCGACTCTCCAAAGCCCCTCCTCGAGGCGCCCCCACGTCCCGAACTCGGGATCGTACAGCACGTCCTCCCTGTACTCGCAACCGCCTAGCTTCACGCTCGAAGGCCGGCCCGCGGGGCCTTAGATGGTTTGCGGCCCTCAGGCTGACCGGCGTTCACCGGCGACTCCCGGGGAGCGGCCACGCGTTGAACGGCTGAAATAGCGGCGCCGGGGGAGCGGGCTGTGCTTCGCGGTGGCTACGGCGGAGTTGTGATCCACAGCGTGTCCGCCCTCTTCGGGCTGATCCTCGGGCTGGTGGGCGCCTCCCTGGACTTCTACTCGGGGTATCAACTCATCGCCGGGTCGGCCCAGAGCTCCGCGCTTCCCTCTGGCGTGGGGATGCCGGCCGTCCAGTACGTCAATTCCGGGCTCCCCTGGGGGGCAGGGGTCGCCGCATTGGGGGTCCTGGTCGCCTCCACCTCGGTGGCGAGCGTCTCGGTGTTCGGAGCCGCCCACATGAGGGCGTTCGGGGCGCTCATGGTCGTCTACGGGCTCCTCATGGTGCTGGTCGGGTTCGCAATGGGGGGCCTGGCGTCTGCCATGGGGCCGGAGTCCCTCTCTGGTTTCGGGATGCTCCTGGTGGGGGGGCTCATGGCGATCAACGGCTTCATGATGCTGAGGGAAGCCACGTACGCCCCGGCAGCCATGTACTAGACGGTCGCATCCAAGGGGCGGTTATCTTAAAGCGGGCGGAGGGTGCATGACACCCGCGATGACAGTGAAACCAGACGGGTCAGTGAAGCCCGAGAATGTCGAGAGGGCCGTCAAGACCGAGATCGAGTGGCTGGTCGACAGGCACGACGGCGCGCCCAACTTCGAGATGAGGAGGTTCAGGATCAGGCCTGGTGGGAGCATACCGAGGCACTTCCATCCAGAGATAGAGCACGAGCAGTACGTGCTCCGAGGGCGTTACAAGATGGGTATCGGGGGGCAGGTCCACGAGGTGAAGGCCGGTGACTCCATCTACATCCCCAAGGGCACCATGCACTGGTACCAGAACACGGGGGACGAAGACGCGGAGTTCCTCTGCATAATCCCGAAGACCGAGAGATACGAGTCCGTCTATCCTGACGAAGAGGGACGGCAGAGCTAGTCGGAGTCCGGGGCTACCAGACGCCCGCGTCAGAGGGCGGCCCGACCCGGGGGCTGTCCTCACGGGAAGATGTCGAGCGGAATCATGGCGCCGACCACCCAGTTGGGCTGGTCGACAACCTCGTGGATCCTCAGGTCCACGGCGACGCTGCACAGGACGTACGCCTCTTCCTTCGCGAGGCCGTATCTCTCCGTGAGGTGCTCGATCATCCCACGCACGGCCTCCTTGGACGCGGCCATCAGGTCAGGCGCTATGCCCGTGGTGACGTAGTACCCCTTCTTCGGCGGCTGCTCTCCCTTCGTGGAATATCGGGGGGAAGAGAGCCCGGTCCCCTTCACGACGTCGAACCTGAACCTCGCCTCCCCCGCGCACTCGATGGCGCTTACGCAGACCTCACCGTCTCCCATGGCCGCGTGGAGGTCCCCGGTAGAGAAGAGTGCGCCCTCGACCATGACGGGTAGCTCGAGGCGGCTCCCTGCCGTCAGATGCTTGATGTCGAGGTTCCCGCCGTGCCTTCCCGGCGGCATGACCGCGTGCCCCCCTGGTTCCCCGGGGGCGACACCCATGACCCCGCAGAATGGCCTGAGCGGTATCCTGATCCCCTTCTCGAAGGGTGCGAAGTCCTTGCGGCCGAGGTCCCATTTGTACAGGTAGGGCCTCTGGAATTCCTCGAGCAGGCCTTCGCCGGGGATTATTGCAGACCAGCCGAAGTCCCCACTCGCGACTTCGAGGACGTCGACAACGAGGGTGTCCCCCGGCGCGGCTCCAACGACGTATACCGGGCCTGACAGCGGGTAAAGCTTGGACGGGTCGAAGCCGGGCCTTTCCGGCGGGGTGTCCTTCGTCACCTGCCAGCTACTGACGTCGTTGATGTCGAAGGAGACGTCGTCTCCCGGCTCAATACTAATCACCGGCTTGTGTTCCCTGCTCCACAGATAGTGGAAACTCTCCCTCCCTATGCGTTGGTTGCCCACGGACGCTCCACAGGCTCTCCCCTCAAAGCTGTTTCGCGGACCGGGGCGCGACTTCGGTCGGGCGCCGCCACCGGACGAGGCGCGGAGTCCGGCTCCCAGGGGTGGCTCATCCGCGGTGCCGGACGAAGGCCTAGTGTTCTTATCTCCCGGGTCTGAGGTGAGAGTCGCAAGATGAACGAGGCCACGAAGAACTTCCTCAGGTCCGCGTACAAGGAGTTCTACTTCCGCGGGGCGGGTGCCATAGAGTTCCCACGCGAGGTCGGGGCCAGGGAGTTCGGCTACATCCCGTTCGGAGGGGGGATGGTCCGCCACCTGTCGTTCAGGAGCGAAGGGGAGGCGGTCGCGGAGATCCTGAAGCAGTCGCCGTCCTCGGTCTACTGCTCCAACGCCCGCTACGAGAGCCCCGCCAGGCCGATAGATGAGAAGGGGTGGCTCGGAGCCGAGCTGATCTTCGACATCGACGCCACCGACATCCCCACCACATGCAAGAGGGGGCACGATCTCTGGTACTGCGAGAAGTGCTTCGCTTCAGGGAAGCTCCCCAGGCCGGCCAAATGCTCGAAGTGCGGCGGGCCCAGCGCGCAGTTCCATGGGACCTGCGAGACGTGCCTGGGTGCGGCCATGGACCACGCCATGAGGGCGG
The DNA here is from genome assembly GCA_027386095.1 of Nitrososphaerota archaeon. The sequence goes on along the minus strand of DAHXUN010000007.1, from coordinate 73,903 downwards.
TTGGCTTCCTCACAGAGGACTTCGGGGTCGACCGGGATGCGATTAGCGTGTACTTCTCAGGCAACCGGGGATACCACCTGCACGTCTACGACCCTAGGTTCGATCCGCTGGACCAGCTCGCCCGCGGCGAGATAGCCGAGTATGTCCGCGGGTCATCTCTTCCTCTCAGCCAGACGATCGCCTCGACTCTCCGGCACAGGACCCAGACCGGCGCCGTCGGCGCGGGGTGGACTAGGCGCATAACGACGTACACCGACGCGCGCAGGGAGGACTACGACGGCACCCTGCAGAAACTCGTGTCTGAAGCAATCGCGTCCCAGCGTGCCCTCGTGGACTCTTCGGTGACGACCGACATCCACCGCGTGTTCAGGCTGGCAGGGACGCTGCACGGAACGATGGGGATGTCGAAGATGAAGGTCGTGTCCGTGGACAGGTTCGACCCCCAGGAAGACCCTTACGTCCTGAGCGCGAAGCCGGTCACCATCGCAGTGTCTTTTTACCCCCAGTTCAGGGCCCGGCACAGGGACTTTGGCCCTTACAAGTCTGTCACAGTGGAGCTGCCAACCTACGCGGCAGTACAGATCCTGACGAGAGGCCTGGGAGAGGTGGTCTGAGTGCCTGAGGGGACACTCGAGTACCTGAAGCGCAGGCTCGATTCGGAAGCGCTGTCCGAGGTGCTGCTCCCCCTGCCGGCCGATTTCTACTCGGGCATCTCGGGGTACAGCCAGAAGCTGAAAAGGTCCGTGGGCTCTGGGGCGTCCGACATGGCCGTGCGCCTGGCCGCGGTCCAGGGGAGGCTGATCGAATCAATGGTGAGGCAGCTGCTGCAGCTCCGGACGAGGAAGGCCATGAGGCAGAACGCTGTCCTCCAGCTCCTGCCCGAGGAGCGGTACGTGTGCTCCGCCGAGCAGAGGTTCGAGAGGCGGTTCCAGACGCTCGTCGAGGCAGTCTCGGCTGGTCAGCCATCGTTCGTCGAGTTCGCGCACATGACAGAGAACCAGAGGAGCATCACCGTGAGGTTCGTGAAGCACGTCAACGAGTTGGTGGGGCTGGACCTGAGGCGCTACGGCCCCTTCGAGCCGGAGGACGTGGCGTCGATCCCCGCGGCCAGCGCGGACATCCTGATAGCGGGCGGGGACGCGATTGAAGTGACGACCAGGGACGACGTCTAGGGAGCGTCTTGCGCGTGGCCTAGCTGTACGACCGCCAGGTGTGGCTGCACTTCACGCACCTGTAGAACTGCGTGGGAGGCTCGTCCCCACTCCTCGTCTGCAGGAACCACCAGAACGCCTCGTTGTGCCCGCACTTCGGGCATTCCATCTTCGTCGTCGGGAGGGAGTTCAGCTTCTCCTCCTTCTCCCCCACTATCTTGATCTGGGGGGTGTTGGAGAGCTCCTCTTCGGTCTTCTGGACCAGAGCGTTCTCTTCCTTCTTTGAGTATCCGCAGTTGTCACAGTTGTACGTTACGGAGACTTCCCGGGCCCCCTTCACCTGCTTCAGCTTGAGGCGCGTGCCGCACTTCGGGCAGAATTTCAGCTCGACCCACCACCGAGGGCCTTCTTCACGTCGTCGTAGAGCTCTTTGGTGGTTTCCATGGCCCTGTCGACGCTGTTGGCGAACGCCTTCTCGGGCTTTATCCGCTGGGACCTGACCTTCAGAACGAGCTTCTTGAGGAGTGGGTGGGGAGGGAGGACGCCAGCGAAGGTCACGCTCTTCTCCTCCAGCAGCTCGTGGTGCACGATCTCGGCTAACGAGTAGTCTTCCCCGGTGATTTCCACCGTGAGGCCTTTCTCGTCTTCACTCGTGGTCTGGACCTGCATTTTACTTGTCGGGCCGTCGGACTCTTGTTATTAAACAGATAGCGGTGTCCGTCTCAACCGGCTTGCTTGGGCCCAGGCTTACGGCTCGATGGGGGTGTTCCCGAAGTCCCTGGCGATCTTCCTCTCCTCCACGTTGCCGCACTCGTCGCACTTCAGCTTGGTCGCGCTCCCCTTGAGAAGCGGCCTGCCGCAGTTCCCGCACAGTGCGGCGACGACTCCCATGTCTGGCTCGTCTATGGTGAGGTGGATTATCCCGTTAACCAAGCTGAAGACCCGGCATCTGACGATGTCTCCTGGCTTGACCGGGGTGGTCCTTCTCTCCCCCCTGCCTCCCCCCGACAGCCCCCTCAGTGAGAGCATGCCGGAGAAGTCCTTGTAGGTGGGCTTCCCGTTGAGGAAGAAGACGTGGACGTTGGCGGAGTTAGCCTGTGACCCCTCGACCTGGCCTGTGACCCAGTCGTCGACCCTGGTCAGCTCGGGCTCGGCAAAAGGCTGGACTGAAATCTCCATGCTCTTCATGTCCTTCACCACCGAACCGGCCCTCAGGGCCCTGATCTGCCCGGAGGAGTCGTAGGTGTGCGGGCCGGGGAGGAACTCCTCTGATACAGCAAGCCTGTCCCCGGGGAAGGCCAGCGGCGTTTTCTTTCGCTCTTTCATCGCTTTATCAGTCCCACCGTGAGTTCGATCCATTTCGCGCGCTCAAGGAACTCCCCCGGTTCCCTCCCCTCAATAAGTGCGACTAGGGCATCCGCCTGGGGTATGGACAGCACCGGCCTGTCGAAGGTGAACCCATCCACCGATATCCTGGGGCAGGCGGTCTGGACGAACGCTTCGATTTCTCTGTGAGGGGCCAGCCGCTCTGCTGTGACGTCTCTCATGGCGAGCCTGACCACCTTCCTCCCGCTCATCTCGAGGCGCTTCGCTATCCAGTTGCTCCTCCCGAGCATCTTCTGCCCCTCCTTCAGCCCCGTGATGACCCCGAACACCCGCGCGTCCCTGGCCTTGTAGACGGCCAGTATGGCCCGCTTCCTCCTCTCGTCCGCTGCCGCCTGCATGTCCGTCACCTCGTTCATGTATGGGTCGAGCATGAATGTGGGCTTCCCCATGGCCAGCGCCAGACCCACGGCATGGAACTCGCTCTCCCCCAGGAAGGCGAAGGCATCCACCTCGTCTCTTATGGGGAAGGGCGTGGAGAAGTCGCACCCGAACACCTGCCCTTCGAGCATGAGGTTGTTCCCTCTGCCGACCTTCACTTCGAACCCCTTGGCCTCGAGCCTTTCCTTCACAGGGCCGAGTTGGTGGAGGTGCTGGCTGAAGGTCGCGAGCCCTATCCGCCTGTATGGGGCCAGCCGCTCTGCAGCGGTCTCGACGACGTCCCCGAACTCCACGTCGTCGACCGCGTCGATCAGGTATGTGTAGTCCCCCACCTCTTCGACCGACGCGTTGTGTCCGATGTGCAGGGCCAGGTCGGCCTGCAGCTTCCCGGCGTCGTCATCGACGGTGTCGCAGATCCCGAAGCAACTGTCCCCCGACATTATGGCGGTCACCCCATACCTCTCCTTCACGTGCTCCATCAGCTCCTTGGTCTGCCTGAGCAGCCCTCCGGGCGCGTTGACCAGCACCACCTTCGGCTTCTTTGCCTCGATGATCTCGAACACCTTCCTTTCATCTATCTTGACGGTCATAGGAATCTTATCGCAGCCCTGCTTTCTGAGCCGCTCCCGCGGGGCCAGTTATATAGTTGGAGGGGGTTCCGACTGCTTCGTCAGCATCCTCGCTGACACAGCTCCCATCCAGGCGAGCACCGACCCCAGGAACAGCCTCTCTGTCAACCCCCCATAGTGCGCGAACAGGCCAGGGACAACGAGGGCGCCGAGGAGCTCGACAGCACAGAGGAAGGCCGACAGATACGCAAGAGGGACCGCCACCCCCCTCGCACGGGAGAGCTCTCTGTTCCCAGACATCCCGAGCGAAATGTATAGCGCCCCCACCGCGGCTCCGGCGAAGGCGACAACCGCCAGCAACAGGTGCACGGCCCCGTGCCACGAGACGGGGGTCGGCGGGACGTCAGTCGGGAAGGCCGCCAACAGGAGAGACCCCACGGCCCAGGCCGCGAAGAAGTAGCCTCCGCGCCTGAAACGGAGGCCTGTAGTGTCGGAGCTGTTCGCAGCGAGAGCCAGGGCGAACAGGAAGCAGAGGGAGAGCACTCCACGGTTGACAAAGTTGAGGGTCATGACGTACCCATATGGTCCGACCGCGAGGTCGCTCTCTGCCTGGCTGATGGGGCTGTAGTGCGGCGGGAGAGCCTGTGCGACTGCGTCCAAGATGACGTAGAGGGCGAGGAGTGCGAGCGTCAGGACGAAGAGGGACCTGGCCCGTCTGGCCTGGGCGGCTTCGTCAGGGACGGCGACCATGCCTGGAGCCGCCGAGGCGATCATCGGCGGCATTAAGTCCTTCGAAGTTCTTTCGACGGGAGGCCCAGGTTCATTTAACCACGTGGGGCCGAGGTGCCCGGATGACGGAGCGCGACCGGGGGATTTTCAGCCTATCCAGATCCCTGCTGCTGAACAGGAACGTCAGGGCCATCGCAGTCACGGGCTTGATCTCGGGGGTCTACATCGGGATGCTAAACGTCGCCCTCCAGCTCTTCCCCGGGACCCTCGGGTTCGGCGTGGCGGCTCTCGGGGTGCTCCAGGCCCTGGGCAACAGGTTCTCCGGGGCGGCGGCCACCTTCGTCCAGCCGCTGGCCGGCCACCACTCCGACCTGCACAGCCGGAAGCAGTCCATCCTCCTCGGCAGCGTCACCACGATTGCCTCCATGGTCTGCTTCATGGGGGCGGCACTGTCGCGCGACGGATACCTGGTCCTCCTCGCATTCGTCCTGTATGGGGTGTCCGTACTTGGGAGCCCCGCTTCTCAGGCCATGGTGGCCGAGTCTGTCAACCTGGACCCCCACCAGATGGACGTCGCCTACAGCTTGGTCTTCTTCCTGGGGACGGTGCCGGGGGTTGTCTCCCCCTACCTGGCGGGGGCGATGGCGGAGACCTACGGCTACCTGCTGATATTCACGGTGGCCGCCCTTCTCGAGTCCGTGGACCTCTACATATACTGGACGAGGCTCTCGGAGACCAAGCACGTGCTCGCAGCCGAGCCTGGGCAGGGGTCCAGGTTCTCCATGAGGGAAGCGTTCACCTTTCCGCGGTCGTCCTGGGGATATTACGGGGCCCTCGCCATGGACGCCTTCGCCTTTGGGATAAGCTCCAACATCATCTACGCCATGGCCGAGGACCAGTTCCACTTCACCGCCTCCGACGTCGGCCTGCTCGTCGCCGTGTGGTACCTCGCCATGCTCGCTTCCCAATACCCAGCCACGAGGGTCCTGATCAAGATCGGTCCGAAGAGGACCTTGATGGCCTCGGAGGCGCTGGGGACGGTGCTGATGGCGGGGTGGGCACTCTCCAACTCCCTCCCGGAGTTCGTCGCGTTCTCCGTGGTCTTCGGGGTGTCGGTCACGACATGGGTCCCCGGGGTCTCATCGCTCTTAATGACTCACGCCCCGCCCAAGACGCGCGGAGGGGTAGGGGGGAAGGTGGCCGCCTTCAGGGGTCTCGTCGCCTTCCCTGCGCCCATAATCGGGGGCTTCCTCTACCAATATCTCGGGTATGAAGCCCCCATAATCGCCAGCTTGGTGGGGACAGTAGTCTGCGTCGCCCTGATGTTCAAGTATCTGCCGGAACGCCCGACGGCCAGCGCTGAGGGAGGAACGAAGTGACCCCCACCACGGCCCGGACGAGGGTGGGGGACGCCGGGCCGAAGGGCAGGGGGGTGTTCGCCGCGGGGCGGATCCCTCACTCGACGACCATCACGACCTTCAGGGGAACCCCAAGATGGATCTGGGATATCCCACTGGAAGCTTGGCCCTACGCTATCCAGGTGGACTACGACAGGTACGTCGTCCCCAGGAGGAAGGGCGTAGGGTGGTACATCAACCACTCCTGTGAACCGAACTGCGTGATGTCCGGACTATCCATCGTCACGGAGAGAGAGGTAGAGAAGGGGGAGGAGCTAACGTTCGACTACTCCACGGACGTCGACTGGGTCGGTTTCAGGATGGAGTGCAAGTGCGGGAGCGACCGCTGCAGAGGGACGATAAGGGCGTACAGGTTCCTTCCGAAGGAGCTGAAGCGCAGGTATGGCCGGTCCGTCGCCCCTTTCATCCGGAAGAAGTACGTATTATCATAATTCGAGGGCGCCTCGGCCTCGCGAGGGGTGCGGGGCAGGCGGCCACCCCTTCGTCCAAGCCTAGCCGGCAACAGGGCCTTTGTCTGCTGCCGGCTTCGGTATCAAGAAGGCGCCCGCAGCCGAGGCCACCGCCAGTAGGGCCATGTATTCGAAAGAGAGGCCAAGCCTGTTGTAGTTGTTGAAAATGAGCGCATAGATTAGCAGAGGGCCCACAGCGTTCCCGCCGGTCGCTCCCAGTCCCCAGACGAGGGAGTTGCTGAGGGTCGAAGCGGTTTCGGGAGCGTAGTCCGCCGCGAGAGACATCAGCACCGGAAACCCGGTGTAGGCGAAGACGCCAAACAGGGAGAGCAGGGCGACCCCCAGGAGCCCCTGGACGTTGACGTATCCCACTATCGAAGCCGCTGCCCCCAGGGAGGAGGCCGCCAACACGAGCCTGTGGTCGACCTTCTCGACGAGCCTGCCGAAGGCGGGCTGGCCCAGGATGGCGGAAGCGTAGAACACGGTCATGGTCAGGCCCAGGGATGCCCCCAGGCCGAGGCCCCGCTGCTGGGTGAGGAACGTTGGTATGTAGGCAGCAATCCCGAAGAGCGCAGCCGACCTCACGAAGGATATTGCCACGAGCGCTACCATCGGCACCGTGAGCGCGCCGCGGATGGACTTCGCCCCAGCGTTCCTCCTGGTCCCCGCTGCCTTCGCAGACCCCAGCCCTGCCCAGATGAAAAGCGCAGCCGCGACTCCAAGCAGCCCGAAGAAGCCCATGGAGCCCGGAACGGTGAACGCAGCGGCTGCTAGGACATACAGAGTCGGATAGAGCGCCCTTCCAACGCTTCCCATGGCGCCGTTGAGCCCAAGCGCGCGCCCAGCGGTTCCGCGCCCGAAGGACGACTGCAGGATGCTCCCCCCGAGTGGATGATAGAATGAGCTCCCGAACCCCATCCCCAGGTCACAGAGGAGGCCGACGGCGAAAAGGTCCTGGCCCCTCAGGTAGATCATCGACGTGTAGAAACCTACCAGTCCGATCCCCAGGAGCCCTATCCCAACTGCCATCAGCCTCCCTGTCTCGCCCGTCTTGTCGGCCTGGCTCCCGACAAGGATACTGAACGCCCCCGAGCTGAGGTAGAAGAGAAAGAGGAGGACCGCCACCTCCGCGTGGCTCGCCCCATACATGCTGCTGAGGACGTCGACGATCAGCGGAAGCAGGAACACCGAGCCGTCGTTGACGAAGTGCCCGACGGATGTGAAGACCAGCGCTCTGGTCTTCCCCACGCCGACAGGCGAGTCCGCCGAATGGTTACTCGCGGCCGTACGCCTCTCTGGTCTTTTTCACCCCGTCGTCGCCCAATCCAGGCGCGCCCCCCACCAACCGGCCGGCCAGATAGATCTTGGCGCTCTCCTCGAGCACCTCCAGCCTGGACGCGGCCTCATGCAGGTCCCTCCCCATCGAGAAGAACCCATGATTCTTTATCCCGACCACGTCGCACCTCTTCAGCTGGGTCGCAATCGCCCTCGCACAATCCTCCCCAGGCACAGCGTAATCCACCACTTCCATTTGCCTGATCATGACCGCGTGCTCAGGGGTCATGACGGGTACCTTCATCCCCGCGCTGATGAGCCCGACGGCGTTGGGCGGGTGGCCATGCACGACGGCGTTCACGTCTTCCCTGGCCCTGTAGGCGGCGAGGTGGGTGGGGAGCTCGCTCGACGGTCTCCCCCTGCCGACGACCTTCCCCCCGAGTCTCACCCTGACGAGGTCGCCACGGGCCACCCCACCCTTGAAGTAGCCTGCCGGGGTGATCAGAATCTGGTCCTTCGCATCGAGGAGCGCGCTGGCATTCCCGCCTACGCCGGAGACCAGCCCCCGCTCGTACATCCTCCTGATGGTGCGGGCGAGCTCCTCTCCCAGCGGCTTCGCTCCGGCCATGTTTCTTAGCTGCGGCCTGGTGCTTATTATGGTGCGTCCACCCCGCCGCCAGCTGCCGGGCGATGGCGGACCTCTGGCGCCTCATCATCGACTGTACGACGCCGACGTGGATGGGCGCGCTTTGGCGTCCCGGGGCTCGCCGACTGCAGGCGATTGAGGGCGATGTTCGAGGCGGCGTCGGGGGTGGAGCCCTGTGACCACTCTGACGACTGGGATCAGGTCCCTGGAGCGGCGGCCTCACGGGCAGGCGTCGTCGGCTAGGCCAGGCCGACCGAGGCTGCGCTGAAGTCCCAGAGGTCTCGCGCGAGGGTCTTGTCGTAGGACGCCGCGGCCGATCTCCTCTCGCGCTTACGGTCGAAGTATTTGCCGGTCACTCCTTCGAGCTCGGGGGAGGAAGCGAGGAACACGGGCGACCCTGCCCCCTCTTCGGGGCTGATGAGGAAGAGCCTCGCGACCTTCATCACGAAGGACAGACGCCCGAGGGGCCTTCCCCAGATGTTCGTGGCCACGGCGCCTGGGTGGAGGCAGTTCGCCGTGACCCCTGTCCCATTGAGCCTCTCGGCGAGCTCGTAGGTGAAGAGTACCTGGGCCAGCTTCGCCCGCGAGTACGCCTTCATCACACTGTACCCCTTCTCCATCTGAATGTCGCCCAGGTCGATGCGCCCGCCATAGTGCGAAACGGAAGATACGAACACGATGCGCGAGGGGGCGCTCTTCTTCAGCACGTCCAAGAGGAGGTTGGTCAGCAGGAACTGCGACAGGTAGTCGACCTGGAGGGTGGTCTCGAACCCGTCGGGGGTCACCGACCGGGTCAGCTTGGCTATCCCCGCGTTGTTGACGAGCACATGCAGGGAGTCGTGGCTCCCCAGATACGTCCGAGCGAGTTCCCTGACCGATTGGAGGGAGCTGAAATCGGCAAGAAGGAGCTCCGCGGACCTGGTCCCGCTCTCCCGCCTGATGAAGTCCATCGCCCTCTCGCCCCTTGCCCTGTCCCTGCAGACGAGGATCACCGTTGCGCCGAGTCGGGCAAGCTTCCCTGCTGTGGCCCTGCCGATGCCCGAGCTCGCTCCGGTCACCATGCACACCTTCCCGACCATCGATCCGGAATCCAAAGCTGCGCTCCCATGCCGCGACGCCGCGGCTCCTAAGCCTTCACGGGAGCCTGGGGCGCCCGGCCCATGGCTTCCTTTCGGCGTCAGCTGGCCCCTCAGCCCGGTCGCTCTGACCCTCGCTCTATCAGGGTTCCCACGACGGAATACGCTCTCAGGAATTCGTATCCTCTGGGGGTCATCGTGTAGTCTGTCCCGTCGTCGCCCTCCTCCGCCCGGAGGAGCCCCTTGTCCGCCAGGAACTGCAGATACCTCTTCGTCCTATCCAGGGGCGTGTTGGACGCGTAGGAGAGGTGGGTGATCCGCCCCGACCCGCCGTAGGAGTCTATGGCCCGAAGCAGCGAGCTGTAGATGTCTAGCTTGGACCTCTTGACCTTCTTCATACCGGAGGGGACGGGAGGGTGGAGACCCTCTCGGGCTGGCTGGCGAGGCTGACATCCCTGCCCAGACGGATGTCTTCGACGTACTGCAACGCTCCTGATATCCTGCACTCCCTGCCCACCTCGGCGTTCTTGACGTAGACGTTCCTGAGCGAGCAGCCGGCCTCGGCCCAGAGACTGTCCGCGTAGACGTCTTCCGCCTCGGCTTTCTCTCCTATCCTGACGGTCTTTCCTACGATCGGCCCTCTCACTCGCGCCCTCCTCGCTACGTCGATCTCTCCGGCCCTCGACCCCTCCGAGGTGGAGAGACCGCCGCCCACCTCCAGCTTTCCTACAGCCAAGGCCTTCGACGCCTCGAGCTCCCCCCCTACGCCAATGGAATCTGCTTCCACTGTCCCGCCAATCTTCGCCCTGCCTCCCACAGAAAGCTCGTCTCCGAGCGCCAGGTCCCTGGCTACCTCCATGATTCCGCCAACGGAAATCTTCTCTCCTTTCCCAGAGTCGATGGCGAGCCTCCCGCCGACGTGGATCTCTTCGAAGGCTAGCTCCCCCGCGGACCTGAGTTCTCCTCCGACCCTTACGTCCTCCACTCCTCCGCCGCCTACCACCGCGGTGCCTCCCACCGTGAGGTCTTCGATCTTCACTTCGCCGGAGACCTCGACCGTCCCTCCGACGTCCACATCTTCAGCTTCGACTGTCTCAGCACGCAGGCTACCGCCCACCTTGACGTCTTCGCAGACCAACGTCCTGACCTGGAGCGCGCCGCCGACCCTGACGTCGTCCGATTCCAGCCTCGCCTTCGCCTCCAAGGTTCCGCCGACCTTCACGTCATCCACCTTGGCGTCGCCGGTCAGGACCGCTGTGCCGCCAACCCGCAGGTCGTCTACGTCCGTCCTCCCACCCACCCTGACCGAGTTCGGCACGTCAACATCGTCCGCCTTCAGGTCGCCCTTCACCTCAAGGCTCGCGCCGTCTTCAAGCCTGATGTCACTGGCTTCCAGATTACCCTCCACAAGGAGGTCTCCCTCGCCCCTCACCTCTTCCGCCCTCAAGTTCCCCTTGACCGCGGACCGGCTCCTGACCACAAGGGTCCCACGCACCACCACCTCCCTCCCTGACGGAATCACAGTGGAGCCATCAAGGAGCAGGTCGCCTTCTACCTCTGAGATGGTCGCCGTCTTCCCGCGTTCAACCCTCTGTTCAAAATCGCTCATTGGGCCTTCGCCGCCACGGCGCTGATATATTGGCGACTCACCTAAAGTGATTACTGAACGTGCCCTGGGTATTTAGAATCGCGAACCCACCTCGCGCCCATGCCAGAAGACGACGAGGAGAGGAAGAGAGAGTCAGAACGCGACCGTGAGACAACACGGACATCGGGATACGCCCTGTTCCTGCGCCGCTGAAACCCCGTGCCTGCATTGGAGCAGCCGGCGCCTGCCGGCTGAACCCTTTTACAGAGTCGGGAGTGGATAGGGAAAGAAGAAGACTTGACGACATACGCGTTCAAGTGCAAGGACATCGGCATGCAGTGCGGGTTCGAAGTGAAGGGCGCCTCGTCCAGGGACGAGGCGATGCAACTGGCCGTCGTGCACGCCAAGACCGCGCACAACATGCAAACTGTCCCCCAAGAAGTGGCCAACAAGGTCAGTTCAGCGATAAGGAGCTGAACTGGCCCTCCCGTATTTTCCTAGCTGTTCTTCGCCGTCGACCGAGCGTCCCACCACAACGACAAGCCCGAGCTCGGGCCAAAGTCACCCCGTCATTGCCTGCAGCCAGTCGTGGAGCCGCGCCGGGCGTAGTTCAGTTTTCCTAACCGTTTGTTCAAATCAATCACGCACCCGACCCTATAGGCCAGAGGGCCGCACCACGGGGCGTGTCTCTGCTGGCAAGCACCGACGACGCCGAGTTGGCGGCCAAGGCATGGCTGCAGAAGAAGTATGGCAAGAGGCTCGGAAGGGTGAAGTTCGTCGAGGTGCTGAAGGACAGCGACGTCTGGACGGTGAGGGCCAACGTCAAGCTCTCTTCTGGGGTCCTGCTGATCAAGCCCCACATGGTCCAGGTCAAGATAGACTCCAACTCGACCCAGGTCCTCGGCTATTCCGAGGCAGAAGTCGAGAAGTGACCTGAAACCCTTATCGAAAGCCCCGGGCGCCCGGGTCAGACGATGCCCTACTACTTGGCCGACTTCGGTCGACGGACGGCGGGGTGACGCCTAGGGGAATGCGCCAAGGCGGTCTGCCGGGCGTCAAGGAGATTGAAGACGCGTCCAGACAGATAGCCGGGGTCGCGTGCCGGACGCCGCTGGTCGAATCCAGGCCTCTGTCCAGACTGACCGGCCGGCAGGTCTTCCTCAAGCTGGAATGCTTCCAGCCCGTCAAAGTCTTCAAAATCAGGGGCGCCTACAACAAGGTGTCCAGGGTGGAAGAGAAGGGCGTGGTCGCGGCTTCTTCTGGGAACCACGGGATAGCGGTGGCCTACAGCTCTCAGCTGCTGCGCAAGAAGTGCACTGTCGTCGTCCCCGAGACCGCCGTGCGGGAGAAGGTCGAGGCGATCGAGGACTGTGGGGCCGAGGTGGTCAGGGCAGGCCGGTTCAGCGACGAGCGGGAGGCTAAGGCGAGAGAAATCGCGCGCGCCAACGATTCAGCCTTCGTGCACCCCTTCGACGACCACGACGTTATTGCGGGCCAGGGGACCTGCGGCCTCGAGATCGCGGAGCAGATCGCGGATTTCGACACCGTCCTCGTTCCGGTGGGCGGAGGGGGGCTGATATCGGGGGTCTCCATCGCTTTGAAGGAGATGGGGGTTGCTGCTAAGGTGATCGGAGTCGAGCCGGCTGTGGCCCCGAAGCTCGCGGCCGCTCTCGCCGCCAAGAAGGTGGTGCGGGTCAGGCCGGCAGGCTCAGTCGCTGACGGGCTCGTCCCGTCTGCCCTGGGGGAACTCACGTACCTAGCCTGCTCGAAATACGTCGACGGCGCCCTGACGGTCTCGGAGGAGGAGATCATGGGCGCCACCAGCGCGATGGCGAAGGCGGCGAGGATATTCGCCGAGCCTTCGGGGGCAGCCCCCCTCGCCCCGCTACTGTCCCGGAAGGGGGACTTCGGGGACAGGGTCGTCCTCGTGGTCTCTGGGGGGAATGTCTCCCAGGACGCCCTCCGGCGGGCGCTGGTCTAGCAAAGCCCTCCGAGGGGGCTGCAGCCGGGCCCCGCCTTTGAATCAGGCCTGTTCAAGGGGGTTGAACAGCGACCGCCATGCCATTCAAAGCCGCCGTTTCAAAAACCAGCCCAGGGACACCATGGGTGATGATTGGAGAACTTAGGCGGAGGCTCTCCAGGCAGGTCGAGGACCCCTGGAGCATAGAGCACGAATTCGAGCCGGAATTCAGAGGCGACTCCGAGCTCCTAGGCGGAGCGGCAGTCTTGCTGGCAGCTCAAAAGCCGACCGGGACACGCGAGACCAACGATTTAGGCATGAAGGAACACTACAAGGCCATCGTGGGGACCGCCATTGAGAGGGGTGGCTGGTACCAGGGGCAGGCGATGTCAGTCGCCTGGCTCAGGATGATACTGGCCGGCCTCGAGTCTCGGCCCTTCCCACCAGAGGCCATGTGGGAGGGCGAGCGGACGGATGCCGGGGGGATGCTACGCGGCGACATGCCTTCATACGAAAACCTATTCCCCACGGAGAGGAGTCAGGTCTCCAGGTACGGCTAGCGCCGGAGGGCCCCTTACCTCTGGAGGAGCGCCCGCCGATGACCGCCCCTGACGCCAGACGGAGTCTGCTGATGCAGGCCTAGGCGCGCGCCGCCTTGCGCCGCGGTGGAAACCATTTAGCGGAGCCTCGCCAAAGTGCCGGCATGTTTGATGTATCCCTGAGACTCGACCACTCTCTCCCCTTCTGCAACTTCTCCAAGCTCTTCCCGACCGTGGGAATCCAAAGGTGGTGCAACCTCCAGGTCGACATCTTGGAGTTCCAGGTCTCCAAAGAGGAGGACGCCGGGAAGCTGGAGCGGGCCCTCGGCGACATGCTGAAGTCGTTGGGCGCCCACCTGATCCGGTTCAACAGGTACTCTTCCAAGAACATGGAGGCGGTGGTCGGATGCAAGTGCGCTACGGACAACTCCACAGTCGCCATGATTGAATGGGCGGAGTGCATACCGGTCATGCCTGTAAACTACCGCGGAGGGTTCGAGCACTGTCGCCTGCTCGCCTTCACCAAGGGGACGTTGGACGGCGCCTTGGAGGCGCTTTCGAAGGTGTCCAAGGTCGAGGTCGAGAACAAGTCGGTGGTGCCGAGAGAGTCGGCGAGGGGGGCCATCACCGTCCCTGTGGACGAGTTCCTGGGGGCGCTGACGAAGAAGCAGCTCGAAGCGTTCGTCACCGCCCTGCAGATGGGATACTATGGCATGCCCAAGGGCGCGACCATGGATGAAATCGCCGCCAACCAGGGGATGAAGAGGTCTACCTACGAGGAGCACCTCAGGAAGGCGGAGCTGAAGATACTGCAGGCGGTCAGGCCGTACGCCAGGCTTGCCTACGTCACGTCCCAGGAAGACTAGCGGGGCTCACTGATACGGCGAGCCCTTGGTCTCCGAGACGTAGGGCCTGATCCTGGCCTCAATCGTCTGCTTCGGCGCGGCACCCACCAGGCCGTCCACGGGCTCGCCGTCCTTGAAGACCATGATTGTCGGGATTCCCTGGATGCCGAACTGCTGGGAGGTCAGGGGGTTGTCGTCCACGTTGAGCTTCCCGAAGGTGGCTTTGCCCGCCATCTCAGTCGCGAGCTCCTCAAGCACCGGGGAAACTACCCTGCACGGGCCGCACCATGGAGCCCAGAAGTCGACCACGACCACCTGGTGCTTCCCTACCACCTCGCGGAAGTTGGCGTCCGTCAACTCGACGGGCTTCCCGTCGTTCGCGGCAATGCCCGCCTGGGGCTTCGTCCGCTTCAGCATCTCTTCGAACTTCTTCTCGTTGATCTTCTTCACTTCGTCATCGAACGTCACTCATCGGTCACTTGGCAACACACTGGAGACGGATGGATTTAGACATACAGCCGGCAGCTGCCGGCTCGTTGCAACACAGACGTCACTCAAGGAACTCCCTCAGCTCCTCGAGGATGGGCCTGACGGAGTACTCCAGATTGAGCGCCTCGGAGATGCGGGCCACCCCTCTGTCGTGCTCGTCAAGGACGCGCGGAAGCACCTTCGAGGTGTCCAGCTCGCCAAACCTACTCGCCACCCTCGCGGCCTCGAGGACTACGCGAACTTCTCGCTCAGATAGGTCAGGAGCCTTTCGGCGTTGTAGGCCTCCCCGAACACCCTCTCCTGCAGCTCCTTTGGGGGATAGATGGCCCCGAACCTGTGGATCTTGGACCCGAGCCACTCCTTGAGTTCGTCGACGTCACCCCCGCTCAAGGCCTCCTGCACGAGCGCTCCCTTCCCCATCTTGTGCCATATCATCGCCGCCACGATGTTCCCGAGGGTGTACGTGGCGAAGTAGCCGAAGGACCCTCCGCTCCAGTGCACGTCCTGGAGTGCGCCTTCGGCGTCGCCTCCTGGCCGGATTCCCAGGTAGCTCTCGAATGTGTCGTTCCAGACCTCTGGAACCTCTGCGACCTTCACTTCGCCCCCGATGATCTTCTTCTCTACCTCGTACCTCACGGCGGTGTGGAAGTTGTAGGTCAGCTCGTCCGCGTCCACCCTGATGAGGCTCTTCCTGACAGTGTTGAAGTAGAGGTAGAGCTCCTCCGCGTCGTACTTCTCTACGAACGGGAGGTTCTGCTTGAGTATCGGGCGGACAAGCTTGACGAAATCCCTGCTCCTCCCCACGACGTTCTCCCAAAACCTAGACTGAGACTCGTGCACCCCATAGGACGCCCCATCGCCCACGGGGGTGTAGGCAAGCTTCGGCCCGAGCCCCAGCCCGTAGATCGCGTGGCCGCTCTCATGGACCGTCGAATAGAGCGACGCTTTGAAGTCCTTCCCCTCGTATCTGGTCGTGATTCTCACGTCGTCGGGCGCGATCTGAGTGGTGAACGGGTGGGTAGACACGTCCATGCGGAACCTCGTCATGGGCATCTTCAGCAGCCCGAGGATCTCTTCGTTCACCTTCTGCATCGCCCCTGTGTCGTAGGTGACCGATTCCAGCGGGTGCTTCGAGGGGTACACTCCGTCGGCCGCGACTCTCTTGAGGAGCCTCTTGCTCTCCGGTATCAGCACCGCGTAGACCTTGTCGGCGTCCTTCACCGTGAATCCCTCTTCGTAGAGGTCGAGTAGCGCGTTGTACGGGTGCTTCGCGTAGCCCAGCTTGTCGGCCACCTTCCTCTCGAGCTCGACGATCTTCTCCAGGTGGGGTCTGAACAACTTGAAGTCTGACCGCTCGCGGGCCGTCCTCCACACGACGGTCGCCTCCGTGGTCTCCCTCTGGAGCTGGTTCACCAATTCCGGCGGGACCTTCAGGTAGTAGTCCAGGCTCCTCCTCAGCACCCTGACGACCCCCTTCTCCATGTCGTCTAGGTCTCTCGCCTTCTCCGCCTTCCTCACCAGCCCTTCCAGGTCGACGGTCGCCTTCTGGACCAGCATGGCGAGCTGGCCCGAAGCGATCCCCCTCGCCTTCGCCCCGGACTCGGGCATGTGCGTCTCCGTGTCCCATCCGAGCACAGCCATGGAATGGCCGAGGGACCACACCTGCTGGTACCTCTTCAGGATGTCACGGACTATGGGATTCTGAGCCAAGGCTGCCCCGACAGTCCGCCGGCCGGACTTTTTATGTTTGCCACGTCCGCAAGGTTCTAGTCTCAGGCCTGGGCCCCGAGCGGGGATATGTCCCCGGAAGACCAGGAGACGTGGAAGAGGGCGCTCGCCAGGTTCAGGGAGGAAAAGGACGAGTTCTTCAGGTCCGACCCAGATTCGCCCTTCCCGCCGGAGGCGAAGCGCGCCTTCCCAGGGCTGAACTACTTCGTGCCTGACCCCGACTATCGGATGGAAGCGAGGCTGCAGAGGTACCCCAGCCCTGATGGAGTGGTCATGGGAACCAGCAAGGGGACCCGCCAGCTCTTCAATAGGGTGGGCTTCTTCGACCTGTCAGTGGGGGGTGGAGGGTTCCGGATTCACGCCTACCAGTCTGCCCAGCGGCAAGAGCCCAGCCTCTTCATCCCTTTCAGGGACGCGACGTCGGGGGAGGAGAGCTACGGGGCGGCCCGCTACCTGGACCTCGAGGTTGAGCACGACGACGAGTACGCGGTCGACTTCAACTACGCGTACAACCCATATTGCGCCTATTCCGACGACTACGTCTGCCCCCTCCCGCCGCAGGAGAACTGGCTCAAGGTCGCAGTGAGAGCGGGGGAGCGGAAGTTCCACGGCTGACCCGGCGCCGCTCAGCCAGGGGCGCCTCGGAGAGTTCCTCCCGCGAAGAGGCGTCGAGCGCACCAGGCTGCCCTTCGATTTCATGGAGGGCCTTCCGAAGCCCCTCCGCGGCCATGGCAGAGCGGGCGCCACGCGCGGCTAATAACGTCGGTCATTGCCCTGCCGGACGACAATGGGCACCAGACCAGCCTACAGGTTCCCCAGTCCACTCCTGAGGGGGACAATCCTGTCGAGGCCTAACAGGTTCGTCATGCTCGTGAAGTCCCGGGGGAAGGTGCTCCGATGCCACTGCCCCACCACGGGGAGGCTGGGCGACCTTGAGCCCGCAGGGCTCCCATGCCTCTACTCCAAGGCCTCAAACAGGCAGCGCAAGACCGCCTACACGGTCGAAGCGATTTCCACGACAGGGGGACGGGACTGGATCGGCATCAACCAGACGGCCGCCAACCGGTACTTCGAGTTCTTCCTAAAGCGCGGGTCCCTCTTCCATCTGGCCTCGGGCCGTGTTCGGAGGGAGGTCGTGTTGGGGTCTTCGCGCATCGACTTCATGGTCGGGGACGCGTACGTCGAAGTGAAGACTCCGCTGATAACGCTCCCCGCGGGGGACGGAGCCGCGAGGAAGAGGAGCAGCAGGTTCGATTCCTTCGACAGGCTGATCCGGCACATGGGCGACCTCAGACGGTCCCTCGCGGACGGAAGGAGGGCCAAGATAGTCCTCTGTTATCTGTACGACGCTGAGCCCTTCAGCCCTCCTCCGCCCAACGACTCGAACAGCAGGATACTGGCCGCCGCCAGGTCGGCCGAGGACGCTGGGGTAGAGAGATGGCAGGTGAATCTGAGGGTGACGAAGGATGGCGTGTCTCTCATCCGGTACTTCAGGAGCCGCCCATACGGAGTCCATGTCAGCGGCAGGCCACGGCCGGTCAGCTCTCCGCGGGCGCCTTCAGGGCGTTGACATATTCCGTGACCACCTGGTGGGCAGGGTTGGACTGTAAAGCTTCGAGCCTGACCTTGGGATGCGAACGCAGGGTCTCCCGCAGTCTCCGGAGAAGCTCGCTCGGGTTCTTCGCCCTGTCCCTCCTGGCCTCAGAGACCACCGACTCATGGTCGCACACAACGGTGAACCTGCCTAGGAGCCCCAGCTCCTCGATCGCAAAGAGGATTGCCAGGACCTCGGCGTCATCGGTCTCCTGGGCCTCCACCCGCTTCACGTTCTTCCTCCCGCTGCCGTCGACCACGTAACCGACGTAGGCTTCCTTCGGTAGCGACGGGTCATGCATGTTCAGAATCTTGGCGTCGACATAGACCCTGACGGGCCTGCGTCCGGGGATCCGCATGCTGAAACTGGTCGCCGGAAGTCCTCCCCCACTTAAATAACTCAGACGCCACCTTCGCTCTATGGCCACGGAGCCTCCTTCGGTACCTGCTGCACCGCAGAGTGCCGATGGGCGCGAAGTCTCGGCTCTTGGGATGATGCTCTGGTTCGGCGTCCTGCAGTTGGCGGGGTTGGTTGCCGGATGGGCCGCCAGCTTGTACCTCTTCGGGGGGGCGTTCTCAAGCTTCACCGCATTCCCCCAGGTCCGGAACGCGACTTCGGTCCAGACCGCGGCGGCGCTGGGGCCGGCGATCCGGAGCATGACCTTGGTCCTCCCGGTCACGGGCGCAGTGGAAATAATCGCGCTCGCGATTCTCGCCATAGGCTTCTGGGGCCTCAGGAGGGTCGACCGGACGTTCTCGGTGCCATCCATCCTTACCATTGTCATGGTAGTGGGAGGGGGGCTGGCTGTGGCTGGAGGGGTCGGCTTCTTCGGCTCAGTCAGTAACATCATAACCCAGGCGCCGACAGCTTCCGCGTCGCTCTCCTCGGCAGAGTTTTCTTCCGCCGTGGCATCACTCTTCATCGCCTTCTTCATGCTCGCGATCGGAGGGCTGCTGACCCTGATCGGTTTCATCGGGGGGGAACTCCTCGGGCTCTGGAGGGCGGGCAGCAGGTACAACGAGACGCTGCTCAAGCTGGGCGCCATCTTCACCATCATCCCCTTCCTCAACTTGGCCGCTCCAGTGCTCATAATCGTCGGCGCGAGTCAGGCTAGGAGCAGGTTGCGAGCCGGCACCGCCTGAGGCAAGGGGCTTCGACCGACTCCGGACGCTGGGGAGTGACGTCGGCATGCTCTCCCCGCTCCCCCGGGGAAAAGATACTCGACATAGGCGCGGGGAGAGAGGAGACAGCCGCCCTGGCGATGGAGGACAAAGCGTCCAGGTCCACGCGGTCGACGCTTCGGGCCTGTTCCAGGTCGTCAGGACGGCTGACTTCGGCTCACGCTATCTGATGGCCTTTACGCGACTCCAAGCAACTTGAAATCCGCCGCAATCTGACTGTATGCCAGGCAGGACAAGTTGCCGCACTACATCCTCGGACCGAATCCTGTGGAGTATTCAGTGGTGAAAGGGACAAGCAACAGATACACCTACTTCCGCTTCCGACCTGACCTGACCCTGGAAGTGGTGCTCCCGAGGGGGAGGACGGTGGACGTCGAGAAGGCCATCAGAGACAAAGCCCCCTGGCTGAGGAGGGAGTACGAACGGATGGCCATGACGAAGCAGATCCTCCGCCCCGACGCTGTAATGGTCGGGGGGGAGATGCTCACGGCAGTCTTCCACGACCGCGCTGGGGACTTGCTTGTCCCGGACCCCTCTCGGGGGGTCGTGGATGTCTACACCGATGACCGAAGGAGGTTCAAGGAGCTCGTCCGGAGGTGGTTCCTCCGCGAGACTTCAGCCTACGTCGTGCGGAAGGTTGCCGAGCTGGCCCCGAGGGTGGGCGCGAAGCCGGCTAGGGTGGATGTGAGGGAGATGGGCAAGTGGGGCTACTGCACCAGGGGTGGCAGGCTTTCGTTCAGCTGGCAGCTCATAGCCCTCCCTGAGCGTCTCAGGGAGTATGTGGTCCTGCACGAGCTCACCCATCTGCTCGAGTTCAACCATTCCACCGCCTTCAGGAGGAGACTCGGCGCCCTCCTCCCCGGCTTCCGTGACCTCGAGGGGGAGCTGGATCTCATCTCTCCCTACGACAGGTTCTCGCCCTGACATCAAGACCCATTCGTCTGGCGCCAGAGCTCGGTCAGGCGCCCCGTTCTTGTTTCCTGAACTTCCGCCTGTTCCTGAGGCTTACGACGACGTAGAGTATGAAGATGACGGCGATTACCACCGGGCTCGCGAAGAGCCTGAAGTAGACGAGCACGATTACGGCGGCAGCGATGACAGGCAGGGAGAGGAGGAGCTTGGCTCTTGGGGACATCGGCCGCCTGGGGGCCGGGAACCTGTGATAAATACCGAAGCCGAGCGGTGAGGCCGGCAGCCGGCGGACGGCACGTTTACCGGCGCGTGGCCCCGGGAGCTGAAGAATGACTTCCCAGAGACCGTGAGCCCCACGACCGTTGTAGCCTTCGACTACCCTAGGAAGAAGCTCACGGGCCGCAAGAGCCTGAAGCCGCTGTCGACTGTGACCTTCGTGGAGAAGTTCGGGAAACCCCCCGGAGAGCTCTCTCGGCGGCAACGAAGGGCCTCGCCCTTCAGCCGATGCATGAATGCGTCGATCTTCACCGAGGCGGCAAATCGGGAGCCGTGGGCAGGATGTGTGGACCAACGAGGAGTTCGAGAGTCAGGCGTTGGCAAGGCATTCCCCGCCGCCTGGAGGCGCCCTGGCCTACGTCAAGGGCTTGGACAAGAGCTGCCTCCAGTCCGCAGGCGGTTACTTCACGGTGTGCCAACCCAGTCGGAGACGGGCGGGCTGGCCGCCGGTCTGCCTCGGCAGATTAGGCGTAGCGCTGCTGCCTGAGCCAGGAATGTATGGCGAGGGTGGCCACCGCCTCCATGGTGGTGTTCCTCTCCTCAGCCGCTTTGCGAAGGCCGTCGGCGACCCTCGGGTCCAGCAGGATTTCGAGCTTGACGGCGTGGAGGTACGCTGCTTCCTTCTTGATGTCTTCCACGGGGCGCTGCGGGGCCATGACGAAGTGACTCACCACGTTCTCTGCCTCGGGGGTGGTCATCGGCGCGATGGTCTCGGCCAGCTCCTTCAGCTGCGTGGCCCTCTCCCTCTTGGGGAGCTCCTGGACGGTCGATGCCTCCTCGGCCCGGTGGAGGAACGTCGCGTGCCTCACGGGCAAAACACCCTCCTTTCGCTCTTTGGGAAGGGGGGCCTGCTTGACGGTGATGTCGGCTCTGGTCTCCCTTCTTATGTTGCGCACGACCTCGACCGCGCTTATCCTGTCTTCCACATATCTCCTTGACTTGCCGAGGGCCCTGGCGACCTGTTCGGACGTGCCATAGGCGCGCGGGTTAGCTTTCTTCAGCGCCAGGATGGCGTCGTACTCCTCTTCGGGCTCGATGTCCCTCCTCTGGATGTTCTCGACGAGGGAGACTATGATCGCTTCTTCATCGGTCATGGGCCTCACTATCGATGGCATCTTCTTGAGCCCGGCGATTTTCGCAGCCTCGAACCTTCGCGACCCGACGACCAGCTCGTACCTTCCGCCGATGGGCCTGGCGAGCACGGGTTCCAGGATTCCCTTCTCCTTTACCGAGTCTACGAGGTCTCCGACGTCCCCCGGCGACTTGCGGACGTTGGTCTTCCCAACGAACAGCTTCGATATCTCGACTGACACTATGCTCCCGGTCTGCTCCTTCCAGTTCTCCTGCGCCGAGCTGAACTTCGCCATGGTGGGCCAAACCGTCGAATCCTGCGGCTCCTCTTAAGAATATCCGGCCGCGTCACGCGGGACGGCTTCAATTTTATACCTGCTCCCCTGTCCTCGCGTAGATGCTCACCAAGGAGGAGATGGCGAAGAAGAAGGCTCAGCTGGACCGGGAGGCCGTTGACGTCTGCTTCCTCAAGGGGACGGAGGCGCCTTTCACAGGCAAATACTGGGACAGCCACGAGGCCGGGGTCTATCACTGCGTGGTCTGCGGCGCCCCGCTTTTCAGCTCGGACACCAAGTTCGAGTCGGGCACGGGGTGGCCCAGCTTCTTCCGGCCTGTCTCAGAAACCGCGATCAAGGAAGAGGCCGACCGCAGCTTCGGGATGACCAGGACAGAGGTTACGTGCGCCAACTGCGGCGTCCATCTGGGTCACGTGTTCGACGACGGCCCCAAGCCTACCGGGCTCCGCTACTGCATGAACTCCGCGGCCTTGGAATTCAGGAAGGCCTGAGCTCCGGTCGCAGCCGCGGTGCCGACGTGGACGCAGCCTACAGCCGTACACCCGAGGCGGGAGCAATGAATCTGGGGCCTTCCGCCCCCCAGGCCGAAAGGGCCAGGCCCGGAGAGGCGTCAGACGCCTGGGGAATCATTGGTTGGTCACGACCGCGGGGATCAGGCCATAGCTGAGGGAAGGCCGGCGCAGACCGGCAGAGGCGCCTTCACGCCTCCGGAGACCCCTAGTTAATCCGTTTGGCAATCATCGAACAAACTCCAAAGAACACATCGGCGGTCGACGATGTAGATAACCAGAGACGTGGCCAGATGGGCTGGCTAATTTTGGTTTACCAAAAGGGGATGCCGTTTTGACAGCCTATCCCTTAGGGCCCTTCCACGGGGGATTTTCTGAGTAACATGTCTTCCCAAGGCCTGCGACGACCTTCCATGCGCTCCGACGGCCCCGCCCGCAGGGCCCCCCCTGCCCTCCTCCGTCAGAGCCTGGGGAAGAAGGGCGGCGTCAGACCGATCTTCACCATAGCCCAGGTGCCGCACAGGAAACAGAGGTATGAGACTGTAGGCGACTGGATCCCAGGCAAGCCTGCCCAGATCATGGTTAGCAGGATGAAGGACCAGAGGTACGTGTTCCTGGTGGCTCTGCACGAGATGATAGAGTACGAATTGTGCAAGATGCACGGCATCACCGACAGGGAAGTCGTGGCCTTCGACGTCGGCTTCGAGGCCGAGCGCAAGATGAACCTCCACCCCATCGACGCGGAGCCGGGGGACCATCCAAAGGCTCCATACAGGAACGAGCACGCGTTCGCGACGACAATCGAGATGATGGTAGCCCAGAAGCTCGGGGTGAGGTGGTCCGACTACGAGAAGACTGTCCTCTCCCTAGGTCCAAAGCCCAAGAAGGTCTTGGTCCGCCCCCGAGTGAGACGCCGGAGGTAGTCCCGCCCCGGGGCTCCCCTACCGGGCCTGCTCACTTCCCTGCAATCTGGACGAGGTCGAACATCTGCCTCCCCTTGGACCCAGGCAGTCCTGATATGCCGCCGACGAGGCTCTCGGCAGCGACCCCCCTCCTCTCCAGCACCTTGGCGATCATCATCGACGTGCTCCCGGCGACGCATACCAGTAGGAGCGGCTTGTCGTCTCCATGCAGCAGCCCTTCGAACTCCTCTGACGGCTCGACCCCGTTGAGCACGGCCTGGACGTCCCTCACGTTCGCCACCCTGATGCTCTCCTCCTCCACCCCCAGGGCAGAGGCGATGACGCTCCTCCCCTCGTCCCTCGGCACGAACATGTTGTGGACCCAGACGATCCCTCCATACTCCTTGATGCTCGACGCAGCCTCGTCCAGCCTGACTTGGTCCCTCCTGCCCCTCTTGGCCACCGCGCTGACCTCTGAGAGGTACTTGGAGGAGCCGTCGGCAACCATCACCACGAACTTCGTCCCGGTCCCAAAGTTCGCCAGCTGCATGACCGCGTAGAGCGCCAGCGCCCCGCTCTCACCGATGTCGTGCCCCTTCTTGTTCATGAACTCGAAGAACTTGCTCGCTTCTTCGAAGTCCGCTTCGTGCTCTCCAGCGTAGGAGTCAGGTTCGTAGAACTTCAGGCCCGCCGCCTTCTCCCTGGTCCTGATCCCGGCGACGTCCTGGCCAGCGACCGGGAAGATCACTCTGACGCCCTTCCTCCGATGCTCGGCGCGGACGTATCTGCTCACTCCGGTTGCTGTCCCCCCTGTGCCGAAGGCGCAGACGAAGTCCGCCCCTCCAAGAGAGGCGCCTTTCTCCCGCAACTGCATATCTATCTCCGGCCCGGTCACCATCCTATGGGTCTCCACATTCAGGTCATTCTCATACTGCGCGGTGCAGAAGCCGCCATAGGACGTGGCCAGCAGCTTTGCCAGCCCGATCGCGTCCTGCCTTGCGAGCAAGCCTTCTACTTCTCCCCTTGCCCCATCAAACTTCGCCGGGTCCAGCCCGAGCTCGGCGAGCTGCTGCCTGACGCTGGACGCGATGCCCTTCGCGGCGGCCAGGTTCGCGTCCCCAAGCCCAGGGGCAGGGCAGATGTCTATGTCCAGGTTCACAAGCTTGGCCCCGCTCGAGCGCAGACCGTCAATCACCCCCTGCTGCAGCCTCCTCGAGACTAGGACTACTACGTCCAGGCCGAGCCTGCTGAGGGTGCCCAGGGCGAGGCCGAAGTTGCCCGACGTCGCCTCGAAGACGGTCTGACCCTTGGTCAGCCTCCCCGAAGCTATCGCGTCGCGCAGGATTGCGACGGCGGGCCTGACCTTGACCGATCCCCCAACGAGCTTGGAGTCCATCTTGAGGAACACCCTGACACCCTTCCCACTCAGTCTCACTCCGTATTCCGAGTCGGCGCAACGGATGAAGTCGTCCGTCACCTCAACCAGGGGGGTGGGATTACTAACCGTCCCATCCCTCAACTGAGGAACCCTGGCCATGACCTCCGAATCGAACCTTTGAAGGAGGTCCGTATCGACAGTCGAGCTCTGCATTACTGAGTTTGCTCTGTCTCGCCGCTATAAATTACATATGCCGCCTTGATGTGGCCATACGGTTCCGCCCGGTCCCGTCCTTCGCTGCCTTGGGAATATCTCCCGCGCCGGCAGACTCGGCTACGAGCTTTCGGAGTCGACCTGCTCCCTCCTGAACTTTTCGGGAGGGCCCAGGTACAAGTTGGCCGGAGGATCCTTCGGGAGTACGTATCTGATGTGCGGGTATCCTCTTTTGTCGTGGTATATGTCGGAGCCCACCTCGCCCTTCCTGAACGCCTTCTCGAACTCCCCCCACTCCTGGGCATGGATCGCCTGGAAAATGGGGAGGAGATACTCGCTGTCGAACGCCGCGAGGTCTTCCGCGTACTTGGGCCGGGTCACCTTCGCGGTTCTGAAAGATGCCCTCACCTGGTTCAGGTGGTGGGCCGCCAGCTTCCAGTTGCCTCCCTTTGCCGCATAATATGTCTGCGTGAACCTGTCCCCCGTCTCCTTCATGAGGGCGGCCATCCCGGGCTGGATAGCCGCGAGCTGGTCTATCGTGATTTCGCCGTGGGGCGTCTTCGCCTTGATTTCGCTCACAGGTGCCTTCCGCTAAGCCCCCTAATCAACCCCGCTGGGCCTGTCTAGAACGGCGGCCGGAGCGGTGGGAGGGGCTCCCGGGGGCCTCCCGGCTGAGGGAAGCTGGGTTCCTTCGGAAGCGATGCCAGGAAGTCGCGACGCGTCATGCCTCGGCCTCCCTGGGCGTCACCTGAAGCTCGGCTACCTTCTCAGCCCTCAGGATCCGCAGCGCCACGCCCTTCCCGACCACGTCCCCTCCGAGCGCCCTGTACAGAGAGTACTCGTCAGTGGCCTTGGTCCCGCCGAGGCTGAGGATGATGTCGCCCAGGGCCACGCCCGAATCCCTGGCGGGGGAACCAGGCTCCACGGACTTCACGAGAAGCGCCTCGTCCTGGTCGACCCCGGGCAGTCTTGACACCCCTTGCGGAAGCTCTATGGGCTCGACCACGACCCCCAGGCGGCCCCTCTTCGCGCCGCCGTCCTTCGACATCCTGGCCACTGCCTCCTCCAAGGAGTCCACCGACACAGCGACCCCCCGGCCGGCGAAGTAGGCGACGTTCAAGCCGAGGAGGCGCCCCGACGAGTCTACCAGCGGCCCGCCCGAATAGCCTGGGTTCAGCCTCGCATCTGTCACCACGGCGTCGTCTATCCTGACGCCCCAGAATCCCCGAGCGCTCCTCCTGGCGCCAGTGACGATTCCTGAGGTGGCAGAGACTCCATTGCCTGTGGCGTTCGCGAGAGCGAGGACGAATTGCCCGACCCGGACCCCTTCCGCGGTCCCCCGGGCCAACGGGGATAACCCATCTGAATCGACCCGCAGGGCCGCCACGTCGAGGTAGGGGTCCAAGCCCACCAGGCTTGCCTGGGCCTTCCGTCCCCCAGACAGAGTCACGGTGGGCGAAGCCGAACGACCAACTACATGGCTTGCGGTGACGACGATACCTTCTCCGGACCAGGCGACGCCGCTCCCGCTCCTCTCCCCTGTGCCTACGCTCACCACCGACGGCGAGACGCGTTCTGCCAGCTCTGTCACAGCTTCCGAGAACGACTGCAGCAGCCGCTCTCCTCCGCTCCCTTTCACGGTGTCTTGAATCATCGCAGTCGCTCAGGAGGGGGAGCTACTTGTTGAGGGGGTTTGGAAGATACCCGGTCACATGGCGGAGGGCGCGAAGTGCCCTATGCGCATGAACCCGGTCCTGTTCACCGGTCTCTCGCCGCCATAGAGCCTAGAGATCCTCCCTACCAGTTGGTGGGCCGCACGCACCGCCTTGGGGAGGTCAGAGTCGCGCGAGACCTTGGCTTCGATGTCGAGCTGACCCGAGGTGAATTTCGCATCGATCAAAGCCGTCCCATCGGCTGTAACCCATTTCATGACGAACCCGCCGTCTTCCTCCGCCATCCCGACCCACCTGGCGTTGTCGAACCACCTGCCCTTCAGGGCGTCGGCAATCCTCGAGGCGCTACCCGGGTACGGCAGATAGGTGTGCAGCACAGGTATGCTCTTGGAGCCCGCAGCTGCGCGCCTGAAAGGGGGCATCCCCTTCGCCTTCTCTGCGAGGCTATATCCCTCAGGTGATCTCACAATCGCGCCGCTCTCCTCCAGTCTTTCCAAGGCCCTTGAGAGCGTCTCCGGATGCGTCCTGGTGATTCGTCTCAGCCCGTCGAAGGTGAAGACTGCAAGCCTTTCGTCCTCTATCGTCCTCAGCACTTCGGCGTCTCTGGGGTTCTCCAATCCACCATCGACAGGACCGTCCTCGCGGGCCGACATTGAGTCTCTCTGACCGTTTCCCCGATGCTCACTTAAAAAACAAGCGCGGGATGTGGCCATGCTCCCGGGTCAGACTTCCACCTCCTCCGCCAACGGCATAAAATAGCCCCTCTGGCCGAACCTCCCCGGTGTCCTGGGTGAAGGCGGCCTTGCTGGTGATAGTCCTGCTGGGCGTCTCCGGGGTCGCCCTGCTGGCCTACAATGTCTATTCGACGTACTCTCAGCCCGGGAGCGTCAGCACCCCTGTGCCTTCGGCCTTCGCGCTCAATGGAAAGACGTTCGAATTCAACTTCACGGCAACGACGCAGGCGGAGAGGGAGTCCGGGCTCATGAACAGGAGGGTGACGGACGCCACCACCATGCTCTTCGCGTTCCCAACCTACGGCAAGTGGGCCTTCTGGATGTACGACACCAACACCAGCCTCGACATAATCTGGATAAACGCAACGGGGGACTCCGGTCAGGTCGTCTACCTCGTGGCTTCCGCTCCCCCCTGCTACAACAGCGGCACTTGCACAGTCTACACGCCCACCGCCGAGGCCAACTACGTCATCGAAGCCCAGGGGGGCTTCGCGGCCGCCAACGGGATAGCCGTAGGCATGACCATCAAGTTCAGCTGAGGCATGACTCGCCTACTTCTCCCAATCGTCTAAGGAATTCGACACGCCGTTCTTTTGCCTCCTGCGATCCCATCCGGAGGACATGCAACCGGCCCCCAGGCCCCCGATGAGCCGCGCCCAGAAGCTGAGTTGGTACGCACAACAGCTGATTTCTGACGCGGAGGCCGCGGAGAAGGCCGGCGATAAGGAGACCGCGACCGCGCGCTATCTTCAGGCCGCGGAGATCCTGCTGCTGCTCTCCAAGGTGGAGGCGAACTACGCCACATGGAGAGACTACACCGACAAAGCATCTCTCTGCCAGCGGAGGGCGAGATTGCTCATCGCCCAGACGCCGAGCGGCCCCGACGCGCACGGCCCCCCAAACGCTGCCCTCGGCGGCTCCCCACGCTCTTAATATACTACGGCCCGCCATTTTTTCAGGGATGGCAAAGTGGCAATGCTACCGGTGCGGGTATGTCTTTGAAGGAGACAGAACCCCCGAGGAGTGCCCGAGCTGCCAGTATTCGCTCACATTCTGGATCGAAGCGGCCGAGACCAAAGCCCCGACCGTCAGGAGCTTCGTGAAAACCGACCCTCTGATGATCGACGCCAACGAGTCGGTCCTGAGAGCAGCCCAGAAGATGCGCGACAAGGGCGCAGGGAACATACTGGTCCTCGTGAACGGAGAGCCGAAGGGGATTATGACTGAACGAGACATACTGAACCACGTGGCGGCGGACGACCTGGTCGCATCCGTGGTGCCCGTGAGGAAGATAATGACCTCCCCCATGGTCTCCATCGAGGCCGACGAGCCGCTGTCCGAAGGAATTAAGCTGATGGCGAAGCGCAAGATAAGGACGCTGTTCGTGACCGACCACGGCAAGCCGCTCGGCCTGCTCAATATGCGGTCGGTGGTCGGCGACCAGTTCAAAGTGGCCAAGAGCCTGGAGTCCTGAGCTTCTCCCAGGCGCCACTGGCAAGCCCCTGGATGATTTGAGGGAGATTGGGGGACGAATTGTCGCACAGGGTCGATGGTTTGGTAGTGAGATGCTGCGGCGCTGCGGCGTCCGGGGCCATGAGTGGGGAGGGATAGCTTCGCCCGATCTGGGAGAACTGAGGCGGGAACTCGTCAGGGCGGCCGGGTCACGTGGGACCCTCGCCTATGGGCAGCTGATGAAGATAATGGGGGTTTCGAGGGGGAAGGCGCTCTTCGACGCCATCGTCGCGGTGGACAGGGAGGAATACGCCAGGGGGGCTCCCGGTTTCGCCGCCATCATCGTCCGCAAGGACACCGGTTTTCCAGGCGGGGGCTTCTTCTGCGACGACGAACTCCCACAGTCGCTGAGGCGTCCCTATTCCAGAGCTTCGGACCCCCGGCTATCCGCGGCCGAGATGAACTACGTCAAGGAGGCGCAGAAGCGAATCTGGGACTACTACTCCTCCGAGGCCCCGACCTAGTAAGTCCCGCGGCCAGTTCGCCTCGAGCGCCGCGAGGGACCAGGCCCAGCCATTAGCTGTCGGCTTCCCGGGCGACATGGAGCGCTGCTCTTCAGGCTGGCGCAGCGGGGCGACCCGGCCCTAGACCGACTTCAGCTCGGCTGCAGTCTTCGCCGGGTCGAGAGACTCTGTGATCGTCCTCCCCACTAGGACGAAGTCCGCGCCCGCCGCGATGCCTGCGGAAGCGTCGCCCCCCTGGACACCGACTCCGGGCGAGAATATCAGACACTCCCTCCCCACGATCTGCCTGGTTTCGACTATCTTCTCTGCGGACTTGGCGGAGACTATCACCCCGTCCGCACCCCACTCCTTTGCCCTTCTGGCAAATACCCGGTACAGCGGTTCGCCCCCTTCGAGGCGGAGTGAATACCCTTCGTCCGCCCCCTTGTGGCTCATGTAGACCAGGAGGAGTATCCCTCCGTTCTTGGAGTGGATCCTCTCGATCGCCTTTCCCAGGCCCTCTGCCTTCCCTACGAAGGGGTTCGCTATGACGGCGTCGAAGCCGTAACCGAGGAGCGAGTCGACTATGTTCAGGTTGGTGGACTCTATGTCGTTCATCTTCAGGTCCGCGATCAGGGGGAGCCCTTCTTCCTTGCAGATGTCGATGACAGCCCTTATGCCCTGGAGACCGAACGGAAGCAGCAGGTGGTGGTTCACCTTGACCGCGGCCAGGTGCTCCTTGGTCTCGTTGAGCACTCGCACAGCATTGTCGAGCCTTCCTTCGTAGGGGCCGGCGAAGTCGAGGTTGAGGACGACCTTCGAGCCCCTCCGCCGCGAGGCTTCAAGGACCCGCTCTCTGAAGCTGTGCGCCATCCTGTCAGAATTCATCTGGCGTGCGCCCGCCCGACAAGGTCTTCAAGCTTTGCAAAACCCTTCCTCTTCATGTAAGAGATGATCCCCAGGTTGACATCGTTGAATCTGTCAAACCTCTTGATTGTCGAGGTACCTAGCTGGACCATGTTCGCACCAGCCAGGAAGAACTGCACCGCGTCCTCCCATGTCCCCACCCCGCCGCACCCGACGATGGGGACGCCCAACTGCTCCCTCAGCTCGTAGACGCAGCGCAGTGCTATGGGCCTTATCGCCGCCCCAGACAGGCCACCGAAGCCATGCGAGAGGGCGGGCCCCCCTTTCACGATATCAATTGGGAACGACCTCACCGTGTTGATGGCCGTCAGGCCATCGGCCCCCGCATCCACCGCCGCCTGGGCGACCTCGACCAGTCTCTCCGTGTTGGGGGATAGCTTGGCGAACACCGGCTTGCCCGTGGCAGCTTTCACGGCCTTGGTGACCCTGCTCACCTCCTCGGGGAGGTGCCCGACCTCGATGCCGACCCCCGACACGTGCGGGCAGCTTAGGTTGAGCTCATAGGCGACGAAGTCGTTCCCATCCAGGGCCCTGACCGCAGATGTGAACTCCGCTTCGTCTGCTCCGAAGACTGAGACTACAATCGGGAGGCTCTTTCCTTCCACCTCGGCCAGCTGCTCGGAGAACATCGCCGCTCCAGGGTTAGGGAGCCCGGCTGCATTGACCATCCCGCCCTCGACTTCGACCATGGTCGGGTCTGGGTAACCTTCTCGCGGCACCACTCCGATCGACTTCGTGACCGCCGCACCTGCTCCCATCTTCAGTGCCTGCAACACCTTCGACAGGGAGCTTCCGTGCACGCCCGAGGCCAGCGCCGTGGGGTTGGCGAAGCGCAGACTTCCCATTTGTACCTCGATTGCGCTAGCTTCCATCTATTTTCCTTCCATCTGCTTGAGCACAGCCTGGAGGTCCGCCTTGGTGATCTTCCCCTGGCCGTGGAGGGTCTCGACAAGCTCCGTGATGTCTGCGAAGGCGCTGAGCCTGACCCCTGCCCGCGCGAGGTTCGCCCCTCCTCCTTCCAGCCTGTCCACAAGAACTAAGGCGTCCCTGACCACACACCCCACGCTTCTCAGCGCTTCCACCGACGAGATGACGCTCCCTCCTGTAGTCACCAGGTCGTCGATGACCAAGGCCCGCCATCCCGGGTTGACCGCACCTTCGACCAGCTTCCCGAGGCCGTGCCCCTTCTCCTCCTTCCTCACGTAGACCATCGGCTTCTTGAGGACGTAGGCGAGGGGAGATGAGATGGTCACCCCAGCCGTAGCGACGCCCGCCACTACGTCGAAGCTGGATTCTCCGATTCCCTTCGCAGCAGCAAGATAGGCCGATATAGCGAGACCGTATGCTTCAGGGTCGCTCGGAACGACCCTCAGGTCCAGATAGTAGGAACTGACCTTGCCGCTGGATAGCTTGAACTTCCCGAACCGGAGGGCTCCTATCCGGAAGAGGGCGTTTGCGAGGGCGACCCGGCCGCTCACCTGGTCCGGCAAGAATCACCCCTCCAAAACACGGGTCCTGTCAGCCTGCACGCGCTTGCGAAATTGAACCCGCGCTGTGTTGCGTTTCAGCGCGGATTTAAGCCTTGGACACTCCGGCGCCAATCCAGGACGGCCAGCGCCATCCTATCGTAGGCCTCGGGGTCGATTTCCTGTACACCCCCGGAGTCGACATCTATCAGAAACACGGCGTGAAGCCTCGCCTGCATAAGGTCGTCTATGGAGATCTCGGGCTTGTTGTAGGCGACGTCGGTGAGCTCTTTGATCCGTGCGGCCTCTTCGTGGGTCCTGTTCCGTGGAGCCCCGATGAAGAACCCGGGGATGTCCAGAATGTACGAGGGAGTTGTCCCCAGGGCGAACTTCCCCGCATACCTGCTGTACCTGGATATCTTGCTGGCAATCCGGCTCCGCGCATACGCCGAAGGTTCCAGGGCCGCTTCGGGCGGTATGAACCCGGTCTCTATCTCGACTATGAGGGGCCCGTCCCCCCTCGACCCCATCACATCGCAGACCAGGATCTTGTCCAGCCTGTGCTCTACTTTCACATCGTAGCCTTGCTTTATCAGGCCCCTGGCGCACACCAACTCCAGGGCCGAATGGTTGATCTTCACGAGGTTCTTTTTGTAAAGGTTGACCAGGACGTCGGCGATGGCAAACACCTTGGATCTTACTTCTTCGGTGTCGACGTGGCAGGCCCTGCCGGCGAGCTCGTAGAGGTCGCCCTCGAACTTGCGGACGTCCAAAGCTCGGCCTCGCTCCCCCCTGGATGCTAAGGGCGTGGGGCCTCAGCGGCGCCTTGCAGCGTTTTCGTCAAGGATTCTCTTCACTTCGATGTCCTCAACCTGCCCGAAGTCTTCATAGAACTCCCCTATGGCCAGGAACGGTCCTGGGGTCGAAACACAGACGACCTTGGTTCCGTCTTCGGAGAGGGCCTGCACCGCGTCCGCCGGCGCCACCGGAACCGCGACGATGACATCCTTCGGGCCCCGCTTCTTCACCGACATCACGGCCGCGCTCACCGAACTCCCGGTGGCTATGCCATCGTCCACTATGACCACCACCTTGCCTTCCAGTCTAGGGTAGGGGGCTGACCCCCGCAGCTTCTGCATCCTGTCCTTCACCTCTTCCCGCTTGAGTCGAATCTGGTAGTCAAGGTACGCCGCACTGGCCCCCAAGGACTCCGCAGCCTGCCTGTCCATCATCACTTCTCCTTCCTGGGTGACCGCTCCGAGGGCATACTCTGGTTCCCCTGGCGCTTCAATCTTCTTGGTCACCACGACGTCCAGCGGGGCGTCCAGCGTCTTGGCAACTTCGTTCGCCACCACCACGCCTCCCCTCGGTATCCCGAGCACGACCAAGTCCTCGCCCCTGAGATGCAGGAGGGCCCCCGCGAGGCGCTTTCCTGCGTCCGCCCGGTCCTTGTAGAGCATCTCCGAAGTCCCCCGCTAGAGGTGAGAACCGGCTGATATTTGGTTGCCTCGCCCGGCTCTCAGGAGGGATGTGGCTTTCCTCCGACGGCGGCTTCGTAGCGTTCCTTCACCGCCGCCGTCCCGGTTCGCCCTCGGTTTGGCCTTCGTTGAAGTCCGGGTTTCCCCGGCTCTACGCGCCACCATCCCGCTCGCGGATGGTACCAGGCGCCGAGGCTTTCCCCGGCACCTCTTCTTCTCCGCGAATCCATCCTTCTCCTGGCCGGACGAGTGGTTTGTTAAACACACGACGCATATTAATCGCTTGCTTCGATTATCGATTTTGAGAAACGTGGCTCGCAGGCGGCACTCTCCTGAACGGCCGGAAACTTCGCCATGGTCGCGTCTCGGCCGAGGACCCAGATGTCCCAGCTGCGCCTGATTCTCATGTCGACCCGATGGAGCCTGCCCTGCGGCACGGCGAGTATCTTCCTGACGGACCCGCCCCGATAGACGCGCGGCTGAAACCACACCGTCGAGCACTTCTTGGCTTCGAGCCTGCGCATCAGGGGGCGCGTCTCACATTCCACGAGGACGACCTCCTCCTTCCCGCCCTCCGACCTATATCCGAGAAGATCCGGACGATAGGCGGTCCAGGACACCCTGCGACCTGGAGGGACGACCGGCTCCTCCACCACCGCGAAGCGCTCGCGCTCGAGCTCCCGCCTGACTATGGCCTTCATAGATCTGTGAACCGCAGATTCGGCCATGCCAAGGCCGGGGCCGCGGGCAGATATCATCTTTGGGCTCAAGCACGCTCCACCCGGTGTCATCTTTCAGTAGACCGACCCAGAGGGTCGCGACTTCGGGAAACTCACGCGCTTTCCGCAGGACGATGCAGTGGTCAAAAGAATATTCGCTCTTTGTCAGCAACAAGAGTCAAGCTAAGATAACAGCGACCCGCACCAGAACAGTCTCAGCTCTCTCGCTGTCGGCTCTGCCGATGGCCTGGGATGCAGCCCGAGTCGACGCTGGTTACGCGCGAGGCTGGGAATATTCCGGGCTGCTCTTGGGTCAGAGGCGGAGCCTTGTGCTCGCCAGAGCCCGGCGCGGTCAGGCGACCGCGCCCAGGGAAGGTGGAGGAGCGCAGGCGGGGTTGAGATGCGCGAAGGAGGAGGCACGCAGGAGGGTGGAGGACCCTTCTTCGACCGAGCGGGGTGTGGAGCTCCATGCTTAGCACCGCCTCGACCGAAGAAGAGCCCGAATCCCGAGTGCGGGCCGAGTCCCGAGGGCGGATCGACCTCAGCTTTGCGTTCTGAAACCGGAACGGGGCGCGGAAGCCTGGCCTCGCATGGCCCTGAACGGGCAGACGAAGGCAGCGAGGGGCGGCTTTGTCCTTAATTACATCCTTCCAGGCGGCATCGTAGTCATGAGCGACGTGAAGGCACAGAACGGGGACACGATTTCTGTCCATTACGTCGGGAAGTTTCCGGGCGGGAAGGTGTTCGACACAAGCATGAAGGCCGAAGCGGTCAAGTCTGGCCTGTTCAGCCCGGCGCGGGACTACAAGCCCCTCCAGGTTGTGCTCGGCCAGCACCAGGTGATAAGCGGCTTCGAGGAGGCGCTCGTCGGCATGCAGGTGAACGAGAGCAAGGAGATCACACTTCCTCCAGAAAAGGCGTACGGGAAGACGGGCAGGCATCCCATGGCGGGGAAGACCCTCCAGTTCAGGCTCCTCGTGACAAATATCAAGAGACCCTAAAGCGCCCTCTCTCTGTGATCATGCTCTCTGGCATTCGAGTTCATTGTGCACTCCGCTTGACCCCGAAACTATTTACCACCGGCGGCCCCTCCCAGATGCCTAGAGATGGCGAAGAGATCGTTCACGATAGACACCGGCACCGAGAAGATTCCCGTGGAAGGCAACGCCCACCGGAACGTGGCTGTGAAATACCTCATGAAGCGCAGGCGGAGCCTGATATTCACCAAGGACCAGGCCAAGGTCGAGAGGCTATTCTCTGAAGTCCCGAAGCAGATAAGCATCATCGGGGCGAACGTCACCAAGACGTACAAGGTCACCTGGGAGAGAGTGAGCACAGGGGAGTTCGCCGGCGCCAGGTTCACTTTCACGCTGGACGAAGTCAGCTAGGACAACCTTTAGTTCCTGGTCGTCCAAGGAGGCCCCATGGCACCTCGCTACGGGCGTGACGCATACAGCGACGCCATAAACAAGGTCCGCTCGGAGCACTCCGGGTCCGTGAAGCACGCGAGCTTGACCGTAGAATGCCCCCGATGCGGTACCCGTCAGGTCATTACAGACGCGCCAGGTATGAGGGTGTGCGTCAAGTGCGGGTTCGAATTCAAGCCGTTGCAGCGCTGAAATGTCTGTCAGGTGCGCGACGGGCGCTTAGGCTTATGTAGCTCTGTCGTCAAGCACTGATGTCTTGATGAGGCCCCCCAGGCCCGCGGGGATAGCAATCCTGGCGATATTGCAGATGCTCGGGGGACTGATCATACTTCTCATCGGCGTGGCGGTGGCGGCTGTAACCGGGTCGCTTCTCTCGGCCCTCGGCTTAGCCATCCCTGCAGGGATAGGGATAGCCGTCGGGGGGGCGGTGGCCATATTCGGGATTCTGGGGCTCCTCGTGGGCTGGGGTCTTTGGACCGGAAGAGGGTGGGCCAGGATACTGGCTATCATCCTCTCTGGCCTTGGGATCGTGGGGAGCCTCGCGAGCCTCGCCCTGCTCTCTATCTCGGGTGTGGTGGGCTTGGTCATCGACGGCGTCATACTGTGGTATCTGTTCCGCCCAAACGTAAGGGCCTTCTTCGGCGGAGGCGCCCAGGCCGCGCCTCTCCAGCCGGCTTCTCCTCCAACCACGACAACCTGATTCAGAAGAATTCCAGCACTCAGGGCGTACTATGGCAGGCAGCCCACCATGGGAAGGTTTCCCCCCATCTCACGCTTCGGTCCCAGCTACTTCTTTCTCTTCCAGGCTTGGGCCCTCTTGCAGAACTCCTCGGCTTCGTCCGCTGCCTTGTCGCAGCGCTCATAGTGCCTCACTATCTCGCGGAGGAGCTCCTCGATGGGCGTCGGCGCCCCAGGGCACTCAGAGTCCAACTGGGACCTTATCTCCATCAAAGGGTGCCAGACATCGTTCGGGATGATGACGGGGACCCCCTGCTTGCTTGCGGCCATGGCCGGCTGGCAGCTCCCCGCGTATTTCTGGGTTAGGCGTCTTCCTAGAGCCCGATGCTGTTGATGACGCCGCCCGAGTTCGCGTCGATCACCAGCACGATCTTCCCGTTCTTGTGCTGGTATCTCGCGAACCAGACAGGGGCGTGCAGCAGCTCTGCCTCGCCGACGTCTGACTCCGTCGTAAGCTTCTGAATCATATGGTGAGCGGAGTGTGCCTTCTGCGACTGCAGCTGGTCCACCAGGGTCTTGGCCTGGGTCTTGGCTACCTCTTCCCCGACGTCTCCGTTGAGGACCTTGATCCCTTTGACCTTCGTCACGTCGAACACCACCCTGTCGGCGAGGTTGAACTGGTAGTCCTTGGGCTGGTAGTCCGCGAGGGCCTTCAGTCCGACTATGGGAAAGTTGTAGTCGTTGTCCATCTGATAGGCCCGGCTGTTCCCCTGGCCCCCACCACCGAACCCTAACCCCCCTCCTCCCATCATCGTCCCCATCATCATGCCGGTGAACAAGCCTCCTCCCCCGAACCCCCTGTCCCTCCCGCCTCCCAGTGCGCCTCCCATTATCCCGGCCAGGGCCGCCGTGGTGGCGATCTGGCCGGCTTCAGCCGCCATGTCTACCGCCACCAGCGAGGTCCTCGCAGAGACAGGCAGCAGCCAGTAAGGGACCAGGGCCAGGTTGACTTCTTCCAGGGTAGACGACTCCTGAAGGTGGCGGTGGAGTAACCCCCTGTCCATGAGCCCATGGATCTCCTTCATCAGCTCGTCCTGTTGAGCTATCTTGACGGGGAGCATCGTGTGCTTGTCGATGCTCTTCCACCCCTGGTTCCCGAGGGATACGCTGCTCCCGCAGTACTCGCAGGTGATGAACATCTCGCCGAACTTGGGGGCTATCGGGGCCCCACAGCTGGGACACTTCAGGGATGTCGCGCCGGTGGAGGCTAAGACATCCTGCTGGGCGGCCGCGGTCTGCGGTGCCCCCTGCGACGCCTGGCCGACCTTCGCGCCGCACTTGGAACAGAACTCTGCGTCGTCGGGTAACTGGGCTCCGCACTTTTGACAAAACATCAGGTTCACCTAAAGCTTGGTCCCACAATTATTGCAGAACTTCGCCCCGGCAGCTATCGGGCTGCCGCAGTTCGGGCAGAATTTGCTCGTGCCAGCCGGTGCTGGTGGGCCCTGAGATCCAGCGATGGTGGCTCCGCAGTTCGGGCAGAACTTCGCCGTAGCCGATATCAGAGAACCACAGTTGGGACAGCTCCTCTGGTTCATAGTCTGGCCCATCCCCTGGGCCATCTGCCCTCCAATCGCCCCTCCAGCACCAATCCCTGCCCCGAGGCCCGCGAACATCCCCGCCCCTCCGCTTGTGTTCTTCGCGGCGTTGTCGATGGCCTTTCCGGTCTGGTATTGCATGAAATTGACCCCCAGAACTTGCATCTCTGACCTGGTGTCAATAGCATGCTGGACCTCATCGGGGAGACTGATGTTCAGCCCCGAGACCTTGTTGATTTCAATCCCATACTGCCCGAGGTGGTCCGGGCCGACGGCGAGCACCTCCTGTTCGATGTTCATGAGGTTGGCCGCCAGGTCCGTGACCTTCAACCCCTGCTGCTTCATCTTCCCCAGTGCGTTGTACACGAGGATGACCAGCTGCTCCCTCACCCTCTCCTCCACGTCGACTGAGGTGTCCGCGCCGAAGGTCCCTACGAACTGGTTGATGAAAAGCTCGGGGGACGAAATCCTCCACCTGTACTCGCCGAACACCCTCAGGTTGACTATCCCGAAGGTCGGGTCGGTGAACTGGTAGGGCTGGGTGGTCCCGAATTTCCCGTCGAGATATCGCTTCGGGACGAAATAGACCTCGGCCCACTGGGTCACCCCGGTGAAGAACTTCAGGAGGTTGCCCACCACGGGGGCGTTGAAGTCTGTCAGCGCGTACCTGTTGGGCTGGTCGAAGTATGTCAGCGCCTTCCCGTCCCGGTAGAACACCGCGATCTCGTCCTCCCTCACCACGACGTTGTCGTTGAGCCTGATCTGGCGGGGCGCCTTCCAGAGCACGTTGTAGACTCCCGGCGAAGGCTGCTTGTCCTTGTCGTCCCAGGCGAACGTCGTCGAACCGAATACGCTCCCCCCTGTGGCGGGGACTGGTTCGCTCTTCTTCCCGAACACCATAGCACTCACCGGCCGAGGGCTATGCCCTCTATGGCCTCCATCCTCTGCGACCACTTCTGTCTGATGTCAGCCACTCCCCGGACGAAACCACCCATCGCCGCCTGGATGGCGTTGGGGGCGGCGCCGTCGTACGCCAGCTTCCCTGGCGACGTCGCGTCGTCCAGCTGGAAGACCGCAGTGACGAACGAGTAATCGTAGTCGTAAAGCTTGTTCAGCTTGTCGTCGGTGATTTGAATCGGGGCGACCCAACCCGAGTACCCCTGCCCCGCGTGCCGCACTTCGCCGCTGAGCGCCTGCACCTGGGAAATGAGGGACCCGACGCTCGTCAGGTTGGTGAAGTCGTTGCTCGATGCTACCTGCTTCCTCAGCTGCTGGAGGTTGTCCCTCACCTTGTCGAGCCTGTCGGCCACCTGGTTCCTAAGGAGCTCGTCGGATACCCTGATGTCCTCCTTGCTTCTGTATCCCCTGAGGCCAGGTATGAGGAGCTCCAGCTTCTTCGCGACGCCCCTGTTGGCCTCCACCTGCTGCCTGATGTCCGGGCTACCCTGTGACAAAGGCCTACAGGTCTCGACCCCCTTTCCATCTAAATAAATATGGCGAACGTTTACCGTCCATGGGAACGGTCTCCTCTTCCATGGACCTCGACGGCATTAGGATTGGGTGCAGCGGATGGTCCTACAAGGACTGGGACGGCATATTCTACCCCAGGGGGACCGCGGCCAAGGACTACCTCCCATTCTACTCCAAGGTCTTCAACTGCGTCGAGGTCGACTCCAGCTTCTACAGGATTCCAAGCCAGTCCATGGTGAGCCAGTGGAGGAGCAACACCCCCGCAGGGTTCGTCTTCTCGCCAAAGCTCCCAAAGAAGATCACCCACGAGAAGAAGCTCAAGGACTCCGAGTCCACGCTCGTCTACTTCTATAGTGTGATGAGCAAGCTGAAGGACAAGCTGGGCCCGATTGCGATACAGCTCCCGCCCTCCGTCAAGCTGAGCACCCACCACGAGACGATGAAGGAGTTCCTCTCTCTGCTCAGCCCCGAGTTCAGGCACGCCATAGAGTTCCGCCACAAGTCCTGGTTCACCCCCGATGTCTACGCGCTCCTGAGGAAGAACAACGTCGCCATGATATGGAGCCTGAACCAGTACGTCGAGAGCCCTCCTGAGGTGACCGCAGACTTCGTCTATCTCAGGATGGTCGGGGACAGGGAGATCATGGAGTTCACAGGGGTGCAGAAGGACAGGTCCGAGGACATGACCCGCTGGGCGGGAGCGGTCAAGGACAACGCCGAGAAGTTCGAATCTGGCTACGTCTTCTTCAACAACCACTTCGCAGGCTTCAGCCCCGAGTCCGCCAACGAGTTCCGCAGGCTCCTCGGCCTGATGGAGCTCGACTGGAAACCTCAAGGGACTGGGCAGCAGACGCTGCTCGGGCAGTAGCTGACAGATGCAGTCCCAGCGCCGGACCATACTCCACGTCGACTTGGACGCGTTCTACGTCTCCGTGGAGGTAAGAGAGCACCCGGAGCTGAAGGGGCTCCCGGTGGTGGTCGGGGCCGACCCGGAGGGCGGCAAGGGACGAGGGGTCGTCATCGCCTGCTCCTATGAGGCCAGGAAGTTCGGGCTTCGTTCAGGGATGCCCATCACACAGGCTTACAGGCTGTGCCCGCAGGCGAAGTACATCCCGCCGAACTGGGGGCTCTACGAGCGCGCGTCGGAGGAGGTGATGGGTACGCTGAAAGGCTTCGCCGACAGGTTCGAGCAAGGGAGCATAGACGAGGCCTACCTCGACGTCACCAGCAGGGCGCCGGACGAACGCTCCGCGGCTTCTTTGGCCACAGAGGTCAAGAAGGCAATCAGGGAAAGGCACGGCCTCAGCTGTTCCATCGGGATAGCGCCGAACAAGTCTTCGGCGAAGATCGCGTCAGACAGGAACAAGCCCGACGGCATGACGGTCGTCCCCTTCGAGGAAGTGAGCGGGTTCCTTGCGCCGCTTCCCGTGGGGGTCGTCCCCGGCATCGGTCCGAAGACTCGCGACTTCCTGAGCGAAAAGGGCATCACGACCATCGCCCAGCTCCAGCAGCTGGAGGGGCGGCAGCTCCTCACATGGTTCGGAAAGAGCGGTGTCTGGCTCTGGGGGGTCGTCCACGGAGAGGAGGCTGTGGAGGTGAGGCAGCAGGAGATACCAAAGTCGCTCAGCGTAGAGCGGACTTTCAAGGACGACGTCGGCGACTTCAGGACGGTGAGGAGAGAGGCAGCCGACGGCGCCGCCGAGCTCATGCGGAGGGTGAAGTCCGCAGGCTATTCCTACAGGGTGGCCGGGATCAAGATCAGGTTCCGTGGGTTCGAGACCCACACCAGGGAACGGACCCTCGTAAGCCACACCGACAGCGAAGGGCCCCTGCTCGAGAACATTGACAGGCTGCTGGACGAGTTTGAGACGAAGGGGAAGCCGGTGCGTCTGGTGGGGGTCAGGGTCGCAGACATACAGCGCTCCTCTTCGGGTCCCTCAAGGCTGGACGACTGGGCCGGGGGCTGAGCCTTCTTCTGCACCTCCTGGAGCCTCGCATTTCTGAACGTGACCCAGTACATGGATATCCTGACCACATAGAGACCCATCGCGATGCAGAACGGGGGGCCAGGCGCCCGGCAGCCATAAGGCCGAGGCCGGCGTCGGCCGAAAGGGCACTGGGCAGCCTCCACAGTGACATACTGACCCCGCCACCAATCCCTAGAAGTCCGGATTGGAACCAGGAGAGCTCTGCCTCGACGCCTAATGCGATGTTCAGGACGACGCTGTGCGAGATCAGCAGCTTGGCCACCCTGGGGACCCCTGTACTCGCTGAACGAGTTTTCCCAACCGGAGTCGAAATCAGTCAGCACGAACGCAGACTACGTACAAGAAACCCGCCGCAGGACCCGCTCCTCATCCTCCCCCCATATGAGCGGGCCTCATCCTAAAGTATCCCTGCAGCATCGGCCGCCCCATGAAGCCCCTTCCGGGCATCGTCGCGGAGATATTCGCGCTGGCGGTCCTGCTGGCGGCTTCCCGGGCAGTTCCGGCCGGCCCGTACTTCGGTCTGTACGTCGTCTTGGCGCAGCTCTTGTCCACCTTCCTGATACACTGCCCCGCCCACTATGTAGTGGGGGCAGCCGGCGGCATAAGGTTCAGGGAGTTACGGTTCGGGCGGACCTCTCTGGCCCGGGTCCTCCCTGCAAGCCTAGGGAAGGTCGCCAGCCTCATTCCAATCCTGACGCTCTCGACAGAGAAGCGCACGCTTTCGCAGGCTACGCGGAGGAGTGCGGCAGCCATGTTCGCCGCAGGAGTCGTGGCATCCGTTGGCTCGCCCCTGCTCATCGCGGCCGCAGCGACGCTGGCAGAGCCGTTCGTCTACTCCGCCTTCGCGTGGGTCGTTGCCCTTGGATACCTGTTGTTCGACGTGGTCTTCTCACCGAGGAGCGGAGACCTGATGCGGGCCGCGGAAGCGCTGAAGCCGCCGCGGTGAGGCAGCCGCAACACGATGACCGCTGACCATTCGGCTATGTAGCCCCACCTAGGGCACCGTAGGTTCGTCGCAAGGCTGCAGCTGACAACGGCCCCAACCCGCGCCCTTCAACCGTCGCATCCAGGCATGCGTCTGCCGGATTCGACGGCCCTCGGGTTGAAACAGACCAGGCTAAGATCTGATCCTCTCCTCAGCCAACTCGAGTTTCGCCGCTAACCACGGGATCGCCTCCGTGATGAACGAAGGCCCGTGGTGGGCCAGGAAGTCCAATGGTCCCGGGGTCACGAAGGTGTTCCCCAGGGTCACCGCCCTCAAGCCGTCCCATCCCCTCGAACTAAGCAGCTTGGTCAGGTCGCGGTTTCCGAACTGGGAGTACATCTTTGCCTCGTAGAATATCGCGTCCGGGTCGCTGGATGACACCGCTTTCATATCCGGGGCCAGCCATTCGCAGGGTGCCCTTCCATAGAGCAACGAGCTCCCGAGGAGCTTGAACGCATCGGTGATGTAGCTGTAGGAGCCGAAGCTCACGGGGCCGCCTAGGTCGATCTCAACGTAGGATTCGAGCTTCGAGACCCTTCGCAGGCTCCCCAGGGACCTGAGGAGGGCAGCCTCCAGGCCACGCCCCTCGTCCGCGGCGCCTGCTACCAGGCCTACCTTCACCACGAAGTCGACGATGCCTGCGACCGACACCGGGAGCTCGAGCGGATACACCGGATACTTCTTTGACAGCCTGACCGCGAACTCCCGCTGATATCCAGTGACGGTAAGAATCAGGTCCGGGTTGAGTTCTTCAAGGACCTCCGCTCTAACCGTGTTGTAGCTCCCCAGTTTCCTTTTCGATCGCGCCTCCGACGGTCGAGCGCAGAACGCCGTGACTCCAACGACCCTCTCGCCGAGTCCGAGCTGGAAGAGGGTCTCGGTGGCGGCGGGACTGAAGCTCGCTATTCTTTCAGGCGAGTCGGGGACTGGCACCTCTGTCCCGAGCACTTCGCTGAAGACCTTCGCCATCGCACCCCTTTCCATTCCTCATTGCGATATCTGTTTACACGGACCGCCGGCACACTATAACTACCGTTAAATACACTTCCTTGCGACCCGGCCGCCACCCAGCTTGGTAGATTCGAGGAAACTCATTACGGCCACGCTCTTCGGGGTCGTAATCGGCGTCGTCTACGGAGCCATTCCTTTCGAGATCGGCGACTCTCTAATTGTCTTTGAAGCCATCCTCCTCTCTCTCAGCTACATCCTTCTCGGGCCCGGTGGCGCGACCTACACAGGCATCATCAACGGGCTGGTCGAGACCCCATTGCAACTCTCCTTCGGCCCGTTCGCCTTCGGGGTGGCGCTGCTGTACGGGGTTCTCGTAGACTTGTTCTGCAGCATTTTCAAGGTGACCTATGAGGGGAAAGTCCGCCCGAAGAGGTTGGTGGCCTCATTGACTTTGAGCACCATCATTGTGGGGGTGGCAGCGACCTACGCGTTCATCGCCTTCGGCTTCGGCACGACAGCGCCATTCTTGGAGTTGTACCTGCCCATCTTGGTCGTGGGTGCAGTAAGCGGGACCGTAGGTGGGGTCCTGGGGGCCAGATTGTGGGACCGAAACCTGAAGCACAGGTTCGCCCCCGTCCAGCGCTCTTCAAACTAGTCGGATTTCTCTCGAATCTCTCCTCTCAACTTCCTGGTGAACCTCCTGAGAAGGCCATAAAGCGCAAGCCCGAGGGCGATAAATGCGATTCCCTCGACTTCGCTTGCCACCACCCTGGCAAGGAGTCCAGCGAGCAGGACGAATATCCCAACTATTATGATCAAGATGGCGGCGGTCTTCGAGAGCGGGCTAGCTCTTACGGCCAACCTGCGGGTGCTGTGAAGGGCTGGTTAAACGGCTATTGAGAAGTTGGCTGAAGCGAGGTCTGTCGTCGCTTTCAGGGGCCCTTGCGGCCCTCTGGCCTCTTCTCCTCTTCCTTGAGGAGCCTAAAGAGCCTGAACTTGTCGCTCTCCCCCGGCGAGAGGGTGTAGCCGCAGACCCGACAGGAGATGCCCTGGCCCGTCTCCTTCAAGTCGAAGCGCCCGCACTTCGGGCACTTCATCTGGTCGCTCTGGGGCTTCATCCTCCGACTCCGACGAAGACCCGATTCAAAAGCATTGACGCTGTCACCACATCCTCACTACGGGCCCCCTCTGGAAGATTCCTGTCTCCTGGGAGTAGAAGCGGTAGACATTCGGCGGGAACGAGATGTCAGCCAGGTATAGGTCTCCGAGATGTGCCATGGCCTTCGGGTTGAGGAACCCGACCTTTGGAAAACCGAAGGTCAGCGTCGCATCTGCCTCGACGCATGGGTTCCCGGGTTCCCCAGAGGTGCCGTCCAACCCTGAAGGGACGTCCACGGCGAGCGTCTTGGCCGATGATTGGTTCGCCTTGGTGATGAGGGTCGCCAGAGGTTCCCTGGGGTCCCCTTTGGA
Source organism: Nitrososphaerota archaeon (assembly GCA_027386095.1). The sequence continues at coordinate 29,826 of DAHXUN010000007.1, read as the reverse complement.
CCCGTAGCCCAGCAGAGCGTCTATCAGTAACTCCTCCTTCCCGAAGTCCCCGTCAGGTCCCGCAGTTTCGACCCCGATCTTCTCGGCTGCAGCGAGCTGCTTCCCTGGCGTGTCGCGGATCGTTTCCTTGGCTCCTCCGAGCACCACCCGCACCCGCGCCCCCCAGTTGTGCAGGTGCCTCGCAGCGACAAGACCGTCGCCTCCGTTGTTCCCACGCCCGACCAGGCAACATACTTCCTTCCCCCCGACTGCTCCTCCAAGCATCTCTCTGGCCAGTTCGGCGGTCCTGAGACCCGCGTTCTCCATCAGGGATAGCACGTCTATCCCATATGTTTCGATTGCCATCCTGTCAGCTCCGGCCATCTCCACTGCCGAAAGGAAGATGAAACCCCGCTCCGACCTCATCCTCGCCTGCCCACCGAGGGTTCATATTTCAGGGTAGACCGTATCGGCTCGCGGCCTTCACCCGGGAGGCACCTGTCAACTAAATTTCTTCAAACTGGCACGCGGTTTAGAGCCCGAGGTATATCCGAACTCGGGGCGATTACGGGACTAAGAATGAGTTTTTCATCCAAGTGGCAGAGGAAAGACCAGAGCCCCGGTTTGGTGGACAGGCTCAGGGGCACAGTCAGGTCCCCTACGCCCTTGAAATCTCAGATCGAACAGGCCAACAGGCAAATCAGGGTATTGATCTCCCAGCTGGACGGCACGGTTACCAGAATCAAGCAGCGCGACTCGACCATCTTCAAGAACGTGGTCTCGTCTCTCGCGAAGCACGATATGCAGCACGCCGCGGTCTATGCCAACGAGCTCTCCGAGGTCCGGAAGATGGGGAAGATGGTGACCCAGGCGCAGCTGGCCATGGAACAGATTTCTCTGAGGCTCGGGACTATCACAGACCTGGGGGAGATCGCCAACACCCTGGCCCCCGCGGTCTCAGTCATCAAGAACATGAAGGAGGGCCTGAGCAACGCGCTCCCAGACGCCGACAGAGAGATTAGCGAAATCTCTGGCCTTCTCAGCAGCGTTCTCGTGGACGCGAGCACCTCAGGGGGGATTTCCTTGAACTTCGACGCCGCCAACGAGGACGCCCAGAGGGTCCTCGAAGAGGCCGCGACTGTCGCGGAACAGAGGATGAAGGAGAGCTTCCCGGAGATACCAGCCGGGGTCTTCAGCCAAGACGAGAGCGAAGGTCTCACCGCCTAGCCAACGGCTTCCCCCAAGTCCCTCATCCACGCGATGGCGTTGACCGGCCTACTGGCTAGATTCGCTTAATATCGGGAAAGTCGGATCGGGCCCTGAGTTGAAGATCGACAGAGGCCTCGCCCGTTCGCTTCAGACCGGCGACCCTACTCCGCCGTCCCCACCCAACCGAAGGAGGCGGGCGGCAGCGCTGATCCTAGTGGCATTTGTGCTGATGGCCGCGTTCCTGGTCGCAGCCCCCTCCCTATCCGCAGCGCTCAGGCGCGCTTATTCGACGCTCTCCGGCCAGTCCACCGGAGGGATCCCAACTTCAGGCTTCTCGACCGGCACCAGCACAGGGAGCTGCTCGAGTGCTGTCACAATCCAGCCTCTGAGCAACCCGGACATACTGAACGGCTCTGCCGTCGTCGCGTATCCGTCTGACTACTGCACGCTCGCGGGATTCGCCCTGAAACAGATCAACAACGACAGGGCAGCCAATGGTACGGGGCCCGTAGCGTTGAGCTTCAACCGTGCCGCCCAGCAGCATGCCGACTCGATGCTCTACTATTCGTACTTCAGTCACTTCGACACCCAGGGGTACAAGCCTTACATGCGGTACACCCTCCTTGGAGGCCGCGGGGCTGACTTCGAGAACGTGGCGTATTCGAGCTACGCAGTCGGCCTGCTGGGACGGACGGCCGCCATCGAAGACGCAATCAGTAGCCTCGAACACCTCATGGTCTACAACGACGCCGTCTGCTGCAACAACGGGCACAGATACAACATCCTCAATCCTCTCCACAACTACGTGTCCATCGGCGTGGCCTACAACAGCACCTACGTCTTCTTCGACGAGGAGTTCCAGAACGAGTATCTCAACCTGAACCTGTCGGTGGCCGCACCATCATCGCCGAGCCCCTACCATGTGACCATGCAGGGAGCCCCAATCCCGGGGACCCCGACCCCGACCGCCATATACGTGGCCTTCGATGGGACCCCCACCCCGGAGACCAGGGCCCAACTCGACAGCGGACCGCACGAGTACGGGCCAGGCACTCTGTTGGGGGGCGTCCTCCCTCCCGCGGGGCCCTTTGGCGGATGCAACCAGTTCACAACGGGAATCACCGTCTGTGCAAGCCGGTGGGCGTTCAACGCCAGCGCCATATACATCTCCTTCTCATTGGACGAATTCGTCAAGGACTACGGGCCTGGGGTCTACACCATCTACCTGGTCACAGGCCCGAGCACCGACACCGCCCTGACTACGCTGTCTGTCTTCGCAAGCTAGGCCGGGCCCATCTCCGCCCTGATGGCCCGGGCGGTCTCCTCCATCTCCGCAGGGGTAAACCTCTTCCTGTCTGTGAATCTGCCCTTGTCCTCCATCTTCACTGGTATGACATGCACGTGAACATGAGCCACGACCTGGTTGGCAGCCTCGCCATTGTTCTGGACGAACCTGAACCCGTCGGCATCCACCGCCGATACGACGGCCCTGGACACCCTGGACGCGACTCGGAAGAGGCCGGCGATGTCCTTCTCCTCCATGTCCCAGATGGTCTCCCCATGCTCCTTGGGGCAGACCAGAGTGTGGCCCCTTGAGAAGGGAAATATGTCCAGAAAGGCGACGTACTTCTCGTCTTCATAGACGATATCCGAATGGGACTTTCCCGACGCGATCAGGCAGAATATGCAGTTCCCGCCTGCCCTGGTGGAGGAGTTGAATGCTATCCGCCTGCTCGGGATCGCCTCTCGCCCACTGGATCCGGCCATGGTTACCCTCGTTCCGGCCGTCCTTAATACGCGCTCGGAGCCGACCGGCGCGATTGATCTGCGAGAGGTGCCACGCCGGTCAGATGACGGAGTACGAGCGCGAGGTCGGGAGAGGGGGAAAGAAAGCCACCATCAGGGGCGTCAGGTGCGCGCTGTGCGGCTACGCTGAGCTCGCCGACGATGAGGCGATCTGGTCAGCGGTCGGGCTCTAGCTTCGCCCCAGGGCCATCCGCTGGTAGGCCGCAATGAATTCAAGCGCGAATTTGTCCGCCTGCTTCTCGGTTCCGCGATGCTTGCCGCTGACTGACCTCAGGTGATGGTAGAACTCGTGAACCATCACGAAAGGATTGTAGAGGTATTCTCGGCGGGCCGCAAGTATCTCCTTTCTCCTCTGCGAGTAGACAGCCGCGACGCCCTTGGTCTTCCCTTCGACCACCCCCACCCCCAGCCTCGGCTCTGAGACCTTGTACCACTTCGAAAGGACGCTGATGGCCTCCTCAGTCTTCGAGTCCAAGATTAGAGCGACCACACGAGCCTGCATCTCCTCCTGCGAGGGACCCATCGAATGTCCGGTGGGGCCTCGCCCCACTTAAGCAATCAAACCTGTCGTTGTCAGTTGAGCCTTTAGTCAGCAATCATTGATTTCTCCGTTCAACTGGGAATCGAACTGTTGTGTCTGTCATGAACAGACGCAGGCACATAAGGCTCGACGGCCCGAAGGGAACCAGGTTCAGGGGACCGCCTTCCCTGTTCTCCATCGGTTAAGTGGAACCTGGTCCGTGGGCGAACCAAGGCCAGGGGCGTTTCTGCCTCATCAGCCCGGACCTCACCCGCGCCGCCAAAGGTAGGACCGCTGCCGCTATGAATTGGCAGGTTTAAGCACCAAGAACATCAGTGGCACTGGTTTGTCCGGAGTGAGGGCGATTGTTTCATGGAGCGGAGGGAAGGACAGCTCACTCGCTTTGCGGGAGGCGTTGAGGGCCGAAGGCCTGAAAATAGTATGCCTCCTCACCACTCTGACGACCGACTACGACAGGGTCAGCATGCACGGGGTACGGAGGGAGCTACTCACGAAGCAGGCGCTGAGCCTGCGGCTCCCCCTCGACGAGGTCTGGATCACGAAGGGGGCGTCCAACGCCGAATACTCCTCGGCGATGCGAAGGGCAATGCTCCGGCACCGCGCCAACGGTGTTAGCCACATCGTCTTCGGCGACCTCTTCCTCGAAGACATACGCCGCTTCCGAGAGGAGGAACTGCTGAAGGCGGAGATGCAAGGGGTATTCCCCCTGTGGAAGAGGGACACTCAGGAGCTGGCCGCGCAGTTCGTCAAAGACGGATTCAAAGCCGTCGTGTGCACCGTTGATCCGAAAGCTCTCAGCGCGAACTACTGCGGCAGGGAGTTCGACGAATCATTCCTCTCTGACCTTCCACCTTCTGTGGACCCATGCGGTGAGAACGGCGAGTTCCACACCTTCGTATACGGCGGACCGATATTCGAGGATGAGATCCCAGTCAGGAAGGGAGAGGTGGTGCTCAGAGACGGGTTCTGTTTCGCAGACATCCTCCCAGGCTGACTACGGCAGAGGACAGGCAGGGCCGTAGGCCGCGTTCTCCGCGCAGTAGACCCAGGCGAAGGTCGTCCCGTTGAAGACATGAATCTGGTCTGCGCCGACCTGGGCCACCTGCCACGAAGCGGTCTGATTGTATGTGAGGAGGAACCAGAACTTGCTCTGCGTGTCAGATACGCCGCCGATCCCCGTCACATAGTGCTCTCCATACTGAGGATACCAGGTTGCCTGCACGTCCCCGTTCAGCAGCACCAGCGTGACCAGGTAGCCGTTCCACCCTGGCTGCGCCCTGGTGTCGTTGTACCAGACGCGCGTGCCGTTCCCGTAGTCCACAAGCATGTTCAACTCGTACGATGGGGCACTCCTGCCGCTTTCACGGGCAAGGACCTGATATGCCGTCCAGAGGGAAGCGAGGGCAGAGCTGGCGTTCTTGTACGCCGAGGTGCTCGTGTTCAGGTTGGCAACGGCGGCGGCCAGCAGGTTGAGGGTCCTGTTGTAGTCCTGCAGGCTGGAGTTGTAGCTCTCCGAAAGCGCCCTGTAGCTGTTCAGGGCCGCATTCAGTTCGCTCGTGTATGTCTTGTTGGCTTGGGCCTGCTGCTGATCCTGGTAGTAGTAGTACGCTCCCACGCTCGACACCATGAGCAGGACAGCGACAAAGACGACAAGCATGCGGGAGGCCGAGCCCCTCTGATCCACGCTAAATCATCTACCTCCCGTCGGCGGAATCCGTCCTCTCCGCGCCATCCCCACCGCGTCGGAACTCCGGGCCAGGGTGCGCCAGGCGTACACAATGACCGGAGGGGCGACGAGGGCTCCGAGCAGGAAGTCGCTGAACTCGTGCAGTATCATGAATGGGATTCCGAGGATTTCGTACGCCATAAGGGCAGGGACGGTCCTTGCGCCTCCCAGGAGCCCCGTCACGATGTTCGTCTCAAAGTCCCAGAGGAAGGCGCATATCGCCAGCAGTCCACCGAAGAAGAGATTCCTGGTCGAGACCGCCGCCACGCCGCCTGGGCCGCCCCACCTCGATGCCACGTAACCCGCCAGCACGAACAGCAGCTCGCCCGCCACCAGAAAGGGCAGGATGGCCCCAGCGCTCCCCGCCGGGCTGACGAACCCCCAGGTCGTTTCAGAGAGGACTGCCACTGCGGCTCCGACCTTGGGGCCGAAGACAAAGGCTGCCACGAATACCGCCATGTCCAGGAGTTTGACGTTGGGGAGAGGGTAGAGGGCGAAGTCAGACCCGATAATCAGCGCAGTGAACACAGCGACCGCAGCGGTGTCTCTGTGCTCCATGGCTGGATGGATTATCCAACCATCTACATTTAAGCGCACCGGTCACCCAAATCTACAGAGCAAAGAACTGGTTATAGAGAACCAAAGGCCGAGCGACGCAGGATGACCGCGGTTTCGACCTTGCTCGGGCTCGTGGAGAGGAAAGAGCAGGGCCCCTCGCCCGTGTTCAGCAAGGAGCACGCCCTACTGGCATTCCTCACCATCGGGGCCGCCGGGGAGATCGGAAGGCAAGCGCTGGCGAGAAGCTTGAATCTAGGCGAAGGGTCGATGCGGACCGTTCTGAAGAAGTTTTCACAGGCGGGCTATGTGGAGGCTGACACGCTGGGCTGCCATCTCACGCCTTCGGGCAGGCGGCTACACGCCTCCATTCTGAAGAACATCCCATCGATGGTGGCGGTGAGTGACTCCCAGGTCGGGGTCGGCAGGTCTCAGGTCGCTGTCCTAGTACGGCCCCCCGGCGGTCCTGCCGCCAACGGGCTTGACCAACGCGACTCCGCAATCAGGATAGGGGCGACCGGAGCTACTACATACGTGATCAAGGACGGGAAGTTTGCAATTCCTGGAAACTCGCCTGACTGCGAGAGGGACTTCCCGGGGCCCGTCTGGCGGGTCCTCAGGTCCGAACTGGCGCCCGGGGATGGAGACGTGGTGATTCTTTGCGGCGCGGCGGACGAAACCACAGCTAGGCTCGGTGCCCTCTCGGCCGCCCTTACGCTTCTCTGACTATTGCTTGGTAGCCTGCTCGGCCGGGGCTGCCTCGGGGCCAGGTTGCTGCTTGTTCACTTGTCTGTTGATGGCGTCGGCGAAGTAGTGCCCTGTCACTATCACCTTCACCGACTTCACTCCCTTCACCTGCGCGAGGTTGTCCTTCAGGTCCTGGGAGATCTTCAACGCGAACACAGGCGGGCAGAACTGGGTGGTCGCATGGTACTCGACGTCCACGTTCCCGTCTTTGATGTCTAGCTTGTCGATGAGGTTCATCTCAACGATTGGCATTCCGATTTCAGGGTCGACTATTTTCGAGACCTGTCTCTGAACCTCCTTTACATCAACCTGCTCTGATGACATGGAAACCGGCGAAAACCTGCGTTTCCGCTAATAAAAGCTTGTCTTGGAATGACCCCCGATAGGCTTACACCGGTCCGGGGCAAGAGTTCGCTCATGAAACCAGAGCTGGTGCTCGAATCCATAGAGGCGGCCGCCCCCCGCCGGGGGTGGCCGATAATCGGACCCAAGAGAGGGGCCATACTCGATGAGGTGATAGAGAGCCGCAAGCCGTCATCCATACTCGAGGTGGGAACCAACGTCGGCTACAGCGCCATCAGGATGGCTAGGCACCTAAAGCCAGGCCAGAAGCTCACCTGCGTAGAGATCAGCGAGGAGATGGCGCTGACAGCCAGGGCGAACTTCGAGAAAGCGGGTCTCCAAGGCTACATCGAAGTAATCGTGGGGGATGCTCGATTCGTCCTTCCCACCCTCGCTGGGAGCTTCGACATGGTCTTCCTCGACGCTGTGAAGGTCGACTATCTCGCCTATCTGAAGTCGGTCGAGAGGCTCCTCCATGCCGGGAGCGTGGTGGTAGCGGACAACGTGAAGTCCCACTCAGTAGAAGTGAAGCCCTACCTCGACTACGTGCGGAGATCGGGGGCGTATTCGAGTGCCTGCAGGGATGCTCCATCGAACTGGGGGGCGGACGAGGGGGACGCGGTCGAGATAAGCATCAGGCTCTGAACCCACGCGCCACGTCTGCCCATCTCGGGTCTCCATCGAAGGGCAGGTACACCCTCGCCCTGTCCAGGATACCACGATACTTGTTCTGGATCTCTCCCCCCACCTCCCGCCACGTCCCCTCCACAACGAACTCGGCCAGCATGTCGTCCCCCACCTCGGAGGCCATCCTGCGCCACTCTCCGTTCACGGAGAGGACATGAAGCCTTTCGGCAACGTCTTCCCAGTGGTGAAGCTCCATCACCCTCCTATAGCTCCGGGTGGACGCATAGAATGCGATCTGCCCCCTGTACGCTTCCCTCACCGCGGCAATCTCTTCCTCATTGTCCCCCACAGCGGCGAACACGGACGCTGCCACCTGAACTTCCGTCCTGCTCCTCCCTGCCTGGGCTAAGCCCGCTGACAGCGCTGGCTCGATGACCTCGCGGAGGTACCTGACCGTGTGGAGAGGGTGCACGTGGAGGCCATCCGCGACCGCTCCAGCTACCCTGCACATCATCCCGTTGACCCCGGCCACCAGCACCGGGATGGTGGGGTCCCTGATCGGGCCCGGGGTGAAGAACGGCGTCATGAGGTCGAGGGTGTAGAACCTCCCCTGGAAGTCCAGCTTGGTCCCACCCTGCCAGCTCTTCCACACAGACCTCAGTGCCAACACGTACTCCCTCATCTTCGGGGCGGGTGGATCCCACTTCATCCCAAACCGCCGCTCGATGTGACCCTTGACCTGGCTTCCCAACCCCAGCATGAGCCTGCCTCCGGAGGTGCTCTGCAGGTCCCACGCTGTGTATGCCATGGTCGTGGGGCTCCTCGTGAACGCCAGGGCTATCGAAGTACCCAGCCCTATCCGCGTGGTGGCAGCGGCAGCGAGAGCCAGCAGCACGAACGGGTCATGCTTCGTCTCGTTCGCCCAGAATGCGTCGAAGCCGTACTCCTCGGCCTTCCTCGAGAGCTCGGCCGCCTCCATCGGCTCGCCCACTGCCACCTCGGCGTCTATCTTCAACGGAGAGCACCGCCCGAGCGCGCTTCTTAAAGCCGGACCAATGGGGCCGGCTGCATCGCTTGGCGAATCTATCGGTCATCGCCGGACTGGCAACCGCCCTGTGCTGGGGGACCGGCGACTACTTGTCCAGGGGACAATCGGAGAGGATCGGGTACTACAGGACCCTGGTATATTCAATGCTGGTGACTTTCATCGTGCTTGTCGCCATCACACCCGTCCTCAGCCCCGGACTCAAGGCTCCGCTCTTCCCCACGGCCGTGCTCGTGGTCGCAGGAATCCTGAACTTCGTCGCCTTCAGCTTCCTCTACCGCGCGTTCCACAAGGGTGTCGTCTCAGTCGTCGCGCCTGTGGCCTACACCTATCCTGCCATCACAACGATACTCTCGATCGTCATCCTGGGCACCGTCCTTCAGTCCATGGAGATTCTCGCCATAGCTGGGATAATCACGGGGGTGATCCTGACGTCAACGAAGTTTTCAGAGATAAAACGGTCCATCGCCGGGAAAGGATCCGCAGGTCTCACGGTGGGCTTCATCCCCGCCGCGGCCGCCTCTCTCTTCTTCGGCTTCGTCTACGTGGGGGTGGGCTACGCAGCTCCGGTGGTGAGCGTCGTGATCCCGGTCATGATCCTTCGGATTGTGGGGATAGCGATGGGGTTCGCGCTGGCTCCGGCCCTCAAGCAGAGCGCCAGGCCCATGAAGGGGGTCTTCTCGAGAGGAATAATCGCCATGGGCGTGTTGGAGGCAATCGGCTTCCTTTCCTTGACGTATGGCATCTCGGTCCCCGGCGGGTCGCTCCCTGTGGTCACGGCATTATCCGGGATGGGAGGAGCAGTGGCCGGGGGATATGGGCTAGTGTTACTGAAGGAGAGGCTCGAACCCAACCAGATAATCGGAGTGGTCTTGTCCCTGCTGGGCGTCTTCGTTCTGCTGTATCTGGGGGCCTAGGCGCTGGAGTACTTCGCCGCCGTCCAGGAGGGGAGACGGCGAGTCAACCGGGCGCTGGCTGTGCTGCAGAAGGTCGCCGGCCCCTCCTACCCGATGCTCATCCTGAAGCTCGGCGTCGCAGAGTGGACCCCTGTCGGGGAAGAAATGATGAACAAAGTGGTCAGGGGGAAGAACGCCACCGCCGCCCTGGTAATATGTGACGGCGAGGGGAACTCGAAGGCGATGAGCGCCTGGATCCCGTCCGAAAGTGCGGATGGAGCCTCCCGGAGGCTGGAGGCCGAGGGGATTCCAGTCTTTCCCGGAGATGTCAAGCTCCCAATCTGAGCGTCCTGTTTATTAACTGGTCAAGGCCTAGAATAATCTGCGCCTGGCCTGCACCTGCTCATAGCTCCGAAGTGAAACCTCTGATTCGAAGCCTGAGCCGTGCTTGTTGGACGCAGAGAAATTGGGGGTGAACGAATGGCAAGATGCTCGGTTTGCAAGGGTCATGCGGTCGCATCATGCGCGGAGTGCGCGGCGCTAGTGTGCATGTCGCACTCTACTACAATCTTTGATGAAGGGAGCAGGGCGATGAAGACCTACTGCGGTAACTGTACGGCTAAGCGGATGCCCGTGTGGGTAGGCCGACGAAGGTAAGGCCACAAAGAGCCTTCCAGCGCAGCACCCGACCGTAGGGTGTCGACTGCGTCAGCGTAGCATCGGGGCCCTGAGGCTGTTCAGCCAGGCATTCGCTGCTCCGCGAGGCCAGACCGGGCAAGAGGAGCTGACGGCGCTAGAGTGCATCCATCGCGGCCATATCCTCGTCGACCGTCCGCTCAAACTGTCCCTTGGCGGGCCCCTTCGCGAACAGACCCAGCATTCCCAGTTCCATGCTCGCCGAGTACTTGACTTCAGTACCATCGATTGCCTCCCTGAGGCCCATGGTGACCTTGCTCCCCTTGCCGTCTCCTTCCAGGGTGTCCACGTGGAATGTCCTCGTGGCGACGTCGAAGGCCAGGGTGTTGATGGACCTGATTTTCTTCCCCATCATGGCTGCATGCTGCTCGATCTTCATGACTCCCCCCTCGTTGCCGAGGACTTTCACCTCTTTGACGAAGTTGGGGTGCACTTTGGGAAGGTTCCCTGGGTGCATGTAGAAGTCGATGACCTTTGAAATCGGCGCCTTCGTCTTTCCTGTCTTTTCCCAATTTGTAGGCATGGCAAGACCACGGGCGGCGAGCCCTAATTAACGTGCGTCCACAACGTGCCATCTTCTCCCTCGGTCGTCAGGGCCTGGGGACGGCCTCGGCTGTCGATACCTCCTCAATCGAATATCTGTACCAACGCGTTGACGTAACCCGTCGCACCGTTTGGGTAGGTGCCTTCCCCAGAAGAAGTCTGCACCTTCCCTGCCGCGTCGACGGCCCTGGCTAGCACAGAGTACTCTCCAGCCGACCCTGGCTTCCACTCGTACGCCCAGAGCGCCCAGGTGATGTCAGAGATCGGGGGCTTGACCTGTGCCTCTTCCCACGTTCGGCCGTTGTCGAAGCTGACTTCCACCTTTGAAATTCCCCTGTCTCCGGCGAAGGCGTATCCTGCCAGGATTATCGAGCCTCCGTACTTGGAGAGGCTCGCCTGGGCCGGGGGGAGCGGGATGATGAACGCCTGGCTGTGCACAGTGGCAGTGTTGGTCCACCCCCTGGTCTGCCAGTAACCCTCGTAGACTGAGCCAACGACAGAGATCCTTTCCACCCACTTCGCGCTCATCATCCCATACAGCCCGGGGATCAGCCCCCTGAGGGGGTAGCCGTGGCGGACCGGGAGGTCCTGGCTGTTCATGCCGTAGGCGGCCAGGCTGTCGGGCATCAGAGCCCTGGCCAGGGGGATTCCCACGCTGTACCCGTCGACCGAATAGAAGACGACATACGTCGCTCCGGGGCCGACCCCTCCGGCGTCGGCCACCAGGTCAGAGATCTTCACCCCTGTCCAATTCGCGTTCCCAATCAGGTCCCCGTTCAGCTCGTTGCTCACGCATTCAAGGGTGGTGTACTGGCTGGTCTGGGGTAGGCGGGTAAGGTCCTGCAGAGAGTACGACTTCGGGGCTTTCACGAGACCGTCCACCTTGAGGGACCAAACAGACGCGTCCACGACAGGGTCTATCACGTCTATGGCCACCCTGTAGAAGCTGCTGCTAGGCGTCACCTCGGAGTCTACGAGCGAGGTGAGCCTCGGGTCACTGAAGATCGGGGGCGCGCCCTGAAGGTCCACGGGCTGGCTCGTCCCCGTCGGCTGCACGTCGGCAGCAAAGAGCTGGTCCAACCCCCCTAGCCCGGCGATTCCGGCGGCAGCCGCCAGCACTAGCACCGTGCCCTTCTCGATGAACTCCCTCCTCCCGGTGTCTCTAACGCCTGATCCCCCAGGCGGCGCCTTCAGCGTCGCGAGTGGATGGTACACCGCGGAGAGCATTAGCGCAAACACCGCCTGGACAAGGAGAAGGCCGAGGGGGAAGACCCAGACCGCGTTCACCGGGGCGTAGGGAGACGTTGTTCCGAAGAGAGCGTCTCCGTCTACAGGAAAGAGGAGAAGGCCGAAGAGCGCCCAGGGGAAGAGGCCGAGCACCAACATCCCCTCGAACCTCTTCAGCTGACCGAAGACCTTCTTGGCGAGGAGCAGGTCGAAGAGAAGGACCACCAAGCCGTAGACTGCAGCCGCGACCAGGGTGGCGACTAGGAGGCCCAGCTGCCCCGCGAAATCCCCGAACCGCTGTACCATCGGTTCCTCGATCGAGGCAGGGACCACCCTGAGAAACACGCTCAGTGCAGACTCCGGAGGGAAGGGGGCGACCCCGCCCAGCCTGAGGAGGAAATTGAATGCGAGCCCTCCCAGGCCGGCGAGGGCGCCGGTCAGGAAGAGTGAGACCACGCGTCTAGGAGTCAATGGAGTTCAGGCGCCTCAGGTAGGAAGTTTGGGGCTAGTCCACGTGCCCGCGAAGTAGCGATGCCGGCCCAGGGTACCCCAATGCGTGGACCGAAGGACAATTCCAGATCCGGCAGAGAACTCTGAGTACGGTCCACGGTTCCCCGGACCTGATCCGACCAAGTGCTCCCGGCTGACTCACACGAGGTTGGGAAATGCCCTTGCCAGGTCGAACACCTTCACTTCGGCTGCACCGGGGCGACCCCGCCTGCCCTGCTCCTTGATGTCAGCACAAAGCCGAGGACGATGAATATGACGCCGATCACTGCTATCACGGAACCTGCATAGATCCAGAACGACACGCCGGTCATGGACGAGCCTCCGATTATCCCGTCCCCCTGGAGCGCGAACACAGTACCGGCAAGCAGCAGCAGCACGCCGACAATGCCGAGACCGAGAGATGAACTCCGCAACCTTTCCCTCAAAATCTTCCCCGCCGTTTAAGACTTTCTACTGTTCACTCTACCGTGAAGTAAAGGCGTCTGTTGCTCTTGCCCTTGTTCTCCGTCTTCACCCCGACAACCCTTCCTATCTCCCTGGTGTTCCTCACATGGACCCCTCCGTCCGCCTGAATGTCCACGTCTCCTATCTGGACGACTCTCAGCAAGTCCAACGAGGGAGGCATCGCGTTGGCCAGCTTGACGAAGCCAGGGTTGGCGAGCGCCTCCTCTCTCTTCATGAAGAACGACTTCACCTCCAGGCCCCTCGCCGCTGCTTCATTCACCCTGTCGATGTAGTATGACATCTTCTCCTTGTCGAAGTCCTCCAGGTTGAAGTCGACCCGCGAGCCTCCAGGGCTGATCTGGTTCCCCGTGATGAGGGCGCCCGTCTCCCCGTTGACGACCGCGCTGAGTATGTGGGCCGTGGTGTGCATCCGCATAATCCGATGCCGCTTATCCCAGTCCAGTGCTCCGTGGACCCTGTCTCCAGGGGAGAGCCCGCCCGCCGTCTCTAGGACGTGGAATATCTCCTCACCTTCCTTTACAGCTTCGAGCATCTTCGACCCCCCCAGTGAACCAGTATCCGAGACCAGCCCTCCCCCACGAGGATTGAACGCAGTCTGGTCCAGCACCACCCTGTCCCCGCCAACGGACACCACCTCGGCGTCGAACTCCTTCACATACGCGTCGTCCCAGAAGATCCGTCTGGTCAAACCCCTCCTCCTCCCACGATCTCAGATTTAACGTTCAAAGCGCGTCAGAACGCGCTGATCTTCGTCTGGGTCAGCTCCCTTGAAATCAGCACGCTCTCCCTCTTCCACCTCGCCTTCGAAATCCTCAACATCGACAGCGCCGAATCCATTGCGCTCCTGAAGGTCTCATGCTTCTGGAACGGCTGCCTGAAGAGCGCCCGAATGCTCTCCCTCACATTCCAGACGCCCAGCGGCATGATGAACCCAGGATAGGTCTCCCGCAACACGATGGCCGCGGCCTGCCTCCTCTCCCTCTCAAGCGCCTCCCCGACGGCCAGCCTGGTGGAGTAGTAGCAGCCGCCGACCCGGGCGTACTTGGTCCTCCCGAAGTATTCTTCGTAGTCTCCGATCATGTACGGTTCGCGGGTGAACTGGTTCCAGGTGGTGTTCGGGAACCAGGCCTCGATCCACTCGAACCTCCAGGGCTCGGGCATCAGTATCGCCACGTACTGGTTGTCGTACACCCCGAAGCTGTAGACCCGGTACCCATCGATGGTCGGATGGTGCTTCACTTTCTCTATGAGGTCGAGGCTGATGGAGCTGTCGACGGCGGTGATGCTCCACCGAGTCGGCACGATTCTCCTCCTCGCTCCGATGCCGAACATCCCCAGGGAGAACGCCTTCTGGATCCTCGTGACCAGCACTCCTTTCCTATACAGCTCCCCTACCGCGCCTGCCGCCCCAAGGTCCCTGTCGTAGTACGCGGTCTGCACCCTCCTGTCGACCGAGGGGTTGTCTATCCTGAACCTGTCGAGGGGGCCAGAGGGCCCATAGGGCTGGGTGTCTTCGCTTAGGGTCAGTATCCGCCTCGGGGCCTTCGTGAGTTTCAGCTCTGTGTCGACCGGCTTCGCCGCCATGGCGAGCTCCTGGAGCGACGAAAGGACCCTCCCCGGGTCGCGGGCGTCTTCGACGCTCGCCTTGGAGTTCCCCCGGACGAGGGAGTATCTGTAGTCGACTATCTGGTCTATGGACCTGCCTAGCCACTCCTCCGGCGTGTCCAGGACGGAGGTGTCACCGAACCTGGGCGGGACCATGGGCCCTATGGACACCCTGGGATACCCAAGCCTTCCCACGAACACACCGGGCGGGGAGGAGCCGGCAATCTCGTTCGTCGTCATTGACGCGTTGAGCTTCGCCATGGCCTGGGCCTTGACGATTATGGGGCACCTGGGCTTACCACAGAGGAGTTTCGCTCCTCGGCACGCGAGGCACATCCAGGCCGGAGGGCTCTCCACGACTTCGATGGACCTTGCAACCTCCTCTTCGAGTCCGGTGACCGAGGCCGCCATAACATTCGAGAGCCAAGTGACGCGCCGGGGCACGTCGCCATCGGGAGAATTCTCCTCTTAAACTCGGCGCAACCTTTCGGGAGCCTAGGGGACTCTGACGGCCGTCTCGCTCCCTGCCTTCTCCACCCTGAAGATCTGGTCGGCGAAGCTCTCCAGTTCCTTGTCGTGCGACACGACGACGACCTGCGGGCACCCCACATCATCAAGGACCTCCCTCACGGTCCCCAGCTGCTCCTTGCTGAAGCCGTCAGTAGGCTCGTCGAGTATCAGGAGGTTGGACTTCATGCCGATCGATACCCTCTGGGCAAGGACGTTCAGCGCGAGGCGGTATGCAAGGGCTACGCTAGTCCTCTCGCCTCCGCTAAGGTACCTCACGTCCTGCTCGTATCCACCCTGCGTCACCGACGGTGTGAAGTCCTCGTCCACGCCGACCTCCTTGTCAGGGTCGTTCACGAGCATGCCAAACCATCGCTTGAACAGAGAGTCGAACTCCTGGTTGATGGTGGCGAGTACCGACTTCTCGATGACTCGGACGGTGGGGACGAAGTAGTCTTCGAGCCATATCTCCCTCTCCCTGAGCCTCCTGCTCTTGTTGGATGCCTCCTCCTTGGCGATAACCTCGATGGCGATCTCCGTCTGCCTCTTCTGGACCGACTCGACGGTCCCCCTGGTCCTGACGAGCCTGTCCCTGGTGCCCCTGAGCCTTTCCTCCGACTGTGCCAGCTTCTTGTCGGCGGCTTCCATCTCCTTGGCCAGCCCGCCCAGCTCCCCGAGCTGCTCCCCGAGCTGCTGGAGCGTGTTCTTCGCGAAGGCCGCCCTCTTCTCGAACTTGCGCTTCGATTGCTCCTTCTTCTCGATCTCCGACCTCAGCCTGGACCTTTCTGTCCGCTGATGGGCCACTTCCTTCGCCGCGTCCTTGTAGGCCTCCCCCTGCTCGATCTTCGCCCTCAGGGTTTCGGCCTCTCCTTCGACCGACGCCAGCTCTTCCGCCAGGTGGTTCCTCTCTGCGTCCTTCCTCGCCCTCTTGTCTTCGAAGTCGTGAGCCTCAGCCGCCCGGTCGCAGACAGGGCAGACACCATTCTTCATTATCGACTCGTAGTCCGAGAGCTTGGTCTCGGTGGCAGCCTTGAGCTCGGCGAGCTTCCTTGCCTTCGCCTCGAGGGTCCTCTCTCTTCTCTTGAGCTCGGGGAGGGAGCTGGCGGCAGAGGGACGCCCGAGCTCTGACCGCGCGAGTGCGGCCTCGAGCCCCCGGAGACTTCCGCTCAGCTCCGCGATTTCGTCTCCGAGTTCGGCCGCATCCTTCGCGGCGTCCGCCCCAAGCCGCTCATAGTACTCTTTCTCTGCTTTGACGTTCTGCAGGCTGACCTCGCGCTTCTGCAGGGCTTCCTTTTCCGCCTTCGCCACCCGCAGCTGACCCTCGTCCGCTGTCTCCGCGTCTTCCAGCCGGGTCAAATCAGCCTTGTGCTTCTCTTCATCCGCCTGCAGCCTCTGCGCCTGAGAGCGGAGCTCCCCCATCCCCCTGGCGATGCCATCCTGTTCCCGGGCCTCTTCTCTGATGTGTTTCACTGACTCGTCCGCGTTGGTGGCAGCGATCTTGTAGTCCTCGACCCTGAACGCCCGCCTAAGTATCTGGAGGCGCTGCTCCGGGGCCAGGGCCAGGATGCTCTTCATCTCCTCCTGGGGAGTGTAGACCGCGTAGCGGTAAATCCAGCTCTGGGCCTTCGGGTCGGGGGCTTCGTTGAACTCGAGCGTCTCGAGCACTCTCTCCTTCAGTTCGCTCGGCGACAGTACGAGCGTCTCGCCGGGCGTCTTCAGCTCTCCGTCAGATTGTTGGACCTTCCCGGCCTTCCTCTGGAGCCTCCTCGTGATTTGGTACTCCGACCCGTCGACATCGAAGGCCATCCTCACCTCGCCGCTGTCCTGCCCCAGCTTCAGGACGGAACTCCCAGACTCGGACCCCAGGCCGAAGAGGGCGAACTCAATCCCCATCAGCACGCTGGATTTGCCCGAGCCTATGTCTCCCTCCAGCAGGGTCTTGCCTGGCGGGAACTTGATCACCGAGTGCCCGTGGCTCCTGATGTTGGTGAGCTCGATCTCTTTGATTATCAACTCTGTTTCTCCTTCTCCAGCGCGTGCACCCCCTCCCTGACCATCCTCCCGGCGTAGTCCTTCTTCGTCTCCCCGAGCTTCGGGGGCTGGCGCCAGAGCCTCAGGAGCTCGATGCCCACCTCGGCCCCCTGCTGCCCTCGGAGGTGCTCTTCCGCCACGTCGACCTTCCCAGCTTCGCTCTCGAAGAGCTTCCTCTCGATAGAAGAAGGCTCCTCCCCAGAGAAGACGTGACCCGTCGCCTCCTTCGACTTCAGGGCGTTCCTGTTGAGGTAGACGTGGATGGCCCCCCGTTCGGAAAGGTTGGAGCGCAGCCCCGCCAGCCCTACCTCTGATGCCCTCCCCCCGGCGAGCTCCCCGAATACCCTGACGACGACCAACTTCCCGGCCACGTTGACCCCCTTGAAGTCCTCCGCGATCATAGATCCCGCGTCTGGGGCATTCCGTCCCGTCAGGTCGTATTCCCTGAAGACGCCCTCGAACGAGTTCATCGGGACGAACTTCTTGCTCCTCACATGCTCGTCGAACTCGACGACGTAGAATCCCCGCCTCTCCCCCTTGGCCGTAGCTTCGAGGTCTCGACCATAGCCTGTGAACAGCGGGCCAGGGAACACTATGTTTTCCAGCCCAGGCAGCCTGAACTCGCCTCTCTCGTGGATGTGCCCCCCTGCGTAATAGTCGAACCCCTTGGGGAGCAGCGAGGAGTCCACAGACTCCATGGCGCTGAGGTGCCCAGGCTTCAACTCAGTAAGCCCGCTGTGGAAGGCGAATATCTTGAACCCCTGCTCGGCCTCCAGGGCCCCCCTGTCGAGCGCGACGAAGTACCTGCTCTCGAGGCCTATCTTCCGCGCTGAGATGCCGGCTATCTTCGCCCCGGTCTTCTCGTCGACGGTCACTCCGAGGTGGAGGCTGTCGCCGTCGAAGGTCGGCCTGAACACGTTGCTGAGCACTCCCGCGGTGTTGAGGATGTCTATGACCGAGGTCCCATTGGGGGTGTAGTCGTGGCTCCCATAGATAGCATAGATCGGTATCCCACGGCGCTGGACCTCCATCATACTCTTCAGCGCCGCATCCACGACGCCTAGGTCAGGGATCCCCACGTGGAAGAGGTCCCCGGACACAAGGATGAAGTCCACGCCGAGTTCGACGCACTTCTTCATCGTCGAGTCGAACGTCCGCAACTCGAGCTTCTGGAGGTTTGGCTCCCGATGCGCCCCGAGATGCGCATCCGCGATGTGTGCGAACCTGTGCAACGGCCCCCCTTATGAGAGGTTCACTTTATGCGTGTTTCGGGAGGGACGTCGTCGGACCATTCGACTAGGAGTAGAGCCGAAGTCTGAACTCGCAGTTCCTGTCCCCCAGGGCCTTGCATCTGACCTCGGTGCAATCCGCCTTCAGCTTGAACACGGTCCCGCAGACCCCTTCCAGGCCCCCCGAAACGGAGGAACACATGGGTACCTTGGTGGTCTGATTGCCGCAGATGTAGCAGTTGTGAACTACGATGTGGTACTCGGTATCAGAGATCTTGTCGATCTTCGACCTCAATATGAATGCGCTCAGTAGGCTCACCCTCATTATCTTGGGAATGTATTTCCTGGCCGCGGCAGCGGCGGTGGATTCGTGGTGCCTCGGCACCTCCAGCAGCGCCGCCCTCCTCGCGGCCATCTCCAACACCGACCGCTCGATCTGGGGCATCGACTTCAAGTAGTCGTTCTTGTCTTTGTTCGCCGCGTTTTCAGTGAGCATGTCAATCACCGTGCTCAGCGCTTCCCTGTTCGCCACGAAGTACTCCAGCGGGACTGCCTGCGTCCCCATCTTGTAGCTCCAGGCGACCAGCCTGTCAGGGAGAAGGAGCCTAAGCGCGTTGAGCACCGAATAGCCCGCATCCTTGGATTCTGGAATCGGTCCCGCCGACCTGGAGAAGTCGCGTTTGAACGACACTACGCCCGCAAGGTCCCACTTGGCGAGCCGCTGCAGGATCTCCTTTGGCCTTTCGGGGAAGAGCGCGCTGACTTCTCCCGCAGACATCCCGATAATCTGGTGGATTAGGGTGTAGTCGGACACGGTGAGCGCAGCCCTCTCCGAGTTGGCCCCCTTCTGTATGATGAATGTCGCTGGCTTTTCGACGATCTCTCCATACTTCTTTTCCAGTGCGCCTTCTGAAATCTGGGCGGGCCTGTCAGTGAGGCTCCCTTCCCACTCAACGAGGAGCTTGTCGCCCTCGACGAGATACTCGAACTCCTTCATGTTGAACTCCGCCCTGCAGCACCCGGAGATTACAAAGTACTTCGCCATCCTGCTGTCCTTCCTGGTGACGCTGAACTCGACGCGGCAGTCCAGAAGCGCGATCAGCTTCCGTTCTGTCTCCTTGAAGGAGTTGGAGGGCATAAGGAAGATTTCGACCGTCTCGAACTCCTTCGCAGCGTTCTTCCAGCCGTCGACGTACTTCAGGACGTTGTCCTGGGGCTGGCTGATCAGGAGCGACGGCAGATACGAGTGGACTAGTATCTCGCCCGCATGCTTCCTCCTGATTGCGTTCACCCTGAAGACCTTGTCTGCAAGAGTGTCTCCGGTGAGGACTTCTAGGTTCTCCCTATTGGCCAGGGAAATCCTGTCCGTTATCTCGACGAATTTCAGCCCCGGATTGTATTTCTCTATGATGAGCTGCATGAAGTTCCTCGCCTCCGAGTAGGTCTCGTCCAGCATCAGTATCGAGTTGCCCTGGTAGACCGTCAGGATCTTGTCAAGAATCTGATGCCCAGTGACGAGCTTTCCTGGTCGCTTTGCCTCACGCGCTCCCTCCGCGAGTGGATGGCTACTCCTTTCCTGCTCCAATGCGCGCCTTTTAGAGCAACCCAACTCGTTTTAACTGTTGAGGGCGCGGATTCGGGAGAGGGTTTAATTGTTGAACACTTCTCCAATGACCAAGCTCTATTTGTCTAACACCACGCATAGGAACGACACGGCCAGCAAACTCAAGCGGCTTGAAGCTCGCGTCACCGCGCTAGAGGAGATGCTCAGGGCAGGAGTATCCCTCCCCAAACCCGGTTCGGCCCTGGGCGACCTGAAGCTCGGTGAGCTCCCTAACTCGTTGACGAAGTCCCTCCAGGCGATGCGGGTTCTCGGCGAAGCCGACGCCTCCGCGGTAGGTCAGAAGACAGGAAGAAACCGAAGCGTGGAGACAATCTACCTGAACCAGCTAGTCAGGCTTGGCGCGCTGGCGCGCAAGAGGGTCGGGAAGAAGGTCTTCTTCAGGCTCGCGAACCTATACTGACTCTAGACCTTAACATCGGTGTGGACGACTATCCCATCCTTGCTGACTTCCATTCCATAGACAGCCTGGTCGTGCGCCGTCCTTCGCATCTTGACCACCTGTATCGACCTGATTACCTCGGCCGCTTCGCTGGTGTAGTTGAGCAGGACCACGCCGTGCGAAAGCGCCCACTCGGCCGGGATGATGTTCTTGGCCCCGATTGTCTCGACGATCAGAAGGCTGACGCAGTCTTCGTTCGACAGCCCCTGGACAAGCCCCAGCAGCCCCTGCCTCACTTGGAACTCGCCAGAGTACTGCATCGCTATGGTGGTGATAGAGTCGAGAACTACCCTCCTCGCATGTGACCGTCTGATTTCATCCAGGGTTCCCTTGGCGACCACGCTGAACGGGATGGTCTCCCCTTCGAAGAGCGCCTCGTTTCTGGTGATTAGTCCCGACTCGGTAGCTAGGACAGGCCTCATGTCGAGGATCTTGATCTTCCCCTTGCGAATTGCTTCGTCGATGTCCCACCCATGGTCCCTGAAGTTATTCTTGATCTCCTCGGGGCTCTCTGTGCAGGTGACATAAACCCCGTTCTCCCCCAGTTCCTTGTACCCGTGGTATAGGAACTGTGAGCAAAGCGTCGACTTCCCGCTCCCCGGGCCCCCTGATATGGTCACGCAGCTTCCCGGGACGAACCCTCCGCCAAGAATCTCGTCCAGGCCTTCCACGCCGGTAGGAAGCCGTCGCACGTTCTGGTGGGAATCTAATCGGCTTATGTCCCTTTCTGGGAGCGATGTGGTCGAAGGCGTGGCGCTGAGCTTATATAATTACGAGTTTAACAGTTGAACAGTTAAACACTTGGTACTACTGCCGCATTCCTCCGAGAACCCACGTCCTTTCACGCACACCATCCCCGGAGTGCTGACCAGCGTCAGGGACGGGCGGAGAGTCGTAGCCGTCGACATAGACACCTGGAGCTCTATCTGCAAGCGGATCTACACCTGCGACCCGTCCAGGGCCCCCATCATAATGGACGAAATCGGCGGGGCGCTTGGTGCCGAGCTCGCGACCCGACAGAAGAAGGAGACGCCGTTCACCGAGGATTCGATGGCGGACATCGTAGCGAGCCTCAGCGAGGTGGGGTGGGGGCAGTTCGTGTTCGACTCGGATGTCCTAAAGGCTTTCACATCGCACAAATCTGACCAGGTCAACTTCAGGATCAAGGGATGCGCCTTCAACAAGCTGAGGCTCGGGGGCGAGACTCCGCTCTGCCATTTCACAGTAGGACTACTGAAGGGGACAATGAGCGTCCTCGAGGGAGAGCAGTTCAGGGCCTGGGAGGAGCTCTGCACCTCGAAGGGGGACGACGTCTGCGAGGTAGTGGTGGCGAGGAGATAGATCGTGAACTCCCGTGCGCTAAGGTCTCTGCTGGTCGCGGTCCTGCTGCTGACCTCGGCCACGCTCGCCATCATCCCAGTTGCTGGCCCAACGCGCGCTGGCAGCGGCACAGCGACCCTGGCGATAAACCCGTCCTCCGGCGGCCAGGGGACGGTCGTCACGCTGTCGGGCACAGGTTACTCTGCCAACACAGTGGAAGGGTACTGCTTTGCGTCAGGAACGGCGCACTCTAACCTGTGCCTGGACGCCGGCAGCACTCCATCCTCATCCCATCCCGACGGGACCTTCACCACTGATGCCTCTGGCAACATACCGTCCGGCATCACTGACACGGTCCCAAGCTCCTCGTTCGGAAATGTCTTCATTATTGTATGCGCCAACTCCACCTGCGCTACCGGGACACCGATCACCTCTGCAGCCTACGGCACGACAGGGTGCATCACATTCAACAATCCCAATCAGAAGATCAACAAGGGCGAGGACTTCAAAGTCACTACTACGATAAACTGTGCGACAACAGACGGTTTCACCTACCAGTGGTACTCAAGCACAGACGCTTCATGTTCTTCATTGACGAGCCTGGGCTCCTCCTATACGTCATCGACCTTGGACTACACGCCGGCCGCCGCAGGCACTTACTACTTCTGCCTGATCGTCACTGACACGGTCACAACCGACACGGCGACGGCTGAAGTGACCATCACTGTAAACCCAGCGCTGGTCGCTCCCACCATCGCGGCCACGCCGTCGTCTATAGACCAGGGTCAGAGTTCCTCTCTATCGATGACCTCCGGATTCAGCGGAGGTGCCTCACCATACACTTGTCAGTGGCTGCAGGAGGCCCCTGGCGCCAGCAGCTACAGCAACCTGGGCTCTTCCTTCTCATGCAGCGCCGGGGTCACGACCTACACTCAGTCCACGGGGACCCTCACAACATCCGGGACTTGGAGCTTTGAGCTTCAAGTGTCCGACGGGTCGAATTCACCTACACCTCAGGGGTTTTCGACGCCTGCTACAGTCGCCGTGACCGCCGTCGCTCTGAATGCAGGCGCCATCTCGCCTTCCACTCCGACCATTGACAGCGGGCAGTCGATTTCGCTTGCTGCGAACCCATATGGCGGCACCTCACCCTATACTTACCAGTGGTATTCTGGGTCAGGGTGCTCAGGGACGGTCCTGGGCACGGCGTCCTCCCTTTCTGTCTCGTCGGCCGGAACCTACTTCGTATATGTCACAGACTCGGCAACGCCGACCCACGCGACGGCCTGCTCCAGCGGGGACGCGGTCGCCGTTGACAGCGCGCCTGTGGCAGGGTCGGTAACACCCTCGACCCCTGTGATCGACCAGGGTCAGTCCGTCCTACTCACAGCCCCAGCTCCCACAGGGGGCACTGGAACCTTCACCTACCAATGGTACACCGCAAGCTCTCCCGGAACCTGCACCACTGGTGACGCACCGATCAGCGGCGCCACCTCTGCTTCCTACGCAGTTCCGACCTCAACCACGTCCGGGATCTACTACTACTGCTACATCATCACTGACACGGGGGTGACGTCCGGGTCGACTCCCGCTCCCACATCCGGGTCTGGCACCGATCAGGTTACCGTGAACACACCGTTGAGCGCCCCTGCTATCTCTCAAGCGTCACCGGCCTTCGACGTGGGCGGTTCGACATCGCTCACTGTCACCTCGGCCTTCAGCGGCGGCACATCATCCTACACTTGTCAGTGGCTGCAGGAGGCCCCTGGCGCCAGCAGCTACAGCAACCTGGGCTCTTCCTTCTCATGCAGCGCCGGGGTCACGACCTACACTCAGTCCACGGGGACCCTCACAACATCCGGTGTCTACTCATTCGAGCTGAAGGTGACCGACAGCGCCTCGACCCCGGTAACCACGACCTCGACCCCGACGACAGTCACGGCGAACCCGCTCCCGTCCAGCGTTTCGCTCGGGTCGTTCGCGGCGGACCCTGTCGGGCCCACCACGTCTGACTCTGTAAGCGTCTCATGGTCAGGCGGGACCGGAACCTTCACGGTCACCCTCTATTACAGCACGTCGAGTTCTTCCTGCTCGAGCGCCGACACTCAGGCTGGACAGGTGACCGGCGCGTCATCGTCGCCACAAACTCTGAGTTTCACTTCGCCGGGCTCCGCCAACACTTACTACTACTGTGCCAAGGTCACCGACGCCAACTCGAATTCTGCGGCTTCTCCCACGTCAGGATCTTCCCTTACCGTAAACAACGTCCTTTCTGCAGGAGCCATCTCTCCATCCCCCGTGACCATCGATAGCAGCCAGTCGGTGACCCTCACTGCCAACCCCACCGGAGGGAACCCCGGCTACACCTACCAATGGTACTCCGGCTCGGGTTGCAGCGGCTCGGTGCTAGGGACTTCGCAAACCTTCTCCCCGTTTCCGTCGTCGACAACCACCTACTACGTGCTGGTCACCGACTCGACGAGCGCTACAAGTTGCTCGAGCGGGGACGCCGTCACCGTCGACAGCTCCCCCTCTGCAGGAGCTATCACAGCACCAGGATCAACCATCGACAGCGGCCAGTCGCTGTTGTTGACTTCGCATCCTTCAGGAGGCACGGGGACTTTCGCTTACCAATGGTACAGCGCCAGCAGCCCTGGAACATGCAGCACGAGCGATGCCTCCATCAGCGGGGCGACATCTTCAACCTATACTGTCCCAACGTCGACTTCTGCTGGCACCTACTACTACTGCTATATCGTCACGGATGCCGGAGTGACTTCAGGTTCTTCCCCGACCCCAACCGCAAGCTCAAGCACTTTCACAGTGACGGTAGATGCAATACTGGCTGCCGGTGCTGTGACCCCGACATCTCCAATCATCGACAGCGGACAGTCCGTCACATTGACAGCCCATCCGTCCGGTGGGACCGGGTCCTATACGTATCAGTGGTACTCTGGTTCGAGTTCAACGTGTTCGTCCGACATTACGACACTTGGAACCGCTTCAACCCAGGCGGTCTCACCCACATCAAACATATACTACTGCTACTCGGTGACAGATTCATCGACCAACCCGCCAACGTCGACCTCGGCCGCCAATCTTGTCACAGTGGATTCCGCGCTGACTGCCGGCGCGATTACCCCCACTAGCCCGACCATCAACAGCGGTGTATCAGTCACCCTGACGGCTCACCCCTCGGGCGGTACCGGCTCCTACGCCTACCAGTGGTACTCAGGGTCCAGCGCGGCCTGTTCCTCGGATTCGGCGGTGAGCGGGCAGACTTCATCGACTTACGCTCCATCTCCGACGTCGAATACCTACTATTGCTACTCCGTCACGGACACTTCGACCAACACTCCAACCGTGAATTCTGCCACAGACCTGGTGACAGTCAACGTCCCCCTTGCTGCAGGAACCATCTCCCCCTCATCTCCCACAATAGACAACGGTCAATCTGTCACGCTGGCTGTCAATCCCAGCGGCGGGACCAGCCCCTATACCTATCAGTGGTATACCTCCTCTGACTGCAGCACCTCTCCTATATCTGGAGCGACGGCCTCCACTCTTGCTGCCTCGCCTGGCTCCTCTACCACGTACTACGTCAAGGTGACTGACTCCACTTCAACTACCTCTTGCTCATCTGGCGACGCAGTTACCGTAGACAGTACACTTTCAGCGGGGGCAATGACCCCAAATGGTCCTACCATAGACAGCGGCCAGTCCGTCACCCTTACGGCTAATCCATCAGGCGGAACCGGCTCCTACACATACAAGTGGTACTCCGGGTCAAGCACCTCCTGTGCTTCTGACACCGCCACACTGGGAACTGCTTCCACACAGGTGGTTTCACCCACAACCAACACATACTACTGCTATTCACTGTCGGACACTTCGACGAACCCTCCCACGGTGTCATCGGCGACCGACTTGGTCACAGTGGATTCCGCTCTTTCGGCCGGCGCAGTCACTCCCTCTTCCCCGACCGTCGACAATGGACAGTCGGTAACCCTCACGGCGCATCCGTCAGGAGGGACGGGGGCGTACACCTACCAATGGTATTCAGGTTCGAGCTCCACCTGTTCCTCTGACACCGCAACGCTCGGGACGTCATCCGCTCAGGTAGTGTCGCCGACCTCGAACACCTACTACTGCTACAGCATATCTGACACATCCACCAACCCGCCCACGACTAGCTCAGCTACGGACCAGGTAGCTGTTGACACTGCTCTTTCGGCTGGAGCCATCACCCCAGCATCCCCCACGATCGACAGCGGCCAATCATTGACCCTCACCGCCCACCCATCAGGCGGAACCGGTTCGTACACCTACCAGTGGTACTCAGGGTCCAGTGCGGCCTGTACCTCTGATACGACACCCCTGGGTACCTCATCCATCCAGTTGGTATCGCCGACTTCCAACACCTACTACTGTTACGAAGTTACAGACGCCTCGACCAATCCTCCGGCTGTAAGCTCCCCAACCGACTTGGTAACGGTCAACGCGGCGATCTCCGGGGTCACCGCGACGCCTTCACCCGCCGTTCTGGACAGCGGGCAGTCGGGCACCCTCCAAGTGTCTTGGACCGGCGGGACGGCAGACTTCACGATAACGATTTACAGCGGTTCCTCGTCCACAAGTTGCGCCCTCGACATCACCCAAGTAGGTTCGGCGCATGCCAACATCGGAACGAGCCCGCTCACTGGCGTCTCCGTCTCGCCCGCTTCAACTACCTACTACTGTGCAACCGTCGTCGACAGCGTGACTGGCGCAGTCTCGACGTCCAGCCCCGTGGCGGTGACCGTCAACCCGGCCCTGAGCGCAGGAGCCATAACACCTCCATCGCCTACCATCTCCAGCGGCTCATCGGTGCTCCTTACTGCAAACCCGAACGGCGGTACCACCGCCTACGCGTATCAATGGTTCACTGGAGCTGGCTGCACCAGCCCCATAAGCGGAGCAATCTCCTCTACATACGATGCTTCGCCCTCCTCTACGACCGCCTACTACTACCAAGTCACCGACTCTGCTTCAACGCCTGAGTCTGCCTGTTCCGCGGGGGACACTGTAACGGTAAACAGCCCAGCTCCCCTGCCTTCGCTCCATGCGGGGCCGCTGTCGCCTTCGACCGCGACAATTCAAGCGGGGAGTGACGTCACCTTCAGAGTTACCCCCACAGGCGGCACTTCGCCGTATACCTACTACTGGAGCATTCCCTCAGGCGTCACGGTGGTGTCAGGGTGCGACTCCACCGCCGACACCTGCACAGTGACCTCCGCCGCCCCAGGGTCCTACTCGGTGAGCGTAAGGGTCACGGACAGCGCCAACGATGTTTCGACCTCTTCCCCGGCGACCCTCAAGGTCGGCCCTGCGCCCCTTTCCGTCCTGGTGTCAGCTCCCGTGAGCGCGACCTTGGGTTCGCCCGTCACGTTCACCGCAACCGCCTCGGGCGGTACCTCACCCTACACCTACTCATGGAACCTCCCAGGCGGAATGTCCGTCGCCTCGGGGTGCGGGCCTTCCGACCAGTCATGCACCGTCATCGCCAGGGCCCCTGGAAGCTACTCCGTCGGCCTGACCGTCACCGACGCTGACGGCAACACCGCGACTTCTTCCAGCTCTGTCACCTACGGCTCCACCCTATCGCCTGGCGGGATAGAACCACCTTCACCTTCCATCGACGGCGGCCAACCAATCACCCTCACCATAACTCCCAGTGGCGGCGTTGGTCCTTATTCCTACGAGTGGTTCACCGGGGCAGACTGCAGCGGCCAGGTATCGGGAACCAGCTCGAGCTTCACCGTCTCACCCTCCACGACCACCACCTACTGGGTCCAGGTGACCGACGCGACGGGCACCAAGTCCTGCGTGGGGGGTGACGCCGTGACAGTAAACGGCGAGCTCATCGCCGGACCGATAACTCCCTCCGCCCCGACCATCAGCGCTGGGCAGTCCATCCGCCTCTCGGCCAGCCCCTCAGGCGGGACAGCCCCATACTCCTACCAGTGGTACGCGGGAGCAGGGTGCGCCAGCCCTGTCTCAGGTGCGACAGCTGCCAGCTTCTCTCCCTCACCGTCCACCTCGACGGTATACTCCTACAAAGTCACCGACTCGGCCCACACCCCTGAAAGCGCGTGTTCTCCCGTGGACACGGTGGCTGTCGGGTCCACCACCGTCATCACCATCACGCCGACCTCCGGCCCGCCGGGAACACTGATCTTCCTCAGCGGCTCCAACTTCTCGCCTGGTGGTAACTACTACTACTGCTTCGAGCCGGGCGTCACTCTCAGCACCATGTCCCCATGTCCGACGACCTACGAGTTCACCTCAACTTCCTCAGGCGCCGTCCCTCCCCTAACCGTCCTCACTGCCTTCGGCCAGAATGGCTTGGTGGTCGTAAGCGACGCTAGCACCGGGCAAATCGTCGCCTACGCGGTCTTTATCCTCACTACCGCTCCGGCTGGAGGTCCCGCCATCGCTATCACGCCGACTTCGGGGCTCACAGGTACTCCAGTGACCGTGGACGGAACCGGGTTCACTCCTGGTGCGACGGTCAACATCGTGATAAGCAGAGGTACGGTAGCCGCAGCGACTGTAGGTCCCAACGGGACCTTCTCGGCTACGTTCAGCGTCCCATCTTCTCCCCCCGGGGCCGAAACTGTCACCGCGACCGGGAGCGACGTGGCGACCCGCCCCGGAGACGTGGCGACAACGACCTTCATAGTCACGAACGTCGGCAACTACCACTCGGACGTCTTCCCAGTGACCTCGACCAACGGCACGGCCGTCGTCGACGAGACGGCCACGACGGGAATCTCGGTCTCCATCCCTGGCCTCGGGAACGCCCCCGGCACGACGCTCAGAATCGAGCTCGCGAACCTCACCCTGCCCTCCTACGGAGTCACCGCCGAGACCTTTACCGGTGCGATCAGATACTTCGACGTGTTCGTAGTCGGTAACGGGACCATCCCGACCGGGTTGAACGCCCACGTCTGCATCACCAATTCCATTGTCGGTGCCGGCACCGGAATGCAATACTGGAACGGGAGCACCTGGGTGAATCCATCTGACATTACGACAGCGGGATTCACAATCTGCGGGACTGTCCCGATAGCCAGACTGGGCGGGACCAACTTTGCTATCGGGAACCTTCAGAGCGTGCCCACTCGTGTCGGCATTGCGAGCCAGATATCATGGATTTGGTTCTTCATCATCCCCATGCTCGTGGGCTCCCTTGTATTCTTCTTCGCGTGGTTCTTCCTCATCGCGGGGAAGCGACGCAGGAAGGAAGAGGAGGAGCTCCAGACGAAGCTCGGGAAATATGATTCCCAGCAGAGGTGTCTTCCCTCCGCCCAGGCTTTGCCTGTCCTGGCTCGAAACTGTCACGGTTCCGGATTTTCTGCTCTCTTCGACATTTCTTCGCTTCTTCAGACTTCAATTCTCCGTCCGTAGCTATTTGACACATGGCATCAACAAATGCCGATAGTGGGACCAATGGCATTGTCTTACCGAGGCGTGTTCTTGCTTGTATCAGCTCATTGAATTCTGATAGAACCGCGGTTCCGGTAACCCTGTTCTAATAATAATCAACAGTCGCTTGCAATTCTCTGAGCTTCTTGAAACAATGTCTTACCAACTCCTTTACGGCAGCCAGCGCCGTCCTGGTGCTTGCTACTCGAAGCACGAGCGCCTCTTTGCCGTGGTTCAGATCAGCCCGACTGCAAACCCTTCGTTAGAAGGGAGAGTCTGAGCCATCGCAGTCGCTCGCGCTAGTTGTCAACCCAAGCGAGGATGAACTTCAGGACGACGGGGGAGTCAACTCGGATGTGGGCAATCTATCTCCATCGAAGTAACCTCCTACCTGTGCCCAGACAGATTGAAAGGTAGAATCTGATTCGTGTTCATCCCCACTTTAAGTCTCGGATAATCTAGCACCCCACTTGGGTTAGCCTCCATTGCTTGTTCCAATGCAAAAGCCCACGAGAGAGGGTTTTACCCCTCTCCCGAGGACTCCGACGTGTGCCGGCCGTAGTCCTCCTTCTGTTCTAGACGGGATTCCGCTCAGCGGCCTACCCTGGCCTGTCGCAGGCACTTCATCGGCCACGTTTGGCCTTGCTCCGCACGGGTCAGCCGTTTCATCCCGCGTCCCACCGACCTCAA
>DAHXUN010000004.1 GCA_027386095.1 Nitrososphaerota archaeon | reverse complement strand
AGGAAGGGCCTGGAGAAGCGGGTCCTTACGACGAACTTCAGCAGGCTAAGAAGCACCGGTCATCATCCTCGCCACCACCTTCTCTATCGGTTCGTCCGGAGAACCCCTCTTCTTGAGCTCCTCGATGGTCCCTTCCCAGAGGAACATCCCGTTGGATATCATGACCACGCTGTCGGTGAGCCTGTTGGCTATGGACATGATGTGTGTTGAGACAAGGTGGGTCCCCTCTAGCCCGTCCAGGAGGCTGATCACCTTCTCCTGGGTCGGTATGTCGAGGTAGTTCAGGGGCTCGTCTAAGAGCAGCACCTTCGGAGAATGAATCAGGGCGAGGGCTATTGCGAGCTTCTGGGTGTTCCCCCTCGAAAGCCTCCCGACGTTCGCCCTTTCGTACTGCCTCAGGTCCAGCTCGTCCATGAGGAAGTCAGCCCGCCCCTTCACGTCTGGGACGCCCCGGAGCGCGCCGATGTATTCGAGGTTCTCTCTCACCGAGAGCATCCTGTATGGGAGGGCGTCTTCGGGGAGGTAACCCACCACCGACTTGGAGGCCCTGCTGTCGGGAGAGGAGCCGAGGATTTTGACGTGTCCAGTGTCGGGGCGGAGAGAGCCTATGAGGAGCTTGAGGGTTGTGGATTTGCCAGCCCCGTTTGGGCCCAACAGGGCGCACCTCCCGCCCACCGGGATTTCAAAGCTCAGGTCGTTGAGCGCCGGCACCCGGCCATATGACTTGCTCACGTGGGCGAGCTCGATGCACGCCACCGGGCTCCCGGTCGAGGACATCGCTTGCTCACCCTTGCGGCATCTCGCTATAAACCGGCGGGCCTTGCGTCAACCAGCCTCCCGCCAAATGTATAGCGCGCGGGGGAAATGACAGAACCCGCTTTTACCGGTAGGATGAGCACCAGCGCAGAAGCCCAGGCGACCAGAGACCTCGCGAGGTACCTGAAGGAGATCGGGCCGAGCGAGGCGGTGGACCGCTACCTGAGGAGGTACACCAAGGTGAGGGTCAGGAGGCTGTACGCCTTCCATCTGGCCCTCTACTTCAGGTGGCTGAAGAAGAAGGGGGTCCTGGCGACCCCGGACGAGCTCGTCGTGGACAACCTGCGGTGCATCTACAAGAGCGAGCCCGAGGACGTGGCCACCAAGAGGAGGCACAGGGAGTGGCTGGAGGAGTATGCGAACGTCGGGCTCGGCCGGCTGTCGGAGTCGTCCCGGAGGCTCGCTGTGGCCGCCGTGAAAGGGCTGTACCTGAGCAACGACTCGCCCCTCTTCGGGAGGGTGGCGATATCCCTGCCTGAGGCGAGGGACCCTCCGAGGACGCCGAAGGCGGACGACATACGCAGGGTCCTCAAGGCCCTCCCCCTCGGCTACAGGGCCCCCCTGCTCTGCGAATGGCAGTCGGGGATGGAGATCAACCGGGTCCTGGGGCTGAGGTGGAGGGACGTGCAGGGGTACGACGCGGCCGGGGGGTTCCTGAAGCTCTCGTTCAACGGGCGGAAGAAGCACAGGAAGAGGTACGGCACGTACGTGGGGAGGGACACTATCGAGCACCTCAGGCTGTGGAGGGAGAGGTGGGAGGAGCTCGTGGGCGCCCAGCCGGGGCCCGACGACCTCGTGTTCCTGGGGAAGACGCGGGACGGGGTGAAGCACGGGATGGACTACAACTGGATCAACAGGATGCTCAAGGAGACGGCCATGAAGCTGGCCAGGCAGGGGCTGCTGGAGAACCGGGACCCGGCGAGCTGGCACAGCCACATGCTGAGGCACTCTTTCAAGACGGAGGCGGAGCACGCCGGGGTGAAGAGCGCCATCGTGGAGTACTTCATGGGGCACGAGGGTGGGATCGAGCAGGTCTACGACGACAGGGACCAGCTGCACCCCGAGGACTTCGAGAAGGCGTACCTGACGATAGAGCCCAGGGTGAGCCTGGACTACACGGAGGCGGTGATGTCGGAGAGGTTCGAGGAGGAGAGGAGGACGTGGATCACGGAGATCGCTTCTCTGAGGAGGGAGGTCGCCCGCCTCGCCGGATCGACTCCTCGAGGGCCTCCAGACGCCGGACGAGGCCCTCCAGGTCGGACTTCCTGATGTTGACGTATTCCTCGCTCAAGCTCGACCCACCGGCAGCGTTCGTCCTCTCAGGTCGGGGTACCGGGCTGCAAGCCTTGCGACCACGTTCCGGACGAGCTGGTTCGCCACGAACCTGGACCTGACGAGCCCGGGGTATCTGGCCCGGAAGTCGCGGACTTCCTTTGAAAGCATCCTTGCCGCCTCGTCAGTCACCATGTCACCCGGCATCGAGGTCTTGAGCTCCTCCCAGAGCAGGGACTTCGCCCGTTCGAGGAGGTAGTCCGTCGGCTTCTCGACCAAGTGGGCGATGTTCTTTCCCCCGTACCCCAAGCCGAGACTCGAGTAGTCGGTCGCCGAGCCAAGCCCGCTGAGTGACTGGATTGTGTGTACGGGGCTGGTCTCTTCGAAACGTATCCCTTGTGGGAGTTCGGGAGAGTCGAGCTCGACACCGCAGTTTGTACAAGCGAGGCAATTCAAACAGGGCCTGAAGCACTCGGGGCAGAGCCGTGAGATGTCTGGCCTTCGCATCAGCCTACTTGCTCGTTGCTTGGCTGATTGATGCGTGATGTGAAGGTCCATGGCCGCCTGTTTCAACGTCCCGCTCGGGTGCCTCCATCGCCACCTGAGCATCTCATGCTGGGCATGAGATCCACAGGAGCAGGCAGAATAGGGGGCACCCTTGACAGGGTTGACGCGGCTGACTGCGGCCCTGCTACTCGAAGCGACCTTGTCAACCTGGTCAAGGGTGTCAAGGTCCAAGCACGTTTTATTCTCAGCCAAGCTTCCCTTGGCCTCCAACATCCGCTCCGTCGTCCTCCTCAGTCACGGGCTTGCCCCAGTCAGGTTCCGGCCGGAGTTCGATTCCCAGGTAGCATGGAACGCGCTTGCCATAGCTTTTGACGAACTTCCTCGACTCCTGCAGGGGCGACTCCCCGAAATACAACGGGAGATTCCTGTAAAACGTCTGGTCAGTGACTACCGTGAGCTTCGCCCCGGTGCAGTACTTTACGAAAGCGGCGAAAAGGTCCCGCTTTGGCACCTCCCCTGTCGGCTTCGTGATGACCGCGTCCATCAGGAACGCCTTGATGGGGGAGCTCCGCCTGATGTAGTCCTGCCTCACTTCTTCGGTGGACCTCGAGTTTGAGAATCTCCAGCCGCCGGCCCGCAGCCTCGCGAGGCCCTCCAGTGCGAAGTTGAGTATCCCCGATAGTTCCTCGGGGGTGGTCAGCCTCTTTAACAGGTCCTTGTCTGCCTTCTCCCCGTCGAACGCGTTTGGAAACTGGATGACTATCCAGCGACGAAAGAAGGCGTTGGTGTCCTCGTGGACCTCGGGGACTACGTTACAGGAGAACGTGAGTTTGGCGCCGTTGACGAAGAGGAAGCTGTTGCGGAATTTCTTCTCCCCTCTTATCGGGTCGCCGCCCGTGAGCATCTTGAAGGTCCCGACGCTCTTCAGCGCCGAGTCCGGAAGGTCGGCGTAGAGGTTAGCGAGCTTGCCGAAAAGGTC
>DAHXUN010000011.1 GCA_027386095.1 Nitrososphaerota archaeon | reverse complement strand
CTTCTCCTTCTGCCTGACTATCCACTCCACCTTCACGGGGTCCAGCTTCATGTAGACCCGATAGCGTCTTCCCTTGCTCCATACCCACCTAGCCCCTGCACTCTTGGCTAGGGGGTGAACTAATTTCAGGATAACAGAGGGGCGACTGCGCATACGTGAGCTAACCTTCTGGCTCCGATCCAGCATGGGTGTGCGAACGGGCCTGGGAGTCCAGCTGTTTCCCAAATCGCCTCCCGCTATCTGTCCTGCCACCGTTCGCACCCTTCGCCTTGGTGGGAAGCCTCTTCGCAACCATGACCTCGGTCGCCTTCACTACTGCCTTTACAATGTCACCCTCTCTGAGCCCAAGGTCTTCCACCGCATCTCTGGAGATTATCGACGTCAGGCGGAAAGGCGAGACGGATAACATCCTTACCATGCAGGTCACTTCTCCGCCCTCGATCTTGGTGACCTTCGCGTCGAAGGCGTTCCTGGCGCTGAGCTTGTAGCGCACGTTCCCCGCTGCCTCCCTGTCGTCCAGTGCGTAGGACAGGTAGTCTTTGACCCTCCTGAACTCTCTTAGCAACGCCTGGCCTTCCTTCGTCAGCCGCGAGCTGCCGCCTTCCCGGCCGCCCGTGCTTGTCTCGAGTATCTTCATCCCCGACCTCGCCTCGGCCCTTCTTATCCTGTCCCACGCGTTCCTGTAGGAGACCCCGGCTTCGCGGGCCGCTTCTGTCAGGGAGTTCTTCTCCGACAAGGCCTGGAGCAGCATGGCGTCGACCTCGTCCAGTACCGTCTCCTTCTCGCTCTGGAGGGACAGGTGCGGGACCGGCTCGACCTCGCTGCGTGCCACACTCTCTTGCCCCCCCCGCTCGTCTTAAGTCTTGGCTTGGAAACCTATTTATGACCCGTTATGCAGCCAATTGCATAACAGCTTGTCCAATGCCGAGAAAAGGCGTTACTCCAACATCGTGCTCGCCCTGATAGTCGTAGCTGTTGTAGTGGTGGGTGGCGTGGCGTACACATACTACGTCAACTCGGGTCCACGGTCGCCCCTCTTGTCCTATTCGGCGGACGCCTACGCAACTGAGACCGCCGACCTCCTGAACTCGTTCTCGCATAGTACCGGAATCCCTGTCGCGCCAGTGAAGTCAGGGGGCTCTTTCGCCATCGCAAGCCAGATAGCGGCCGGGTCTCCTGCCGACATCTTTGTCTCCGTGGCGCTGTCGGCCACCGGTCCGGAATATCTCAAGAGCGAATCGCCGGGCTGGGCCGTTGGCTTCGCTTCCGACCAGCTCGTCTTGGCATATTCTAACACGACCGCCCCTACCGTGGTTGCAGAGGGGAACGGTGCCGCCCAGACTAACACAACCTCGGGATGGAACGCGTTCTTCACCTCGCTCACCTCAGGGAGCGTGAAGGTGGGGATCTCTGACCCTGTCTCGGACCCCGCGGGCCTCAGAGGCTGGCTCGCCTTGGAGGCTGCGGGCTACATCTACTCGGGAGGTAACACGAGTGCCTACACCGCGCGCCTGGCGGAGGACGGCGGGAACGTCACCGGGGCTTCCGCAGCCGCCCTGGTGGCTCCACTCCAGTCAGGGCAGATACAGTTCCTCTTCATCTACAAGTCCGCAGCAATCACGGACCATCTCCGGTACGTCCAGCTGGAGCCCCAGGTCAACTTCGGCAACCCCTCGCTCGGGTCGTTCTATTCGAGGTTCTCCTTCCACGACTCCGCCGGGACCACCGTCGGCTCCGCCATAGTGATCAGCGTCACCGTCCCGCTGGACGGCTCTCGACAGGCATCGGCACTCAAGTTCGTCGAATACGTAGTGGAGAACGCGCAGAGCCTCTCGTCCTACGGGCTCCTCCCGCTGGTCCCTGCCCAGCTTTACAGCAACGTCACTCCTCCGGGTCCCATCACCCAGATGGTCTCACAGGGGCTCTTGAAGGACTCCGGTCCGCTGCCATAGAAGCCTGGTCTGAACATGAACTGGCTCAGGGGCCTGTCTTTCGCAGTCGTCTTCCTCCTCCTGGTCCCCATCCTGGTCCTGCTCTACTATGGGCTGGGACCGCTCCGTTCGCCTGCGGGCTTCGCCCCTGTCATCTTCCGTTCAATAGAACTCTCCCTCGTCTCATCTGCTGTGGCCGCGTTGGTAGACTTCGTGCTCTTCACCCCGCTCGCTTATCACCTGGCTAGGTCTGGCGACACGCTACTGGAGGCGCTCGTGGACATACCGGTAGGAGTCCCCCACCCGGTCATAGGGGTCGCCCTGCTCATTTTGGACAGCCCGCTGACCCCCACCGGCCAGTTCCTGCTGCACCTGGGGATCAACTTCTTCGACACCATCCTCGGCCTCGTCATCGCCCTGGTCATCATGTCTGCGCCCATCTATGTGAAGTCGATTCAGCCGTACTTCGAGGCCAGGGACATCTCCGCCGAGCAGTTCGCCATGGGGATGGGCGCTTCGAGGCTGAAGACGCTGGCCTCGGTGGTCCTCCCTGACTCCGCGGCAGGTGTGACGAGCGCCTCCCTTGTTGCGATGAGCAGGGCGCTGGGTGAGTTCGGTTCGATTTCGATAATCGCGTTCTACGTGCTGCAGTATCCGTTCTACGGCGTGAGCCCCGCCTCGGTCACGGTGTTCCAGCTCTTCAACGGGGCCATCCCCGGCGGCCTGGAGGCTGCCGTGACCGCGTCGGCGGTGATGATACTGGTCTCCCTGCCGATTGCCGTGGCAGGGCATCTCTTCGGCAGGAGGGGCCGCCGCTGATAGAGGCGAGCGTGAAGTCGAGGCTGGGTGACTTCCAGCTGTCGGCCGACATCCAGTGCAGCGGGACCACATGCCTGGCGGGAAAGAACGGGTCGGGGAAGACCACTCTGTTCAGGGCCCTGGCGGGCTTAATACCATCGGAGGGCCCGGTCAGGGTGGACGGAACGGACGTTTCCGAATTCCCGGTGGAGAGGAGGGGGATAGTGATGGTGACGCCGTCGTCATGCATCCCTCACCTCGATGTCGAAGCCCACCTCAGATGGGGGGCGAAGCTCAAGGGCAGGTGGGTGCCTCAGGAAGCGATAGCGAAGGCGAAGGCAGAGCTTGGCATAAACTTCGCGGGACCCGTCAGGAGCCTCAGCCTCGGCATGAGGGGGAGGGTGTCATTGGCGACAGCCCTCTTCGCATCCCCCAAGGTCATCCTCGTGGACGAGGTCTTCTCCCTGCTACATGACAAGGAGGGCTTCGTCGCATCATACGGAAAGCTGGTGTCGGACGCAGGCATCGACATGCTCTTCACCACCCAGAACGAAGAGGACGGGAGACTGGCCGACCAGACCTACATTATGAGCAACGGGATCGCAATCCGCCGGCCATGAATGGTGAAGGGGGTACGCCTTCGTACGACGACCTGAGCCATGGAGTTGCCTCGCTCCGCCTTGGTCACACGCGGTGTTGCCTCGCTCCGTTTCTCTAAACATGTATTTTCGTGTACACGTCCAGATTCAGCACGCTGGCAGCATCGGTCCAACCTGTTCTGAGAACATCAGGTCTGCTCCCAGGGTACAGGTATTCATCCCTCATCTGCTGCCAGGAGGCGTCCGCACTCACAGCAAACGGCGTCAGGCCGCAAAGGCGCAGGCCGCGGCAGAGAATCGCCAGACTGGCTAGCCTGTCCTCATAGGTCACGTAGATCCTGGAGACCTTCCTGCCGAGCACGTCATCGAGCAGTCTCAAGAGGTCCTTCCTCTTGAAGTTCAGCCCAGACCTGATGTCCGAATACACCTCTGCTCCCGGCGCTCTTGCCTTCAATACCTTGACCTGACTGTCCAGGTCCGATCTTTGGTCATGCGAGGAAACCGTGGCGTAAGCCGCTTCCTTTCTTTGTTCGGCGATGTTCATTAGGCGTCTGATCTCCGACTCGGGCACCCTCCTCCTTCCAGTCGGGAGCCTGGGGCACCTGATTCTCCCCTGCCTGTCCCAGACCTGTATCGTGTGGGTGGTCACCCCGAGGATCTTCCCTGCTTCTTTCGGGCTGTAGCTGCGCTCCAACCTGTTTTGATATCTAAATACACATTAGTGTACGTTATTCGCTAGCTGCTACACACCCCTTCACTTTCTTCACGACCCTAACCGACTCGATGGCGGTCCCAGGATACTGGCCGTCGGCGTCTTTCTCGTACGCTTTCGTCACGTCCCATATGTTGAGCAGTGCAGCCGACACGGCCGTCAGCGCTTCCATCTCGACGCCCGTCTTTTCGTGGGTCGCGACCTTCACCGTCACCTCCACCCACCCATCCCCGAGCCTCACACTGGGCTTGACCTCCTCTATCTTCAGCGGGTGGCAGAGAGCCACCAGCTCAGGCGTCCTCTTGGACCCTGAAATCGCAGCCACCTCGGCGAGGGAGACGGCGTCCCCCTTCTCCAGCTTCCTCTGCTCGATCAGCTCTATGGTGGACCGCTTGAGCTTGATTCGTCCCGTGGCGACTGCCTCCCGGTACACGACAGGCTTCTCTGATATGTCGACCTGATGGAAAGGCATGTCGCTTCAGCCTGGGGCAGCCCGTTATAGCTTCTCCCTGACCCGTCTCGCCTTCCAGGTCTTCTACTGCACAGGAAGCGCCGGGTCAGGCTGACTTCAGAAAGTGAGTGTTACAAAACCGCTTCTCTCGTCCCACCGAGGGGCCACAGCGACGCATTTCCCCGACATCCTCAAGATAGAGTGTGGCCCCTTTAGCATCCGCTGAGGGCGGGGATTTTGCACCTGACTTCCACCTCCGCGACGGGACCAGAGCGGCGTCTCAGACTCCACTCTACAACTGGCTTTCATGAGCGATTCTGATACGCTGAAGACGCGATGCCTATGGCACCAACCTCTAGGATGCGCAATAAGATAAGGGAGGAAGTGGTTGACTCAAAAGTCAACCAACAACTCGGCGGCCTGAGCCGTCGACCTAGTTCGCCGGCGCGCCGCTGGATTCGGAGGCAGGTGCCGCTGAACCCTCCACGACCTGTCCAGATGCGAACCGCTGGGAGACCTGTGTCACCTTCACCCTGACATTCTGGCCGACCTTCGTGCCAGGGACGAAGACGATGAATCCCTCGACTTTGGCAATCCCTTCCCCTCGCCTGCTGGTGTCGGAGATGGTTACGTTATACTCCTTCCCGACCTCAACCGGCTTGTTGAAGGACCCGGAACCTCTTCCGAACCCTCCCCTGTTGCCATACCCTCCTCGTTGACCGAAACTCAATAGAAATCACCTGTCCTACCGTTATTCCGTCCGATGGATTAGTGCCCGCGGGCCCCTTAATAAAGGGGCGAAGGCCGAATCACGGAGAGAGGACGGGGACTGGGTGCCGGCCTGCACTGGGGCACTCCGCCGAGACTAGCGTCTCCTGGAGCGCCTTCGAAGCGATTCTTGGTTGCTTATCTGAGCGCAGACTGGACAGATGGGCTCGGAGGACCCTCCATCAGACTGAAGCCTGACCCGGTGAGTCACGCATACCTCCGGTTGGGTTTGATTCACGGTTTTCACGTTTTCCAGGGCCTATTAAACAAGTACTGTTAGCCGAACCACTCCTTGTGCCATTATTTGGATACGAATAAGGC
Source organism: Nitrososphaerota archaeon (assembly GCA_027386095.1). The sequence goes on along the minus strand of DAHXUN010000011.1, from coordinate 45,199 downwards.
AAACCTTGCGAAGTTTGCATGGAGCTTCGCCCCTTTCAACGATGCATGGACGAAGTGCTAGGAGCATAACAGTGAGCCGTCGGGCCGCTAAAGAAGAGCCACGGGCTGAAGGGGAGCTGTTTTCGGGGGCGCCGAGGCGATTGGGCTATGCCTCGCCGGGCGAGATCGTGCATGGCGCGATAAGCTGTCCTTTCAAGTTGGCCAATCTTCTCGGCACGCTTTCGAGTGAGGAGGGTACCTGCGGGGAATCCGAGGCGGCGGCCCTATTGAAAGAGCGTGTCAGCGCGTTGGAGAGAGCTAAGGGCTGAAACGAGCCGCCGCCTGTCCCACCTTTGCGCTGCCCGTCCTCGCGCTCACGTGCGGGCACACACGGACACAGGCGCGCAAGAGGATGCAGGCACGGTAGGACCCAAAGGACTACCGGGAGGGCAGAAGAAAGAGGTGAAGGGCTCGCTGTCGCCGAGATTTGGACCTGACCGAGGTCAAATCTCGATGCGACAATGGCGACTCGGGGTGGTCGCTTCTGTTTCTCGAGGTAGCCACTGCAGGGGGCGCTGCCTCCCGCTAAAGGGAGGCTCGTCTTGTCCAGCCGAAGCAGAGAGAAGGAGGTGAACCCTGTCTGCAGAAAGATTTATTTACACTATACTACTGAAGGTAGTATACTGGAGGTATGAAAACATGAGCGCAAGAACAAATTCGAGGAGGAACAACGACGTGGTCCCTTCGAAGACCAGACCCCAAATCCCAACTTTGGCTCAGGCAAACCTCGCCAACAGTCTAGACCAGATAGTCGAGAGCTTCAGGAGCTCCTTCAACGACCTCATGTCTCCGTTCCTTTCCGCTCCGTGGACATGGGAACAGCCCTTCGGTTCGCCTCTTCTCCAGCCATGGGGAATGACGCCTGCACTCCCTGAGACTCTCGCTACTCGCTACCCTGTCATCGACGTATTGGATCGAGGCGACTACTACGAGTTGACAGCGGAGTTCCCAGGTTTCAACAAGGACAACATAGACGTCCAAGTGGGCGACGACGTGATTCAGCTCACTGCGCAGGTGCAATCGGAGAACAAGGGGCAGAACGCCAAGTACGTCAGCCGAGAGAGGACCTATTCTGCATTTAACAGGGTCATCCAGTTCCCCGAGCCTATCCTCGGTGCGAACGTCGAAGGGACCATGAAGGACGGCATCCTCAGCATGAGGATTCCGAAGAAGGAGCCCACTTCGAGCAAGTTGAAGAAGGTCTCCCTGAAGTGAGCCCTTCCCAGTTTTTTGCGATCAGGTGAATGCGAGTGAGCAGCCAGCCAGAAAAGAAGATAATAGGCATCGACCTGGGGACGACTAACTCCGCCGCCGCTCTCTATGAAGGCGGCAGACCTGCTGTCATACCCAGCGCCGAAGGCCCAACGGCAGCCGGCAAGATGTTCCCGTCAGTGGTCGCCTTCACGTCGGACGGGCAGCTCTTGGTAGGAGAACCAGCGAAGAGGCAGATGGTCACAAACCCTGACGGGACCGTGTTCGAGATCAAGCGGAAGATGGGGACAGACTACAAGGTCAGGCTCTACGGGAAGGAGTATACCCCCCAACAGATCAGCTCGTTCATCCTTCAGAAGATCAAGACGGACGCTGAAACCTTCCTTGGCTACCCTGTAAAGAAGGCGGTGATAACCGTGCCAGCGCACTTCAACGACAATCAGAGGCAGGCAACGAAGGACGCTGGAGAAATCGCGGGCCTCGAGGTCGTAAGAATCATCAACGAGCCTACAGCGGCATGCCTCGCTTACGGCCTCGACAAGCTGGACAAGACTATGAAAGTGCTGGTCTTCAGCTTCGGCGGAGGGACCCACGACGTTACCGTGATGGAGTTCGGCCAGGGGGTCTTCCAGGTACTGGCCACAAGCGGGGACACTCAGACCGGGGGTGCTGACATCGACAATGCCGTAATCAATCTGCTAGTTGAGGACTTCAGGAGCAAGACAGGCCTCGACATCAGGAACGACAGGACCGCGATGGCAAGGCTGAAGGAGGCGGCTGAGAGGGCCAAGATAGAGCTTTCCAACATCGTCTCCACTGAGATAGACCTCCCATTCCTCGCAAGCGGTCCCAGCGGGCCGAAGAACCTCCACTTTGTGCTCACGAGAGCCAAACTGGAAGAGCTGGCAGATCCCATAGTGACGAAGATCGAGCGGCCGATCAGGAAGGTCCTAGAAGACGCCAAACTGGAGCCGAAAGACATCGACAAGGTGGTGCTCATCGGTGGGATGACTCGGATGCCTCTGGTCAGAAGGACCGTGGAGGACGTGATCGGGAAACCTGCCGAAAGGGGCGTGGATCCCATGGAGGCCGTGGCTATCGGGGCCGCCGTGCAGGGGGCCGCGCTGGCTGGGGAGATCGGGGACATATTGCTGCTGGATGTCACACCGCTCTCGCTCGGGGTCGAGGTTCTCGGAGGCCTGACAGAGAAACTTGTCGAGAAGAACACGACGATTCCCACGAAGGCCAGCAAGGTCTTCACGACCGCCGCTGACTTTCAGACCTCGGTCACAATCCACGTGGTCCAGGGGGAGAGGCCGATGGCCGCTGACAACGTCTCGTTGGGCATCTTCAACCTTACTGGGATCCCCCCGTCGCCAAGGGGTGTCCCGCAGATAGAAGTGAGTTTCGACATCGACGCGAACGGCATAATCAACGTCGCGGCTAAGGACCTCGGGACCGGCAAGGAGAACAGGATTACCATCACAGCCTCGACCAAGCTTTCGAAGGAGGAGAAGGAGAGGCTCGCGAGGGAGGCTGAAAAATACGCCGAGGAGGATAGGAGGAAGAAAGAAGAGGCCGAGCTGAGGAACGAAGCCGACTCCATGATCTACACTGCAGAAGCGACGAGAAAACGGCTCGCAGGGAAGCTGGACAAGGCCACGGAGAGCAAGATTGATGCCGCCGTCCAGCGTCTGAAGGAGGCGGTCGACGGGAAGGAGTCCAGCAAGGTGAAGTCGGAGCTGGAGGACCTCAGGGAAGTCCTCCAGGAGGCTGGGGCATCGGTCTACCAGCAGGCTCAAAAGCAGACTTCCTCCCCAGGAGGACAGGGGGTCGGGCCGAACGTCAGCGACGCAGACTACAAAGTGGTGGATGACGGCAAGAAGTAGCGCTCGGCGCTGCGTGGGGCTGAATCGTGACGCAGGGCGATCACGCTCATCAGGCTCCATTACCACTGAAACGAAGGTGGAGATGCTCCTAGCAACATGAGCATGGAGGAGGAGGAACTCGACGCCTTCCTCGGAGTGCTGGAAAACCCAATCAGGAGGAAGATCGTAAAGAGGCTGAGCCAGAGCCCTGGCTATGCCCTGCAGTTGGCGAAGGAGCTGGGCTTGGGCCAGGCGCTTGTCGCAAAGCACCTTGCGACGATGGAGCAGGCGGGCCTGGTCGCCTCCTCACAGGAGCCCAGCGACAGCGGCCCCCAGAGGAGGACCTACTCTCTCGCCAAAAGCGTGTCAATCACCCTCGACCTGGCGCCCAACCTCTTCATCCAAAAGGGGCTGTCGTTCGGGTCGATCAGCGGGAAGAGATTCTCCCCCGAGGGCACCAAAATCATGGCCGAGGCTTCGAGGGTCTCAGGAGAAGAGCCTGGTGACGTGTCGATCATCTCCGGGCTTCTTGAGCGCCTCGACCGTAGGCTGGAGGAGCTCGAGGAGGAGCGGGCTGCGCTTCTGTACATCAGGAACAAAGCCATGGGTTCTGCCACGAAGGCGATCGACAAAGTAGAAAGCAGGACGAAGAAGCGGGTGATCTATCACATCCTAGAAGAGCACGACATGGACGTGGAGCGGCTTTCGCAGGATCTCGACCTCAGAGAGGCAGTCGTGAGGGAAATCCTGAAGGAAATGCGCGACTTCTTCCAGTGAGGCGCTGCAGCCGAGTCAGCCCATCCTAAGCTAGCGTGCCAACTTCAACAAAAGATGGCTGGTGTTCGAGGGTCTCGTCCCAGCTCCAGTTCTCATTTCTTTTCGGATCCTCGACGAGTTTGTCCTCTTGAAGCCTTCCTCTATCACCAGGGCTGGCGGCCCACCCGGTCCCTTCGGTGCGTGGCCTTTCGCCGGATCCTGGTAGGTCTGTTCGCGCGCTCGTGGGAGCGGTTCCTACATGTCCTGCCCCTACGTCTAAGCGAGACAGATAGCACGCTCCAACATCCGGAACGCCTGGGCCGTATCAATTATGCGGACAGGAGGCGACATGCTTAATGCGACAGCGAAGGCGTTCATGGGCGGTTGGGCGCCCCCTTCTATCCGACGTCAGCATTTGTAGTCGAGAAAATGCTCTCCCTGGCCGGCGTAAGGCCTGGGTCCATCGTCTATGACCTTGGATGCGGGGATGGCGCAATCGTCGTCGCAGCGGCCCGCGATTACAATGCGACAAAGGTGGTAGGGATCGAGCAGAGGCAGAGGCTCTGTTCCATTGCGCTCAGGAAGACAAGGCATCTCAGGAATGTCGCGATAGTCAACGCGAACTATGACGACATAGACATCTCAGAGGCTGACGTCGTCACCCTGTACCAAAGCGCGAGCGAAAACGCGAGGCTGAAGCTGAAACTGGTCGACGAACTTCGGGAAGGCGCCAGAGTGGTTTCCCACGACTTCGGGATTCCCGGCTGGCGCCCTACGGGATATCACGTTTTCAAAGAAGGCCGCCGCAATCAAAGGGTCCTTGTATACGTCATAGGCTCCGGCACCCCGTCGTAACCCGATGGCGTACATCTGCCTTCCCGTCCCGCTATGACCCAGCTCCTAAGCAGGGCTGCACTGTTGGACCGCCTATTGTAAGACGCTAGTACCAGATCGAGATGGCAGCGGATAGCCGTATCAGAAACCGATCCTATCCTTTGACATTTCGGCATAGGTCCTGCATGTCGCATTCAATCCCGCCGTCAACTCCCTCAGGCGCTCAAACAGCGCGAGCCCCTACCCAGGCTCTTGGCTCGGCGGCTCAGTCGACGAACACAGCGCTGCTTTGCCGTCTTGCTTGCGGACGCGTTCGAGCCGCGCAGAGGCTGTCTCAACCTCACTCTGTTCCGATTCAGTCTCTTCTTTTAGCCTTGCGAACACTCAGCGCCCGGCTTTCCGCTTTCGCCTCCACCCTTTGGAGATATCAGCTTTTTGCCCGGATGCCGGCAAAGGATGCGACTGTGACGCGTCGGAGCGGAAAGCGTTGCAGGGGGGGTCTGAAAGACATAACTAGACGATTCCTCTCTGTCTCCACGGTTGTCAGACTACGCCGTAGAAGAAGAGAAGCTCAGGAAGCTATACGACCAGGCACGGACTCAAGGAAACAAAAAGAAGAAGCGGGAGTACAAGGAGAAGATCGCCGAACTGAACCGGCTCCGCAAGTCTGCAGAGCGAGAGAGCGCCAAATCCAAAGCGTAATGACCTCCAGGATGCTTCTCGTCGACTCCGAGGAGAAGTTCTTTCCTAGAAAGAAGCCAGGACTGAGTCGTTCTCACGCGTCCTGAGGTCGCTTTGCTCACGAACCGGCAACGCTGATGGCCTCTTTCATGGCCTCTACCTTCTCCTTAATCAGGGCTATCGCAGCTTCCAGGTTCCTGCACCCATCATCCGCCTTGACTAAGGCGGCCTCGAGGTTCTTGATCTTGTTCGGTGCGCTGCTCATGTCGTGGATTATCTGCCCCAGGGGGGAGTAGTCCAGCCTCCGAGGCATGCTCTCGAAGAGGTATCGCTGCACCTGGTTGATTTCGCTGAGCTTCTTTTCATCGGTCGCGGCTAGCCAGGAGACCTCCCTCCCTGCCCGGAGGCTCTCATAGAGCTGGTCTTGGAGCTTTATGTATGAATCCCAGTACTTTGTCCAAGCCTCGTTGTATGCGGTCAGAATCTCTTTCAATCTCGCTTCGTGACCCTTCTCATCGGACTCCAATACACGGGACCTAACAGGTCTCACTAATAGGGTTTGGACATGACGTCGCCCGCCTTTAATAGAGGCGCGGACCCTGACTCATCGTGGCCAGCCAAACCCAGTTATGGTTGTACGAAACGCTTCGGATGAGGCTACAGGCGGGCCTCGCCGTCCATCTCGTCTGCCAGGTAGTTTCCCAGACTGCCGACCAAAAGCCACTCCAGGCGCTCCAGAAGGCGATGGGCCCATGAGGCAAGCGGGAGCAGTCCAGCAGCCTCGGAAGCTCCCCAGGGCCTGCCCCAGGTGCGGCAGGGTCGAACGTCTCTACAGGACGCCCCGAGGGCTCATGTGCGAAGACTGCGTCAGGACGATGGATTCCGCAGGTTTGGGTTTCAGGTAGACGCTGCAGGCTCCCAAATCGGGAGCGGACGACCTGCCCTTTATATAGAGCGATGGCGTCCCAGACTTCGAAGTACAGGATACTTCTGTTCGTGACCTGAATTAGAAACAAGCACCAATTTCTCGCGGCTCCTGAAGATGGAGAGGAGTTCGGATAAATGCCCTCGATGCGGCAAGAGCAGTCTCGTCCTTGACGGCACGGGGTCAGAGTATTACTGCGCAGACTGCGGGCTGGTCATCAAGGAGAAGATTACGGACACGGGTCCGGAGTGGAGGTCCTTCTCGGGAGACGAAAAAGGGGACCGCAGGAGGGTAGGGGTCCCGACGTCAATCGCGATACACGACATGGGACTGGCTACCGTGATCGGCGGACAGAACAAGGACGCTGCGGGGAGGTCGCTGTCAGGGTCAATGAAGTCGACGGTCGAGAGGATGAGGACCTGGGACAGGAGGAGCCAGGTCCACGAGTCGGCTGACAGGAACCTCCGCCAGGCGTTCAGCGAGCTCGGGAGATACGCCGACAAGCTCACGGTGTCGGAAGCAGTCACAGAGAAGGCCGCCTATTTCTATAGGAAGGCGCTGGAGAGGAACCTTGTCAGGGGAAGGTCGATAACCACGATCATGGCCGCTTCACTCTACGCCGCGTGCAGGGACTGCCAGGTACCAAGGACGCTCAAAGACGTGGCCGCGGTGAGCAACGTCAAGAAGAAGGATCTCGCAAGGTCGTATAGGCTCTTGCACAGGGAGATGGACTTCCAGATGCCGGTGGCCGACGCGGCCAGGTGCGTGTCAGGGATAGCTTCTAGGGCGAATGTCTCTGAAAGGACGCAGAGGAGGGCGCGCGAGATCCTTTTCAGGGCGAAGGAGACCGGGATTACGGCAGGCAAGGACCCCATGGGGCTCGCCGCTTCTGCTCTGTACGTGGCCTGCACGCTCGAGGGGGACATGAAGACGCAGAAGGACGTGGCAGAAGCCGCCAAGGTGACAGAGGTCACCATTCGGAACAGGTACAAGGGACTACGAGAAGCGCTCGGAATCTGACGAGAGCTCCGGCGTCGGGACCACCATGCTGCAGGTGGCTCAGGTGCTCCAATCAGCGGCACCGCGAACCCGGCGCGCTCTCCCTCATGCCGCTGGATCTACAGGCTATATCCAGTAGACCTCTTTGAGCGCTTCATCACGGGTCGTCGCCTCCCTCAGGCCAGCCCTGCTCATCATGGCCTCAATCGCCACGCCTCTCCATCCGACGCCGAGGCGAGAGTGCTTCTCAGACTCTATCGAATCGAGCGCTGACCGATAGTCGAAGACCGACACGGCCAGCTGGAGACAGACGTTTCGTGCTAGCTGGGTTTCGTGGGATGCAGGCCACGCTGTTCAATAGTGTGCTGATGAGAAGAGTGCCTGCGCTTCCGAATAACCGCCCACTTCTTCCTGCGTGCGAACGTCATGGTCTAGTCCGCGCCTCCCATCTCATCTGGACCGCCCCGAGGAGGCGAATGATCTTGCCTGCCGCCGGCAATCACGTCGTCTATCCTCAGGATCATGCAGGTACACTCAGTGGCTGATTTGATGATCTGTTCTTTGACTGAAGCAGGCTCGACGACGTCCTTGTCGAACATGTCCCTGACGCCGTTCCCTAGAACGTCCACCCCTGCCCACGTCCTGCCCGCCCCATGGCTTTCCCTGAGCTCTACCTGGATGTCGATCGGGTCAAACCCAGCGTTCACTGCCAGAGCGATGGGTATGGACTCCAGGGCTTCAGCGAACTTCTCCACGGCAAGCTGCTCCCTCCCCCGAACGGTGGCCGACCACTTCATCAGGCGATAGGAGAGTTCCTCCTCTACGGCGCCACCGCCAGCTACTATCGCAGGATTCTCGAGAACGTCCTTGACGACCATGACGGCGTCATGGACGGACCTTTCAGCCTCGTCCACGACCCTCTGGCTACCGCCCCTGATGAGCATCGACACTGACTTCGGGTTCTTGCAGTCCACCACGAACACCCACTTGTCGTCTTCTAGCTTTCTTTCTTCGACCAGGCCGGCCTGGCCCAGGTCTGCTTTCGTCAAGCCGTCGAGGCCCGTCACCATCCTCGCGCCCGTCGCCTTCGCAAGTTTGGTCATGTCAGACTCCTTCACCCTCCTCACCGACAGGATGCCGGCCTTCGCCAGATAGTGCTGGGCCATCTCGTCGATCCCCTTCTGGCATATGAGGACGTTGGCCCCAGACTCCGAGACCTTGTCAACCATGCTCCTCAGCATGCGCGTCTCCTCGTCGAGAAACTGCTGAATCTGTGCCGGCTTGTCGATGTTGATCTTAGCATCAAACTCGGTCTTCTCTATCTCGAGAGCAGAACTGACCAGCGCTATCCGCGCCTTCTCTATCCGCTTCGGCATCCCTGAGTGAACCACTTCCTTATCCAGAATGACTCCCCTCGTGAAGCTCGTATCTTTGAGAGAGCCTCCCGGCTTCTTCTCGACCTTCAGATCGTCAACGTCGACTCTGTATGTTCCCTCGGGCGTCTTCACTGCAACCTGGAGAATGGCGTCGACCACCATGGCCCCGAGGGCCGCGCTGTCGTTCGAGATCAGCTTGGACCCCATGCTGGTCCGGGCGATCTTTGTCAACGTGGTCCTGTCCTCTGGTCTCACGCCGATGGAAATCTCGTCCAGAATCCTTCGGGCCTTGTCCGCGGCTGTCCTGTAACCGTTGGCGATGACCATTGGATGGACGCCCTTCTCTATCAGCTCTCCAGCATTCTCTAGGAGGGCTCCTGCTAGGACCACCGACGAGGTAGTTCCATCACCGACAGCGTTGTCCACCGTCTTCGCTATCTCAACTATCATCTTCCCAGCCGGATGCTGTACGTCCATCTCCTTCAGCATCGTCGCGCCGTCGTTGGTTATTGTGACGTCTCCCAAGGAATCGACTAGCATCTTGTCCATCCCCCTGGGTCCAAGGGATGTCTTCACTACCCCCGCGATCAGCTTGGCTGCGGATATGTTGTTGCTCTGCGCCCTCCTCCCTCGGCTTTCAGTGCTGCCCTCTCGCAGAATCAGGACCTGCTGCCCTGCCGATGTCGTCACGAACGAAGCCTCTGCCATCATTGCTCACCTATCATGCCCAAAAACAACTTCACGGGACGTCTCTAGCGGTGTAACCTGCCCTTGATCCGCCGGAGATAGTCCCTGATCCGGCCGTCCGATTTGGCTGATGTTTCTGGCTTCTTCGCTTCCTGGTTCGTTTGCATCTTCACTCACGAGCAGCAGTGGGCGCGCCTTGCATATAGAGACAAGGTATTTTTTGCACCCGGATGCAATCGACTGGCGAATCTCCTTCGGAGTCCCTCCAGGGCATGATTACAAGCTAATAAAACGGCGAACCAGGACAAACTGCGAGCGGCACTTGAGACCTAAGACTACGACAGTCTCGTTCAGGCTGGACGAATCTGCCCTCAAGGTCCTCCAAGAAGACTCGAGAAAGCAGAATGTCAGCGTCAACACCATGTTCAATCAGCTCCTTCTCACGTACGCCAACTATGATCGGCCGATGAAGAGGTTCCACATGCTGAAGCTCCCGGCGTCGAGCTTCATGCACCTCTTGCAGGCAGCAACGGACGAGGCGATAGTCGAAGCCGGCAATTCTGCGGGCAAGGACGTTCCGAAGACGTACATCAGAGCCAAATGGGGAGAGCTCACTGTAGACACCGCACTAGATTATCTGAGAACCACTGCTGATTACACAAACCTGTTTGAATTCAGCGAGGTGGTGCGGGGGGGAAAGGTCAATGTCACCCTCTCGCATGATTTCGGGCCTAAGGGAAGCTTGTTTTTGCAACGTTACGTCCAGGCAATCTTCGACCCGCTGGGAAGGCCACCGAGGTTCTTGCAAGACGAGAACGCGGTGTCATTCGAGATTCAGTGAAAACTAGCCCCCTGGCCGTCAAGGAGATTCGTTCTCCATTGCAGTTGACTGCAGAAAATACGCCGGGTTCAATAGCTTTCGCGTCCCACGAAGGACTGGATTGAGATGACAAGTGGAGAGAGGGGCGCAACAGCCATCCTGAAGACACGAGGCCTGAGCGAACCGGGGCAGGCTCGGCGGCTCAGACGTGCGTCAGCCAAACTCGACGGAATCATCAGGGTCGACATCAACTACATCCTGGGTTCCGTGACCGTCGAGTACGATGCAGATAAGCTGACATCTGCCCAGGTCAAGGAGATGCTGGCCTCGAGCATCCACACCTCTGTCACGCGCCAGGCTGACCCTGGCGAGGGTTCGAAGGTAGAGTGAAAATGCCACGGTCGGAAAGTCATCATTGCAACAGATGCGGCCAGGAGATTATCTGGATGAGGACCGGAACTCGGTGGACTCCATACAACCCCGTCGGGTCTCACCATAGATGCACGGGCCAGTACTACGGCCGCTGAGCAGGAGGCAACCACGGTGCACCATACAGCCGAAAACGCTCTCCTTGGAAGGAGAGGGTCAGACGAAAAGGCAACCGTAATCACATACCCAGACCGATTCAGCCGGCAGGAGATCCTGGAACTAGCCGAGGCCGCGGGCTATAGGGTCCAAGAAGTGATCACGCAGAAGCAGATAATCAGGTCCGAATACGGAATCGGCGTAGGCAAGGCCCAAGAGCTGCAGGAAATCGTCGCAGAAAACGGGTCCAAGACAATCATCATAGACGAAAGCGTCACGTCGTCTCAGGCGAACAACCTCTCTAAAGTGACGCAGGCTGAGGTCGTTGACCGGGAGAGGCTAGTCTTGAACATCTTCGCAAGGAGGGCGAACACGACGGAGGCGAAGCTGCAGGTCCGACTGGCGGAGCTTCGATACGAGATGCCCCGCGCGAAAGACGCAGTTAGATTTTCCGTGAAGGGTGAGAGGGCAGGCTTCTCCGGGATGGGCGAGTCGGCGGTCGACGTCAAGATCAGGGCCCTGAAGCGCCAGATGGTCCTGATAGGACAGAAGCTAGAGAAGAGCCGCACTAACAGGGAGCTTTACACCGTCGAACGACGAAAACTCAACATGCCGTTCGTCTCGCTCGCGGGTTACACCAGTAGTGGAAAAACGACGCTCTTCAACAGGCTTGCTTCCGAGTCGAAGGAAGAGTCGCCTAAACTCTTCACGACTCTCAGCACGACGACGAGAGCCGTCGCCTTCGCAGATTCGAGAAAGAAGATAATGCTGTCCGATACCGTGGGCTTCATTTCGAGGCTTCCGCCGTATATGTTCGAGTCGTTCAAATCTACGCTGGACGAGCTCAGATACGCGGACCTCATCCTTCTTTTGATAGACGCAGGTGAGCCGGTGGAAAGCATCAGGATAAAGCTAGAAAGTTGCAGGGAGACTCTGTTCGGGTTGGAAGTCGACCCGAAGAAGACACTTTTGGTGCTCAACAAGATTGATCGTATTGAGGATGAGCGCAAGCGCCGAATTGAGCAGGAGCCAATCTTCAGTGACTTCGCCTCGATTACAATCTCAGCCAAACGAGGAGACGGACTCCACCAACTTAAGAACCGTATCGTAGGGTTGGTTTTTCCACCGAAGCCGCCGATTTGACGGTTTTACAAGTGCGCCCGCAACCTCGGCCCGGCCGATCTTTTTGCGAGGATTCGAACTCCCAAGCCCCTTGCCAAAAGGAGGCATGTGGTCGCCTGAAATTTGAACCTGCGGGTTCAAATCTGTGACGAGTTCTTGGCTGCGCGCGCACAACCGGGTTGTTCGGAATAGTTCAAGACGAGAAGACCGACTGCCAGCAGAGCGATTCCTAGCATAGCTAGGAGATCATACTCTCTGAGGCCAAACAAGGAAAGCACGGCGACCGTGGCGTCCCGCACAACAGGCGGACTATCTCGTATCCCACCGAAGGCAAGGTGCGAGAATATCTCACCGACAGATACGAGGATGCCCGCGCCGACTGGGTATAGCTGGCTGGGTGGCAGCGGGATCGCCGCAAGGGAATGAAGGTCGATCAGAAGACCAAATGCTAAGACGCCGAAAGATGCGAAGTATCCAGAATCCTGCGATTAGCGAATCACTTTTTCATCAGTTATGGCATGCCTAGCGAAGTAGATCGAAAATCCGGTCGAGATGGTTGTTGCGATTCTGACCAGTGCGAGCACGCTCCCCGAAAGGCTGGAGCCTACTCCCTGACCTGAAGAGTATGCGAGCCCGTTGATGAAAATCCCAATCGCGGCCAAGGTGCCTCCAGACACGACCTCCGCGGATTGGGGCCTGCCGTATGCGGATCGCTTTGTCGTGGACATGGCCACTGGCGACGGGCATGGACGCCTTCTTACGTACCGCCTGGCTGAAGGGAAAGGGGATGGACGGGGGCAAGATGCTTTCCGGTGCCGGTCTCCGCCCTAATGGCTGCGGTCTACGCCCTCTCGAGAGGTGTAGTTGCGATTGGGTTACTGATACTCCTGGTTGCCACGATTTTGGCCGTCAGGTACACCGTCATTTTCATAATCCCGGCCCTAAAAGGCATCAGGGTTCCCGTTCCGTCTTCACTTTTTCGCCCTATCCGATAGGGGGGGCAAGAGCAGAGGGTCCTATCCCCGTGCCGTCGTCGGATCCCTGAATTTTGCGCTCGCAGCCTGCGCAATCGTCAGCAGAAGCACTCTGCCCGTCGTGGTCAAGGCTGTCGGCCTGACCGTTGTCGAGGACTTGGGCGGTGCGGCTCTCTGGATTGTCTTGAACGCCTCAGGGCCGAAGATCGACCCGATCTCCGCAACCCTTGCAGCCTAAGGCGTGGTCGCCATCGGCCAGATCCAGATGTCGATAGGTGGCGCTGGGATTATCGAACCCGCGATGCAGTCTTACCTCACCAATGCCTACGGATTCTCTTCATGGGCGCCCATTGTCCTGTGGCGAGTAGCCATGTATCGGGTCCTTCTGGGGATAACCGTCATCCTTTTCATATTCTTTGTGCGCAAAGCCACCAGAGGTTCCAGTCAGACACCCCGGGAAGCAGGTTCTGACGCAAGCACAGGTAGGGCCCCGGAATCGTTTGCGGCCTCATTCAGGAAGGGGTTAGTGAAGCTTGAGGAGCGCTATCCAGTCGTGAAGACATTCAGGTTCGCGATAGCGGGCGTAGTAGGCTTCGGGGTCACCGAAATGGTTCTGACCATCGGTCTCCTCGGCTTTTATGGGATGGTGAGTCTCTCGTACGCAAGCTTCGCCTCGCCCGGGCTCCTCGGGTTGGATATCCTCTCGCTCCTGATTGGCGTCTAGGCCTCTTTCTTCATCAACGAGCGAATTACGGTTCACGTGCTGAAGACCCTAGAAGGCGAAAAGGCGGACAAGTAAATTCAGAAGACTCCTGAAGTTTCAGACCGTGAGCGGGACCGGAAACAAGGGCATTGTAGTGGTCCAGCTCCTCCCATTGGCGACTTTCGAGGTTTCACCACTCTCGGGGACAATCGTAGGGGCAGTGGCAACCTATCCGGTCGCATACGTGATCTCTATCAAGTATGTCTGGAAAGCGAACCCGCCTAGATGAGCGGTATCCCCTGGCAACCAAGGCATAATTCGTTGTTTTGAGAATGGCACCAGAGGGGCCCGAAGGACAGGCCCATCAGACCACGTAAGAAGACATACCGTCTGGAAGGTCTGCCATTCGCTCCTTTCTACCTCAGCGGTTTTACTGCCGCTTTTGCCTTCAGCGCTTCGAGCACTTGCGCGGGTATATGGTTCGTTCTACCCACGATTTCAATAATCTCGCTCCAAACCAATTCCCTGACCCCATCCATAGCCTTCACCTCTTCGATTAGACTGATAAGATCGTCATTACTTCGGACGAATACCTCGACCTTCAGGTCAATGTTAAACTGTCCTATGGTCCTTGCAACGTAAGCGACATCTTCACGTTTTAGCAACTCCTTCCCTAAGCTTATTGTTGTTCCGCCTGCCGTGGAAATAAGTAATTCTATCTGTCTCCAGCCATATTTCTCCAAGGTCGATGAGTATAGTATTGACAAGTACCCCTTTCCCCATTCTCGAGATGTGGGCGGAACGGTGCTCGGAACGATTCCCAGTTTCTCCGATAATAGACGAGCGGCGATTTCAGCGCGAGTAGCAAGGAGGTCCTTGACTATTTCTGCGTCACGCTTTGACAAGGCGGTCATAGATTGAGGAGTAGCCACTTGTCATTTAAAGCCTATTCAAGATAAATCAATGGCTTCCTTGCACCATTCAGTTCATCTGTGCCCCAAATAGCCCTTGTACCACACTGATTAGCATGGTAAAGATACTGAGATATGTGAGGAAGGGACAATTCTCTGGGACACAATCGACAACGGAGCTTTGGAATTCGCGTTCGAGTCGCCAACTGCTGCGTGAAGCCTGGCGACTTCTCCACGATTCCGGCGCCCTTGAAAAAGCAGTAACAGACAACCGCCGGGCCTTCAGGAAGGCTTCCGCGATGTTCGACTTCCCCCCAGCACTGAGGAGCTTGCTCGCATAAACCATGCCAACGCTTCTACTTTAACGAGCTCTGACCGTAATATAACTAACCCTGACACACTCCTGATAACAATGAAACTCAACAAAGAGAGAGAAGGAGGCATGCGGTCGCCGGGATTTGAACCCGGGTTACCAGCTTGGAGGGCTGATGTCCTAGACCAGACTGTCCTCTCAGAGAGAACTGGACGACGACCGCACGACCGGGCGAGCGCCAGCATGAGTTTTTAATCCTTGAATTCGCCCTCTGCCTTCTCGACCTCGTAGACCACCCTCGCCGCGACCACGTGGGCTTCCAGGGGCCTGAGATCGATCCTCACCAGCTCGTTTATGATGGCCATCGTCTCCTTGGAGAAGTGCCCCCTTGGGAACCCCCCCACGACGACGGCCGGGGCTTTCAGTGAAGCCACCTCCCTCGCGAGTCCCTCCGCAGTCTCCTGCCTCCCCAGGACCGACAGCCCAAAGACCCTGTCTGGCCGCAGGTCCCCGACCAGCTCCCTCATCCCCATGGGACGCGCCCGCACCAGCCCCCCCTCCGACCTTCCTCCGAGCGCCTCCTCCATCAACCCCCTGAACCTGATGTAGTTCTTTGGGACTCTGGTCTTCTCGGCGATCTCCACAACCATCCCTGTGCTTGTGTGGACCAGCACCTCCGCCCTCCCCTCCAGGTACAGCGGCGCCCCCGTCACACTGAGGAGGGCGGCGTGCACCAGATCGGGCCTCCCCCTCTTCTCGGCTTCTCTCAGACCCGCCATCGCAGAGTGGTGAAAGCTCCTGTCTAGGAGTATCCCTCCAGGCTCCTTCCCTCTGCGTCTGGCGTCGGCCGCCACAGCGGGCTTTCTCCAAAGCTCATTTGGGACCAGCTCCAGCCCAGACTCCGCCAGGACGAAGCTCAGCAACCCCTTCCACGCCCCTGGGCGCACGGTTAAGACCTTCTGCGGCCCCCGGCGGGCGTGAAGCGGCGCGGCGCGAAGATGGAGGCGGCCTCCGTGGTGAAGGCGCTGACGGAGTCCGCGGTCAGCCTGTCCCACACCGACCCTGCCATGGCCAAGGCCCAGGCGACCCTCGCCCGGAAGGTGAAGCTCAAGTTCAACGTACGCCTCGAGCCGCACCTCCGCTCCTTCACGTGCCACGGGTGCAAGGGCCTCCTCGTCCCCGGGGTAAACGCCAGGGTCCGCCTCGGCCACGGGAAGCTGACAGTGATCCGGGTGACCTGCCTCGACTGCGGCCACGTAAATCGCAAAGTAGTGAAGGAAGCTTAAATACCATCTAGCAGGGCTCGAAATTCACCGCGTGAAACGTTATGGTCAGTGCCCACGACGTCCCATCAGGGAAGCTCATCTCCGCCCTAGCGGAGCAGATGAAGTCGCTCTCGTCAGTCCAGGAGCCCGACTGGGCGAAGTTCGTCAAGACAGGCTCCCACGCCGAGCGCCCCCCGACCAACTCTGACTGGTGGTTCTCTAGGGCCGCTTCGCTGCTTCGGAAAGTATACCTCCACGGCCCGGTCGGGCTGAGCGACCTGGAGCGCGCCTACGGCGGGAGCAAGGCGCTGCACTACTTCCCCAAGCACCACAGGGACGCCGGAGGTTCCTCCATCAGGGTCATATTGAGGCAGCTGGAGCAGGCAGAGCTGGTCTCCAAGACCCCCAAGGGGAGGGTCCTCACCTCCAAGGGGCGCGCCATGCTCGACAAGGTCAGCAACGAGCTCTTCACGGCTCTCAGCAAGGAGAACAAAACGCTCGAGAGGTACGCCTAGAGATGTCCGAGCAGCAGAAGCAGCCTGACAAGGAAGCCGCGGAGCGGAAGATGATGAGGGAAGCGGCCCTGAGGATGGCCCTGACCTCCGACGCCAGGCAGCGCCTGGCCAACGTGAAGATGGTCAGGCCCGACCTCGCAGGCTCGATCGAGGAGTACGTCATCCAGCTGGCTTCGTCTGGGAAGCTCAGAAAGCCAGTCGACGACGAGCAGGTCAAGCAGATGCTCGGCGCTCTGCAGGAGAAGAAGCGTGAAATCAAGATAAGGAGGATCTGAGTTGGCAAGAGTGAAAGACACCTCGAAGAAGAACAGGCTCACGAAGGCCGGGAAGCAGGCACGCTCGGTCCCCACCTGGGTGATAGTCAGGACCAACCGGAAGGTCAGGTCAAACCCCAAGCGGAGGTACTGGAGGCAGCGCAAGCTGAAGCTCAGGTGATCATGAGTGTCTGAAGAGCGAATGGAAGAGCTGACCCGGACCTATGTCGTCCCGCTGGGGGTCGTCTACGAAGCCCCTCCCTACAGGCGGGCGAAGAAGGCGATAGCTGTCATAAGGGAGTTCGTGACCCGCCACATGAAGGCCAACCAAGTCAGCATAGACTCCGAGGTCAACGAACTGATCTGGGCCAGGGGGATCAAGCACCCTCCGCGGCGCATCACCCTGGAGATGGAGAGGGACGAGGACGGCGTAGTCACGGTCAGCCTCCCAGAGTCAGAACAAGTGTGACCCGATGGGTCTCCACCTGATGGACATATACCGTAGCCCCAACATAGGGATCTTCCTGCGGGCGAACGACAGGTTCCTGCTCGTCCCCAAGGGGCTGGCGCAGACGAAGACGGACAAGCTCTGCGAGAACCTCCACGTCTCTGCAGTCCCCGCCTCGATCGGGGAGTCAAGGCTGCTGGGGGCCCTCGCCTCCATGAACGGCAACGGCGTCCTTGTGTCCAGGCTTGCGGAAGACTTCGAGGTCAAGGAGATCAGGGACGGCACAGGCCTGAACGTCTCCCGCCTAGATTCCAAGCTGACCGCGGTGGGCAACCTGGTCGTCGCCAACGACAGAAGGGCGTTCGCCTCCCCGGCCCTGGACTCGAGGGCGCTGGCCCAGGTCAGGGACGTCCTGGGGACCGAGGTGACGCAGGGCGCCATAGGCGAATACTACCAGGTGGGCTCCCTCGCGGTGGCCACCAACCGCGGTGCGGCCGTGTACCCGGGCCTCGACGAGGCAGAGGTCGCCCGTCTCGGGTCTGCGCTGGGGGTGGACGCCTATCCTACGTCTGTCAACAGCGGGGTCCCATATGTCTCCTCCGGACTGGTGGCCAACTCGGGTAACGCCATAGCCGGGAGCCAGACGACGGGGCCCGAGCTTGTGTTTATAACGCGGGCGCTGAGCGTTTGAAAACAACTGAGATGAGCGAACAGTCCACTGCCGAAGACGCGGTCAACGCCCTCGTGGTCGAGCTGAGGGTCCTCGAAGGGACCTACAACGAACTCTCGGCGAGGCAGAATCTCCTCGAACGGGCGATGCTCGAAGGCAGGGCAGCCCTAGACGCAATAAAGGGGCTGTCCGGCCAGTCTCCCGGCGAGGTGCTCACACAGGTCGGCGGAGGGATCATGCTCAGGTCCAGCCCCCCGGAGACGGAGCGGGTCCTGGTCAGCATCGGAGCCAATCTGGTGGTCGAAAAGCCCCGGGACGAGGCGGTGGCTATCCTCGAAGAGAGGGGGAGGGAGATAGAAAAGACGCTCATCTCGCTGGTGAACCAGAGGAACGAGATAGCGCAGAGGTTGAACTCGGACAGGGAAGCCCTGAACAGCCTCATGGCCCGAAGCCAGCAAGGGTAGCCCCTTGTTCGACCGGCTGAAGCAGGCTTTCTCTTCGATAGCCAGCGCGGTAAAGGAGAAGCAGCTCGGCGGCCAGGACCTCGACAAGGCCGTCTTCGACTTTCAGATTTCGTTGATCGAGAGCGACGTGGCCCAGACCGTCGCCGAGGCCCTCACCGAGGAGGTCCAGAAGAGCCTGGCAGGAATCAAGGTCGAGCGCTCCGTCGACCCTGCGGAGGTGGTCGGGGAGCGGCTCACCGCCTCCCTGGAGGCGGCCTTCGCCAAGGCCGGGTCCGTCGACATCGTGTCAAACATCAGGGAGAAGGCGAAGGCGGGGGACCCTTACGTCATCCTGTTCCTGGGGATCAACGGCACAGGCAAGACGACGACCGTGGCAAAGTTCGCCAACCTCCTGAAGAAGGAAGGCCTCTCCGTCGTCTGTGCGGCGGGGGACACCCACAGGCCCGGCGCCATCGAGCAGCTGTCTGAGCACGCCGAGAGGCTCTCCCTAAAGGTCGTCTCGCAGCGATACGGGGCGGACCCTGCCGCGGTGGGCCGGGACGGCGTCCTCTACGCGAAGGCGCACCACGTGGACTGCCTCCTGATCGACACCGCAGGGCGTATGCAGACCAACCAGAACCTGATGGAGGAGATGGCGAAGATCTGCAGGGTGGTCAAGCCTGATCTCCGTATATTCGTGGCGGACGCGCTGACCGGGAACGACGCCGTCTCGCAGGCCCAGCTCTTCAACCAGCACGTCGGCTTCGATGGAGCCATCCTGACCAAGGCCGACGCCGACGTCAGAGGCGGGGCCGCCCTTTCGATAGTTTACGTCACGGGGAAGCCTGTCCTCTTCCTGGGGGTAGGGCAGGGGTACGACGACCTCGCCCCCTTCGACCCAAAGGCGTTCCTAGGGTCCTTGCTCGCCTAGGCAGGTCCGAAGGAGCCCTGGGGTATGTCCTCTTCGCCTCCAGCGCCTGTGCCTCTCCATCGACCCGTCCCAGACCGCTTGGCTGAACCAGCGGCCTGCGAAAATCCAGCGTGCGAACGGCATCTCCGGGAGGAGGACCACCCCGCTCGCCTCGCGCTCTGTCAGGCCGCGTCTTCGCCCAGCCTCCTCCGCTCCTCGCTCACTAGCTCGGTCATCGCCTCGAACGCCCGGCTGGCGTCCTTCATCCCAACCACCATGATGGTGTCCGTGTAGCAGCTGACGGTGTCCTCGACGTTGACCTTCTTCCTGAACAGCTGGTTGTAGAGGGTGCTGACGCACCCTGGGGTGGTGACTATCTCCTCGGGGCTGTGGACCGTTATGGCCGCGCCCTCCTCGCCCTCGTCCAATATCTCGGCGCTCCCCAGGGCTCGCCTGACCATCCGGTGAAGCTTCTGGTCGAAGATGAGGGTGATGGACGAGAGCGACTCCGACACCTGGATGAAATCCTCGTGGTTGGCCGCGAGCAGCGTCCCCACGACCTGGAGGGTCCTCTTGGTCTTCTCGACGGACACCCTGGAGACGTGGGTCCTGACGTTGACCACGCTCCCTGCGATCACCCTGCTCACCTTGGGCGGGGCCGGGGAATAGGCGCCGCGGAGCCGCTTGAGGGCCGTCGCCACCCCTACTTCGCTCACCCTCCTGGGCGTCTTCCCCGTCCTGGCTGCGACCCTGGGGGCAAGGATCCTGGCCAGCGCGCTGAGGTTTGCGTAGCCCCCGGCGAGGGCGTCCTGGACGGAGAGGTCCGCGTCCACCTCGTCCCTGACCGCTTTCATGACTGACGCGGCTTTGGCCAGTTTCGGGTCACGTTTGACCAAAACAGCACTTTCCTGTCCAAAATCTATAAAAGCGTTCTCCGGGCCGTCGGCTCGCAAGTTTGCGCCGAACCGTCGCTCTCGCCTTCTCCGGCGGCCTTGACACCTCGGTGTGCGTCAAGTGGCTCCAGGAGAAGTACGACGCCGATGTCATCACAGTGACCCTCGATTTAGGCCAGAAGGACGACATGGGCGAGATAGAGAGGCGCTCGAGGCAGATCGGCGCCAGGAATCATTACACCATAGACGCCAGGGAGGAGTTCGTCCGCGACTACGTCTTCCCGTCTGTCAAGGCAAACGCCCTCTACGAAGGGAAATATCCGCTCAGCACCGCCCTGGGCAGGCCTCTCATCGGGAAGAAGCTGGTCGAGGTAGCCGAGAAGGAAGGGGCTACCGCCGTAGCCCACGGATGCACGGGCAAGGGGAACGACCAGGTGAGAATCGACGTCACCGTGAGGGCGATGAACCCAGCCCTGCAGGTCATAGCCCCCGTCCGCGAGTGGAACATGAGCAGGGACGAGGAGATAGCCTACGCCCAGGAACGCGGCCTCCCTGTCAAGCCATCCAAGTCGATCTTCAGCGTCGACCAGAACATATGGGGGAGGTCCGTGGAGAGCGGCCCCCTCGAGAACCCTGACACCGAGCCCCCAGAGGACGCGTTCGAATGGACCGCCTCCCCAGAGGAGGCGCCGGACGAGCCCGGGTACCTAGAGCTCGGATTCCAGGAAGGGGTGCCCGTCAGGGTGGACGGGAGGGCGATGGAGCCCCTCGAGCTGGTCAGCCGGGTCAACGAAATCGCCGGCGCCCACGGCGTGGGGAGGATCGACCATATCGAAGACAGGCTGGTTGGGATAAAGTCACGCGAAGTCTACGAGTGCCCGGCCGCCTCGGTGATCATAGAGGCCCACCGGGACCTCGAGAAGCTCGTCCTCACCCGCCACGAGCTCGCGTTCAAGGCTCAGGTCGAGAGGGAGTGGGCCTGGCTGGTCTATTCAGGGCTCTGGCTGGAGCCTCTCCGCCCGGCGCTGGACCGCTTCATCGCTGCCACCCAGCACAGGGTGACTGGCTCTGTGAAGGTGAAGCTCTACAAAGGAGCCGCCCGGGTCGTCGGCAGGTCGTCTGACTACTCCATCTACGACGTCGGCCTGGCGACCTACGGCCGAGGCTCGACCTTCGACCAGATGAGCGCGGTCGGGTTCATAGAGCTGTGGGGGCTCCAGTCGAGGGTCGCCTCCGGGCTAGGCGCCCAATCCGGGGAAAAAGAAGAGAATGGACATCAGAGGAACAAGGCTAAGGAAGCCCAGTGACGAGGCCCTCGCCTTCACCTCCTCTATGGCCGACGACGGGCGCATCGCCCGCCAGGTCATCTTGGTGAACATGGCCCACATGGCAGCCCTGGTCAGGGCGGGGGAGGTGGACCGCCGGGTCGGTGCGAAGTGTATGAGTTTCCTGGCCGGCGCGTCTCCGGAGATTCCGCCACGCGCGAAGTCCGAGGACTTCCACCAGCAGCTTGAGCAGGAGGCGGTCGACCTTCTCGGGGTGGAGACCGCTGGGTTCCTCAACTACGGGAAGAGCAGGAACGACCAGGTCGCCACTGCCATACGCATGGAGCTGAGGGGGTCGATCCTTGTCCTGGTCGGTTCCATCCTGGAGCTGCAGGTGGCCCTGCTTGGGCAGGCGAAGAGGAACGGCGCAATGCTGGTGCCAGGATACACCCACCTCCAGAGGGCGCAGCCGACGACATTCGCCCACCACCTCTTCGCCCACTTCGACGCGCTCCAGCGCGACGTCGAGAGGGCTCTGCAGCTCTACCAGCGCGTCAACCAGTCCCCCATGGGGTCGGCAGCCATGGCAGGGACGTCCGTGAATGTTGACAGGAGGTACGTCGCAGGCCTCCTCGGGTTCTCCGGCCTGGTCAGGAACGCCATGGACGGCGTCTCTTCCAGGGACGTCGCGGTCGAGTCCCTCTCCTGCGCCACAATCACGGCACTAGACGCCAGCAGGCTGGCCGAGGAGCTGATACTGTGGAGCTCGTCTGAGTTCGGGTACATCGAGCTATCCGACGCCTACGCAGCGTCGAGCAGCATAATGCCTCAGAAGAAGAACGCCGTGGCCGCGGAGATGGCCCGGGCCAAGGCTGGGTCGGTCCTGGGAGGGCTGGTAGCCGCCTGCGCCATCCTGAAGGCGCTCCCTTACGCGTACAACCTCGACCTCCAGGAGGTCACCCCGCACCTCTGGCGAGCCATGGACGACGTGACGAGCACCGTCAGGGTCCTTGCAGGGATGGTCGCTTCTGCCTCGCCCAAGAAGGAGCGCCTCGCCTTGGCGGTTCGCGGAGACGGGTCGACGGCCGTGGGCCTCGCCAACCACCTTGTCAAGGGGCACGGCGTCTCCTTCCGCCAGGCTCACGCCGTGGTGGGGGAGCTCGTGCGCATCTCCGCGGAAACAGGCGCCCCCCTCCAGGAGGTGGCGGCGTCCAAGTTGGCGGACGTCTCCGCGAGTCTAGGGAAGAAGGTCGCCATGGAAAGCGAGGCGATCGAAGGGATCCTCGACCCCGCCCGCTTCCTCGGGGAGGTCGCGACCGAGGGCGGCGCCAACCCGCGACTGATAGCGAAAGAGCTCAAGGCACGCGAGGACGACGTCACCTCCACGAGGTCGTCGCTCACCGATCGGAAAGCCGCGCTGGCGGCCGCCGAACGGAAACTGCATACGACTTCCGTGGGCCTGGCCCGGGAGGTGAAACCAAGAGATTGAACACAAGCTGCAACGAGTGCGGAGCCGATCTGGCCGTACCCGACGACGCCATAGTCGGGGAGCTGGTCTCGTGCAAGGACTGCTCGTCAGAGTACGAGGTGGCGGAGATATCGAACGGCACCGCCCTGCTCAAGGCGGCCGAGAAGGTCGGAGAGGACTGGGGAGAATAGTGAGGCTCACCATCACCTTCGACAGGCTGAGATGGGAGGAGAAGGCGCTCGGCGAGGCGGCCGGAGCCGCCGGGATAGAGGCTTCGCTGGTCGACGTCAAGGGCCTGGTCTTCGATGTCCCTAGGAGGCGCCCTGAGTTCGGTGACATCGTCCTCCAGCGGTGCATCAGCCACTATAGGTCGTCAAACCTCACACGGGTACTCGAGGGGGCCGGGATACAGGTCGTCAACAGCCAGGCGGTGGCCGAGGTCTGCAGCAACAAGCTCGCAACGACCATCGCTCTCTCGAAGGCGGGGGTCCCTACCCCTCGCACCTTCCTCGCCCTCACCTCAGAGGCGGCCGAAGAAGCGGCCGAGGCCCTCGGCTACCCCCTGGTCCTGAAGCCGTTCACCGGGAGCTGGGGGCGGATGGTGACCGTCGTCCGGGACAGGGGCACCCTCCAGTCGCTCATCGAGTACAAGGAAGAGCTCGCGAACCCACAGGAGCAGCACATGTACTATCTGCAGGAGTACGTGAACAGGCCCCCGCGGGACGTCAGGGCGATAGTGGCCGGGGACAGCATAATCGCCTGCGTCCACAGGGTCGCCCCTCCAGGGGAGTGGAGGACCAACGTCGCCCGTGGCGCGACTTCCGAAGCGTTCAAGCCCGACGCTGAGCTCACGGAAATCATACTGAAGGCCGCCCAGGCGGTGGGGGGAGGCATCCTGGGGGTGGACGCAATGGAGCCTGCCTCAGGCTATCTGGTACACGAGGTCAACAACACCGTCGAGTTCAGGGGGGCTCAGTCCGCGGTGGGCTTCGACATCCCTTCCAAGCTGATCAGCTATGTGGCAGGGACGGCGAGGAGATAGCATGGTCCGGGTGGGCATCCTCGCAGGCTCCGGGTACATAGGCGGTGAGCTGCTCCGGCTGCTTCTCCAGCACCCCAGGGCCGAGGTGTCCTTCGCCACGTCGAGGAGGTACGCAGGGGAGTATATCTTCAAGGTCCACCCCAACCTCCGCGGGGTCACCGAGATGAAGTTCGAGGCCTTCGACCTATCGAAGCATGCTGACTCGGCGGAAGTCGTGTTTGCCGCCCTGCCGCACGGCGAATCTGTGAAGGCGGTCCCCCAGCTGGTCGACGCCGGACTCAGGGTCGTCGACCTGAGCGCTGACTTCAGGCTCAGCGACAGGGCGCAGTATCCGTTCTGGTACGGATACGAACACCCCCGCCCTGACCTCCTCGGAAAGTTCGTCCTATCCATCCCCGAGCTGAACCGGGACCAGGTGAAGGGGGCCACGCTCATAGCCTCGCCCGGCTGCATGGCGATCACGACCATCCTGGCCCTCGCCCCCCTCCTCAGGACCAAGTCACTGGGGGTGGACCCCGCGCACGTGGTGGTTGACGCGAAGGTCGGCTCGTCAGGGTCCGGGGGCAAGCCCTCTATGGCGACCCACTTCTCGGAGCGCTTCGGCGTGGTAAGGCCCTACAAGCCCGCCGGCCACAGGCACGCCGCCGAGATAGAGCAGGTCCTCTCGTCCATCGCCGGGACCCAGGTCAAGGTATCTATGTCGGCCCACGGCGTGAACATGGTGAGAGGCATCCTGAGCACCTCGCACCTGTTCGCCTCAGGCGAGTTCAGGCCCGTCGACCTGTGGAAGGCCTACCGCGAGACGTACTCCGGGAGCTACTTCGTCAGGATAGTCAAGGACAGGCAGGGGCCTTTCAGGCTCCCGGACCCGAAGCTGGTCATAGGCTCCAACTTCTGCGACGTGGGGTTCGAGATAGAAGAGAGGACAGGGCGGATAGTCGCCCTCGGCGCAACGGACAACCTGGTCAAGGGGGCCGCAGGGAACGCCGTCCAATCGATGAACCTCATGCTGGGTTTCGACGAGAAGACAGGGCTGGCGATGGCGCCCCTCCATCCGGTGTAGCGCGATGAGAGTGGTAGTCAAGGTCGGAGGGAGCCTCATGAAGGCCGGCGCACCTGATTCCCTGGTAAGGGACGCAGCCAGACTGTTTCCCTCCAATCAGCTCGTCTTGGTGCACGGCGGGGGGGACGTGGTGACAGAGTACGCGACCAGGCTGGGGAAGGAGCAGCGCTTCGTGGTCTCCCCCGACGGGATCAGGAGCAGATACACCGACAGGGAGACGGCAGAGATCTACCAGATGGTCATGAGCGGCTACCTGGCCAAGCGCCTGGTGCAGGCTCTCTACGGGGTCGGGGTGAAGGGGGTCTCCCTCGCGGGGGTGGACGGGTCTATGATCTCCGCCACACGGAAGTCGAGGCTGGTGATCGTCGACGAAAGAGGGAGGAAGGTCGCCATCGAGGGGGGCTACACAGGGAGGGTCCGCGACGTGGACCCTTCGCTCTTGGACCTACTCCTCGGGCGGGGCTACCTCCCGATCATCTCGCCGCTGGCTCAGGGGGAGGGAGGGGAGCCTCTCAACATAGACGGCGACAGGGCGGCCGCCTCAATCGCGGCGGGGGCAGGGGCCGACGTGGTTGTGTTCGCGACCAACGTCGACGGGCTGAGCCTAGACGGCGCCCTCGTCGGGCGCCTCTCCGCCGAAGAGGCTTCGGCCAGCCTCCCTAAGATCGGGTTCGGCATGCAGAAGAAGGTCATCGCCGCGGTGGAGGCCGTGAGAGCGGGGGTCAGGGAGGCTGTGATTTGCTCGGGGACGAGGGAGGGCCCAATCACCAGGGCCATCTCCCACGAAGGGTGCACGGTGGTCACGCGATGAACGAACAGATCCGCAGCCTGGAGGACGCCTACGAGGCCCGCGCCTTCAACAAGTTCCCCATTGCCATAGTGAGGGGGAAGGGGTCGCTGGTCTGGGACTCGGAAGGGAAGGAGTACGTCGACTTCATGTCAGGCATCGGGGTCGCCCTGGTCGGCCACTGCAACGACTCTGTGATAGACGCGGTGAGGGAGCAGTCAGGGAGGCTGCTCACGTGCCACGGCTCGTACTACAACGACGCCAGGGCAGGCTTCGTGGAGCGCCTGGCGAAGGCGGCGCCCAGGGGGTTGGGGAAGGTCCTCCTCACCAACACAGGCACCGAGTCCGTGGAGGCGGCCATCAAGCTGGCGAGGCGGCACACTTCGAGGAGGAAGGTCGTCGCCATGAAGGGCGCCTTCCACGGCAAGACCTACGGCGCCCTTTCGGCCACCTGGAACAAGAAGTACCGGGACCCATTCGGCCCGCTCCTCGAGGGGTTCGCTTTCGCCGAGTACGGGGACGCGAAGTCGTTGGAGTCCATGGTCGACGGGGACACCGCGGCTGTGATAGCAGAGCCCATCCAAGGAGAGAGCGGGGTTGTCGTCCCTCCGGATGGCTACTTCAAGGAGGTGAGGGAGATATGCGACAGTAAGGGGACCCTGCTGATCTTCGACGAGATCCAATCCGGGCTAGGGCGGACAGGGAAGATGTGGGCCTCGGAGCACTGGGGGGTCGTCCCGGACATAATGACGGTGTCCAAGGGGCTCGGAGGGGGCCTCCCCATAGGCGCGGCACTCGCCACCGAAGCGGTAGCGGGGAGCTTGAAGGGGGGGGAGCACACCAGCACCTTCGCAGGCAACCCGCTCTCCTGCGCCGCAGGCTCCGCCACCCTCGACTACATCGCCAGAAACGACCTCCCATCCAAGGCGAAAGAGAAGGGCGAGGTCTTGAAGGCGGGGCTCTCCAAGGTCGCGTCGGCCCACAGGTTGGCGAAGGAGGTGCGCGGGCTCGGGCTGATGCTAGCCCTGCAGACCAGGGTGGACATCCATTCCATGCTCCTCTCAGCCCAGGCTAGGGGTGTCATCGTCGCCTACTCCGGGAGGGACACCTTTAGGTTCCTCCCACCCCTCGTGATAGAGGGCGCACAGATGGCCAAGGGGCTCGAGGCCGTCGACCGCGTCATGGGCGAGGCGGAGGCGGGCAGGTTCTGACAGCAAGCGACGCATCCGAATCCGGCTCCGGCGGGCAGGCAGCCGCCGAAGAGAGATGAACGGCCCTGACGGGGAGGCTGTCAAGCTCCTCGTCGACTCCCTGAAGATCTACTCTCCCACTAAGGAAGAAGGGGAGCTGGCCGGCTTCCTCGCTGACAGCATGAGGCGCCTCGGATACTCGGGGGTGAGGATTGACCGCGCAGGGAACGTGGTCGGGGAGCTGGGGAAAGGGAGGGCTCGGCTTCTCCTCTGCGGCCACATGGACACAGTCCCGGGGCGCCTCCCTGTCAGGAAGACAAGAGACACTGTCTACGGGAGGGGCGCCGCCGACGCCAAGTCCCCCCTCTGCGCCCTCCTTCTCGCTGGTGCCAGGGCAGCGGACTCGGGGGTGAGGGTGACCTTCGCGGGGGCGACCGAAGAGGAGGGGGACGGTGCCGGGGTGGAGCAGCTCGCCAAGGAGGCGACCCGCTACGATTACGCCGTGTTCGGCGAGCCCAGTGGGGCAGACAGGATAACCGTAGGGTACCGGGGCAGGATGAGCCTGCGGCTCGTGGTGCGTACCCCGGGGGGGCACGCGGGGTCGCCCTGGGCCCATAGAAGCGCATTCGATGAGTTCGCCTCTATCCTAAGCAGGCTGAAGGAGTACGAGGACGGCCACCAGGTCCAGGGGGACCACTTCAGGTCCTTGTCCATCTCGCCTACACTTGTGAGCGCAGGCTCCTACCAGAACGTGGTACCCAGCCTCTGCGACGCTACCCTTGACGTCCGTCTCCCTCCGGGGGTCTCTTCGGCCAAGGTCCTCGGCGAGATCAGGCCGATGGTCGAACCCGGCTCAGGGGTGGTCCGAACGGAGTTGATACCTGGCCCTCCCACCGAGGCATACGAAGTGGACGTCGGCTCGCGGCTTGTCAGAGCGTTCCAGAGGGCCATCCTGCTCCAGCTCAGAAAGAAGCCCTCCCTCGTCAGGAAGACCGGGACCGGGGACATGAACACTTTCGCCCTAAGGAAGGGCGCTTCATGCGTGACCTACGGCCCGGGGCTGTCGGGGACCAGCCACACGGAAGGCGAGGCCGTCCACATCAGGGACTACCTAGACGGCATCGAGGTGGCGAGGGAAGCCATAGGGCAGCTCGTCACCATCAGCGGCAGCTGACCTCAGACCCTGACCTCTTCCAGCCCGAACTGCTTCACCAGCCCCACGATTTTCTCCTTGTGGGGACCAAGACCCTTCCAGTCCAGGACGGCGTACCTGACTGGAGAGGTGGTCTTCTGCAGCATCTGCCCCAACATACGGTCGTCTATCTGCTCCAGGGCATACTTGGGCGCCACGTAGGACATGGCCATGTCCTCCTCGAGGAGGAGCTTGGTGAACTTCTCTGAGTAATGGGTCCCGCCGAACCCGAGCGCGGTCTTGTCCCAGATGCGCTTCTGCGAAAGGCTTTCCATCAGCGCCTCGGCCACCACCCTCGCTGCCTTCGCGTCTCCCCATTGCTCCTCGCTCGATCCAAGTTCGACGAAGAGGACAGGCTTCTGCAGCGAGGTGGGGCCGTGATGCGTCGCCTCCATCGTGATCTCGTACCCGCCGACTTCCTCCCTGTGGCCCCAGAGAGCCATCAGGTAGTTCTTGAGGAGTCCAGGGTCCGCTCTCCCGAGCTCCCTCCCTGCGCCCCCGAACTTCGCGTCGTCGGAGAAGTTCCCCGTGGTGTGCGCGGTCAGGGACGCTATCCGCGACCCCGCGCTGTGCCTCGACAGGAAGATGTAGGCCTGAGGGTTGAAGTACTCGTCGAGGCTCGGCGGGGTGACAATCATCCCCCCGAACCTGGCAAGGAGGTATGACCCCCTCTGGTAGACCATGTTCCCAAGGAGCTTCACCCCCGTAGACGTAAAACCCTGGCCCTCGACCAGAGCTGAAGAGAGCGTCTGCGACGCCAAATCGGTGGTGGATGCCAGAATCACCGTGGCGGGCTCCCCCTGGGGGTCCATGGCTCCCCGGCCGTAGGACCCGGTATTAACGCTGGGGCGGCGCGGGGCTCCGACACGGCTCTCCGGAGGGATTAGACATATAAGCCGACCGGGGCCGCCGCACTACGCAACACAATGGGGTTCCGTGACTTCCTGAAGTCGTCAGAGGCCATATTCAGGCTGGCACACAAAAGCGACACGGACGAGTTCACCCTATATCTCAAACTGGTAGCGCTCGGCATCGCCGTGGTCGGGACGATAGGATTCCTCATCAAACTGGTGGGTACGATCTTCTTCGGCTAAAGGTTATTTAGCCAACGAAACTCGGGCTTTTTTCATCTTGTCGGATACGAGCGAGCACGAGAGGAACAGCTCCATCTTCCCGGTCAAGACCACCGGGGGTCAGGAAAGGACAGTGGCGACCTTCGTGGCCAACAGGGCTGTCCAGAAGGGGAAGCCCATCTACTCTGTGTTGGCGCTCGACACCTGGAAGGGGTATGTCCTCTTCGAGGCGCCAAACAGCCAGGTGGTCGACGAGAGCATACAGGGGTTCAAGCACGTCAGGAGCAAGATCCCAGGAATGATGCAGTACTCCGACATCGAAAAGTTCCTGGTCACGAAGTCGATGGTGGCGGAGCTGAACAACGAGGACACCATCGAAATTGTCGCAGGGCCGTTCAAGGGGATGAGAGCGAAGATTTCGAGGGTGGAGAAGGAAAAGCAGGAGATCACCGTCGCTCTGCTGGATACGGCCTTCGCGATGCCCATCACGATCGACGCAGCTTATGCCAAGCTCGTCGCTAGGGCCAAACCGGAGCAGAAGTGAGTCTGATTGAGTGAAAAACAGGTCATCAACGTCCTGGTAACAGGAGGGGAGGCGAGCGCCGGCCCCCCGCTCGGCCCTGCGCTGGGTCCCCTGGGGGTAAACGTCCTGGGCATAGTCAACGAGATCAACAAGCAGACAGGAGACTTCAAGGGGATGAGGGTCCCAGTGAAGGTGGAGGTAGACAAGGAGACCAAGCAGTTCACCATATCCGTAGGGACGCCTACAACATCTGCCCTCGTGGCCAAAGAGTCGGGGATCCCAAAGGGGTCAGGCAAGCCCAACCTGGAGTTCGTCGGGGAGCTCACCATCGACAAGGTCGTCACGATCGCCCGGAGCAAGATCGCCGGGTCCTACGCGGCGACGGTCAGGTCCGCGGCGAAGGAGGTGGTGGGGAGCTGCGTAAGCATGGGGGTCAAGATAGAAGGGAAGGACCCCAGGGAGTTCATGAAAGAGATCGACGATGGCAAGTGGGACTCAAAGTTCCAGTGACGGGCAGAAGGCTTTTATCCGGTGTTCGGGGGCTCGGCAAGGAATTCGTGAATAGTGCGTGCTCTCGAACCAGCAGCTCGCGGAACTGGTCAAGAAGGGTAAAGGCCAGTCCAAGGAGACGAAGTTCACCCAGTCTGTCGAAGTACTGATTTCGCTGAAGGAAGTAGACCCGAAGAAGACCGACCTGAACATAAACGAGATTGTCTACCTCCCACACCCGACCACGAAGCAGGCCAGAGTCTGTTTCATAGGCTCGGGGGACCTAGCGGTCAGGGCCAAGAACTCCAAAGCGAACCTCGTACTGGACGCGGCCCAGCTGGAAAACTACGGAGGGAGCAAGAGGGACGCCAAGAAGCTCGCCAGGTCCTATGACTTCTTCCTAGCGGACACGGCCCTCATGCCGAGGGTCGGCAAGGTCCTGGGGCAGGCGCTAGGCCCCAAGGGGAAGATACCGTCGCCGGTCCCCCCGAACTCCCCGATCGAGGACATGATCAAGAGGATGAGGACGGCGATAAGGGTCAGGAGCAGAGGCTCGCTGGGGGTGATGGCCAAGGTGGGGGACAGCCAGCTCTCGGAGGCAGACCTGACGGAGAACATACTTGCTGTAGTCAACGTGGTGTCCAAGAAGCTCCCCAACGGCGATAGGAACATCAAGACGGTCATGGTAAAGACGACCATGGGGAAGCCAGCGAAACAGGCGGTGGACTAGTTGAGCGAGACAGTTCAGGTCCATCGACCCAACCCCAAGAAGGTGGAGGCCGTCGAACACGTGGCCACGCTCGCCAGGAAGTACCCTGTCTTGGCTGTGACAAGCCTCTCGAAGGTGAGGGCTAGCCAGCTCATGGCCGTGCGCAAGGCTCTGAGGCAGAACGCCGAGGTCTTTGTCGTCAAGAACAAGCTGGCCATACGAGGCCTCCAGAAGGCAGGGATCAAGAACGCGGACCAACTCCTGTCTCACCTCACGGGGCAGAACGCGCTCATCTTTTCGACCCACGACCCCTTCAAGCTCTTCCTCGTCCTCGACAAGAACAAGGTCTACCTCGCGGCCAGGGCCGGCGACAAGGCCCCCGACGATATCATCGTCCCCGCGGGGAACACCAGCCTCCCCGCAGGCCCGGTCCTGAGCGAGTTCCGAGAAGCGGGCATCCAAACCAAGATCGAAGGGGGGAGCATCTGGGTCAACAAGGACTCTGTTGCGGTGAAGAAGGGGGCTGAGATCACCCCCAAACTCGCCAGCCTCCTCTCCAAGCTGAACATCAAACCGATACGTGCAGGCCTTGCCATCGCACTCGCCTATGAGAATGGGCTGATATACGAGGGGGACGTGGTCGCGATCAACCTAGACGAGTACAGGAAAAGCATCCTCGACGCCTACGCCTCCTCCAAGGGCTTGGCAATCGTCATCGGCTACGTCACCAAGGAGACCGCGCCGGACATACTCACGAAGGCCTACAGAGAGGCCCTGAGCGTCCAGGTAGAGGCATGTCTCCTCGACAAGGAGACCGCCCCGATTATATTCGGGCGGGCGGAGGCGGAAGCTGCGGCCTTGGAAGCCATGGCCAAGGAAAAGGGGCTGAAGTAGGTCTACCCTTTCCTGTGGCAGGTCGCCTTTAGTTCGCGGACCAAACATCCTCCGCGGACAGTTGCTTCACCTGGCAGCGCTACCCAAAGCCACTGTCACGTATCCTCCCATCGCGCAGGCTGGGACAGACCTCAGACAGACGTGTCGCGTCCGTGCTGCGGCACAGCTATCGCTGAGACAGATAGGACAGGAATGGTATCCGACTCACCCGAAGAGTGAAGCGAGACCCTGTAGAGCCTCTTCTTCCTTCTTCTCCTCTTCCTTCGGCTTCTCTTCCGCCTTCGCTGCTGGTGTGCCCGGCGCTGGGGCGGCCACAGGGGCTGCAGCCATCGTCGACGCGTTCTTCAGCGCTTCGTCGATGTTCACCTCGCCGAGGGCAGAAGCCAGTGCCTTGATCTTCACTTCGTCGGGGGTCGCACCGGTAGCCTTTACCACGCTTGTCAGGTTCTCTTCGTTGACCGGCTTCCCCAGCTTGTGAAGCAGGAGAGCTGCGTAAACGTACTCCATCTTTAGTTCGCGGACAGGCGACCTTGGTTCCGTATTTAAGAGTTTGAATCTGTAAGGAGACCCGACTCTTCCCCGGTCATCACCACATACTCTGGGTAGAGCCCGAGCTTCTCGTAGAGCGAATACGCTGCCCTGTTCTTCGACCTCACCATGAGCCCCGCGAGCCCGGACCTCATCCTCCTGCTCGCTCCGAGGGCCTGCCTCAGGAGCGCCCCCGTCCCTTCCTCCTGTGCGAAGGGATGACCTGGATGCCGTAGATCAAGCCGACCTTCATCTGGCTGAACGGCCTGTCGGACCCTTCGAACCAGACGTACCTGGAGACCCCCCGCCCCCCCGCGACCTCTGGTACGTACGCCGCGTTCCCATCCCTCCTGAAGCGCCCTTCCATCGACCTGGCGGACGCCTCCTCGGCCTCCTCCGTCCCGGCCCACTCGTACTCCTTCAGCTCGTCGGGGAGCTCTTCCACGGAAAGCCGCCCCGCCAGGGCGATCTCGTCTCCCCTCGCCTCCCTCACGGTGGCCTCAGGGCCCATGGAAGGAAGCCGCCCGCCTCTTCGTCGAGCCTTCTCCCGATTCCGCGTCCATAGTTTATCTACTCAGGGATGGGGACTTGTGAAAAGACAGTGGAGCACCACCCTTGAACGACAAGAAGCAGGCCCTGAAGGCCAAGTTCTCCTCAGACTACAAGAAGTACTATGTCGTAGACCTGTTCAAGAGGGAAGGGTTCGTCAGGAAGAAGTGCGAGAGCTGCGGCAAGCACTTCTGGACCCTGCGCCCGGAAAGGACCAGGTGCGACGACCAGCCCTGCTCCCCCTACGCCTTCATCGGGCGTCCCCCCACCACGAGGAAGCTGAGCTACGTCGATGCTTGGAAGGCCGTCGAGTCGTTCTTCAAGAAGAACGGGCACGCCATAGTGAAGCGCTATCCTGTCGTCAGCCGCTGGCGCCCCGACCTCTACTTCACCGTCGCCTCGATCATCGACTTCCAGAGGGTCGAGGGAGGCAAGGTAGTCTTTTCCCTTCCTGCCAACCCCCTGGTGGTCCCCCAGATGTGCCTGAGGTTCAACGACGTCCCGATAGTGGGGCTCAGCGGCAGGCACGGGACCTCCTTCTGCATGGTAGGCCAGACAGCCATAGCGAACAAGCAGGGCTACTGGAAGGACAGGACCATCGACCTCGACTTCGAGCTCCTGACCGAGGTCTTCGGCATCCCCAGGGAAGAGATTTCATTCAACGAACAGGTCTGGCTGGGCTATGGGGCCTTCGGGTACTCCTTGGAGTACCAGGTCCGAGGCCTAGAGACAGGGAACGCCGTCTTCACAGCCTTCGAAGGGAGCCCCGAGAAGTACGTCCCCCTGAAGGAGCCCATAGTAGACATGGGGGCGGGCCTGGAGCGGTTCACCTGGCTGACACAGGGGACTCCGACGGCCTACGACGCGTACCTCTCGCCTGTGCTCAAGAGGATGAAGGAGGAGAACAGGGTCGACTATGACGAAGAGCTGTTCAGGCGTTATGCTCCGCTGGCAGGGGAGATCAACCTAGACGACTACCGCAACCTGGGCGAAGCGAAGTCGAAGATTGCCAGGGCCCTGGGGGTGGAGCCTTCGACCCTTTCCGGGCAGTTCGGCGCCCTGGAGGCCATGTATGCGATCGCAGACCACACGAGGACACTCCTCTTCGCAGTGGCAGATGGGATGCTCCCGAGCAACTCGGGGGGCGGCTACAACCTGAGGATGATCTACAGGCGCGCGAGGAACTTCATCAACTACTACAGGTTCAAGCTCCAGATCCCAGACCTGATAGACTGGCACATCGCCCAACTCAAGGGGATGTACCCGGAGCTCGAGGGCCACGGCCCCGACGTCAAGGAGGTCCTCGATGTCGAAGAGTCCAGGTTCGTCTCTTCGTCGGAGAGGGTCTCCAAAATCGTCTCCTCGCTGTCCGCCGATGCCAGGGAGCTCACCACTGACGACCTGGTGAAGCTCTACGACTCGGACGGCGTCACCCCCGAGCAGCTGCTGGAGGCGGGCGCCAAGGTCAGCCCCCCCGAGGGGTTCTATGAGAAGGTGCAGGCCAGGCACCTCGCCAGGCAGCTCGAGCAGCCTGAGATGCAGTTCGACACCGGGGGGCTGAAGGCGACTAAGCTCTGGTACTACGAGGACGACGTCCCATTCGACTTCACAGCAAAGGTGGTCAGGGTGTTCGAGGGAAAGTACGTGGTCCTGGACCGGACCGCATTCTACCCCCGAGGCGGAGGCCAGGAGCCCGACCGCGGGACCATCGCGGGGGCGAAGGTGGTCGACATCGAGAAGTACGGGGACGTCGTCATCCACAGGGTCGAAGGGAAGGCGCCCCGCGCCGGGTCCAGGATAGATTGCCACGTCGACCAGAGGCGCAGGAGGCGGGTCACCCAGATCCACACCGCCACCCACATACTGAACGGCTCCTCGAGGGAGGTCCTTGGTCCCTGGGTGTGGCAGCACTCGGCGTTCAAAGAGGAGGACTACGGCAGGATCGACATTACCCACTTCGCGCACCTGACGGACGCCCAGGTGCATAAGATCGAAGACCTCGCCAACGACATAGTGAGGAAGGACCTGAAGGTGACCAACACATTCATGCCAAGGCAGGAAGCGGAGTCGAAGTATGGCTTCAGGCTATACCAGGGTGGCGTGGTCCCAGGCAAGCTCGTCAGGGTGGTCGACATAGGAGGCTGGGACATAGAGGCGTGCGGCGGGACGCACGTAAGCTCCACCGGCGAGGTGGGGCTCATCAAGGTCACAAAGGCCGAGAGGGTCCAGGACGGGGTGGAGCGGCTCGAGTTCGTCGCCGGGGAGGCAGCCATCGAGTACATGCACAGGATGGACTCGGAGCTGAGCGAACTCTCCGCGGTGCTGAACACCCAGAGGGAAAACCTCCCCAAGGCGGCGAGGGGCATCCTGCGGGACCTCGAAGAGTCCCGGGCCCGAGAGAAGGCCCTCGGACAGACCATAGTCGACATGTCCTCCGCCGGGGTGGCCGACAAAGCGAAGGAAGTGGGGGGGGCAAAGCTTTACGTCTCCAAGAACCCGCCCATGGGAGAGGAACAGATAATTGCGCAGGGACAAAGGAGCGTCTCGTCCGAGCCGTCTCTGATCTATGTGGCAGTCTTCTCCACAGGCAAGTCCGCCCGGATCGTCTGCTTCGCCGGCCATGCGGCCACAAAGGCGGGTTTCTCAGCCGTTGAGATAGTGAAGCGCCTGGCCCCGACCCTCGGGGGCTCTGGAGGGGGCACCCCGTCGTTCGCCCAGGGTGGCGGCCCCCTCGTAGGCAAGGTGGACGAGGCAGCATCCCTGGCCCAGGGGCTGCTTCCGCCCACGACGAGTTGAGTGGCATGTCGGCGCGAGAGAAGCACTGGCTGAAGGTATGGGAGGAGAAGCACGCCTTCGAGCCGGACCCCGTGGCGGGGAAGAAGAAGGTCTTCGTGACCTTCCCGTTCCCATACATGAACGCCGCAGTCCACGTGGGGACCGCTTTCACGGCGAGCCACCTGGAGTTCTACTCGCGGTTCAAGCGGCTCCAAGGGTACAACGTCCTCTTCCCCTGGGCCTGGCACTGGACAGGGCAGCCCATCGTCGGGATGAGCAAGAGGCTCAGGGAGGGAGACCCTGCCGTCAAGAGGGCGTTCTTGGAGCTCGACCGCGTCCCAGAACAGGAGGTCGCGAAGTTCGTCGACCCGGAGTATCTGGCCTCCTACTACACGAAGCAGAGCCGAAGGGTGATGAAGGAGACAGGCTTCTCGATCGACTGGAGAAGGGAGTTCAGGACCGTCGACCCGGCCTTCAGGAAGTTCGTGGAGTGGCAATACTTCCATCTGAGGGAGCTGGGCTATGTCGTCCAGGGGACCCATCCGGTGGTCTGGTGCCCCTTCGACAAGAGCCCTACCGGGGACCACGACAGGATGGAGGGGGAAGGGGTCTCCCCCGCAGAGTTCAACCTGATCAAGTTCCACCTCGGCGAGTTCGCCCTGGTCGCCGCGACGTTGCGGCCGGAGACAATCTACGGGGCGACCAACGTCTGGGTCAACCCTGACGCCGATTACAGCGAGGCCCGCGTCGACGGGGAGCTCTGGATAGTCAGCTCCGCGTCCCTGTCCAAGCTCTCCGAGCAGAAGCACAGCGTCGTCCCAATCCGCGAGTTCAAGGGCTCAGATTTGGTGGGAAGATACGCGATGGCTCCGCTCACCGGGAAGTCGCTCCCAGTCTTCCCGGGCAGGTTCGTCGACCCGTCGCTGGCCACCGGGGTGGTCTACAGCGTCCCGGCCCACGCCCCCTACGACCTGATGGCGCTCAGGGACATCCAGGAAGGAAGGGTCCACGTGGGGCGACAGGTCAAAGAAGAAGCCGACAAGATCGCCCCTATACCTATCCTCTCCCTGCCGGGATACTCTAAGATTCCCGCCGAAGACGTGATCAGGAAACTGAACATAAGGGACTCGGTGGATCCGAATCTGGACGCTGCAACCCAGGAGATTTACAGCGCCGAGTTCCACAGGGGGGTGCTCAGCCAGAGCTCCGGCCCCCTCGCCCACCTGACGGTCCCCGAGGCGAAGGACAAGGCCGTGGAACTCATCGCCAAGACAGAGAGGCTCGCAAAGATGTTCGAGCTCCCTGAGAAGGTCGTCTGCCGCTGCGGTACCAGGTGCTATGTCAAAATCCTCGAGAACCAGTGGTTCCTGAACTACTCCAACCCGGAGTGGAAGGCCAAGGCGAAGCTGGTCATAGATCGGGCGGACGTCTATCCAGAAGAAGCCAGGCAGCTGTTCTACTCCACCATCGAGTGGCTGAAGGATTGGCCGTGTGCGAGGCGCTCCGGGATGGGGACGAGGCTCCCCTGGGACAAGGACTGGCTGGTCGAGACCTTGAGCGACTCCACCATCTATATGGCCTACTACTGCATAAGCAAGTTCGTCAACCTGGAGAAGGTCGCGCCCGACAGCCTCACCCCCGAGGTACTGGACTACGTCCTCCTGGGCAAGGGGAACCCCGCTAGCCTTGCCAAGGCTGTCCGTGTCTCGGAGAGGGTCTTGAGGGATATGAGGGCCGAGTTCGTCTACTGGTACCCGGTTGACCTGCGCAACTCAGGGAAGGACCTCATCCCGAACCATCTGACTTTCTTCGCCTTCCACCACGCTGCCCTCTTCCCAGAGAAAGATTGGCCCCGAGGGTTCGGCATCAACGGCATGATAACCATCGAAGGCAAGAGGATGAGCAAGACCAAGGGGAACTTCGTCACATGGGAAGGGGCCAAGGAGAAGTACGGCGCCGACGCGTTCCGCCTGGCCCTGGCGCTGACCGCGGACGGCATGGATGACGCAGACTGGAGGGACAGGGCGGCCATGGATGCGAAAGACAAGGTGGAGTCCGTGATCCCCTTCGTCAGGAAGACCCTGAGGTTGGCGACAGACCGCAAGGAGGAAAGGCTGGACTCGTGGTTGGTCTCTTCGTTCAGTGGACGGATCGCCGTCGCCTCCGAGGCGATGGAGGAGCTCAGGATGCGGCGCGCATCCGCCACCGTCTTCCTGGACGTCTGGAACGACCTGCGGTACTACCTACGAAGGGCAGGAAGACCGCGGCGCCAGACGCTCACCGAAGTGTTCAACGCCTGGGCGAGGATGATGTCCCCATTCACGCCGTTCATGGCAGAGGAGCTGAACCGGGAGCTGGGAGGGAAGGGGCTGGTCTGCCAGGCGGACTGGCCGTCCCAGAGCGACTTCCCAGTGGACGACGAAGCTGTCCTGGCCGAAGCGGTCCTCGGGAGGGTCATCGAAGACGCGCGCAACGTGTTGAAGGTGGTCAAGGGGTCCCGGTCGAAGCTCAACGTCTACGTCTGCTCCGACGAAGCGAAGGCCCTCTTCGTGGAGCTGACGGCGGCCAAGCAGAACAAGGGGAACATCGGCCAGGTGCTGAAGAAGTACGCCTCGACGAAGATCCAACCCGACAGGGTCTTCAAACTGGCCTACGAGCTGGGGGACGACCTCCTCAGCGAGGTCGTCTCAAGCAGGGGGTTCGACGAGTTCAAGTCCCTCTCCGAGGCCTCCGAGTTCATGGCGAAAGAGCTCGGCATCGATGTGGTGGTCCAAAAGAGTGGGAAGCAGACTCACGACCCGGCCAACAGGGCGAAGGACGCGCTACCCACAAAGCCAGCGTTCTTCCTGGAGTGAGGCTCCCAGAAGACGGAGGCTGCGTCGCTGCCCTATCAGCCTATCTTGAACATCTTCGTGCCACAGACAGGGCAGGTCCCGGCAGTCGCGTGCCTCCCATTCTTCATGGTCACGCTCTGCGGGCTCTTCATCTCCCGTGCGGCCTTGCATTTCATGCAGTATGCTGACACCATGTGTTGCCGCCTTCCTTGCAGTGCCTTCCGCTATAAACCGCTCCATTGTGGTGTTTCGCACACGGGGGACTCTCAGGGTTCAAATACGGCTGTCGTCGGCGACGGGAACCAAATGCCACCTGGGGATGAGGAGCTCAAGGAGGTGGCCCGAACCCGGATGTCAGACGAGTGGTCCGACTACACTCTCTACGGGAAGCTCTCGAAGACCGTGAAGCAAGGCAGCCCTTTTGCTGATGTCCTCATGACTCTCTCGGCCACTGAGCACAGGCACTACGAATTCTGGAGGAAGTACGTCCCAGGGGAGGAGCCGCGGCTTGCCAAGCTGAAGCTCTACTGGGTCCTCTTCCTGAGGAGGTTCCTAGGATTGACTTTCGCCACGAGGTACCTCGACAGGCACGAGGAGAACGTCGTGCAGACCTACAAAGGCTTGGCACACCTCATCCCCGAGGGGGACAAGGCCGTCTTCGACGAGGTGGTGGCAGACGAGAAGGACCACGAAAAGTCACTGGAGATGAAGGTCGAGAGCTCGGCTGTCAGATACATCTCCTTCATCGTCCTAGGGCTGGCCGACTCTCTCGTGGAAATCTCGGGCATCCACGCCGGGTCTCTCGGGTTCTACGACAAGACGGAGATCGCCGGCCTCGCAGGGGTGATAGCGGGAGCCGCCGCCTCGCTCGCGATGGCTTCGGCCGCCTACGCGCAGGCGAAGCAAGGGGGGTTCGAAGGTTCTGCCAGGTTGAGCGCTATCTACACCGGGGTGTCCTATTTCTTGACGGCCATAACTCTCGCTACCCCATACTTCCTGACCAAGAACATGGTCGTCGCGCTGTCCTCTTCCCTCTCCCTCGCCGTGGCGATACTCGCCGTAACCACCTGGTACAGCGTGGTCATCCAGCAGAAGACTTTCTTAAGGGACTTCTTGGAGATACTGCTGATCCTGTTCGGGGCCACGATCGCCCTGTACCTCTTCGGGTATGTGATACACGGCGTGCTCCCGGGCATCCAGGTCAGCTAGGGCACGGAGCTCCGAGCGCCCCGCAAGAACCAGACAAACATTTTATTACCAAACCGGGTTCTGTGGCATATCCAGGAGTTGCAGAGCGCCACTTCAGCGCCGACCGCGACCTCGAAGGCCGAGCTGGCCAAGAGGGTCTGCGAATATCTGAAGGCTAACTCAGCCTCCCCTGTGACGCTCGGGTGCCTCGGGGAGAGGTTCGGGCTAAGCCCGTCCCGCCTGCAGAGGACCTTCACCGAGGTGATGGGAATGTCCCCGCGCGAATATCTCGAAGGATTCAGGCTGAGCGTCCTCAGGTCCAAGCTCACCGCTGCCGAGCCTGTGGTCCGTGCCCTGAGAGGGACAGGCTACTCTACCCAGAGCTGGCTATACGGGGACTCTCGGAAGAAGCTCGGGATGACCCCCGCGACATACAAGAAAGGCGGCGCAGGGGTGCAGGTCGGCTATGCGACCGGAAGGTCGGCCCTGGGCCGGCTCCTGTTGGCCAGCACAGATTACGGCGTCTGCTCGGTGAAGGTGGGGCGGAGTGACGGCGAGCTGCTGAAAGCCCTGGCCGTGGAATTCCCAAGTGCGAGGCTCGTCAAGTCGCCAAAGGCGGCGCGCTACCTCCACTCCCTGCAGAGACATCTTCGCGGGCAGGAAACACGCCTCCCTCTGGACATCCAAGGCACTGACTTCCAGATGCGGGTCTGGACCGCATTACAGCGTATCCCTCTTGGCGAGACGAGATCCTATCAGGAGGTGGCCGAGATGGTCGGCGAGCCCAGGGCGGTCAGGGCCGTGGCGAACGCCTGCGGCTCCAACCCCGTCCCGTTGATAATCCCATGCCACAGGGTGATCCGGAAAGACGGGAGCCTGGGCGGCTACGGCATGGGTGTCGGGAGGAAGGAGGCCCTCCTCTCGAGTGAGCTGGACCTTGCCGAAGGCCAGAGCAGGGTCTGAAGCCTGTCATCTCGCGGGGCACGACCGTCGACCGCCCCCTGCGTGGAGCGTCGCGAAAGGAACCTCTGCCCTGCATACATGGACAGGTCGGAATGCATCCGGAGCGGGCGACTAGGTACGGCCGAGGACCACGCGTGGAGAGCTTTCTCGCGCATAACTTCATCTATGCCTGAGCGACCGGCGGGATCGTGGTGGCATCAAGGCCAAGGAGCTTACTTTCCGTCGCCGACCTCTCTCCTGGAGAGATGGAGTCCCTCGTATCCCGGGCGGGGACGCTGAAGAAGCAGTTCAAGCTGAGGCAGCCGTGGGGGGTCCTCTCGGGGGCTGCCGTGGGGCTCCTGTTCGAGAAGCCCTCGACCAGGACAAGGACAAGCTTCGAGGTTGCGACGCTTAGACTAGGAGGTTCGCCGGTCTACCTCGCCGCCAACGAGCTCCAGCTCAGCCGCGGAGAACCGGTCAAGGACACGGCGAGGATACTGGGGGGCTACCTCGATGTGATAGTGGCGAGGGTCTTCTTTCAGAGGACGCTGGTCCAATTTGCCGCCTACTCGGGGAGGCCAGTGATCAACGCTCTCAGCGACACAGAGCATCCCACCCAGGCCGTCAGCGACCTGCTGACCATCAAGGAGGTGAAGGGGAGGCTGCGGGGGACCACGCTGGCATACATCGGTGACGGAAACAACGTCTGCAACTCCCTGCTGCTTGCAGGGGCCCTCACAGGGATGAACGTGGTCGTAGCCTCCCCCGAAGGGTACGAGCCCGGCGGCGCTCTTGTCCGGAAGGCGAAGTCCTTGGCCAAGAGCACAGGCGGGAGCATCGATGTGGTCCGGGACCCCAAAGATGCCGTCGCAGCAGCCGACGCGGTCTACACCGATGTCTGGGTGAGCATGGGGGAAGAAAAAGAACATGATACGAGGGTCAGGGCGTTCAAGAGATACCAGGTCAACTCTGCCCTGCTGAGGGCGGCTCCGAAGGGCGCAGTCGTCATGCACTGCCTCCCAGCCCACCGTGGCCTCGAGATAACCGACGACGTCCTCGAAGGAGCGCAGTCCGTCGCCTGGCAGCAGGGGGAGAACAAGCTCTACGGAGCGGCCGCGTCGCTCGAATTCGTCGTGAAATAGCCTCCGGGGCTCCGGGAGACTGCTCGTGCAGGGCGCTGGGGGACTCTTCGGCCGCCGGACCCGGATGCCCTATTTTGCGATGCCCCCCTGGCTCCTCATCCTCTCCAGCAGTCTCAGATACCTCGGGTCTCTCCTTGCATCTGACAGGAGAGGTGAGTACATCACGAACGATGCGATGACTGCGCGGGCGTCAAGGGCTCTGTTCATGAAGTCGAAGTACGCGTCCAGGTCTCCGAGGGCATGATAGACGTAGGCTATGTAGTTGTAGACGGCCGGGCCCATATTCGCCTCTTCGAGTCTCCTGATCGCGAGGAGGGCACCTTCCTTGTCCCCGGCGCGAGCAGCGATGAACCCTCCCATGTAAGTGACCCAGGGATGGGTGGGCTGCAACCGCTGGAACTTCGAATGGAGTTCTCTCGCCCTCGCGAGGTCCCCTTTCGAAAGGTAGTGATCGGTCATTGACCTGAAGACCTCTGCGGGAGCCAGCCTCTCGGTCTTAGCCCAGTGTTCCAATGCTTCCTGCTCCCTTCCGGTCCAGGCGTAAGCGTCGCCTACCCGCCAGATGTACTCGGGGCTGAACGGGTCGAGGCGATAGGCTGTCTCGATCAGCTTCACTGCTTCCTCGACTGCGCCTCTGATCCCTGTAATCTCTGAGAGCACGGAGTACGGGTCGGGGAGGTTAGGGTTGAGCTTCACCGCCTCCCTTGCCTCTGACTCGGCGCGCGCGCTGTCGTCTATGTTGAAGTACATCTCGGAAAGTGCCGCGTGGGCCTCTGCCAGGCCGGAGTCCAGCCTGAGCGCCTCTTCGAGGGATGCCTTCACCCTCGGAAGGGAGATGTCGAACGACTCGTACCCGGTATTCACCAGGAACTGGTGGCACTCCGCGATCCCCACATGTGCCCTCGCGAATGACGGGTCCAGCTCCACCGCCCTTTCGAAGAGCGCCAGCGCCTGCCGGACAGAAGGCTCGGTGAACGCCCTCAGCAGCTCCCGCCCGCGCAGGAAGATGCTGTATGCTTCGGTGTTTTCTGTGGGTTTCCTTTCCAGCGTCTTCTTCTCCGACTGTAGGAGCTGTATCCTGAGCTCCGCTGCCACCTTCTCTGCTATCTCGCTCTGTATCCCGAAGACGTCGTCCAGGTCCCTGTCATAGCTCTCCGCCCAGAGATGCCCCTCGGCATTCGAGTTGATGAGCTGCGCCGTGACCCTGATCCTGTTCCCTGCCTTCCTGACACTCCCCTCAAGGAGGGTCCCGACCTTCAACTCCTGACCGATCTGCAAGGCGTTCTTCTCCTTCTTCTTGTAGTTCATCACGGAGGTCCTCGAAATCACTTCCAGTCCTTTGACGAATGAAATCCTGGTGATGAGCTCCTCGGTCAACCCATCGGCGAAGTATTCGTCGTTGGGGTCAGGGCTCATGCTGACCAGGGGAAGGAC
Source organism: Nitrososphaerota archaeon (assembly GCA_027386095.1). Next base: position 1,969 of record DAHXUN010000011.1, on the reverse strand, counting down.
CGCAATCCTCCTCGGGTCAAGCAGCGGGACTCCTTGCTGTGTCTCCTCCTGTCTGCTCTCTTCCCACGGCATCACCACCCTATAGGCGTCCACGGCGAACTTGACCCCCTTGAGGTCGTGGGTTTCCAGCTTCACGAGTTCCTGTGCTATCTTGTTCCTCACCTGGTCGTAGACCTGCTGAGAGACGCACACCCCTTCCGGCTCAGCCAGGGGCTGTAGCCTGGAGGCGATGTTCACAGCGTCTCCAAGGATGTCGCTCCCCGCACGGACAACGTCTCCGAGGTGCACCCCTATCCTGAGTGCTATCTTCCACCCGTCCCTGGACGAGATGTTGTAGTCATGGAGGAAGCGCTGCACCTCGATGGCGCAGTCGACAGCGTCTAGGGCGCTGTCGAACTCCACCAGGAATGAGTCTCCCATCGTCTTGATTTCTCTTCCTCTGAACTTCGCGAAGAACGGCCGGAGGAGCCTGTTGTGTCTTTCTAGGACAGCCAGAGACTGCGACTCGTCAGACTGGGTAAGAGCGGTGAACCCTACCATGTCAGTGAACATTATGGCAGCCAGGCGGCGCTCTTCTCCTGACAACTTAGGGTTCCCAGGGGCACACTGCTTGCTCAAAAACAGTGCGCAGGGTGGATGGCCCGCAGGTACAAGGACTAAACGGGACTGGTAGTAAAGGTCAACCGTCTTTGACACTCATCCGGCCCCGGTAGCACGAGACGTGGTTTCAAGCACCTTTAGGTATGAACCCAGGGCTTTTTGCATGCGGAAACTGGTCCTGGGGCAGGCGTTTTACCTGCAGGCTCGGATTCTTCTGCGAACATGAGTTTAGACTGTCCAAGTCTGCGGGTCTGATTTGAGCTTGAATTTGCCAGCAGTCGAGAGCAACTTCGATTCAGGCCCGAGCACCGAGGACCTGGCCTAGAGCGCTCGAAGAATGGATTCCGCGGAGCTGTCAGGATGGTGCCTCGGCGACCGCAGGCTAGAACGGAATGCCTCGGATGGCGTTACCTTGAAATCTCTTCGCTCAGCACCTGGTAGGCTCTAGGCCCGAGCCGTTCCTGCAAGACCAATATGACATCATCGTAGCTCAAGAACGCGTCGAGGACGCTCACTCCATTCCGGTACAGCAATTCCGTAATGAAGGATGCGATTCCAGGCAGTTTCTTGGCCGAGACAGACAGCTGGATCGTGATCTTGGCCAAATCCCTAACAACCGTAGTCTCGTGGTCCCCTCCCAGTGCCTCCTCAAGAAGTTCCGCGTCTTCCTCCTCGGCGATTAGCTTGACGGAGTTGGACAACTGGAAGATGTAGGGAATGGCGTTGAATCTTTCCTCCAGCTTCAGGAAGTCTTGCAATATCTGACGATGCTGGGCAGACTTCGCCTCGACTCTCACTTCGACCATCCGTCCGGCGAGGTCCAGCTTGGACCCCTTCAGGCTAGCAGACATTTCTTCAATCCTCCCTTCACCCAGCCCGTCCGAGAACCTCTTGATTGCGACCACGATGGTTGCCGCTTTGGCCTTCCTCCCCGTCAACTCCTCCACCTCTGGTGAAATCCTGGACGCGAGCCGGTGATAATTGACTATTTTGAGTTTCAAGGATTCGAGAACGATGTAATTCCTTGAGATGACCGTTGAGACGGCTTCACTAACCGGAACCCCGCTTACTTTGGATGGCGGCGCCGAAACTCTACCCACAGAGTCGACGACCACGAGTGGCGTGTAATAAACATACCATCGTAATTAGATACACATATATACTGTCACAAGTATACCAGAATTGAAATACCATGATAACAACAAACATGAATCCAACAACCATCACCGCCTCTGTTCAGCCGAAGATGCTCGGTCAAGTGACTGAGCAGCTAAAGCACACTCAGGGAATAACCTACTTTTCACCACTCGCCGGCCGGTTCGATCTCGCGATCGAGCTAAAGGCCGCGGACCAGAAGCAGACCTACGAC
>DAHXUN010000002.1 GCA_027386095.1 Nitrososphaerota archaeon | reverse complement strand
GCGCATGTTCGTTGGACTGGATTTGCACAAGAAGTATTCCGAATACGCCATCATGGACATTGGTGGCGCCCTGCTCAGGCAGGGAAGGATAGAAAACAACCAGGAAGAGATGAAGGCGTTCTCAGAGAGCATACCCGCGTCGTCCTCCGTCGTCATCGAGTCCTCGTCGACGTGGTACTGGGCGCACAGGCTCCTGTCGGAGAGGCACACAGTAACGCTGGCCAACCCCATCAAGAACAAAGCCATCGCCTCGGCCAAGGTCAAGACAGACAAGGTCGACTCCATCATGCTCGCAACCCTCTTGAGGGGAGGGTTCGTCGCCGAGTGCTACGTGCCTCCGAAGGAGACGATAGAGCTCAGGGAGCTCGTCAGGTACAGGGCGAACCTGGTCAGGGAGAGGACCCGCATGAAGAACAGGATCCACGCCCACCTCCTCATGAATAACATCTCCGTCGCGGCGTCTCCATTCACCCTGGCCTTCGTCGAGGAAGTGAGGAAGATAGACGACCCGAGGGTCCAGGGGTACCTCCGCATCATCGACGCCCTGAATGCGGAGATCAAGGACGCGTCGCAGACGATCAGGGAGAGGGCCGAAGGGAGCGAGGAGGCGAAGCTCCTCATGACCATACCGGGAGTCTCCTTCTACTCCGCCCTACTAATCACGAGCGAAATAGGCGAGATAGGGAGGTTCGAGGACTCCTCCAGCCTGGTGGCGTACGCCGGGCTCGCACCGTCGACCCACTCGTCGGGAGGGCACACATACCACGGCCCGATAATGAAGTCTGGGAGCAGGTACCTCAGGTGGATGGTGGGCCAGTGCGCCAGGGCCCACATGAGGGTGGAGCCCGACGGGACCGTGGCCGCCTTCTACGCCAGGATCAGGAGGAAGAAGGGGGACCAGAAGGCCATAGTGGCGGCGTCGGCGAAGCTGCTGAAGATCGTGTACTGGGTCCTGAAGGAGAGGAGGACGTATCACAGTTAGGGGGTAAGGCCGCAGAGTTTTGGTTGAGGGCGAGCCTCGACGAGTTAAGCGCGGTAGGCCCCGCTAACAAGGTGCCGGAGTACGATAGTGAGGGAAAGCCTCGGATGGGGTACTTGTCATACCTGACTTCCTGTGTCTTGTTTAAATCAGGCTCACATGGGTACCAGCTAGCCCAACTGGAGAACACCGACGTCACCTACGGCGTCCTAGTCGAGCAGGTCGCAAGCGGAGGACCGGCCCAGGCCGCTGGGCTGAAGGGAGGGACCAGCACGGTAGATGTGAGCGGGAGCAGCTATCTCATCGGCGGGGACATAATCACGGCAGTCAACGGGACGAAGCTCGTGAACTCCGACTCGCTGTCCACTTACCTGGAAGAGTACACCCTCCCCGGGCAGACCCTGTCCCTCAGCATAATCAGGGACGGGCAGCAGATGACCATCAACTTGGTCCTGGGGACCAGGCCGCCTCCACCCTCGAGCTAGGCTTGGGGACCAGCCTGGCGTCGGTTATCTCCAGGTATCCTCTGTCCCCGCGCCAGTGCTTCAGTGCGGAGCGGACCTCTACCCTCTTAGAGAAGATGGGCGCGTCCAGCACGAACGTCTCGCCTTCGCCCCCTTCCAGCCCGGGGTGGAGCCTGTACCGCCTCCCCAGGGCGAGAAGTTCGTCGACTGCACCCTCGTCGAGCATCCTCCCCAGCCACCCTTCGTCCAGACCGAGGGCGGACACGCTCACCATCATGG
>DAHXUN010000001.1 GCA_027386095.1 Nitrososphaerota archaeon | reverse complement strand
GCCTTGGACCCAAGCTACCTCCGCAAGGGGGTGGGGCGGGTCCAGAAGGGCGGCCATAGAAGATGGCGTTGAAATGGTGGGGGTGTACGCTGGAAGCTTCGGCGACCAGTTCAGCCCGTCCACTAATTACAGCCCAACGCTAGGATGAGGTATTCCCGGCGGAGGCGCAATGAACCCTTATGCACGGCGACCTCTTCAGAAAACCCGTCTCAGTCCCTTGATCTTGTCAAAGTCGCCGTCGTTCGAATAGATTTCATCGATCTTCGCCCTCTTCATCTGAGCGGCTATCACGAGGTCGTCCCACATGCTCCAGGGGAGCGACTGGCCGTTCTTGATCTCCTGGGCCCCCACGATGTCGTCGCGCGTCGTTTCGAGGACGCTGATGGGGCTCGACTCCAGATAGCCGTAGAACTTGTCGATCGCTGAGAACTTTCCTCGCTTCTTGAGGTGCGAGAAGACCTGGCTTAGAACCAGGGTCGACGTCCACCCTACCTCTGCGCCTCTTTCGAAACCTTCCAGGACTCCCAGAGATTGCTCGGCAAACGACTCGTCCTGCATCATAACATAGATGAACAGATTAGAGTCGACGAAGCGGGAACCCATCTTCCGACCATCCTATTCTTCGCCTAGCGAGTCCTCGATCTCCTTCAGCTTCACTCGCTCCCTTCCCGCAATCCCGAGAAGGTCCTTCGCGGAGACCTTTCGCAGGGGCTTCATCAAGATCCCCCCGTCCCTGATGACTACTTCGAGCTCGGTCCCCGGCTTGATGCCGAGCCTCCTTCTCACGTCCGCGGGTATCACCACCCTCCCCTTGTCCTCCACACTCGTTGTGCCACTCATCTATTCCCACTGTGGGGCGGTGATTCTCCCACATAAGCGTTCCATCCGCCCGACGCTGGGACAAGTCACTCCCGGCTGGTGCCGATTGAACTCTACGGACGCGGCCGACGAACCCCAAAGGGCGAGCTCTGTTGCGTACCCACTCCTCAGAATTCTTCTGCAGTGCGACCGAGCTCTTCGACGACGTGGAGGCCCATCGAAGATGAATCCGAAGTGGTATTCCTTGCTCCGATAGACGTCACCATCGCCAACGGTCGGTCGCGGAGACTCTTCGACTTCGAGTATCTCTGGGAGGTCTACAAGCCCGCGAGCAAGAGGCGGTGGGGGTACTACGTCCTACCCGTGCTGTTCGGCGACAGAATCATCTGGCGAATTGAGCCAGCCTTTGGGAAGGAGGATGGCTGCCTTCACATCGCCCGCGCATGGTGGGAACCGGGGGTCGACCTCTGTGAAGCGGCCACGCCTTTCGCCCGGGGGATCAACCGGCTTGCGAGGTTCCTGGACGCGCGCAGCGCGGTGATCGAGGACGTCGGACCACCGAGATTCATGGTCGCTGTCAGGCGCAGAATCGACTCGCCGGAGAGATGAAGCCTCCGTCCGGCTTCTGTGTCCATGGCAGGATGAGCTTCTCCGGCGGAGGCGCAATGAACCCTTATGCATGGCGAAAGAGCCTCACGAGTTTGTAGAGTTAGCTTCACCGTACTCGTCAGCACCTTTTTGTATGAAGGAAACACATTCGATTTGTGACCCTAGACTGGGACGAAGCGTACCGCTCAGGGCAATATCGAAAGCAATGGGACTACTCCACCTCGCAAGAAGTTGCGACCTGCGCAGCCCTTGGGATTTTTCCTCGCGACGGAGTGATTTTGGATGTAGGCTGCGGTTCCGGGTCTGACGCGGTGTTCTTGGCTTCCCTGGGCTTCCGGGTCAAGGCGCTTGATGTCAGTTCCGTGGCGTTGGACCTGCTGAAGAAGAAGGCCGCCAAGGCTGGCGTGAAAGTCGAAGCAATCCACGGCGGGGCGACGAAGATGCCCATCGAAGATGCGAGCATCGACTTCGCCCTAGATCGAGGACTGCTCCACAACTTGGACGACGACGATGGGGAGGAGTACGCACTGGAACTCGCAAGGGTCATGAAACCGGGAGCTGGGTTCCTGCTCAGAGGGGCCCGAATCGGTTACAACGGTGCCTTCAACCCAATCACCACAGAGCGTCTTAAGCGCACATTCACCGACAAGCTGTTCTCTCGCGGCCCAGTGATTCCCATCACGATGCTCTCTGACGCCGACAAGGACCCTGCTCTCGACGGCGCAATCGTGATTATTCGTCGAAGATAGCGAGGCACCTCCGTGACGAGTTATGCCTGAACGCTAGGAGGAGGTATTCCCAGCCCAGGCGCAATGAACCCTATGTACGGCACCACGGCCTCTATGGCTGACCAGCGGCCAGTATCGTAAGCCTCCTTTTCAGCTCCGCGCTCCGTTTCAATTTGTCGGGTAAACCGCCTTCTTCCAATCGCTTTGAGTCATTGATGAGGATATCCATCAGATACTTCCTGCTGACGAGTTGACCGATCAATTCGTGCCATTCACGGCTACCGAACTGAACAATTTTGGCCAGCTTGCCAAGAATCCTTTCCGGCGGTTCCCAGTACAGCTTCCCATTACTGGGGTCCCGAACTTCGACGCTGCCTCCCGGGTCGAAGCTCGAAACAACGCCGTGATAGAACCTGACCGACTCTTTGCTGTAATAGAAAACAACTAGGACGTCTCCTGTCTTCAGCCTAGTGGTCATGACATAGATGGCGACATCGCCGGGGCAGAGAAGGTATTCGTCGTTCTCTCCCATGACGAATTTGTCGGACACTCCAACATAACCCTCGTCCAGAAGCAAGAAACCGTGCTTCTCGGCGTGCTTCTTCGCTGCGATGTAGACGCTCCCGGGGTGTGATTTGGCCAGCTCCAACAGCACAGCAAACAGGGATTTCGTCACGTCCTGAGAAAGGCCTCTAATCTCGTCTGCAATACTAGCGTATCTGTCAACCTGTTTGGTGGATCGTTCCTCCCCGCTGGCCGTCTGTTCCAAATGACCTCTCGACGAATAAGGCGCTTGTGCTTATAGCACCCAACTCAAGCGAAAGGGCGTACCGGAGCCAAGGTATGAAAGAAACCAGCATCGTCCGAGCAGAGAAGGGTGGCTGGGACGCGGTAGCTTACCTGGAGAAAGACCTCGTCCGTCCCAGAGACCACAGGGAGACGGCTCAACTGGTCACTCTGCGGGGACTAGCTGCCCTTTCTCTATGGCCACCTTGCCGTGCTCCATGGCGTAGTCGGCCATGGCTTAGGTGGGTTTGGATGGTCTCCCTAAGGTTCCGCCTAGTTTCTTCCCTGTTCGCACCCTAGGTGGTGATTCCCAGCTCAGGGGCCCTCGCGACGAAGCATCTCTCGCCCTTGTACACCCTGACGCTGAACTGCATGGCCATCAAGCGCGAAACCACCCGCTGACGGTATGAGCCGACACCCGTCAGGATGTTAGGAGACAGGAATCCTCGAGCCCCTGGATGGCGTGGACGATTTCGACGGCGAAGCGACCGACTACTATCTTGGCACCACTTACGTCAGACTGGTCAGGGTCGGAAAGCTGGTACATCTGATGTTCAGCAGCCGCTAAGACGCGCTAGCCCACTACACCGAAGCGAAACTCAGGACAGACTTTCGCTGAAGATGCCGGAGAGAAACACACACGAAACCAGGGCGCAAGCCGAAGCTTCTACGGACGCTCTCGTTGCGGCCACAATGGCCTCGCGAAAGAGACACGAGAAGACGGTAGGAACCGCTCCACGAGCGAAGTAGCCTACTGGACCACCCGTTCATGAAATGTCCATCCGGCGCAGTTATCATGGCTGGTCTCTTTCAAGCACAAGTCCGTAGGCTTCTTTGAGCGCACCAATTGCCGGTTTCATTTTCCCGAGGCCATTCTTTTCCCACTCAATCTTAGCGCCTATCGTGTAGATTGCTATGTTGCGAGTTCCATCGAATCTCAGTTCCAGGTGTATCTCGTGTCGCCTTGATACTCGCCTCAGAATCCTGGCCCATTCATCAAATCTCTTGGCAATCAGTGGAAACCTTGAATTGAATGGCAGCCGGACGTCGCGTTTCGTGAAGTTGGAAAGGTCCATTTTCATCAGGTCTTTGGCGCCTTCCTCTCCGTATTCTCTCTCAACGAGCCCTATCGTATCGCCGATTTCGGAAGTTTCTAGCCACACATAGTCGTCGTGACTCTTCCAAACGTACTTGATGTGACCAACTTCTCTAGCATAGGCCATGTCAGGACACCACACGAACCATTTCGCGTTCTGTTTGACTTCGCTTCGAGATTCAGGCACTTCCGCCACTTCGAACGGTGCCCGTACTGACCACGAAAGGTAGTCCGCAACCACTTCTTGCTCTGGTTCCTCAGACATTCGAGTTCACCACCTGTCTCACTCGTCTGACATGGATTCGTATCGGGTCATCGTTCAGATTCCAATCCATCGCCATGACATATCCTCGCTCGATTTCTTCGCCCTGATATTTCCGTTGTCTATCGTAATAAGTTCCCACCTGAATCTCACCTCGTTTGAGGGCACTCTCTATCTGACCCCAATACTTCGATTCGGAAATCGATAGCTTGTGGTCAGGGTCCCGAAATACATGGTCAGTGCCGTTTCCTGTGGCTCCGACCTTTCGCTTCTCATTGAAGGGGTGCCTTTCTATTCTCTCCCAACCAGCCAGATTCATCAAATTCGAAATCAAACCTTCACCTACCTCTCCCTTGACTACGCCGTACCTTCTTGTGCCCTCTTCCATCGCGCCTTCAAGGATCGACCTAACCGATTCCTGTAACCTCTTGTCCACAGCAAAAGTGTAAACCCCATCCGTCCCCTCTGGTGCATCAAGAAGTCTGGCAAGTCGCAGGGCCTCAGGCTTATCCAGCTGTCCTAGCGAGAGTTTCCTATCACCAATGTCGGGATGGTCAAGTGACTGTCGATGCTCGTGTACCTCATTCTTACTCTGAACATACTTCACCACAAGTTCATCTCCCTCCATCCTCATCCCTTCCACAGGGTAGTCCCTGCCGAACTTCACCGCGGCCCTATACCCGTCGAACTCCAGCTTGCAGTCGTCCTTTCCCCCGAGCTTCCCCCGCAGAACAAGGCGAGACCCACTCGTGGACATCTTGTATCCCTCGAGCTCCACCTGGCGCCCGTCCACGTTCAGGAACATCTTCCCCTCCTCGTGCTCCAGCCTGACGTTCTGCAGGTGCTCGCACTTCCCCCGCTCGAAGTCCCTCGCCATCTTGTCCTCGTCGACACCCTTGGCCTCGACCAGCTCGTACTTGCTCCCCTTCGCTCCCCCGATGTCTCCCACGTAGGCCTCCGCCCTGCGGTCTGAGGCGTTGTATCTCGCGTACACAGCTTCCACCTCGTCTCCCTCAATGGGCCTCAGCCCCAGCTGTACGATCGTGCTGTGGTCGGGCGGGCCGTAGCCTGCCTGCTCCAGGTCGCCCATGGGAACCCGCACGTTGGTACCTTTGCCATAGTCGACTGCCTCGAGGACCCTCGGAACTTCTTCCCGCTCGTTCTGGTCCTGTAAACGCCGCAAACCCGGCGTTTCCGCCCTTTCTTCCCTCCCATGCCCGGGCCCAGCACGTTCAATCACAAGCACCTGGCCGTCGTTCCTTGTGTAGCTCTCTGGCTGTGTTTGGGAAGGCCCGTCCGGTTCGATTTCAGGCGATTTTGCAGGCTCGGCCTGGATTTCCACACCACTTTTCTGTACCGGCTTGGGTTGCTCGGAACGTTGAGACACGCCGCCGGCAGTTGGGTCCTTGTCACCGGCTTCTGGTCGCCCGTCTCTGACCTCATCCTCGCCCTTGGTATCACCAGCCTCGGCCGGGGCCTTATCGCTCCCTTTCTCCTGATGCTTGGGCTCCTTTCCTTCGTCGCCCCCTTTATCAGGGCCATCTATCGCTTTGGCGTCCTCCTTGCCGGGTCCTGCCTCCGCCTGGGCCCCGCCAACATCCACCTCGCCCTTCTCTTGGCCTTTCACAACCTCAGCTGTTTCGCATTTCGCATCGTCCCTCTTCTCTCCCTCTTTACCAGCCTCGCGAGGCCTCACGCCCTGCCCATTGTCCTTGTCCGACTCCCCTGCGCCTTCGGCGAGCTCCTTCCTGAACCCCTCCAGGTCGTCGTCCTTCCCCTCGCCCTCATGGGGCGCGTCCGACCCTTCACGCACGGGGCCCCGCCCCCAGCTCCTTACTGAACAGCCTGGGGAACTTCTCCCTCTGCTCGGCGTTGAATGGGAGGTAGAGCTCCGTCGCCAGGCAGAGTATCTTCGAAGCCGCCTCCGCCCTCCCCTCCCCCGCCGCTCCGCCTGCTGCCTGGAGGACGAAGTCCCTCAGCGGCCCTGTCTCCCCGCTCTTCACCCAGACCCTGTACGCGGCAACGAACCCGGCCCTAAACTCCTCCGACCCTACCAGCCTCCTGGTCTTCTCGTCCCTCTCTGCGGGCCGGTCTGCGGGGAGCGGGTGCTCGATGTAGAAACTCCTCATCCGCCTCCTGACGTCCCCGTCCGTGACCTCCCCCAGGGGGATGGCCATCCTCGAGACCACGTCGTCGACCGCTACCCTCACCGGGGCCGGGTGCCCCTCGACGCTCACCACCGCCTCCCCGGGGCTCAGCGCGAGGAAGGCCTCCGCCTGCTCCTTGGTCGCGTTCATCGACCCGGCCAACAGCTCTTTGTCAGCGGAGTCGGCGACCCTGTGCACCACCTTCGTGGCCGAGTTCCTGATGGCGTCCCGCAGCACCTTGACCGGGCTCTGGTCCACCACCGCGAGCCCCTCCCCGTAGGCCCTCATCTCGGCCAGCATGTTCCCGAACTGCTCCACCATCCGCCGGCGCGGGTCCGCGGCTTCCGCGTCCCCCTTCTCCGTGGAGATGTTCGGTATCAGCCTGTGTGCCTCCTCGATCAGCGTGAGGTGCCTGAGCCTCTTCGACAGCCCCCTGGCCTGGAACCACCCGGCCACGTTCATCAGGAGCAGCGACGCGACGAACGCCTTCTCCTCGTCATTCCCTATGTGCTGCAGCTCGACCACCGTGGGCCTCCCCAGTAGGGCCTCCAGCGGGGTCGACGACTCGGCGCCGAAGAGCGCCCCCTTGGCCCCGACCGTGAGGTTGCCGAGCCTGAGCGAGATGGCCCCCTCGACGTCCATGAGCACCCTCGGCTCGTACCCCAGCCCCCGGCACACCTTGGCCACCTGCGCCTGGACGTCGTCGAGGGTTATCGGCCGGCCATGGGAGTCGGAGGCCAGGTCCCAGCCGCACCCCCTGTACGCCTCCAGGAAGACCTTGGGGACGACGTACTGCACGGGAGAGTAGGAGACGAAGCTCGCGTTCCAGGCCGCCACGAGGTTGTCCAGGTGCGCCTGGACCCTCACCCCGGGGGGAGGCTCGAATATGTTCAGCCTGAAGGGGGCCGTCCCCTCGTCCCCAAGGGTGAAGACCTGCAGGTCGGGGATGGCGGTCAGCAGGCTCCTGTACTCCGACTTCGGGGGCTCGATCACCAGGAAAGGGACCCTCATTCTGTGCAGCTGCAGGAGGAGACTGAAGCACGACCTCGTCTTCCCGGAGCCTGTCGCCCCTGTCACAAAGAGGTGCCTGGCGAGCTGGTCGAGCGCGATCCTGACCTGGTGGCCGTTCCTCCCGGAGAGGGCTACGACCTCCCCCAGCGCCACCTCGCCTTCGGAGGGAGGGGGCTCATGGAACTCCGCCGAGGGGGCGACCCTCATCCCCAGTGACATGCGGGGGAGCCAGAGGTAAGGAGCGGCCTCGGACGGGAGCATAAGCGTGGACCTGCGCCACCCCGACCTCCCGACCCTCCGGGCCCGCCTCACCTTCAGCCCGTCGATACCCCTCTGGCTGGAGAGGGCCCCGGCGAGGACCCCGGCGGCGTACGAAGCGCTCCGCTGGTCCGCGGCGGAGACCACGACTGACACCCTGACGGGCCTCCTGGCGAGGAGCCGGTCGAGCCCCCTGACAGAGTCTTCGAGTTCCACCTGCTTCGGGTGGTCGACTACGGTGGTGGTCCTGCCGTCGTCGACGTCCTGGTGCCCGGCCCTGGCGGCCGTCCTCCTCTGCTTCCACCCCGCGAGCCACCTGGCCACCGGGTTCACCCAGGCAGGGGAGAGCTTCACCGTGTACCCCCCGGACAGGCGGTTCTCCACGAAGTACTTCGCCAGGGGGCCCAGCGGGTCGGGGGACGGCTCCGGGACCCCTTCGATGGCCACGGAGCACGCGCCGTCTTCCGCCTCTGCGTCTAGGAGTGCGGCCCTGAACTCCGGGAGCTGAGACCGGACCACCTCCAACAGCCCCGAGGCGGCAGCCTCTTCCCCGCCGTCCGCCACGAAGAGCACCCTGCCCGCGCCGTCGGCGAAGTCGAGCCTCATCTCGATGGACGACCCGAGCTCCGCCAGGGTCTGGGCGAATCGCTGGAACCTCAGCAGGGCCTCCTTCGGCTCGGCCTTCTCCGGGTCGAGGTACTCCAGGGGGACGGCGGTCAGCCCTACGCAGGCGACCCTACCTTCCGGCTTCCGGCCGCCCGCCGCGCTGAACATCTCCGCGGCGGGGGCAGAGAACTTCTCGGCGAGCCCCCGGAAGACGCCCGGGAAGAGCCCGAGGGTCAGGAGGCTGACCCCTGCCGCCCCGAAGACGACGGGGGAGTGGGTCCCGCTCTCGGCGACGGCGACGATGGAGAGGAAGAGGAGGAACGCCCCCAGGTAGATCATCCAATGCGACCTCCCCGCCCGCGGCTTGGCCTGCCTGTTCGACCAGAACCTGTAGAGAAGGAAGGCCAGGATGGGGACGCCGACGACCAGCGCCCCGACGTTCAGGGCCCACAGCGCGAACAGGAAGACGAGGGCGGTGAGCTTCCAGCCCATGGCGGAGAGCTCGCAGGGATTACTAAAGCCGGTTGCGCACCTGTGGGGCTCCCCAGAGGGGAGTCTCGCGCCGTGGTCCGAACTGGTGGGCCGTTAGGTCGGATCAGGGGCTGAGACGTGGGAATGCCCAGAGCCTGGGGAGAGATGCCACCCGCTTCCGTTCCGGGATGATAGGCCGCTCCGCGCCCGGGATGCGCCACGAAGACACGTGCCCACGAAGGGGTCCAGGCAGGGCAGGGGCTGACGCGCCGGAGCCAGGTTTAAGCCGCCTTTCCGCAGTCTTGCGGGGCAGGGATGAAGAGGAGGTCGGACATCGTCATAATGATGCAGGTCCTGGAGCAGGTCCGCAGGGAGCCTCGTGGTCCGACGAGGCTCGCACAGTCGGTGAACCTCTCCTTCGACAAGTGCGCTCCGTATCTCCAGTCGCTGGAGCAGAAGGGGCTGATTGCCAAGGGCGCCAGCGAGGGCCGGGACGTCTACACGGTCACTCAGGAGGGCGTCGACACGTTCTTGGAGTGGGAGAGGCTGTGGGAGAGGCTGAAGCCATGAGCACTCCCCTGAAGGGAGCAAGTGCTTTAATCCGAAGGGGGGCCCATTGAGGAGATGACAGAAGAAGAGCAGCCGAGCGCGGTGGAGGCCCACGAGGACTTCCTCCAGCACGTGGAGGACGGGAGCAGGAAGATGAGGTCGCTATCGGCGGCCAGCGTCGTGGTGGCGGCGTTCTTGGCGGTCTCTTACCTGTCGCAGCTGGCGCTCCCGCTGACCGGGACCACCAGCGTCACTGTCACCCTGACCGACCCGGCGCTCATAGCCACCGAAGTCGCCGTCCTCGTCCTGGCCGTCGCATGGCTCTATGTCGGAGTGAGCAACTACAGGTTCACGACGGGCCTGGCCAGGAAGATCAAGGCGGCGAGGGCCGCGGAAGCCGAGATGGAAAGGAAGATCGCTGCCTAGGGTCTCGGCCCTTCGGCAATGGGCACAGGCTCTGCGCGGTGGCGACGAATCCGACCCACGTCGGCGGGGGCTCCTATTTGCCCTCGGACTCTGGTTAGACGATGCTGGGCTGTCTTCAGAGCGACCTCCTATACGAAGCTATAGGTTTCGTTGCGATGGGCATCGACAAGGCAAGGGCCGTCGGCGGCGAGTGGCGGATACCGGAGGCAACATTCCTCCGCATCTCATTGGTGGGAGGGTCGTTAGGCGTCGCCACGGCTTGTAGGCTTCATCGATTCCCTAAGCGTCTCCTTTCCACGCTGAGATCGCGAGACCCAGGCAGTATTCGGGGAAGTTTGGAGGAGCTCCAATCAAGCCGGATTGAGCTTCGCCAAGAACCCAGGTGATAGCAGGCAACCTGCTCCCTGCTCCCGGCGACAAGTTCAGCCCGTCCACTGATCGCAACTCGAGGCTTGGGTGATCTATTCTCGGCGGAGGCGCGATGAACCCAACGTACGGACGACGCGGCTCTTTCGCTCCTAAGATCTGACCAACGGAAGTGTCGCGTTCCTGAGAATCCCAACGTACAACGGACTCTCTCTCGACGTAATGAACCGTTGAACGCGCCACCCTGTGCCCTCGACAATATCCTTCATTTCGGCTTGGGAAACGAGGAGGTAGTCGAACCACCTGCCGACGTATGTTCGGTACCTGGCTCTTATCCTCATCTGCCCCGACATCCTCTCCCTCTCCCGGTTGCGCCTCTGATACTCCAGGTGGTCCGGGTTGTCCGTCTTGTACGGGTCTACGCTCTCGCCGATCAGGACCGCCCCGGGCGAAGCCATCGAGGAGAGCCTCTTCAGGAGACGCCTCGCCTTTGCCCTGCTTCCAAATAGCCCGAAGTTGTTCCCGAACATGACTATCGAGTCGAACGACCCCGGCTTGTAATCAAGGTCCTCGAACGCCAACACCCTCGCCTTCCTGAGGCCTCTGAGTTTGCACACCCTGACCGCGAGAGGCGAAAGGTCTATCCCTAACACATCGAGCTTCTTTTGGCCCTGGAGGTAGAGGGCTACCCTGCCGGCGCCGCACCCCACGTCGAGGACCCTTCCCCTGGCGTATCCAATGGCCTTGCGCTCGACCTCCGGCCAGTCATCGAACTTCGCGAAATAGAGTTTCGGCGCGACCTCAGACGGATCGATCAGTCCATCACTCCGTTCTATCACTTCATAGGCCGGACGCCCATTGAAGTAGTCCCAGACCGAGTGACCGTAGGCATCCTGTGCGACCTTCATCTCCGCTGCCTGGCATCTCGTGGGTATTACCGATTTCTAGGGCTCGCTAGAATATTTTACAATCCTAGGGCTACCGGCAGGGGAGCAAGGTCCGTTGATGGTGCCTCAACACATGGACGAGTTATTCCCGGCCGAGGCGCAATGAACCCTATACACGGTATGGCTCGTTCAGAGACTTGTTCAAGCTTCTAATCCCAATGCCGAATGGCAGTACCACAGGCAAATTTCAGAGACCTCTGCGGGCCCCCTACCCATGCTCTCGGCAATCCTTATGTATATCCAAGCACGTATATCCTAACACATGGCAACCACGGTGAAGCTTCAGAAAATCGGGAACAGTATCAGGGCCACGATTCCGAAAGAAGTCGCGGAGGAACTCTCCCTGAAGCCCGGCGAAGAGATGGTAGTCGACACCGCCGGGGACGCGCTCTACCTTAGGAAGCGCACGTCGAAGAGGCTTTCGGATTTGTACGGAGCTCTGGCGAAGAAGAGAGGCGAGGTCGCAAGTTGGCCAACCCCGGAAGAGATCAAGGCCATCTGGGGATAGACTCCAACGTCCTGGTCGCGTACCTGATCCCCGAGCACCCCGACCATGAACGCACCAGGGCGCTGGCGCGGGAGAGCCACGCGATCAACCCGACGGTTCTTCACGAGGCCTACCACGCCTGCGTCTTCAAACTGAGAAGGAGCCCGGCGGACACGGTCAAGGCTCTGTTAGACTACATGGACCTCGCAACTTGCCTGCCGATCAGCCCTGCTATCGTAGAGCGCGGCCTGAAGCTTGCCCTCGAGCATTCGCTGGGAGGCAGAGACGCGCTCATCTTGGCTTCTTACCTGTCATCCAAGGGAGTCAAGGGCTTCGTGACGATGGACAAGTCTCTGTTGTCACTCAAAGAAGTCAGATTCGGGGAGAGGGTACTGAGGATATCGTCTCTCCCAACATATTGATTTCTCAAGGCAATAGCAGTCGCAAGCCTTCGACCAGTGCAGCCTGTACAGCACCCACCCCCAACCATGGACGGGGTATTCCTGGCGAAGGCGCAACGAACGCCACGCGCGGCAGCAACAGCCGCTGTGCAAGAGTCCGTTCATCCTAAAATATGCCGACGAAGGATGCGGATGCCGAAGCCTTGGTCGAGCACATCCTCAAAGCGGCTCCGAAGTCTGCCAAGGTGGTCTTCGAGAATGGCGTGGTCCGCGTCATCGTAACCACAATGAGGAAGGGACAGAAGGTCCCCATGCACTCTCACTCCAAAGGCCTCTCCTATGCCCTGAACGGGGGTAAGATCAGAATCACGACTGAACAGGGGAAGTCCATCGTGTTCAACATAAAGAAGGGGGAGGTCGGCTGGTCGGATGCAGGCGGGAAGGGCGAGACGCACGCTGTCGAAAATCTCGGGGGAGTCCTGCGGGAGTTGTCTGTAGAGTTCAAGGGCTGAACCCCTGCTCCAATAGTCAGGTTACCACAAAGCTCTCCTTGTCAGGTCAAAGCATTCCAGGTGGGGGACGATGAACCATACGCACGGTTAACCGTTCGTCAGACGCAGCCGGTAGAAGTGTTTCTCGTCCTTGCTCTGGGCGTATCTTATCTCCAGTTCGTCGCCCTGGAACTGCATGAACTCGATCAAGGCGTGCTCTTTGAACCTCGCCACCGCCGACCTGCCGTCGTACTCGAACTTGATTTCAGGGCCATCCTTCCCCAGCTTTCCTCTAAGATTGACCATCGACCCGAACGTGTTCATCACGGGCTCGGAAAGAAGAAGGTGCCTACCGTCCACCTCCACCCACACCGATTCGCCCTCGCATCCCAGCATCACGTTGGCAAGTTGCAGAGGCTTCAGCCCATTGAAGTCGACCGCAAGGTCTGATAGAGAGTAACCCGTCGCCTCGATTATTTCCAGCGGGTCGCTCTCTCCGCCCCCCAGCCTCCCGAGATAGACTTCGGCCCGTCTGTCATTGGGGTAGTAGTTGGCGAAGACGCTCTCCGCAGTGCCCGCATGGCACCTGCGCACGAGCAGCTCGACCAGTTCCCTTCCTCCTGAATCTATGGGACGGAAACCTCGCGCAACTAGAACTGCCTTAGGGACTCTCAGCACCATCCCTTTACTGTTCCTGACGACTGCCATCGCTTGCCATCGGGAAGTCCGCTTATAGCGGCCGACCTTTTCCGACGCGGGGATGAGAGTGAGAGTGTGCAGAGCTACAAGGGGCAATGCAACAGAAATCGCCGAAGCGCACGTGGAAAAAGGAGAACCACTTACAGGGGACTGACGGCCGACGAGGCGGTCGTTGTTACCGGATGAACAGCCTTCCATTGCCTATGCCTTGAATCAGTCGGCGCGGGCACCCTCTGTCACCCTGAGAAGAGAGGTGGTGACGAGCTGAGGAGCGTGTCGCGGGCTGGCCCTTCCAGTGTACTTTGAGGTACTAGTGCGAACGGGTGGTCCTCAAAGGTACACTTAACACCGACATCAAACCATGATTCGCCCACAGGCAGCGAGCCCTAAACTGTCATCGATGGAACCTATGGTCGCGCACGGGAGCAGGATGAGTTGGGCAGGGATCCTGAGACCCGGAAACGAATTCGCTCCCGCTTCCAAGTCGCAGCTGGCGGTGATGACCACAGAGTCAGGGCCTCCCTTGCAGAGATACTTCGGCAAATGGGACGCCGTGTTCCGCCGGTTCACAGTGAACCTCACATCGTCCAAGATAAGGATCGTCGCGCTCCAGCCCGGTCAGCGCAGAGACGAGGGCATCATGTGCGTCCTTCACTGGGTGGACCGCAGGGACATGGTCCGTTCCGACAAGGGGAGCGTCTGTTACGGGGACGGATGGCCGACAGAGCTCTGGGAGGCGTTCACGTCCCAACTGGCAGACCTGCCCGATGGGAGCATCGCTGAGAAGCTCCAGCGCTTTCTCGATTCCGACATGTTGGATGAAAACGAGGCTGTCGCGTTGTGGCGGAAGAGAGTGAAGGGCGGAGTGACGGTACCACCCGAAGAGAGGACCTCAATCGACGAGCGCTGGCTTCCTGTCCCGGCACTGCTGGTCTCTGCCGACCAACCTTCCAGATGCATTGTCTCATGGTCACCGGGGGCAGATTTCAATTGCAGCATGTCTGACGCACTGGCGTCCAGGGTAGCCAGGCTTAGGAGGCCTGACCTGACGAATCAGGCGAAGTACTACCTGGAATGCACGCTTTCCAGGCTGCATGGCGTCAGGTTCGGTCCCGACGACCGCGTCGAAGACCCCCGATACGAAAACGCCAAGGAGGTCCTGGAGGTCAGGGAGTCTTTGGAGAAGCTCGAAAGGCAGCGAATCGTAGATCCGAAGCTCGGACTGCTCGACCGGTTCGGCTCGAAGCAAGGCCTGGCTTGATGGGTAACCCCGGCATAGGCGAAGCGAAGCATCGAATGTCAGAACGTTCATCATCAACATTCGTCCTTTGGATGGAGTTTGAAGGTCGCCGTCATATCTGACATCCATGGCAACCTGACTGCCCTTGAGAGCATACTGCCGGAGATCAAGAGGGCCGACCGCATCATATGCCTCGGAGACGTGGCGGCTAGCGGCCCTCAGCCGCACGAAACCACAGCGTTCATTTGAAAGGCAGGGTGGCCGTGCGTGCTGGGCAACACGGACGAGAGGTTGGCGAAATCGGAGCGGGAGCCGTTCAACGACTTCCCCGAAGGCGAGAGACAAAAGATGATTTCGCTGGATGCTTGGACAGATTCTGAAATCGATGGCGCGGACCGGGGATTCCTTTCAGGGTTCAAGCCCACGGTCGAGCTCAAAGCCGGGAAACATCCCCTGCTCTGCTACCACGGATCGCCCCGTTCAAACACCGAAGAGATACTCCCGACTACTCCTGAGGAGGAACTTGGCAAGATCTTCAAAGGAAACGGTGCCCTGGTCTACTTGGGTGGGCACACTCACTCTCAGATGGTCCGAAAGTCAGGTCGTCTCTGATAATCGATCCAGGGAGCGTCGGCCTGCCTTACTTCAGAGGAGCAGAGGGCAAGGTAGTGAACCCCGTCTGGGCTGAATATGCGTTACTGACGTCTTCAGGGGGGGACCTTAATGTGGGGCTGATACGCAGGAGCTACAGGAAGAGGGATCTGAAGGACGCCGTCGTGAAGAGCGGAATGCCCGACACCGCATGATGGCTGAAGGACTGGGTTAGTTGATCCTTTGGAAGAGATGTTCCGACGGAGGCTCTGTGAGCCCTTTGGGCACGGAACGCCCTCACCATCGCGATGCTACGGCTCATCCCTCAGGAAGCGGAGGACTTCCATGTCGAAGTCGTCGTGCATCTCTATGAAAAACGCATGTCCGCCTCTTGGGACCTTCACCAGCCTGGCGTTGGGCACCAGCTTCGCGATCTTTTCCGACGAGGCTGGGTCGATGAGCCTGTCATCGGTCCCGGTGATGACAAGTGTCGGGGCCTGGATCAGCCTCAGCCTGTCAACCATGTCATGGGCCGACGCAGCCCTCAGCTGTTCGACGGTCCCGTCAATGTTCGAGAACCTGACTGCGAGCTTCGCAAGCGGGAGGAGAAAGACCCCGTTGAACCGCCTGTTGAAAGAGAGGCCGAGCATGGCGCTGATCAGATCCAGTTGGCCCGATCCGTCCTCAGATCCCCCATAGGACTCGAGCGCCCCCCATGCGCCACGACGTGTGTCTGTGAAAGACGGATACCCCCCGGAGCTCGGGGACAGGAAGAATGTCATCTATGCCCCCGGCCACATCGAGGACAGCATCTGCCTGCAGGACGGGAATGCCCTGTTCACCGGGAACTGCGGAGGGTGGACCTAGAAGCGGCTCGGCTGAGAAACTGTTCCGCAGCCCCACGAGGTCATCCTAGCACCCACAAAGATATCGTCATCTACCCGGGACACGATTACGGCGGCGTCCCATCCAGGACGCTTGGGGAACCAGCCGTGCTCAACCCTGCCCTGGCCGCGGGGACGTACAGGGAGTTCTTCGCTGTCCCTTGAAGGGGCTACCTGCGCTGGATGAGCTCCAGCCAGATGCCGTTGGGGTCCTTCACGAAGGCGATCTCGCTCGACCCGGGACCGAGGGAGTAGGGCTCTTTCGCTATCTCGACCCCGGCCTTCCTCAGCCTTTCCACCTCAGCTTTCACATTCACAGTCCCGAAGGCTATGTGGTCCAGCTGGTCCCCCTCCGCGTAGTCCTTCTTGCCCTTCCACCATGTTAACTCTATCCGGTGGTCCGTGCCCTTCAGGCCCATGAACGCGATCTCGGCTTTGTTCTGCGGGATTTCCCTCCTGTTCAGGAGCTCCATCCCGAAGTGCTTGGTGTAGAAGGCGATGCTCTCGTCCATGTCCTTCACGGTTATCGAGGTGTGCAGCAGCTGCATGGCCTCGGCAGGGCGGGAGGCGGATTAAACCCTTCACAGGGTGCCGTGGAACACCCCTCGTGGAGCCGTGTCAGGACCGATTCGCCCGCGCTCCTGGCTCCAGACGTCAAGGATTCTGCAGCCCCCTTGGCATCAGCCTGGTCCGAGGGCGACCCTGGGCGCGATGCCGCCACTCCACGAAAGGCCGCACTTCGGCCTTTCCAATCCATGGAGGGGCCGGCGAAAGCGACCGGCCGGAGGACACGTCGAACCTATGCTCTTGCTGTCGGCAATGCCTCTTCTCGGAGGGGCTGCCTGCGCCGTTCGACTCCGCGAGGGTTCAGACTGCCTCGAACTGGCCGATGGCATGCTCGACCTTCTTGAACATGGTCTTCTTGTCGACCCTACAGTCGTCCAACACCTCGCACATTTCGGGGGGAGATGTTCCACCCCGTAGGCCTTCGGCTTGGGTTCCTTCCTGAGCTCCTCTCAGCCACCCGACCAGCGAGGCCCAGTTGTCGGAGAGGCTCCGCGTGTCGTAGGGCTCCTTCGACCCTTCCTTCACCGGAATCGAGGAGTACCACGCCATAATGGTGATGGGATACTCGAAGAACGACCTGTAGTAGGTGGCGGCGTATTCTGGGATCTTGCCCCGGGCGCGGAGGAACGCTATGCCGTCGACTATGTCGAGGTAGTTGTAAGCATGGACTTCGCACTCCTCGAGCCCGCGGAGGCCTTTGTCGATCGCCAGCCGGTTGGAGATCGACTTGCTGGTGTCCGACACGAAGCTCAGGAGCTTCGAGTCGCGGCCCTCGCGGAGCGTGATGACCAGCGTGAATACCGAGGCAAGCCCTGCGAGGAGCGAGCCTATGCCGACTAGGGTGTAGGCGTCGGGCGGGAGCTGGAACGCCGTGGCTCACAGGTACCTGGGACGCCGCCCTTCCTAGCTGGCAATCCGTCCACGACGAGGGGCGGGGCCAGATTTGAGTCTGGCGCCGCCGCGTGAGAGAGCCCCTCGGTCAGACGAGGGAACCAAGGACCCCTCGGGCCAGGGTCTCTCCAAGCCGCCCTGCCCGCTATCGGTCGACCCAGTCTTCGACCCGGACGTCCGCTTCGGGCTCCTTGGTCCCCTGGCGGCGCGTAGATGTCGGGGGAAGCGTCAGATGCCGCATGTTATGCCTGGCTCTTCCTCGCCTCTCTCGAGGAGAAGCGGGGCGAGGATTGTGCCTGTGAAACCCATAAGTGAGGCGGCCGCGGGCGCCTGTACTCGGATTCGAGTTGGTTGACAGGGTCTATAAGGCTGGCATCCCTCAGCTCAGGGAGAAGCTCGCCCACCTCAAGGAAGAGTTCTCAGGCCTGGACTCGGGGACTGACTGGGCGAAGCTCAGGATCGAACCTCTCCTGAGGCACGCGGAGAGGCTCGAAGGGCTGCTGAACCAGCCAGACTTCGCCAGGGAGTACTCGCGCCTCAGGCGGGGGGTGGTGATGTTCCACTCCGACCTCGTCTACCTCAGGGACAACGTGAGGGCCTTGGAGAAGACGCTCGAGTCAGAGAAGAAACGCAAGAAGTGAAGCTGCCTGAGGCACCATGGACCTTGAGGCACCCTCCAGCGAGGACTATTGGGCAAACGGCAGGCGCGGTCGAGTCGGCTGGGTCGGCGGCGGAGCTCACGGTCAAGGCGAAGGAGGGCCTAGAGTCGCCCGGACTTACGCACTGGTCCTGGCGACAGCGAGAGAAACCCGGGCGAAGGTTCCCACGGGAGACCGACACTTCAAGGGCCTTCCTGAAGCGGTCTGGCTCGCTGAATGATGGCACAGTAGCGGGTTCATCGCACCCTGCCGGGACCGGCTAAGCATCCTCATGCAGGCGCCTGAGACCCCTATGGACAACCCCGGATACCAACCTGGCATACTCTCCAGTGGGATCAAGGTCTGGGTCGTAGATCGTGACTTCGGCGCCGACTGCCTTCGGAGCAAGCTTCTGAAGCACGCTGGTAAGCTCATAGGTCGACAGACCGCCAGGGTCGGGGCTATCTATGGCGGGGAGCACATTCGGGTCGAGGATGTCCAAATCGAGGTGCAACCAGAACCCATCGATGGCGGACGCCTCCATCCTGGCGAGCATCGCCTTCGAAGCATTGGCGACGCCGTGCTTCCTGATTTCGGACGCAGACAGCACTAGGCCGAGCTTGGCACGGACCTCCTTGAGGTGCTCGTCTCCGTCCCTACAGCCGGCGTGCGCGGCATCCAGCGGCTCGAAATAGGCCCCCAGGCCATCTATGTTGGAGATAGAGCCCCAATGCATCCCGACCGCAGCCGCCAGGTCCTCCCCGGCGAGGCTGGCTACCATATCCGAGTTCCCGGGGTGTCGGAAGTCGGTGTGGCCGTCTAGATGGACGAGCCCGTAGCGCCCTGCCCTCTTGAGGGCCAATCCAGCCGCGATGAGCACGCTGCAATCGCCTCCTATGACAAGCGGGGCGTCTCCTGCCGTCACCGCGGCATAGATTTTCGCTGATAGAGATCTCGAGAAGCTTATGATCTGTTCTTGGTTGCGGATACGCCCCGGCGCCACTTCTTCAGAGTACTCTCTCGGTGCTACCGTCCCCCAGTCCGATGCTCCGTCCTCTTGGAAGAGCTCGAACATCCCTGCCTTGCGCAAGGCCTCGGGTGCCTTGTAGCATCCTGGGACCCTCCCTGCGCTCGGTGGGCGTAGCCCGAGGCTCGTCGGGGCTGAGATCAAGCGGATCATGTGAAGAGCTAGCCCAGGTTCGACCCGATAAGGGTTCGACGTGCCTCCGCCGGGAGCGCCCAGTCATGCAGCGACCGGTGATGGCAGAGTGGAAAGTATATTGGGCAGGGCTCGGTAGCCATCAGATAGAAAGGAATCGGATGGGATAGAGCCGCCCAATGTCGAAGTACTACCTGCCGCTGGTCGTCGATACCACAAATCTGACGGAGGTGACGAAGATAGCGCGGAGGGCTCAGGAACTCGGTTATCATGGAATCGGCGTCGGCGAGCATTATTCTCTTCCCGGGAGGCCCAGCGGCCGCCCTGACGGCTTCGTCGTTCTTTCAATGCTGGCTGCAACGACGGGCCAACCTCGAACTAGGGACCTTGGCGGCCAGCGCCACCGTCAGGCATCCTGTCGTGCTCGCGAACTCGGCACTGTCTCTGCATCTGCTGAGCGGGGGGAGGTCGTTCCTGTGCCTGGGCGTTGGGAGCGGGAAGGATGCTGAGTACTCGTCACACGGCTTCCCTCACGTCACGAGCGCACAACGCTTGGATGCCTTCGAAGAGGCGCTCGCAATCATACGGGGACTGAGCCTGAACCGAGGAGGCTTCTCGTATGAAGGGAAGGTCTACGCGTTGCATGACTCGACTCTCAACCTGACAGGCGACTTTCCTCCAATCTGGGTAGGGGAAAGGAGATCGAAGCGGCTGCTGAGGCTCGGTGGCAGGTACGCTGATGTCCTCAACATCCATTGCACGGGGCCGGCACAGGCGCAGGAGAAGATGTCATTCGCCCGTTCGGTGGCGGCCAAGGCTGGCAGGGCCAAGAGCGACGTTCGCCCAGTTTTGAAGCACTTCGTTGCGACGGAGACAGATCAGGATCTGCTGGCGGAAGCGCTCGTATACTCCAGCCTAAGAAAGGAAGGGGAGGGCAGAGTGGAGTTCATCGAAAGGATGAAGGAGGAGGACCCCGAGGCGATCATCGGCACCCCTGACGAGGTCCGAGGCAACTTCGAGGGTTTCGTGGAGGCTGGGTTCGAAGAGTTCTCTCCAATACTCCTCCCCAACACCGCTGGCAAGATCAAGGAACACATGGAACTCTTCGCCAAAAGATGTATGGTCTAAGGCGCACCGGGCTCGATGAGCCGCCCCCTCCACTCACTATCACCCAAACGTAAAGATGAGTTATCTCCTGCGTAGACCCAAAGAACCCTGGATGAGGCAGCCGAGCAGCAAGTGGACAGGTAGACCTCCCGTGGTGCTTAAGTATCAGGGTAATAATGTTATAACTCAATGGCCCAGGTGTTTGAAGGGAAGGTCCGAAAACTGGGGAATTCGATGGCCGTCATAATCCCCAAAGACGTACTCACCGAGGCGGGCGTCCGCGAAGGGGACGTGCTGAAACTTGCCATCCCAGTCTCAGTCACCAAGCGCAAACGGGTCTGGAAGAGAGTCGCAGGGATTGATGCAGGGTTGCCCCCGTTTTCCAGAGAGGAGCACGATCGGGTAGAGGATTGGTAGTGCTTCTCGACACCAGCGCCCTGGTGGCCATCTTCACCAGCAAGAAGGCCGCCGTCAGAATTGCCAGGGAGGTGGGAGACTCTCAGCTTTACGTTTCTCACATTCAGCTTGCCGAGCTAGCCGACTGGGCGGTCAGGTCCGGAGCCCCCGCCCCCGAGAGAGTCGAGGCTGTTGAGCAGATGGCAATTGTTGTCCCTCTAACGAAGGAGGTTTGCCTGGATGCCGCCGCGATCAAATTCATGAAACTGAAGAAGCGACCCTCAAGCTTCGGAATCATCGACGGCATTGTCCTTGCCACGGCGCGCTCTTTGGGGCAGAGGTTGCTCACATTCGACACAGACTTCGCAGGCGAGGAAGATTGCATGGTCCTGCGCTGAATCGATTCTCACTCCCCATCATCTACTCCCCAAACGCTCTGGATGGGGTATTCCCGGCTAGGAGCAGCGAGCTCCTAGGCACGGCATGGAGCCATCGGAAAATCCGCTTCAACCTTTCGATCCTGTCAAAGTCGTCGTTCGAATAGATCTCGCCGATCTTCGCCCTCTTCACCTGAGCGGCTATCACTAGGCCGCTCCACAAGCTCCAGAGGAGTGGCTGCTCCTTCCTGATCTCCTGGGCTCCCACGACGTCGTCTCATGTCGTTTCAAGTATGCTGGTCTGACTCGATTCCATGTAGTCATAGAGATCGTCGACCGCCGAGGACTTTCCCCGCTCTTTCAGGCGCGAGTAGACCTGACTCAGGGCCATGGACGGTGTCCGCCCTTCCTCCGTACCCTTTTCGAAGCTTCAAGGATTTCCAGAGATCGTTCGGCGAACGGCGGGTCATTCATCATCGCATAGATGAACAGATTTTAGTCGACGAAGCGGCGACTCATCTTCCGGCCGCCCTACTCTTCGGCCAACGAATCCTCGACTTCCTTCAGCTTCGCCCACTCACTTCTCGCGATCCCAAGAAGATCCTTCGCCGAGACCTTGCGTGTGGGCTTCATCAAGACCACTCAGTCTCTGACAACCACTTCGAGCTCTGTCCCTGGCTTGATCCCGAGCCTCTGTACGTCTGCGGGTATCGCCGCCCTCCCCCCGTGTCCCACAGTCGTTGTGCCACTCGTTTCTTTGCACTGTGTGTGACTACGTGTATCCCACATAGAATGTTCCGCCCGCTTGACTATCGGCGGAGTCATTCCTGACGGAGGCGCGTCGAACCTCATGTGAAGTTAGGTAACGATGCAGTCAGCTAGCTGGCAGGTACGGTCTCTTCACCAGTGACGGTGGGCCTGAGGCTGTTGGACGCGCTGATGGCGGTCATGTCGGCCGTGATGTCAAGGACTATCGTGGTCGTCTTCCCTGAAGCGACGGTGAAATGCATGGGGACCTTAATCTGTCCGCTGGGGACGGTGAGAGTGACGTTGGTCCCGCTGACCGTCGCGATGGCCCTGGTAATCCCGAACCTCACCATCGTGTAGTTCCCGACTGGCACGCTGTTCTTCCCGAGCAGCTTAGTCACGCTCTGAAGCGCCAAAAGGTCGAACGTCGTCGCGTTGACCTTGAAGGTGGTGCTCGAGTTCCCCGAGCCTTGCAGGGTGATGTCTGTGATTGTAAGATAGATGTGTGACACGGCGCCTGTTGACGGGGCGTCTTTCACGCCTACGACTAGGCTCCCGCTGGGAGCCGTCAAGAACACCACCGCAGCCGCTCCAACGACTACTATGGCGACGACCGCTATCGCAACCGCCGCAATCGTAGCTCTCAAGGCGCCTTTGGATGCCTGTCTCTGAGGTATATATCTCATCGTCTTTGAACAAGCGGCCACCAAGAAATTCTCATACTGCCAGGTTGGCTTCCTTGGAGCGCCGGCTCCGTTTCCTTCGTCCGTATAGGGCTATCCTGTCCTCGAGATCTGCTCTATCGCGTCTTTGAGGAGAGACCTGTGGCAGGTTGCCGGGTCCCTCTCTGTGCATAGCAACGTGATCGTCCCCTTTCTTGACTCGCTTGCCAGGCCTCTGAGAAGCGCCTCTTTCCCTTTCAAGCTCTCTTTGTACTCGGCTGCGAACCTGTCCCAAGAAACCTTCCTGTCCTTCCATCGCCTTATCAGTTCCTTCGGCGTTCCGAGGTCCTTCATCCAGACGTCGACCTTGCCCTTCGAGACGCCTCTCGGCCACATCCGCATCACGAGAATCCTCTTTCCGTCTGATGGCTCAGCTTCGTCGTAGATCGACTTCTGGACTTTTATCATCTAGCTCAGGGCCCTAGACTCGTCCCCGACGGCCGAAGGGTCGGCGATAGGCCTCCTCCTCTCGACCAATGCCTTTGCCTTCTCTATCTCATCCCATTCTCGATTTACGGATAGAACGCCGTCCAGGACTGTCCCATTGAAGTAGAACCGCAAGAAACCCACCTTTGAATCCAAGTCCCCCCTGAGAATCGTAGAGGTCCGGCTGGATAGGTCTCCATACGCGTTTATCTCAAGGTCGTACTGGTTGGAAAAGAAATAGGGAAGCTCATCGAAAGAGGCACTTCTGCCGGCCATGTTCGACCCAGCGACCGCTCCCTGCCTCTCTGCCACGTCGTAATGCTCCACTCTCATGACGCGCTTGAGGATCGGGCTGTAGAACCTTGCGACATCCCCCGCGGCATACACATCGGCAGCGCTCGTCCTGAGGCGCCTGTCGACGATGATGCCCCTGTCCACCTTGAGGCCCGCCTTTTCGGCAATCGCGATATTCGGTATGATGCCCACCCCCACAACCACGAAATCTGCGGGGACAACAAGGCCGCCCCCAAGCTTCACGCCTGTCACCCGTCCATCTTTGCCAACAAATTCGTCGACCGTCGTCTTGGTCAGGACCTTCACGCCCTGTTTGATGTGGTATCCCTGAATCCAACCGGCGGTCTTTTCGTCGATTGCTGCCCCTAGCAGATGGTCGCCCAGTTCTACGAGGGTAACCTTCAGGCCCCTGCCGCGGAGCGTTGCTGCGACCTCACATCCTATGAACCCGCCCCCGACGATTACGGCCCGACTGGCGTCTGACGATGCTTTCCTTATGGCGTCGCAGTCTTCGAGTGTCCTCAGGTAATAGATTCCGGCGAGGTCCGACCCGGGCAACTCCAGCTTCCTGGGGCGCCCTCCCGTCGCAAGCAGCAGCCGTCGGTAGGAGAAAGCTTGTCCGTCGTCGAGTCGTACCGTCTTGCTCGAAATATCGAGCGCTTCGGTGCGGCGCTCTCTGATAACCTCCACCTTGTTCCTTGGATAGTATGCGTCGCCCTTGAAGAAGAGCTCTCTTCTCTTCCTCTTCCCCGCAAGGAATTCCTTGGATAGAGGGACGCGGTCGTACGGGAACTGCATCTCATCAGAGACGACCACTATCCTCCCAGTCCTGTCCTGCTTCCTAATCGCGTAGGCTGCATGCCCTCCCGCCACGCCTCCGCCGACGATCAGGTAATCCACATGATCTGGCAATCGGGCTCACCTGACCTCCCATGCACGCGACCTCAACTCCCTATGGTCAACTCCTTCAAGAGGTTGGAGAGGTCTACCGCTGACTTCTTGTTCTGCAACTGGATTTGTTGGGTGGCCGGGGGCTGGTCGAGGTAGGAG
The DNA here is from genome assembly GCA_027386095.1 of Nitrososphaerota archaeon. Next base: position 64,227 of record DAHXUN010000001.1, on the reverse strand, counting down.
GGGATTCTCCCCGCTATCCTGTCTTCATAGGTGGGTACGTTCTCGTTCTGGTAGAAGACGCCAATGGGTATCCTGTCCCCCCATTCATTGGATATCCTGATTACTTCCAGCGTCTTCTTGTCCACGTCTTCGTTGGTCATCTCTTTCGTGATCAACGGGTTGTAGCCAGTCTTCTCGATGTCGTAGACCCGTGGCACCGGCCTGTGAGTCGCCGGGTCAGGTCTGTCCTCTCCGCTGTAGAAGGCCTTGGTTTCGATATCGTTGTATGTGGGACAGGGCTGGAGGACGTCCACAAGGGCCATCCCCCTGTGGGCGACTGCGCGCTTGATCGTGTCCTTCAAGTGCCTGTTGTCGAAGGCATAGCTCCGCGCTATGAAGGTGTACCCCGCTGCGAGGGCAAGCATTATGGGGTTGACGGCGCTGTTTATGTTGGGCTGAGGGAGAGATTTCGTCTGCTCGCCCAGTTTCTGCGTTGGCGACGCCTGCCCTTTGGTGAGGCCATAGACCCCGTTGTCGTGGACGATGTATGTCATATCCACATTCCGCCTCCCCGCATGAACGAAGTGCCCCGCCCCTATGCCGTAGCCGTCCCCGTCCCCGCCTATGGCGACGACCTCAAGTCCGGGGTTGGCAAGCTTCGCGCCTTGGGCGAAGGGGAGCGTCCTCCCATGTAGCGTGTGGATTCCGAAAGTGTTCGTCCAGTGGACGATCTTGCCGTGGCAGCCTATTCCAGAGAATATTACGACCTTATGCAACTCCACGTTCATCTCAGTCAGCGCCATCTGGAGCGATGCCTCAATTCCAAAGTCACCGCAGCCACTGCACCAATCGTTATGGAGGTCGGTGCGGACGTCGGTCAGCTTAAGCGCCATGTGTGAGGATCACCCTTTCGTTGGTTTCGGGTCTTGCCACAATCAGTCTTATTGAATCATAGACCTCATTCAGCGAGATCGGCCGTCCGTTGAACTTCACGACCTTGTGTTTGATGTTGATCTGTGTCTTCTCCGCTATGACCGCCGCCATCTGGGCCGAGTAGTTCTGCTCTATGTCGACAATCAGCTCTGATTCTGACAACCTCTCGCGGACCGCCTGGGCTGGGAACGGGCTTGCGAGCCTAATCTGGAGGAACTCCGCCTTGATTCCCCTTCTCTCTAACAGTCCCATCCCTTCGAGGATGGCGCCCTTCGACGACCCCCAGCTCACGAGGGTGACGTCAGGATGTCCCTCTGCAGGGTAGAAACTGACCTTCTCGGTCGTGGGTATCTCCCTGTCGGCGGTTTCCAATTTCGTCATCCTCTTCTTCATCATCTCTATCCTGTTCTCGGAGTTCTCGTTTATGTGGCCGACCTCGTCGTGTTCGTCCCCCGTGTTCCAGAACCTGTACCCTTTGAGACCTAGCACAGCCCTAGGAGAGATACCGCCCTCGGCGGGCGCAAACCTCCTGTATTCCCAGTCCTTGGGCGCACCATCGCCGCTAGTCAGGATCAGCTTCCCTCTCTCGATGTCCACCAAGTTCGGGTCGGGCGGCAGTATCGTCATATTGCTGTTGGCGAGCCCCTTGTCGACTAAGTGGATGACGGGGAGCTGATACCTCTCCGCGTAGTTCAGGGCCCTGAAGGCGTCGTAGAAGCACTCCTCCATGTCCCCCGAGCAGAGGACTATCCGCGGAAACTCCCCATGAGACGCGTTCAGGACGAACTTCAGATCGCCCTGCTCCGTCCTGGTCGGCATGCCGGTAGATGGGCCGCCTCTCTGATACAGCGTAATCACCAAAGGCACTTCGTTCATCCCTGCCCAGCCCATCCCTTCGACCATCAGTGAAAAGCCTGGTCCTGAAGTGGAGGTGGCGGCCCTAGTGCCTGTGAGCGCTCCGCCTATGGCCATCGTAATGGCCGCAATCTCATCTTCTGTCTGCACGACCACGATCGAGCCTTTACCACCATCGGATCCGTCACCTAGGAGGGCGAAATTCTCGTGGGCTTCGAGGAACTCGCTTTCGTCACTCGCGGGTGTAATCGGGTAGTAGGTCTGCAGCCTGCACCCCCCAGCCATCTTCCCCAAGGCGACGGCCTGGTTTCCCACCACGAACATCCTGGGTTCATTCTGGATGGGGACGAGGCTGACAGGGAGCCCTCTTTCGCCGAACTTCTCCTTGGCGAACTCGTAGGCCCTGTCTACGCCAGCCAAGTTCATATCCACGAGCTTCTGCTTTCTTGAAGCCGAGAAGGCTTGGCGCACTGATTCCTCCATGTAGCTCCTGTCGAGCCCCAACAGGGACAGAGAGACAGAGACGGCGAGGACATTAACGATTCTGTTGAGTCTGGCGAGCTCTGACGTCCCCAGGCGCTTGGCAACCTCTTGGACCAGGGTGCCGTATGGGACGGGAAAGAGCTTGACGCCCCTCGTTTTAGCCTCCTCCAGAATCGCACCGACGTCCGAGCCGAGCCCCTCTTGGGCGAGCCTGGCCTGAATCTGTCTCGCCTCGTCTTTGTAAAGCGTATCGACCTTCTCGATGGGCGTCTGGGAGACTGCAGGGTCGTAGACTATTCCTCCTGTAGGATTGACTACATCTGCGTGCCTGACCAGGGTCTCTGCGTCGAAGGCCGCGAGAAGGTCAACCTCTTCGACCTTGGACCTTATCTGCCGACCGCTCGTCCTAATCTCGAAGTAGCTGTGCAGACCCTTTATGTTTGAGTAGTACTCTCTGGTCCCGTACACCCAGAGGCCGGCAAGGACGCACGACCTGGCGAACGAGCTGGCCGAGAGATCGACCCCGCTCCCCTGTGCGCCTCCAATCATCCAGTTGAGTTCGTTGACGACCTTGGTGCTCACTCTGCTATCCTCCCGTTGCCACGCCGGGCCCAATGGCGCAGTCACACGCCTCGACCTGGCCGCACGACGGACAGGCGCACCTGCACTGATCGATGATGTTCTGGCACAAAGGACAGGCGTCCAAGCGCCCTTCATCAACCGTCAACTAGTCTCACACCTCTGCTCGCTCTAGGGCTGGGTGATTTTGATGGCTTGGGTCGGACAGCTGGTTTCACAGGCCATGCAAAAGATGCAGTCTGGTTCCCTTATAGGTTCTGACTTATCTGTCCGATAACTGTTCCACTCGCTTGTGCCCTGCTCGATTATCTTGTCCTTCCCCGTCCCTGCCTGGCCAGGATTGAGCGCCCATTCGAAGACGAAGACAGGGCAGACATCCATGCAGACCCCGTCGGCAATGCACGCCTCCCAGTCCACCGCCACCTGGCTGCCGTGTATCCCTTGGGTGGTTGGATAGGGGCTGCCATCGCCACTCGTTCTTGAGCGCCCATTCGCCCTTACCTTGTGACCGTTATGCTCGCCGGTTATCTGGAATTCGTCTGGCTTTGAAAGGAAATCAGGGTCGATAGGTTTCGTCTTGTAATCTACTGTTCTGACCACGCTCTTCTCCCCCTTATCTCGAATTTGAAAGCGTCCGGCTTACGTTTCCCAGCGACTGCATGATCGCCTTCTTCTGATGGTTTCCTGTGAAACTCGTCTCGCCGAAACGCCTTCCCATCGCGCCATAGGCGAGGCGGTATCTGCCTCCGTAGTAGGTCGTGAGGTTGTTTTCTACCGACGCAAACAACGACTTGATGTCTCGCGGTGAGACCTTGTATGTCGATATGAGTTTGGTTACACATCGGCTCAGGCTGTGCTCGTCTGTCCCTCCGTAGAGATATGAAATGACCTGCCCCTCCAGCCATTTCGTAGCACTCTTCGCATCGTGGATCCCCTGCATGGTCCAAGGAAACCCAGGGGCCGATATGGGACTTTAACCTAATCAGAATTAGGCATATCTGGGTTTCGTGCCAGGCTTTATGTTTCAGAAGGCGGAGGGCTCAGAGGCTTGGACCTAGTCGAGGCCACGATTCTTGTAGCGGGTCACCAGAAGTGGATTGACACCGTGACGGGACGGTATGGAGCGAGGCTGAGGCTTCTGAACTCCAAAGGGACGCGGAGGCGAGACGAGGTACTCGAGCTCTTCGAGATCACGGTCGATCGGAAGCTGGAAGATCGTTTGCTCAGGTACCTTCGGAACAGCCCGGACATAGCCGAGCTCGAGATAACGAACTCGAGCCACGGTAGACTTGTTGGCATAGCACGAGCGAAAGGGGTGGTCATGCGATGCGTGGCCGACTCGGATTGCTTCCTAGTCTACGCATCGAACGGTTCGAGCAAGGAGATCACGTGGAGGGTGCTCGGGACGAACCACTCCGTGAAAGAGCTCCTATCGAGGTTGAAGAGGCTGAAGGTCGATTTCAAGGTGAGCGATATTTCTGAGGTGAAGAGGAAGAGGGCGCTCACAACGCGACAGGAGTGGCTAATACGCTCTGCCTATGAGGGCGGATACTTCGATTATCCGAAGAGAATCCGCATCGGACCACTAGCAAGAATGCTCGAAGTCGCGCCTCCCACGCTTTACGAGTCGCTGCGGAAGACGCAGAAGAAACTGCTGGAAGAGCACTTCAGAGAAGGCCCTCCCTTAGGCAGGTGAGGAGCCCACCCTGGAGGGGGGCGCCACGGGCGGCTGTGGCGAGGGGATGTAGACGCTCACCACCACGTCAGCTCGGTCTCCGAAGAAATTATTGCAGTTTCTATCTCCGTATTTGTCCCTGAACATGCCCATCACCCGCTTCACCTTCTCCTTCTCCCGAGTGGATTGTGCGGTGCCAACATAGACTCGCCAGGCTATCACGACTTTCACGCCGGGGTTTTCCGAGACGTTTCTGTACCAACTCGTAGAGGAGCCGTTGACTGGAAGGAGATGGATGGAGCCATCCTCAACGACGAACCACACCGGGAACGTCACTTCTCTCTTTGTCCTCCTGGTGGAAACGGTGAGCTTTCCTTCCGCGATCCCCCGAGACTCCTCGAGGCTGAACTTCTTCGATGCGCTACTCAACGCAGCCACCTGTTGCGGCTTTCCTATCCCCCGCATCATTATCAGGAACCACCCCATCGTCAGCAGTATCAGCGGGCCTGAGGCGGCTTCCCAGAGGGGCGGGGCTTGTGCCGCCAGTGTCTGGAAATCGCCGACGACTCTGACCAGTATCCCGGCGTTCAGGACGGCGATGGGGCCGAACGACAATCCCGTAACTGGCCCCTTATGCCCCAAGAGTCCGGGGAGGAGCATAGGCGCGAAGCAGGTTATGGTTGACCCTACGAACCCGATGGCTATAGCGTGGATGAAAGAGTCCCTGATGAAGAAGGTGCCTGTCCCGGTTGCCAGCCAGACCACGCCCATCAGCGACCCGAACACCAGCCACCCGGAAGCCAAGAGCATGCAGACCTCGTTGTATCTCATGATCCTGAAATGCATCTTGGTCATCGCAGGTCTGTACATCAACGGATGAGAAAGCTCCAGGATCTTGACTGACACCAGCTCACTCAGGGCCGCGCCGAGGAGAAGAACCGCTCCGATGAGCGAAAGAGGGCCGCTCCTCGTCACCACTCCAGTGAACACCGCGCCTATGCCCAGCCCCTGCAGAGCCCCGCACAGGTTCGCGACCCGCTTCCTGTAGTTGCACTGCCTGAAGCTGACTGACCTGATCTCGACAGCGTAGATCATGGAACCGGCGAACCCTATGAGCGCTAGGTAGATCATCTGCGGGGAGAACGCACCGCCCGGGAGCTGATATCCAGCCGATTCGATGACGAGGAGGAGCGATATCATGACGAGGGAGATCGATGACAGCATGATCAGGGGGTTGGCTTCTGGGAAGCCTCCGGAGGGCCTCGTGACTAGAATGACCACCTGCGAGAGAAAGACCACTGAGCCGACGAGCATGAGCAGCGCGCCGGCCGTCACGTACCGAAAGGAGCCGGGTGAAAGGAGAGAGTAAAGGAGAAAGAAGGCGTTGGCTGCGGTGACCAAGGCGTAGGCGGTGTATCCGAGGAGGACCGAAGGGAGCCTCCCAACCTTGAATCGGGGCAGGAGGGAGTAATCGACGCCCATGACAAAGAGCGCGATGAAGCCATAGATCTGCAGGAAGGGGTGGCTGGGAAAGAGGCTGGCGCCTGCATCGATGGGGAGCCCGGAAAGCTGGGTCAGGAAAAGGGCGCCGACCGCGCTGCCGATGAAAGCGAACAGTACTCCGGTCGAGACCGAGAGGAGGGTGAGAGCACGTTCCGGCCTCTGCGCGACCTTCGGCTGTACGGAGGGGACGGCTCCCTGGTCTGTACCCGCTTGACTCTGACTAGACATAGATATTCTCTCAGGCCCTGAGCTCTGCGGAAGGCCTATCCCGTTCTCCGTCGTACTCATTCTGCATCCTCGCGCAGTCTGCCTTCGACGGCAGAGAGACCCGGAAAGAGAATTTCTTAGACCAGTTCACGTAGTCTTCCAGCGAATAGCCGTGGCTTCCAACGCGCCCTCGCACGAGCCAGTAGTGAAAGGTGCAGTAATCCAGCCGCGTTGCGTGGTAACACTCCGATGGGGTGACGATGCCAGAAACCGCGCACAGGGAACAGAATCTTATCTGCTTGACATTTGGTCTTGGATGCCGAAAGTCGGCCATAAGGAATATCCCTTAAACTGTCGCCAGCGGAAAGACCTTCTCTTCTTCCGCAGGCTGGTGCTTGCGCAGGACCCTGGCGAGCTCTTCAAGGACAGCTTGGAATTCTATGAAGTTCCCTAAACGAAGGGAAAGCTCCATCTTGCCGAGCGAGGATGTCACGTCGTGATGCTGCTGCATTATGGAACTAATCGACGCATCGAACAGATTCTTTCGCATGAGTTCGGGGTAGACTTCGAACTCTTCCACCAGCATATGATCGGTTAGGCTGTCTTGCAACTGAACGAAGAGCTTCCTGACCATGCCTACTTCGTCTGCCTGGACCTTCTCCTCCAATCCGCCTATGTCTGATGCGAATGCCCTGTGCTCCTTTTCCAGCCGGCCAACCAGCATACGGATCTCCTGCAGATGTCCTATCGGCGCGACGGCACTCAACGGACCTTCGCCTTTGTTTTACCCTTCGCGAAGGCTCCGACCAGCATGGCGGCTGGGTAGAGGACCTCTTCCTCCACCTTGGCGTGGTGCTCGAGTCCATCCATTACCGTCAACGCGCGACCTTTCTCCACCTTCGCTGCAGCCATCCGAACACGCTCGATAAGCTTCTTCACCTGCGCATGTTCCTTTAGCATCTTCGGGTAGTCTGACGAGAGCATCTTGTAAAGAGACATCGCTTCGGAAGGATTGCGTATTGGCTTCCCATCAGAGAGCGGCCTTAAGGCTCCGAGAAGGGGCATCACGACGCTCTCCTCCTTCTCGAAGTGAGGTTCAAGGACCGCCAAGAGTTCCTTGACAGCTTTTCCTGTCTCGCCTCCTTCCGACTCCAGTTCCACAAGTTCGCGGAAAAGTTCACGGTGCTCCTCCTCCAGTGAACTCGGGGCTTGCAGGTCGCTCATAGGAGACGGTGGGAAGGGGACTGACTTAGCATTAACCCCAAACAGCTATGGCATAGGACCAGACTCCCAGTTCCCTTCGAAGGCTGAACTCCGGAGGGCGGACTTTCAGTCGTGTGCAGAGTAGAATACACCACCGCCGGAGGCGGACAAGCGTCAGGAGAGAAGACGTCAGTCCTTAGTTGTGCCGAAGTGGCTCGAAAGCACTTTTTTCTCCGCCCTTCTGAGAATCTCGGAGAGGGTCGCGGGGGTTATTCCAAGCTTATCAGCCAGCTCTTCGAGATGAATTCTCTTCGGGAATTCGAAGTATCCGAGGTCTAGAGCCGTTCGCAGGATATCTTCCTGTCTTGCAGTCATTTCCTTCTTCTGCACATGGTGCGAGACCTCAAGGATATTGTACTTGACCCGATTGGCGTCGAGCCTCCCGCAGAGCTCTTTTAGGTCGGTATCGCCGCCGATAAACAGCCTCCACTCCATCTTCCCGTCATCTCTGGAGTCTGCCGAGATGAGAAAACAGTTCAATCCGGCGAATGTGGAACAGATGGGACAACTGTGTGTAGAGACCATGCCAAACACCCTGTTCCTGTCAACCTTCGTCATGTCGGCGGACAGGACTCCCGCCGTCGCCCTCAGGTGAGAAAGTATCTCCTCGGGCGAAAGGCTCTCCGACGAGAGCTCCACGAAGTCTTCCACGACCCCCTTCCTTTCCTTCACGTCGACTATCTTGACGCGAGCAGACTCGGCCAGGCTCCCTACCCAGTTCGCCGGGTTCTGGATTGCCAACCGGACTTCTATCATTCTAAGAAGGGAGGCGCTATCCTATATTTCAGGTTGAATCCTGATTAGAAGGAGGCTTTCGGTAGCCCGGAAGCATGGGCAATCCACGGCGACCACACCCCAATCAAGAGCGCCGAGTCAGTACGTACAGTTGTCGCCTCTGCCATCGCAGCACTCGCAGAGAAGCTCAATCGATCTGGTCGTTATGGTGTACTCCTGAGGGGTGGCGTTCGGGGCAGACCACTCGGTGATGACGAAACTGAACTTGCAGCGTCCTCTGCAGACCACACACGTGGTGCCCAATCCCTGTCTATCTCGAGAAGATCGCAAGCGGGCATACACATTACTCCCAAGATGTTCGGGCTCGGCGATAATCCATGGACGCGCCCGCCAGGTTACCAGGGTCGCCACGAAGGAGGGTGCCACTCTCGAGAGAAAATGGTAAATACAATTCCTGAATTCAGGCAATCCATGCCCGCAGAGAAGAAGGCGTTCGACTTCGTCAGGATAGACATGCCGCCCAAGAAGCCCAGGCAGGTGGGGGTCGTAGAGATGAGGGGGCCCTACTACACTTCCATCAGCTACGGCTACCTCAAAGACCTCCTGGACGACTGGAGCGACTATGTGGACGGGTACAAGTTCGCCGGCGGGTCTATGCGACTCCTCGACAGAAGCAGAGTGAAGGAGATCATCAGAGCTTGCCACGAGCATGACCTCTACGTGTCGACCGGCGGGTTCGTAGAGCGAGTGATAGTCCAAGGGAGATCGGCCGTCGACCGGTACCTCGAGGAGTGCAAGGGGCTGGGGTTTGACGTGGTCGAGGTGTCGAGCGGCCTTGCACCCATCCCCCTCAAAGACAAGTTGGAGATTGTCGAGCGCGTTCAGAAGCTGGGGATGAAGCCCAAGCCTGAGGTCTCGATGATGATAGGCGCGGGGGCGGGCACCCACATTGCAGGCTACGACGAGTCCATGAGGATGAGAGACTTCGATGAGTTCTCGGACGAGGTTCAGGCGCATCTGAAGGCCGGCGCCAAGATGATTATGGTGGAGTCAGAGGGTTTGACCGAGGACATTCCCCCCGAAAGGTGGAGGAAGGATGTGATCGAGAAGCTCGTGGACAGGTTCGGGCACAAAGTGTTCATGTTCGAGGCCTCTGACCCTCCGGTCTTCAAATGGTACCTGACCACCTTCGGGCGCGATGTCAACCTGTTCATCGACCACTCCCAGGTCGTCGAGTTCACGGCCTGGAGAACCAGGCTCTGGGGCGACAAGGAAATCTGGGAAGGGAAGAAGGTCGAATACGCCTGATGCGGCGGTTGACCCGGCGCCGATGAGGGCGCTAACCTGACACCTGGGAAGGCTGGCCTATGACCCTAGTCGAGGAGATGGCTGAATTCGTTTCATCTTCTTCGTACAAGGCTCTATCTGACAAAGCCGTCCTTCAACTGAAGGTCAGGGTTCTGGACGCCATCGGCTGCGCGATAGGCGCTCTGTCGGCCGGGCCGGTGGCCAAGATACGCTCTTTCGAACAAGGCTTCGGGGGCTCGCCCCTCTCCACCCTGATAGGAGGTGGGAAGACGAGCCCGGACAGGGCCGCGCTCTATAACGGGGCGCTGGTCAGGTACCTCGACTTCAACGACAGCTTCCTCGCGAAGGGCGAGACCTGCCACCCCAGCGACAACGTCGCCCCTGTCCTCGCCGCCTCTGAATACTCGGGGGCTTCCGGCAAAGACTTCCTCACGGCGCTGGCTGTGGCCTATCAGGTCCAGTGCAGATTGAGCGAAGTCGCGCCTGTGAGAGCGAAGGGATTCGACCACACGACCCAGGGGGCGTACGCTGTGGCCGCGGGGGCCGCACGGGCCCTTTCCCTCAGCCCTGCAAAAGCAGCCAACGCGATTGCCATCGCCGGCACCGCGCTCAACGCCCTGAGGGTGTCGCGGACGGGGAGGCTCTCGAACTGGAAGGGGCTCGCCTACCCATTCGTGTCGTTCGGCGCGTTGACGGCTGTCTTCATGGCAGCAAAAGGGATCACAGGCCCCCTGGAGGTCTTCGAGGGGAACAAGGGGTTCATGGATTCGATCGCTGGCAACTTCGAAATCGGCTGGGAGCGAGAGAACCTCGAAGCCGTCACCCGCACTATAGTGAAGAAGTACAACGCCGAGGTCCATTCCCAGTCCGCGATAGAGTGCATCTTGGCCTTACAGGCGGAGTCAGAGTTCAAGGCCGAGGACGTCGAATCGATCGATTTGAGGATATTCGACGTGGCATACAACATCATAGGGGGCGGCGAAGAGGGGGACAAAAAGCTGATAGAGACCAAGGAGCAAGCGGACCACAGCCTTCCGTACATCCTCTCGGCGGCTCTTCTCGATGGCGAGGTCATGCCGCACCAGTACCTGCCAAAAAGGATCGCCGGGGAAGACATCCAATCCCTCCTCAGAAAGGTCGACGTCCACCCCGACGAACAGCTCAGCTCCAAGTTTCCGAATGCCATGCCATGCAGCGTGACCATCCGTCTGCAGGACGGGCGGTCTCTCGAAAGATTTGCGGACGACTACGAAGGGTTCTTCACTCGACCCATGAGCTGGGAACGGGCCGCCGAGAAGTTCCATAGGTTGGCGTCCTCACGTGTCCCTGAAGGCCTGAGGATGAAAATCGAGGACGCAGTGAGGCGCCTCGACCAGATAGAAATCAAAGAGCTGACTCCCCTCCTAGGCAGAGTGGGGAGGAGAGGGAAGGGCTAACCAAGGCCACCTGCACCCTTACCGAAATGGACCGAGTCGCTTTGGCGCTTGGACGGCGCCTAGGTGGCGCTCTGCCCCGCTTCGCTTGGTCCCGCGGAGAATCTCAACGAAAAAGGCGACGACGGCGAGAAGGACCAGCCACCCTGAAACCGCAACTGAGAGATGTAACTGCCAACCGCCATCGTACAGAAGCGCCAGCTCAGAGCCTATCCTTGTGACGAGAGCGACCATGAGGATTGCGAGAGGGATGGACGAGAGCTTCGCGTTGTCGAACTGCCTGCGGGTCACCATGGGGAGTATTATGGGGCCATGTGCAAGGAACATCAGCCCGATGAAGCCCAAGGCAAGCGAATGGATGAAGGCATCGTAAAATACCAACATGGGGGAGAGCGAATACGCAATCCCAAACACCGATCCTGCTAGACCCCAGATGTATGCCAACTCGACGTGGTTGCTCACATATCTCTGGAAGGGTGAGGCTGCTGCGTTCGAACGCACCTTCCTCTCAGCGACTAGGAAGAACCCAAACGTGAGGCCCATCAACCCGAATGCGACTGGGGTCGTCGTTGCCGCAGGAGTCAAGGACAACGCATCCAGTCCGAACAGACCGAGCACCACCACGACCATAAAAAGCGCGGGGACGTACCTCTCTGAAGAGCTCTTGGTCGCCAAGCTAGTCAGTTCCACTCTTTCGCCGAGCACAAAGGCGACAGGGAACAGGAGAAGGGTCATCCAGAAGCCCACGTTCCCAGCAGGGAGCAAGAAAGCGGAAAGGAGGGCAGAGAGCAGCAGAGCGACGCCGGAGACGAGCATGAACAGGACTGACACCTTTTCGCGCCCCATCGTAAGGAACGAGCGTAGTAACGAGAGGAAGAAGAGGGAGGAAACCACGAGCAACGCCGCGCCGACATAGCTGGCCAGAGCAAGACCGAAAAGAAAGCCTACTACTTCGACCGCCATCCCTATGAAGATGAATGGAGGTATTACGAGGGAGAGGTAAGTCTGCTTTGTATGTGGCAGCAGTTCGACGCCTGCTATCCTCTCCGTGACGATCATCCCTGCTATGAAACCGAAGACCATCAACAGAGGGTGCAGAGCGAAGAAGTCGCCAAGCACCACAGGGCCGATTCCGTTCTGAGCCATGAGACGGAAAATCCCCACCATCAGCGCGAGGAACATGAAAGCAATGGAGGCGCCCATGAAGGGAAGGGCCAAGTTCTTAGGCGTTCAGCATCCCTCGGGTGGTCACTCGAAGGAGCCGGCCGCTATCTTCCGGGAGACCTCTTCGTGGTCGGAATCGCCAGGAGGCGGAGAGACTACGTGAAGAGCTTCCATGTCGGTCTCGGCCAAGATTCCACGTCTGACTCCTTTGGGGACTATTATCACGCCTCCAGGGGATATTCTCTGTCTCTCGCTCCCGGCAACCACAGTGCCTCTCCCTGACTGCACCACAAAGATCAGGTCAATGTTAGGCGTATGGACTGGGATGAACTGCCCGGCCCTGATGTAGGTGAGTAGCACGCGGTATGAAGGCGTCGCGTAGACAGGAATCGGCGAGAAAGAGAAGTCGCTGTATTGCCTCTCTCTTCCAAAACTCGTTATGACTGGACCGGCCCTGTCTCCAGTCACACCCATGACCTTTGCGAATACCCCCACCCATTCACCAGGCGCCCTTTCGTAGGCCCTGTACGCTTCAGGGTCGAAGTCCCTTCGCTCGTGCTTCATGAACGCCACCAAGTGCACTGGCTCATGGTCGTTCACCACCGAAAGGGTCTCTCCTGGCTTCAGAGCGTCGAAGAGTTCTAGCACCTTGCCATGCCTTTCATGTGGTGGAAGGTCCCGGACATCTATTTCTTGTCCGCTTGGCTTCTGGGCAGGCATCCGCCACCCTCGTACCAACCGCTTCTGTTATTGGTTGGCCCAAAGATGTTTGGGGTCGGCCGCCTCTGTCGCTCACCGCGGCCCAACGCGGGTCCGCCCAGCCTTTCGAGCCGGTCCTTGGTTCGGCTGCTCCAGTGGGGTAGGACAGAGCAGTTCCCTTGACTCGGGCGAACGGGGTGAGTCTGTGGGGTCGACCCTCCCCTCTGCTCGCTATGTGGATGACCTTCCCCCCGCGCACAGTGAGGGCGTCGGCCACAAGCGACCTGTGGCACCTGAAGGGACTCCCCTCTGCGCACATCATGGCGATTCTCTTTTCCTTTGCGAGGCGCCCGAGCTTTTCCAAGCCGGCCTCAAACCCCTCCGTCTGCATGTAGTCTGCGAAGCCGCGGAAGCTCGCGTTGCGCCACCCTGTGTTCTTCGAGTCCTTGGCAGGACGGCGGAGGCCCCCCAGCTCCTTGAGGTGGATGTATCCGATCCCTGTTGAGCAGAGCGAAAGTGCGAGGTCGCTCCCGTTGAATTGCGGGTTGTGCCTTGACTTTGGAATCGTGCGTATGTCGACCAGATTGTCCACGTCGTGAGCCCGCAGTATTTCGATGAATTCCTGGATTTTCCTCGTCGAGTGCCCTATGGCGTAGACCGTCGTCCCTTTCAAGGCCTGCCGGCCACCGATTTTCCGACGCGCATCCCTCTTCTCCAATGGTCCTCTTCCAGCCCCTTAGGTAGCTAGGAACTCCCTTATGCTCTCCCCCAAAGCCCTTTGGGATGTCGAGCTTACAGGGGTGGGGCGAGATCTGTCCCGAAATCCTTTGGCACACGTCTTATAGAACCGAAGTGGCACGGTCCCAACCCTATGAAACCGAGGTTAAGCTACGGAAAAGTCGCGCCCGGCGTCCGTGAGGCGATGTTGGGCCTTGAGAAATACGTCGAATCCAGCGGCCTAGAACCTAGGCTCCTGAACCTGATCAAGATCCGCGCGTCGCAAATCAACAGGTGCGCGTGGTGTCTCGACATGCACACGAAGGACGCCCGAGCGGCCGGCGAGACCGAGCAGCGGGTCTACGCCCTTTCGGCCTGGAGGGAGACGCCATTCTATACCCCCAAGGAGCGTGCGGCGCTTGGCTGGACAGAGGCGGTCACGCTTGTGGCCACTTCGGGCGTCCCCGATGACGTGTTCGAAGAGGCGCGCAACCATTTCGCCGAAAAGGAGCTCGTCGACCTCACCATGGCCGTGGTCGCAATCAACGGATGGAACAGGTTCAACGTCGCCTTCGGGACCGTGCCCGGCGACTACCGGCCAACTCCTTCGCCCAGGACCGGAGTCCCGAAGGCGAAGGCAGATAGAATGTCAAGGGGATAGAGCTGCCGCCCCCACCAGTCCGAAAATCTGTGGGCTCAATCTTATGCCGGTCCCGCTCCTCCCGGCGGAGATGCTTCCACGGCAGGACATTCTTATCTGGGACTTTGCATGAGTTGCACGCGTGAAAATACCCAAAACCAAGGAGGGCTAGCGTCGCGTAGATGTAATGGGAGAAATCGTCGAATCCTCGGAGCTTTACGAACGGTTCATGGGGCTAGATTTCGGAACCTTCGAACCCGTCACCTATATGCTCAGAGACGCTGTCGTCAAAGGCGATACATGGTCGATTAAAGTGCGTCTGGTCGGGGAAGGATGGTGCGATATGGGTGAAGTCGGGAATGTCCTCACCATCAGGAACTGCTATTCGGCCATAAACGAAAGCGACGACCTTTGCCTAATCGTCCGTGAGGGCGCGGTGGTGGAAGTGGCAGGTGTTAGATGAGCGGTGCATGCCGAAGCACGGTGACTGAAGAGCGAGCTCCACGTGATAGAAATTCTGACTGTGCAGGGAACAACGATATCAGAGAAACATCGTAGGCCACTGACGAATTCCCATGGTCTCGACGAATCTGGCGCTCAGCCTCGGTCCCAGGCTTTCGCCGAGACGTAACCTCACCCGTGCCTGCTCAAGACCTCCATTTGGCGGCCGGAAGGCAGAAGACCTCAGCTAGATCGTCACAGAGCAATCAACGCATCCCGACGACCGCCCCGGGGCCCCGCACGAGGATATATGGAACGGCGCTCGTTCCTGCGTTAGTTGCTATCCCCTGGCAGTGGTGGTCCGCCTCCATCAACGTGTAGTAGGAACAGAAGTAGGGGTACACGCCAGCTTGGGCGAACGTGAAGGACCACCCCCGCTGCGCTCGGTGTTCAGTTTCGACTTCCAATTAACCGGTGAATCAAAGGTCGAGTAAGAGACTACCCGGAAATCCCTAGTGGAATCCTAGTGCAAAACTGGGGAGGATGAGGGCACGCGGCTCTGGTCAGACTACCGCGACTCATCCTTTGTATTGGAGATAGAAGTTGGTCGAGTTGACCGTGAAGTGCTCGAAGAGGTTCGTGTTGGCGTCATTGAGTTGGACCGCCGTAGCTGCGCCGGGGACTACCACCTGAGCGGTCGGCCCTCCGAGGGTCTGCCAGATGGGGTTGTTGGCGTTTATCTGGGAGATTGCGGAGTTATGAGTAGTCAGGGCGTTGATGAGCGCCGAGTAGTTGTTGAGGCAGTCGGCTGTGGCGTTGGCGATGGACGAAGGCACGATTTCCGAGCACTGGCCAGTGACGGGGTTCGGCTGGATGTTGGGATCGAAGTTCAGGACGACGATGGTGTACCAGGGGATGACCTGGAAGCAGCAGTCTATCAGGTGGTCGTGGGCCGGAGTAGGCAAGACCCCTTCAGGGAGGCCGCCATAGCCGTTTGTAATCCCGAGGTGCTGTTCCACGGCCGTGAAGAACGGAGAATACAGGAGCAGCGGGTGGTCGGGGCAGCCGGAGGGCGTCCCGCTCGCGCCACAATCGGTGATTATCGTTTGGTTGTCGAAGATTGGATACCCCTGCGGAGAAGCGCCCAGGGCTTGGACGCCGAACACGGAGAGTCCTGCGTATGCAGGGACGACGACCCACAGCGGAGCGGCTCCCGCCTCGGCGCTGCCGTTGCCAGCGCCCACTTCACAGCCCGTCTGGGACGCTGCCTCCGTCTGGTTGGGGAAGAAGGTCAGCAGGCTGGGTGTGCAGGCGTATTGACGCGGATAGACGAATGTCACAACCTGCCCGTTGTAGAAGCCCCCTGTTTCGAACCAGACTGACTGGTTCGACGTCAGCGTGGTAGTTTCGACCGATACGACCGTTGTCGTCGTGACGGCGCTCTGCTTGGTTGTGTACAGAGCAAATCCACCGGCGGCAATCAGCAGGAGGACTATCGTGACAGATGCGAAGATGACGTTCGAGATTGCGAATTTACCTTTGGCCAATTATCTTCGTAGTGGACGCGCAGAACTTCGTATATTACGAGGACGTGTAAACCGTAGCATCGTATAACAAAGTGTAACACGAGAAACCTTCGGATTGAGCTTCAGAATTCGATGGTGACCGAATGGTCGGTCGAGGAATACTTGGCTCTTATGCCGACCTGCTCGAGCACCCCTCCCGCATAGTGTATCAGGAACAGGGAGCCTTTCGGGCCCAACTCGTGCATTAAGGTCAGCGTCCTTACCCCTCCCTCTCCGATCTCGCTGTACTTGTAGAGGTTCGCGTAGTCCCCCATCATCCTTAGGAAGTCTATAGCGGTATACAGGGTCATGGAACCCTGTTTGGCCGAGATTATGGCCTTCGGAACATCCCTTCCAGCGTTCCTTCCGGCGTCGATGACCTCCTCCTCGGAAGCTGACTGCAGGAGGTGACTGAAGGTGGGGTGAGCGATTTTCATCAATCCGAGCTTCTCGAAGTATCTGTCGAAGTTCACGAACCCAGACACGATCTGGTTCATCAGCGTGTTGGTGCTTACGTTCCTTCGTTTTGCCTCCTCTTCGAGCCTCTGGAGGACCGACTCGTCCAATCTGAAGGACCTGATTACGCTCTTCCGCGCCTGGGCCAAGCCAGTCGCCTGAGGACCAATCGTCGTTATTTCTGCGTTCCGCGCATAATAAACCCGTCTCACAGTGCTTCCCAGCCCTTCCTCTGCCTGTCACGCGTCATGTTCTGTCGGATATCCTCTTACAAGACGGGTCTCCACGATAACACAGATTGTTACAAATTGTACGACGAGGTCAAAAGCGAGTGCAGGTCTGGAAGCTCGGTGAAAAAGAAATGCCGGCAAAAGCGACTCAACTCAGCTGTTGCGGGATCAACTTCAAGGAAGCTGGAGCGTACGCGAAGCACATCGAGACCATTCACGGGCAGGGCAGGCTGACCTGCTGCGGTGTCGCCTTCAAGGGCGCGCCTGAATTCTCCAAGCACCTGAAGTCGGCCCATGGAGCGAAGTAGGTTTACCCTGCTTCCTCCTTCTTTTTTGGTGATAGGGATGGCCAACTTCCTAATCGAGCCTAGTCAGGGCGGGGGCTTGAACCTGACAGACGCCCTGGGGAGACGGATTCTTCTTTGCATGAAATCCGAGCCGTCCGGCAAAAAGGCAGACCTGGTCTTGCGCCGGCCCGTAGACAGGGCGGTCGCAAGCTCGCCAATAACACTCGCGTTTGCGCTTCGACTCAACGATACGGTCCGAATCCTGGACAGGTTCGTAGGAATCGTCAACGCCCAGGAGGCGCACTTGGTGCTGCCAGACCTCGTCAGCAGATTCAGGAGCGGCCAGATACAGAACGCAGAGAGCCTGCAGGCCTTGAGAAGCATGCAGTACGACGTCATCTTCACCTTCGCGTATCCCCACGACAATCCATCTCTGGCCGGAGCGTTGCACCACTACAACTTGCCTTACGTGACCATCGACGCCTGGTACGAGCCGAGTCTCCTCGACAGGATAAGGTGGATGGAGTTCATCGGCTGCTTCTTCGGGGTCGAGGACGAAGCGCGCCGTACAATCAGCAAAATCTACGAAGATGTAGACCGCACCGCCTCTGAGATGAGGTCTGAAGGCCGCAAGGTCCTGTGGTTCACCGACTTCCAAGGGTACCAATTCGTGACAGGTGGGAACTCTTGGGTGGCCCACGAAATCTCGCGCCTAGGTTCGAGAGTCGTGACCCAAGATTCGGGAGCGCGCGGCAGCGTCGAAACATCAAGAGAATGGATTGGCAACAAGATGGGCGAAGCAGACGTCATAGTGTTTACGATGGTGAGACCGTCCATGCAGCATATCTCGTCGCTGTATCCGGAGATCGTCGGTTCTCTCGCCTACAGAAACAACCGAGTCTTCGGGTTCGGCGTCGGGTATTGGCAAGAGGGTGCCTATGCCCCCGAGAGATGGTTCAGAGAACTTGCCACAATATTGCAACCAAGCAAAGGCGACCTCCGAGACCTCCGGATATTCTCGCAGGTGGCTGGGCAGTGAGGAGCAAACGACGATGAACCTGTTTCGGCGTGGGAGGAAGGCTGCGGCCAAAACGGAGCCGACGCCTGTTGCTCAGGACTCGCTTTCAATCCTATGTCAGGGGGACGAAGAGCTGCACTACGCCATGAGCTACTTTCTGTATCTCAAACCCGAAGAGCAAATCGCCCGAATAGGGGCGACAGAGCTGCAGGTTCAGATGGCAACGGAAGCGATGGAGAGGGGCGACCGGACAATGGCGGTGGTCGATTACGAGACCGCGGCCAGAATCGAGCTGTACAGGGGCAACAAGGAAAACGCAAGGATGTACCTAGAGAAGGCCCAAGGCCTTCAGGATGGAAATGGACGAAAAAGGTTGTCCACTCTGCTCTCGAACCTAGAAAAGGTCATGACGGTCGCTAAGCGCTACTATCGCCAAGACGATCCCCCCAGCTCGACGGCTGGCAGCATGTCCGAGCAAATGGTCACCGCGACATCCTGACTAACCTGCCCGACAGAATTTCATGAGTCCTTCTTCGGCAGAACTTTGATGGGTTGAGAATGCGATAGCCACAGTTTCTGAGTTACCCGCTCGTAAACCTCTGTCGGCCAGATTAGATTATCGAATCCGAAGGCACAGCTCAAAGTCTTTCAACTTCTCGTCCAGTTTCGCGGCAACTCCACTGAATAGCAACGGCGAAGCTCATACCTTGTCTCTTGCAGGACCTTCGGGAGCTTCTTCGCGGGGCAGAGGAGGTGGAGAATCTCTCCCTTCAGTCCTCACATGACGAACCTCTTTCCTCACCAGCCACCGCCGTTCAGACGTATCCTGAGCGCTAACGCGTGTACCTCGATTATCAGGGCGCCGGAGCGACTACGGCCCTGACTTTCGCTCCGAAAGGACGGAAGTTCTCCGGGAAGTCGAGGGGCTCGGTGCTGTGCACGCAGAACTGGGGCGAGGGTCCAAGGACCATCTGCCTCCGCCAGAGGTCTGACTCCGCTTCTCTCAGCACCTCTTTCACTTCCTCATAGTACGTCTGGTAGGGTGTCCCCACGGTCTTCTCGATCCAAGTAGCATATCTCGCCTCGCGTAAAGGAATGCTCCCCAGCACCCGTCTGAAGACCCCACCGGCGCCCTTTAGATAGTCTCCGGCTACCGAGTCATGGAAGCGCCTGGTGCCGTCTGTGACGGCGGCCTCGTTAAGAGAGCCAAGAGCCGAGAAGTCTCTTATTAGGTACCAGTCTTCATAGAGCGGGGAGTCCCCGGGGCCCCACGGGAGAGAGCCCACACGGTAGGACAGGAGGTCGGCAACCAGGTCAGGCCTGGTCGCCCTCAGGGATGACTGGAATGAGGCTAGCTTCCTCCTGTACGCGCCGGCTGGGACGCCAGGGCGGGGCCAGTGCCAGAACACGTAGGCAAGATCAGGGGCCATGACAACGGCGCACCTTTCGAACACCATTCGATTAACGCTTTGGCTCGAGGCACGGGCGAAAGAGCAGAAAGCTGACCCTGAACTGCTCCCTACGGGGACGCAACGAGCCCGTACGCAAAGGAACCCGCATGTCGTAGTCTACATTGCATAGCACAGAATGACCGCCATCGCCGTGAATAATCGACCCCTGAGAAGCTAAAGAGGCTCATAAAGCAAGGCATAAAGGAAACCTAACCAGATGATACGCTCGCTCATCGAGGCTTCAGACTCCCTCGGAGCATTTTCGGCGCAGAAAGGCAGAAGCGCGTTCGCCTGGATAAAGCACTTCGCCGGTCCGACAATGCTGGAGAAGGCGAACCCATCCATCGAGCAGGCGGACGCCATCTGAATGAAGCATTTCAGTTCTGGCCACGAGCATTAATTTGTTTCAGCGGTCAACTCGGACATGCTCGACGCAGATCACAACCAAATCGCTTCGCTAGACGCCCAACTTCCGCATTTCTATCACTTTAAGCAGCCAACACCAAAGTTGTTCATAACGCTCGGCATCGTGGCGAGCCCCAACCGCGACACGCACTACCGCAGCGCCTCGGCGGCATTTCCCGACTGAGGAGCGACTGGCTTCAGAGAGACGGCTCGACGGGGATAGTTCTTTATCCAGGCGGAGGGTGAGCGCCCCATGAAGCCAAAAGTCGGGATAATCGGGAAGGGAAACGTAGGCAGCGCGATCAAGAGAGGACTGGAGAGGGCCGGCTATCAGGTCAGGGCGGTCGGAAGGGACCCGAAGGAGGTCGGCGAGACAGCGAAGTGGGCAGAGCTGGTAGTCTTGGCGGTGCCTTTCCAAGCCATAGACGAGACCCTGAAGGCGATGGGCGATGGAATCGTTGGCAAGCCGCTCGTGGACGTGATCAACCTCTACACTCCGGAGATGATGGCCGCGGTAGGCTCGAGAAGCGGGGCAGAGGAGCTGCAGAGGAAGGCAGCCGGCGCCAAGGTAGTGAAGGCCTTCAACACGCACTTCGCGAAGAACATGGAGACCGGGAGAATCGGAGACCAGCAGCTCACTTTCTTAGCCGCCGGCGACGACCGTGAAGCGAAGGCCAAGGTCCTTGAGCTAGGCAGAGACCTGGGCTTCGACGCGGTAGACGCAGGTCCCTTGGCGAACTCGAAGCTTCTGGAGTCTCTTGGCAACCTGAACATCCAGCTGGGATACTCGCTCGGGCTGGGCACAGGCATAGGGTTCAGGCTGGTCCGGACGTAGTCCCTGGAGCCAAAGGGCGAACGGCTGGCCGCGAGTTCCGCGTAAGCCCTATGTTTAGGCGAGTCAACCCCACAAAGGCGCAGCAGGGCATCATGCTGGCCCGCCCAAGAAGGCTCCATACCCAGAGGCGGGAGCAGCCACCTCAGCCCCAACGCGGCCTTCACGGCTACAAGGAAGCGAAGGGGAGCGCCATCCATCGTGGTTCTCATCGGCGCTTGTTTCCACCCTCAGCCGCAGGAGGGGCCGACGATATGAGGCTCGGCCGTATAGGCCTGACGACCGGCTTCGGCTACAGAACCAATGGCTCTTTGGCCTCCAGTGCAACCTGGAACGCGGCCGGCTGCAGGCAGGCTCGAGCGCTTCCTCCGATTGACGCTGTTGTCGGTGCGCCCCGCCGACGGCAGCTGCTGGTCGACACGTTCATACGACCGCCGGGGTGATATCTGGCGTGAAGACGGCAATAGAGTGGCTCCTCGAGCCTGCGCAGCCCGCGGTCCGCTACTTCGCGATGCGCGACCTCGTAGACGGTACGAGCACGAGTGATCTGGAAGCCGCGAGGCGGGCGGTCGCCGCGAGGGGGTGGGTGGCAGGCATCCTTTCGAACCAGAAGCCAGGCGGCAACTGGCTCGAGGGAGAGGATGAGCTCTACCGACCCAAGTATCTCTCGACCAACTGGATGCTCCTGACCCTCTCCGACCTTGGGGTGACCAAGGACGACCCCCGGATAGCGAAGGCGTGCTCCCTGTGGATGGACACATACTCCCGCCCAGACGGCGGGTTCGACTCGCCGGGAGCCGAGAGCAGCGAGCACTGCCTGGTGGGGAACACGGCCAGGGGGCTCATCAGGTTCGGGTACGCCGACGAGCCCAGGGTGCGGAGCGCCCTCGAGCTTCTGGTGAAGACCCAGAAGGAAGACGGAGGCTGGCACTGCTTCCCATCTCGCAGAGGGACCATCGACGCCTGGGAGGGGCTGAGCGCCTTCGCCGCGTATCCACGGCAGAAATGGACCCGGGGGCTGAAGGCCGCCGTGGAGCGGGGCTGCGAGTTCTTCCTGGAGCGCAGGATGTTCAGACAGGGGGACAGATACGAGCCTTGGTTCCGGTTACACTTCCCATACCACTACTACTACGACATCCTCGTGGGGCTCGAGTTCGTCACAGCGTTGGGCTACTCAGATGACAAGAGACTTCGCCCGGCACTCGATGCTCTCAAGAAGAAGAGGCGGCAGGATGGGAGATGGGAGCTCGACGCTGTCCACCCAGACCTCGACGACGGCGGCAGGTTCCCCCGCTGGTGGAAGGCGGAGAAGGGCAAGTACCACCCGTTCGCCCTGGAGGAGGCAGGCCGCCCGAGCAAGATGATCACCCTGCGGGCCATGACCGTCCTGAAGAGGGTCGAAGAGTAGACGGCCTGCCTCCCAGCAGCGGGCTATCAACAACGCTCAAGTAGACAATCAGGACAATGCGGTCCTACTTGCGCCAGGCCATCAACTGCAAATGGGTGCTCGCGAGGAGACCTGGTGCGAGCCTCAGACCAGACGACTTCCGATTCATCGAGTCCCCGGTCCCGTCCCTTGGAGAGGGAAAGGTCATGGTCAGGAACCTCTGGCTCTCCCTCGACCCAACCCAGATCCTCTTTGCCTATGCGGGGTCAGGGGAGAACACTATACCCATCGGCGGGACCATGCACTGCATCGCCTCAGGCCGGGTAGTCGAGTCGAAGCTCCCGGGGTTCAACCCCGGCGACCTCGTCCAGGGGTGGCTGGGGTGGGAAGACTACACCGTCATCGACGGCGCGCCCCAGCTCACGCCAGGCCTCTTCCCGCTCACGAAGATCCCTCCTGGGGTCGCCCCCAACCTGGCCGTGGGCGCCCTGGGCATCACCGGGATGGCGGCATACCTGGGGACCATGGATGTGGCGAAACCGAAGCCCGGAGAGACGTTCGTCGTTTCGAGCGCTGCCGGAGGGGTGGGGTCGTTGGCAGGCCAGATAGCCAAGATTTACGGCTCCAGGGTCATCGGGATTGCTGGCGGGAAGGAACGCTGTGACAGAGTGGTCAGCGAGCTCGGCTTCGACGGAGCGATCGACAGGCGCACAGAAGACATCGGAGCAAGGATCGACGAGCTCTGCCCAGACGGCATCGACGTCTTCTTCGACAACAACGCCCTCCCGTCGATGATGAACGTGATCCTCGTGCGGATGCGCCCCCGAGGGAGGGTGGTTCTATGCGGGGCGACCCAATATTACATGGGAGAGCAGAGCACCGGAGGGTTGGACTACCTCTCCATGATCATGAAGAGGGTGCGGATGGAGGGGGTGTACGCGAACGACTCGGGGGACCGTTTTCCTGAAGCCAAGAAGGCCCTGAGGGCCTGGATACTGGAAGGGAAGCTCAAGCCTGTAGAAGACGTCATAGTCGGCCTGAAAAACGCCCCGTCTGCGCTGCTGAGGGTCTTCGAGGGCGCCAACTTCGGCAAGCAGTTGCTCAAGATATGAACAGGACGGCCCAGGGCACGCTGGAAGACTAGATAGCACGAGGTTCGTCCTTCGGCTCGGAAGGCCCCGCAGCTCCGGCAGGTCTAGCCTCCGGTGGCGAAGGGGAGTGGGGCGCGAGGCTTCTCCAGCTTAATCTTCCCCCTTCCACCGGCAGAGGCAGGGGACGCGATGGGGTTGGAGAAGGAGTTCGTCAGCAACGTCACCAGGCTAGACCTGTCCTCCTTCGACCCAGTCACCGGGCTCAGGGCCGGAGCTTTCGTGGTGCTCCCCTTCCTCCTCGCCCCCGTAATCGGGTACGTCGGGGCGGCTTTTGCCGCGCTCAACGGGATGTGGCTGACGAACACTGAGGGCCCGGACTCTGGAGCGCCGCTCAAGGTCCTCCTGGTCGCCTGCCTCGCGGAGTCAGCTGCGACGGGGCTAGGGACCATGGCCGGCTCAGCCGGGGCGCTCACCCCCCTCCTGGTGGGCCTCGGGGTGTTCTTCCCCATGCTGCTCCACGGCGCCCCAAGATGGGACAGGGTAGGGACGTACACAGCGATCACCTTCGCCGTCGGCGTAGGCATCCCTGGGGACCTCCACGCGGCCGCCATGCGGACAGGGTTCTCTCTGCTGGGGACCCTCTGGGTGCTCTTCGGCATCGCGGCCCAGCGCCGCCTGGGCGGGAAGACGGCACGTGGGAGCGGGCCTCCAGGCCAGGAGCCGGGGTCGCAGTTCCATCCGGACGCCCTGAAGAACGCGCTGTCCGTAGGGGCGGCCTCAGCCGTCGGGATAGCGGTCGGGCTCGCCCTGAACCTGCCGAGGGACTTCTGGGTCGTGGTCACCATCATACTGAGCGTGCAACCAAGCTTCAACTCGACGTTCATCTACACATCGGGGATGGTGCTGGGCACCATGGTAGGGGCGGTGATCGGGGCGGCTGCGGTCGCCTATGCTCCGGGCCTCTATCCCCAACTGCTCTTCCTCGTGGCCTTCGCGGTGTTCATGTTCGCGACCAGGGGGGTCAACACGGCCCTTATGCAGGTCTTCCTCGCCCCCTTCGTGATCGTGCTGCTCGGCCTGATATACGGGCATCAGGTGAACTTCGCGGAGGCCAGGATTCTGGACGTGGCCATCGGAGGGGTCATCTCGGTCGCGACGGTGTACATCCTCGGGCTGGATGTCGTCAGGAGCCACTGGAAGAGGCCCGCCGGGGTGGCGCGCGACTAGGCGAACTCCGGCAGGTCGCATGCAGGGCCTAAATGGAGACCGGATGGAGTCCTGCAGCCACGACCTGCCCAACCGGGCCGCCGATTCATTCGAGACCCAAAAGGCGGTTTACTCCAGAACCGGTGAGGGGAATCCTTAAAGTAAGAAGACTGGCAGTTCCATCCGATGCGCAAGGGAGTAGTCATCGCCGGCGCCGTCATCATCATCATCGGAGTAGCGGCGCTGGGGGCCGGGCTCTACCTGCTGGTGGACCGGGCCGGGGTCGCGAATCTGGGGGTTTCTGCGCAGAAGACTACCGCGGTCCTCGCGCCTGGATCCACCAAGAGCGTGGGGGCGACCCAGCCGGGGACTATCACGATAGTCGCATACACCGACAACGCAAGCGCGCCCCTCCAGGTGTCGTCCGTGGCGGCCACGGCAAGCACAAGGACGGTGACAAGAGGCGGGGTGACGGACTACGTCGCGATTTTCACCTCGCTGGGCGCAAGCCCCGTCGCTGGGCAGGTGGTCATACTCAACAACCAGACCAAGACCGTCTCCATCCAGTATGCGTCTGTCCAGACAGGGCTCGGAGCCCTGGCTTTCGGCGGCCTTGCGGTCCTCGGCGGCGGGCTCCTCTTCGTAGTTGGCATAATCGTCCTGATAGTGGGCGTGGTGTTGAAAAGGCGCAACCCACCCAACGCAGGCTCACCTGGTCCTGCGTCCTAGACCGCTGGTCTTCAGCCCTACCTGAAGCGGAGGGGCCGGCCGCGTAGCCACTTACCCGTCGAAGGTCGACGGGAGGACCAGGCGGAGCTCAGGTCTGCAGACCTTGCACCTCTTCCCCCCGAACTCGCGGGCACCTGTGGCTACGCTGTCCACCCAGAAGTAACTCCCCTGTTTGCGGTCGTTGATGCTGACCTTGTTGTTGAACCTGTCCGTCGTGATGCACTTGGCGTTCACTTTGTGGATGATGGCTGACTTGTTCGTGCCGGTGATCACGATGAATCCTTCGTCAGCCAGTCTGACCTTGCGGAGGTCATCGAAGCTCTCTAGCTCCTTTGACTGCTCCATGCCCCTGGCTCCTGGCGCTCCTTGAGATAAATCATGTCCATAGGTTCGCCCCTCCCAGGGCCTCCGCCCAGCCCGCCGTCCAAGAGCAGGGGGCGGGCACGGCGCCAGCTGAGCGAGGGACGGCCCAGGACGGGGCCCGCTCTCATATATTGAACCTTGGGTGAGAGCAGGCCGCCACCGACCCCCGAGACGGGCTCTCCACGACAGAGACGAGCCGCCGGACTTACCTGGTTGAAATGTATAAGGACAGCGAGTCTACGTAGGCGGGCATGAATCATGCTACCCAGAACGGATGGGACTTCTTCCTAACCAAGGGGAAGACCGACGTCGGGGTCGTGGTCATCCACGAGATTTTCGGCTACAGCCCCTACGTCGAGGACGTGGCGACGGAGCTGGCGAAGGGCGGGTTCAGCGCGGCGTCCATCGACCTGTTCAGAGGAGCCAAGGCCGACACCTTGGAGGCTGGCATGAAGCTCAGGGAGTCAGTCACAAAGGAGGCGCTCCGCGAGGGGTTGTCCGCAGGCGCAGAGCTGCTCCGGAGCCGGTCGGGAGCCAGGATGGTCGGGTCCATGGGCTTCTGCATGGGCGGAGGGTTCGCTCTCCAGGCGGCCTGTGACCTCGGGCTGGACTTCTGTGTCGACTTCTATGGGCAGATCTCCGACGCCGAAGACGCGTCGAAGCTGAAAGGGCCGGTCCTCCTGGTCCTCGGGAGCGAAGACACAAAGGTGACCCCCTGGGCTTTCCAGCAGTTCCTCCCTGCGGCCATGAAGCACAACAAGAGGGTGGAGACGCAGCTGTACCCCAACGCCAAGCACGCCTTCCATCGGCCGGGATGGGAGGGCCATAACCCGGCCGCAGCCAAGGACGCCTGGGACAAGACACTGAGGTTCATGTCGCAGTTCGGACGGGCTTAAGCAGGCGCTAGGTCTTCTGGCCGCGCGGCTTCGGCAGCCGTGCGCCTCAGGTCCGGCGCAGCTCTCGGGCCTCTCTACACCCATGCGGGCGGCGTCGCGGCCATACGAAAAGACCGAGAGCTATGAACGCGACCCTCCCGGTGCTCCATGAATCGGGCTGGCAGCAGACTTATACGGAGGTCAGGCGTCGCGTGGTCGATTGAATTGGTTTCAGAGAAGATACTCCGTTTTCAGAACAAGAACAGGGACCTGAGCTCCCTCGCCCAGCAGATAACGCAGCAGCTCCAGTCGGAGGGGTACAGGGCCAACGTAGCCGCAGCGCCGCTCGGGACGATCATCCAGGCACAGAAGGGGGGCATACTCCGGGACCTGGTCGCCTCAGAGAGGGCCTTCACCATCATGGTGACCGGGCAGCCCGACGATTTCTCCGTCCACATAGGGGTAGGCAAGTTCTTCCAGAACCTCGGGGTGATGGCAATAGAGGCCCTGTTGCTTTCGGAGCTGTTCCTCGCTGTGGATATCCCTGAGATGCTCTGGACAGAGCACGTCGAGAATGGGTTGGCGAAACAGATAGCGCAGATCGTTGGCTAAGCATCCTGGCGGAGGGGCGACGACGGTACCAGGCCGATGCCTGCGCAGCTGCCCAGCAGCGGATGTGTCGAGGCAGGGTCTTCGAGGTAGGTCAACGGTCAGCGTCGGGTCGTAGTCGGTCTTGGGTTGAAGAGGTGGCCTGCCGCTAGCATCGGGGGAGCAGCTCCCACGCTCCTGCATGGCGCCTCCGGCATCCCTGGTGGGTTCCTCCTAGTTGCCGCATCCGGACCCGTCCCGACGCGCCCGAGGCACCCTTAAAGCCCGAGTCGGAGCGAACTTACGCACTGTTGTCCCCCGCCATTCCGTCCCAAGCCCCCGGGGGAGGGGGAGCCGGGGACGCCAGGATCCGGCCTCCTCCTTCGTTCTCAGTGGGTGTGTGCGCCGCCGACAGGATGGACGACCCGGTGGGCTTCGTACGTTCCATACTCGAGGAGTCGGCCCGCTCCCCCGCTATCATGAGGGAGCTCGTGATCGTAGCCAGCGGGGTTCAGGGGCCGACCCTGTCTAGGCTAGAGCAGGCAAGCGAGTTGGACGAAAGGGTGAAGCTCCTGGTAGAGCCGAAAAGGCGCGGGAAGGCGGAAGCGATCAACCGCATACTGTCTTCCACGTCTGGAGAATAC
Organism: Nitrososphaerota archaeon; assembly: GCA_027386095.1. The sequence goes on along the minus strand of DAHXUN010000001.1, from coordinate 36,486 downwards.
ATACTCTTCGTGAACGCCGACGCAACCCCAGAACCGGGCGCGATGGCATCCCTCCTCGAGTTGGTGTCTTCCAGTCCCAGGAACGGCGCGGTCTCTGCGCTCCCAGTGCCAGAGGCTTCAGGGGGGGTCGCGTCCCTGTTGGCCAGGTTCATGTGGAGCGCCCACAACGAATGCTCCGTCTATCTCAACCACTTGGGAGTGGCCAACCACAGCAGCGACGAGCTGGTAGTCTTCAGGGTATCGGCGACTACCCCTCTGCCGGCGGGCCTGGTGAACGACGGCGCCTACATGGCAGGGGTGGCTAAGCGGAGAGGCTACAAAGTCAAGGTATGCCAGTCTGCAAAGGTGCGGGTCAGGACCCCCTCCAGGCTCGTAGAGGTTATCCTGCAGCGGCGCCGAATCCTCTTCGGCCATGCGCAGGTGTGGCGCGAGGTCGGCGCCCCTCCGATGACCATCGAGTCGATGCTGGTTCTCTCGCCGTTTGCCAGCATGCGGCTGCTGGCCAGGTCGCTGTCCAACGATTCCAGGTTCCTCCTCGTCCTCCCCCTGGCGGGGGTCGGAGAGGCCCTCGCTGCAGCTCTCTCGATTATCGATACCCTGAGGTCCACCACGGCCCACGAAGTCTGGAGGCGATTCACCTGACCCTGTCGGAGAAGAACGTCGAAAGGATCGACCTGCTCTTCGAGCTGGCGAAGCAGAACGGCTCCCTGATATCGGTCCGCGAGCTGGCATGCCTTCTGACCGAAGGCGCCTCGGAACAAGACGTGGCTGACGCCGTCGCCTCCGACCCGCTCCTCAGCTCCAGGTTCGAGCTCAAGGGAGACTACCTCGCCGAAAGGCGCGCGAGCTCAGAGGGATACGACGTCGAAGCGGAGTCCCACAGCAGGATGAGGGCAGTTTTCAACATGGAATACGCGGCGAGGTTCGCGCGCTTGCTCCGCCCAGCTCGCTTCAGGATGGTGGCTGTGAGCGGATCCACCTCCTATGGCTCGGCTTCGAGGTCCAAGGATCTTGACCTGTTCTGCGTCGCTCCCGCAGGGGCGCTGTGGCGCTCCCTCACCTGGGGCCTAATCATGGCGAGGGCATCTGGCATCTTCTCCCCTCGGTCGCCCTCTGTCTGTTTTAGCTGCATCATGGACGAGAGATACGCCCGCTCGACGTTCTCCAAGGGCCAGGGACCGCTCTTCGCAAGGGACGCCCTCGAGACGAAGGTCCTCATGGGCCATGACTTCCACAGGTCCCTCATGAAGACGGCAAGGTGGATCTCCTCATTCTATCCGGTTGCCTACGGGCGTTCAGGGTCCTCTGGGGATGAGCTCCCGCCCGAGGATCGCCCGAGTGCCTTGGAGAGGGTCTTGAACCTTTTCATGTTCGCCACCGCCGGGAGGTACCTGACGCTGAAGTCGTCCTTGTTGAACAGGAAGCTGATGGCGACGGGTCGGAGCTGGGACGTGTTCGACGTCCGATGCGACGAAGACCATCTGATCTACGAGTCTAGAAGGTACGTCTCGATGAGGCGGAGATACGAAGAGTCGCTCGCCTCGGTCGAAGCAGGAAGGTGAAGGGGGGTGCTCGCAGCCTCCTACTCGCCTGTCGCGCCTGTGCTGCTGGTGGTGTCGGTCCTCATCAGCGGGATCTTCGTGCTGTACGGCCTCAACACCTTCTACCTGACCATAAGGTCTAGGCGATACAAGCAGGTGCGCCTTCTCCCGATTTCGGCCCGCCCCACGGTGGCGATCCACCTCCCGATTTACAACGAGTTCTACGTCGTCGGGAGGCTGCTCGCTTCATGCGCCCGGGTGGCCGAAAGGTACGGGTCTGACCTCGTCAGGATCTACGTCCTGGACGACTCCACCGACGCCACCGGCCCTGAGGTAGACCGGCTGGTCTCAGAGTATGTGTCCAGAGGGATCAGGATGAGCGTGATAAGGAGGAGCAGCCGCGCAGGTTTCAAAGCCGGGGCGCTGCAGGCAGCCCTGGCGGAGACGGGCGAAAAGTACGTGGCCGTGTTCGACGCCGACTTCGTCCCCCCAGAGGACTTCCTTGAGAGGACCGTCCCGGTACTGGAGAGCGACCCTGCCATTGGATTCGTGCAGGCCAGGTGGGGGCACCTCGACAGGGACCACAGCTTCATAACCAAGACCATCGCCATAGGAATAGACGCCCATTTCTTACTGGAGCAGAAGGGCAGGAACGGGAACGGGTACCTGATGAACTTCAACGGCAGCGCGGGGGTGCTCAGGGCATCCGCCATCGCCGATGCAGGCGGCTGGGCTCCCGACACCCTGGCGGAGGACCTCGACCTGAGCTACAGGCTCCAGCTAAAGGGGTACCGCGGGGTCTACCTGAACGACGTGGAGGTGCCGGGGGAGCTGCCGCCGACCATCACCGGGCTCAAGAGGCAACAGGGGCGCTGGGCGCGGGGGTCCCTCCAGACCGCAAAGAAGCTCGTCCCCTCGGTCAACTCTTCCAAGAGGCTCAGCCTGAAGCAGAAGATGGAGGCGATGATTCACCTGACCTACTATCTCGTGCATCCGCTCATGGTGGCGTCGTTTCTTCTGGCTGTCGGGGCCGACTTCCTCTCAGTAGACGTCATCAACTACGCCGTCAATTTCTCGGTGCCTCTCCTGTCCGGAGCGGGACCCTTGACTCTCTCGTTCACGCTCGTCCCCTGGCTGGTCTTCTCTGTCCTGGTGGTCGTGTCCACCGTCGCCGTGCTGCTGTACTGCATTGAGGCCATCAGGGTGCAGAAGCTGGGACTCCTGAAGAACGTCAGACAGATACTCCTCCTAGTCATCATAGGGTACGGGATCAGCATAAGCAACTCTGTCCAGGCCCTTGGAGGGATCTTTTCGAAGCAGACGGGCTCGTTCTCAAGGACTCCGAAGTACGCTATCGAGCGAACCGGAGGGACATGGAGCGAGAAGAAGTACCAGCTCCCTTTCAACAGGGCCGCAGGGCTGGAAGCCGGCGCCGTGGCCCTCTCTGTAGCTGCCCTGGTCTACGCCTGGGTCACTTCGAACTACGGCATAATGCCCATCCTGGTTGTCTACCTGGTCGGATACTCTTGCGTGTTGTATCTCACCGTCGCGCAGACACTCGCCTCCTCTGGCTCGAGGGACGCGTAGGCGCGGCTGATGGCGCTGCAAGCCTAAAGCCCTTCGCCCCATGCCTCTGGGCATGAGAAAGGGCTGGGGCTGGCTACTGCTGGCGCTCTTCGTCCCCGCGCTGGTCCTGGCCGCGTCGCCTGCGACCGCAGCGCAGAGCTGCGGAGTCGGTCTGACCGCCGGACCCTCCCAGGTCCGCTTTCCACTGAGTGCGATCCCTTCGCCTGGCGCGGCAACCTTCAGCGAGACGTTCGACGTCACCTATCCGCCTTCCCTGGCGAACGAGACGCTCACGCTTGAGTATCTCAACGGGAGCCAGTGGTACAAGCTGGAGAACTTCACTGCGAACGGTCTGGGGTTCACAGAGACGAGCTACGGTCTGGACAGCGGATGGGTGAGGTTCGGGGCCACTTCGGTCAGGGTGGCCGGTGGGGCGTGCTACTCGAACAGCGCGACCTTCGACGTCGGGTATGACCCAAGCGCGGTCGCGCTGGACGCAGCGGCGTACGCAGCCGTGGCGGGCTCTGTCCTGGCGTTCTTCCTCCTTGGGAGGAGGCTCGGTTGGAGGAGGTTCCTCATATTGGCGATACCAGCGTACCTGGCCCTGTCACCCTGGACGGGGCAGAGGTACGACGTCTACTTCCTCATCAGCTCAGGCATCAGAGTCCTCCAGCACGTCAACCCGTTCACCCCGGGGAACCCTCCGGTCTACCCCGGACCACTGAAGTGGGCCTATCCTCCCATCTACCCGGTCTACGGCGCTCTCTCATACCTGGTCTATCAGGCGTTCACAGGGGCCCACCTCCCTTCCGTCTCATCTCTCACGTGGCCCGGCTGGTTCACGGCGACCTACAACGTGTACCTGGCGTTCGTCCCTTCCAACCTCCCGGTCCTCGTGGCGCTCCTGAAGCTCCCCATGGTGGCATCCGCCTTTCTTACAGGCTGGCTCTTGACGAAGATGACCGGGAGGGGGTCGACCTCTGTCCTGTGGCTTGCCAATCCGCTGGTCATACTAGTGGCGGCGGTCTGGGGGCAGCTGGACCCAATAGCGACACTCATGGCGGTCGCGTCCCTATACTACTTCCAGAAGGGGAGGACCTATCACGCGTACCTGTTCGCATCTTTCGGCGCAGCGGTCAAGGTCTGGCCTGCGATCATGATTCCGATCATGCTCGTGGTTTCGGTCAGGAGGGTGGGCTTGAAGGCGGCAGTTCGTCCGATTGCGGCTGTGATACCCGCCGTGGCGCTGACCATGGGCCTCTATGCCGAATACGGGAACGTTCTGGACAGCCTTTTCGTCTTCCTCTACGCCAGGGGTATCCCGACATTCGCAGGTGCGTTCACTGTCAACGGGCTGACGTGGCAGGAAGTGCTTTTTGTCTTGAAGTCTCCTCCCGTGCCGCTTTTCCTCTACGCGGGAGTCCCCATCTACGCGGCCCTGCTGGTCTGGATATATTGGACGAACGACACCGACGTGGTGAAGTGGACGCTGGTCTCGATTCTAGTGCTGTTCCTGACATACAACTACGTCAACCCGCAGTACTTTTACTGGGTCCTCCCGCTGTTCCTGCTCCAGGGGAGGCGGCTCTCCTACGTGGCGTTCACAGCCGTACCCCTTGCTTTCGTGGCGTTCGCCTACGACCTCTTCTACTTCGTCTCGCCCGCAATACTGCGGGACGAGTACGTCCTAGGCGCCTCAATCGCGGACCAGGTCAAGGTCAACTACTTCTACCAGACTGACTGGCTCCTCATCCTCATCGCCGCTGCGATTCCTACGACCATGTACGCGCTGTCGCTCTATTCACAGCTGAGGCCCATACGCCAGGGGGCTCGGGCCATGGAGAACGTTTAACTCTCTTTACCCCATTTTCGCGCTCGGATTGGGTCCAGCCGGCCAGTATGTGCGCCTCGAAACGCTCGGGAGGAGGACCGGCCGCCTGCACTCAGTCCTAGTCCGGTACGTGATGTACGACGGGAAGCTGGTCGTCTTTCCGGAAAGGGGAGGACATCAGGACTGGGTAGCCAATCTCAAGGGGAACCCGAGGGTGGGCGTCTACGCGGGGGAGGCGAGGTGGGAAGGAGTGGCGGAGCAGCGGAGGGCTAGCGGCCTCACGGATCCAGTCCTTGCGGCGTTCACCAGGAAGTATGGCGGAGCAGAGGTGAGGAAGAGATACTGGGGGACGGTGGACTTCTTTCAAATCAGCCTCCTCTCGATGACGAAGGAGAACTACGCGGAACTGGTCTATTCGGACCTGGAGGCGGCCTTCGACGGGGTCGCGCTGACCTACGACCATCACATCCTAGGCAACCCGATGAACGTGTGGCTCAGAGACAGGTCTGTGGACCTGATGACCACCCTCTTCAAGCGAGGGGACACGGTGGTCGAGGTAGGGTGCGGGACAGGGACGGAGACCCTCCGGCTGGCGAGCAAGGGCATCAAGGTCGTGGCGACAGACATCTCGCAGAAGATGCTCGAGGTGCTGATGAAAAAAGCCAGGGCGAGGGGGCTCGAGGAGAACGTCGTCCCTGTCCACTGCAGGGCATACCAGCTCAAGGAGGGTCTGGCCAGGGCTGGGTGCGCTAGGGCTGACGGGGCCTATTCGACCTATGGCGCCGTCAACACGGAGCCACGCCTTGGAGAGATGATGGCCAACCTCCACGACTTGATCCGGCCGGAGGGGAAACTCGTGCTGGGCGTCTGGAACAGGTTCTGCCTCTATGAAATCATCGGGTATTCGATGAGGATGCGGCCCTCGATGGTCGTGGCCAGGCTCAGGAACCCTGTCCCTGTAGGGAAGTCGAGGTTCTGCGTGACCACCAACGCATTCTCAGTGGGGGAGCTGACCCGGCAGATTCAAGGGCGCTTCGAACTGGAGTCGGTCAGAGGAGTGTGCATACTGCTCCCTCCATCGAATCTTGTCCGCTATCTACCGCGGGGACGGCTCCTCCGGTCCTTCAAAGCCGTGGACGTCTCCCTTCAGTCGAGGAGCCCATGGTGCCAGCTCGGAGATCACTTCCTCGGAGTGTACAGTAGGGTTGGATGACCCCGTGCCCGGGCGTGCGATCAGGCGGTCGCGGGGGCGGGCGCCCGCATGAAGCTCATAAACGAAAGGACGATGTTCAAGGTACTCCTGGATGGGGACGGGTTGATGCTGTCGGTCACCACGAAGAAGAGAGCGTTCTTCGTGTTCCTCTCTTCGGTCTACGTAGGCTGCAAGACAGCGCCTACCACCGACCCCAATCCGGGGATTGTGGAGCTCTGCGACTACGACATCAAGAAGATCATCAGGGAGTGGCCGAGGCTCTACCGGGTATGCCTCCCCAACTAGGCGCCTACAGGAGCAGCGTCCCTTGCAAGGGGCAGGGTCTGGGCGCCGGCCATCTCCCACGAGGTCCGGCAGGGCTCGCACGGTGCCGCGATGACGTTCGCCGGCGCAGGGGAAGAAGCGCAGCGTCTGGCCTAGGCTGCGGCTCTCCGCAATGACAACCTGCCCAGTGCGTCGACCATGAGCTCGAAAGAGACGCAGGCGGGCCACGCTGGGCGGATTCCATCAGTTCGCCTGCTTCAGGACCCGCCACCTCTCTGGTTGGACGAACCCCCTCAAGAACTTCAGATAGAACAAGGGAGCGTAGGCGATGTTCTTCGGGCTTCGGCTGTTGAGGCTCTGCAACAGGACGACCTGCGCGGTAAAGACGAGCTGGCAGGCATCTACCCCCGCGGCGACACGGGTGTTCGCCCCCTCCCACTCCGGTTTGTATCTTCTATACCGCGACCTGTGGATCATGGCGTCTGAAACGAAGACCGACGACAGACCACTCATCCGGAGCCTTCTCCTTACGTAGAACTCTTCACGGGCGTTGATGGACGAAGGGATCACCCTTCCTTGGAAGTCCTCGGTGCGGAGCACCAACAGTCCCATGGGGAGGCCATAGGCGAACCGGTGGCCGACCGACATGCCGACCACGGCCCCGACCGTCGGACGGCCCAGGGCTCCGATCGCAAAGTCGAAGAACCGCGGCTGCACGATCTCCTCGTCGCTATCCACGAATGCGAGGTACTTGGTCTTGCACAGGTCGAACGCAAGCTGCCGGGCATAGCCGAGCCCCACGCTTTGGGAAACAACCTCTGCACCTAGCCGCTTCGCTATCTCGACGGAGCTGTCGGAGCTGTTTTGGTCGATCACCGTTATCTTGGCCCTGTGCGCGCTTCGAGAGATGCTCCGAAGGCACGCGTCCAGAGTCTCAGCCGAGTTCCTGGTGCACACGAAGACCGCGAGGTCAGCAGTTTCCTCTGTGGGCTGCAACGGGCCGCTAAAACTCTCAGCGTCCCCATATACGTTGTTGTGGTCACGTCAGAAGCAGCTCTGACCACCGGTGGCCGGCCCCATGCCGGCAGGCGGTCGTCGCCAGCGCTGGTTCGACCGCATGCTCCAGGAGGGGATCGCGGCCCCGGCCCTGCCCTTCACCCAGTGCAGGCAGGCCCAAGCCGAGAAGGTCGACCCGCAGGCTCACACGGCGCCCCAGCCGCAGGGGCTGCCGTCCGTCCATCCAAGCCGGCTGCAGCCCTTTGACGAGGGCATATTCTTCGACACTCATCCCCCTGCGTTTCAGTCGCGCTCTGACGACGACGAGGAGAGCTAGTACGGCGGCAGCGTACGCGAGCACCCTCCCGGGTCTTTGGCGAGTTCCAGCTCCAAGTCGAATAGGATGAACACGGCTACGGCCCCCATCACGAAGTCCGCCTTGTCGATGCATTATCTGTCAACCCGACGTGCTCTTTGAGGAACCATGCCACCGATGCCGCAAGGGGGATGTACAACGCCGCTGTTACTGGCCAAGGAAACAGCTTGGAACCCACAATGCCTATCAGTAAGAACGCCGACATGAACCAAACCCCGAGGGCCACGAAAGCAATCTCTCCCCTGTCTGGAGCTTCATGTCCGGGCTTCAGGAAACCGGACCCTACTTCCCTTGCGAGAGTTATCCACGTCAGCGCATAGAGGCCAAGGAAGACGTACACCGGCGGAGACGGCTGATAGGGAACTCTGCGAGATATCGAAGCCACAACTAGGAAGTACGACGCCAGCGCCAGAAGCACGCCCACATTGCCGACTCATCGGCTGCCCTCGCGTCTCTCATGTCTACCGCTTACAGCCTGCAACCGACGTGCAGGCGTCTGCGGCTTCTTTCACAGGGTTCCACCAGGGTCGGGACCAAGCGAAGGCCCCAGCTGCGGGGACCGCACAAATCGACTTCGGTTTCGCACCCATGGGGTGCCTGAGTGCGGGGGGAGGGATTCGAACCCTCGAACCCCTAAGGGATGAGGTCCTGAGCCTCACGCCGTTGACCAGGCTGGGCGACCCCCGCGCCGTCAGGGCGAGCCTAACCTTCGCTTTAAGAACATTGAACCGATGGAAGCACTTTCGCTCCACCCTCTGTTCGAAAAGGGTCGCCTGAGAATCCCACGTTAAATTCAGACCGCGGCGAGCAATCGCACAATGGAACGGTTGCGTTACCTCTATGAGCAGACGGTCGAAGGGAAGAAAATATCTGTTTACCACTGTTCCTGCTGCGACTGCATCCTGAAGCTCAGCCGAGCTCCGCCCTTCGACGCGCACCTCCCCGCCAGCTCATGCGTCGATCGCGGCTGCCCGTTAGACGTCCCGGGGCCCATATCCCCGCCAAGGCCGGAGGCGCTGTTCCAGCGCGCCTCTTCGATTCCGCATTTCACGCTCGGGTTCCCTCCGCTGGATTCGCTCCTGAGGCCCCTGTCGGAAAGGCGGCTGGTGTTGTTCAGCGGAGATTACGCTTCGACTGTCGCAGAGCTAGCAGCGTTCAGGGCTCAGCTCCCGGTCGAATCGGGCGGCCTCGACTCTGCGGTCGTGTTCATAGACGGGGGCAACCGCTCCGACCCATACCTCTTCTCATCCTTCGCCAGGCAGCGAGGCGTCGGGCCCCGCGCCGCGATGAGGCGGGTCGCTTCCTGCCGCGCCTTCACGCTCTATCAGTTGGCCGAGCTGGTTTCAGAGCGCCTGGCACGAGCCGCAGAGGACTACGGGGCGAGGCTGGTGATAATCTCCGACGTCCTCGGCACTTTCAACGAGCCGGAGCTGGACGAGCGGGAGGCGAGGCGCGTCCTGGGCGCCGTCTATGAAGGCATCGAGGAGCTGAAGGAGCGCTCTCTCGTCATCGCGACCCTGCCATCGCCCAACAAGTACGACGGGCTTGTCGTGTCATGGGCCGACACAGCGATCTCTCTTTCACACCGCAGGGACTGCGTCAGGGCAGAGCGCCTCGGCCGAAGCGACCTGGCCCCCTACGTCGCCACCTTCAAACCTAACCTCCTGCTGAAGGCCGCTAGAGTCGGGGTTCGGCGCTGATGGGTCGAACCGTCCCCTCGTTCCGGGTGGCCGAGGCCCAAGAGGCAGCCGGTTGGAGGGCCTTCAGGAAGGCCCTCCCAAAGAGGGACAGGGAACCCTTTGATGACTTGCTGTGCTCGGCGAGGCTCTACGCTTCCGCCTCCTCCGCTGCTACCAGGTCGTCTAGGTTCGAAGGCATGGCCATGGCGATGATATTCAATCACTACAGGCTCATCGAGCGGTCCATCGAGGCGTCGAATGCGGGCCGAGGAGATGCGAAGAGATGACCCTCTCAGGCGAAGCCGTCGAGGCGCTCGACAGCTGGCGCAGCTTCGCGAATGCCCTGCCAGATGAAGACAGGGCGCGCTTCGCACGTATGGTCCAGAAGTGCCACGAATACTCCTCAGCGATGTGCGCCGGGGACCCTGTCTTCCCCGACGAGGCACTCATCATGTGCCTCCTGCTCGTACAGCACAATGCCATCGCAAGGCTGGCGGGGTTGGCGAAGGCGAGGGCAGGGAATGACTCGCGGCTGGATATTTGACATCTACCCGGGCGGCCCCGGGGAGATGGTCGTCTGGCTGAAGACAGAGGACGGCAGGGCGGTGAGGCTGACAGACCGCTGGTCACCATCCCTGTTCGTAGGGTCGAACGCCGCGTCAGACTTCGCGGTTCCTGTCCACACACTCCATGACGAGTTCCTGTGGACCAGGGTGGTCAGGAAGCGCGAAACGGTGACCAGCCACGAGTGGTCCGACGTGCTCGAAGCGAAACTCGCCGACGCCAGGAGTGCCAGGCGTGTGGCCGAACGGATAGAGAGACTGGGCCCTTTCGGGACGTTCCGGATCTACAACGCCGACGTCCCGCCGGACCAGGGCTACCTCTACGAGAACGACCTCTTCCCCCTCGCCTTCTGCGAGGTGATGAGCGATGGGGGGAGGCTGCGGTGGACCCTGGAGGACGACGCCTGGGCCTACGACTATGCCACCCCTCCGCTGAGGACAGCCAAACTCGACGTGCAGGTGGCTAAGGAGGGGAGGCTGCCGAAGCCCACGGATCGGATAGAGTCGTTCACACTGGAGTGCGACGACGAACCAGTGGCCATCGCAGGCCAGAGCGAGACAGAGAAGTTGCTCAAACTGGCGGAGGCGGTCCGCCAGGCCGACCCGGACGTCATCCTGACCGACGACGGGGACACGTTCCTCTTCCCCTACCTCGTCAGGCGTGCAGAGGCCAACGGCGTCAGGCTGTCTCTCGACAGGGACGGCGCCCCCCTGAAGCTCCCGTCGAAGCCGGGCACTTCATATTTCAGCTACGGGCAGATACACTACAAGCCCTCGGCGACGAGACTCCGTGGCCGTGCGCACATCGATGTCAACGCCTCGTTCGCCTATTCCGAAGGAGGGCTCGACGTACTCTTCGAGCTGAGCAGGGTCTGCCGCATGCCCATCCACACAGCCAGCAGGGCGAGCATAGGCAAGGCCCTCTCCAGCCTCCAGTTCTACCACGCACTCAAAGCGGACCTTCTGGTTCCATGGAAGCCTACCCTGGCGGAGCGCTTCAAGGACAGGAACGAGCTGCTGACGGCGGACCGAGGGGGCTTCGTCTTCGAGCCGAGGGTGGGGGTGTACGAAGGGGTCGGGGAGCTGGACTTCTCCGCCCTCTACCCGAACATCATGTACAGGAAGAACATCTCTGCCGAGACCGTCAGGTGCTCGTGCTGCCCCGACTCAGAGAACCGCGTCCCCGAGCTCGGTTGGAATATATGTCGGCGAGAGGGGATGGTCCCCCGCTCCATCAGAATCATAGTGGAGAAGAGGCTCTCCTACAAGGAGATCAAAGGGAAGGCAGCCGACGAGGCGCTCCGAGCACGCTACGACGCCAGGCAGGCAGCCCTAAAATGGCTGGGGGTGACCTGCCTCCCCGGGGAGTCACCCGTCCTTGTGAAGCAAGGCGGTACCGAGCGGTTCGTCAGAATCGGTGATTTCATAGATGGCCTCGCAGGAGACAAGACAGGAGTCATCGCCTGTCCGCCGGACGTGTCTGTCGCAGGGCTGGGGCCTGACTACAAGGCGAAGTACAGCAGGGTAGCCAATCTGATAAAGAAGCCGAACAACCAAAAGCTGCTAGCTGTAGAGATGGAGGATGGCAGAAGGATAGCCACCACCCCGGACCACCCGTTCTTCGTCCTCAGAGGAGGGAGATTGACGGTAACCACAGCCGAAGAGTTGAGGGTGCACGAAGCGGTTCCCATAGCGACCAGGATCTCGTCGGTGGGCCATTCGATCAGTCAGATAGACCTGATTGATCGGCTAGAGGCAATCCCAGCCGCCGACCGGTTCCTGTGGAGGGTGTCCGGGGAGCTTCTGAAGGAAAGGGCTCAAACAAGAAGACAGGCGCTCCTCAGAGCGGCGGCTTCCGAGGGATACTCTTCACAAGCAGTCGCCAATTGGATCAAGAGCGGGACCATGCCGCTCGGGTTCTTGGGGCTGCTCGATATCAGTCCCAGTTCACATCCGACAATGAGGATAGGGGTCGGCCGCAGACTCGGAGGCAGGGTTGCCTGGTTGCCAGCGGCGGTAGACGTCGGCGAGGAGCTTGGGTTCCTTCTTGGCCTCTATGTAGCCGGCGGCAGCGCCACGAACGCCTGCGTAAGACTGGGCATGGCATCGACGGAGCCTGGCCTCCTGGAGGCAACCAAGAGGGTTGTTGCGTCTCTCTTCGGCATCAGGCCCAGAGTCTACAAGGAGCGGAGGGCAGAGATGTACGTCGCCCAGGTCAATAGCACGAGCCTGGCGAGGGTTCTCGACCTCGTCTTCGGGCTGCCGGGTTCTGCAGAGAAAGGGGGGCTGAAGGTCCCTGAGCTCGTCTTCAACTGCAGTGATTCAGTCGCGCATGGGTTTGTCTCCGGGATGGTCGCCGGCGACTGCCACGCCGGCAAGAAGCGTGGGTTCGACATCGCCACGCCATCGAAAGGCCTACAACAACAGATCGCGTTCTTGGCGTCCAGGCTCGGGCTGGCTTACAGCCTAGGCACCGACCGCGAAGGCGACGACACCATGTACACCGTCAACTTTGTGGGGCCTGAGACCTCTAGGTGGTTCTGGAGCCGGGAGCATCCAAAGGAAGGCCAGCCAGGCGTAGCTCGGTCTTGGTCGGAAGAACCTTCTCGCACCCGTGACCACGCCAGATACGTCATACTGCCGGCGGCCGGGGCCAGGTTCACGCTCAAGGACGCTCGAACCTCCTCGGAGCCTCACGTGTATGAGTACGGAACCTGCCAGGCTCAAGTCACGTTGAAGCTTGACCGGATGGATCCTAGGGCGTTGAACCGAGCCCAGCCGCGCCAGAAGTCGCACGTCGAGAATTTTTTTGACAGCGACCTGGGGTTAGCCCGAATACTAAAAATCGAGAGACTCGACCTCTGTCCAGACTACGTCTACTGCTTCCAAATCGCCGAGGACGAGACGCCGGGGTTCTTCACAGGCGACGGACTCGTCTTCACCCACAACTGCTTCGGATACCTGGGGTTCAACAACGCGAAGTTCGGCCGCATCGACGCCCACATAGCCGTCTGCGCCTGGGACCGGAAGGTCATAACCGACGCCGCGAGGGCGGCCGAAGCCAGAGGCTTCGAGGTCCTGCATGGCATCGTGGACTCTCTCTGGCTCTGGAAAGAGGGGGCGGGGGAGGGCGACTACCTCGCGCTCAAAGCCGAGCTGGAGGAGAAGACTGGGTTCGCCATGTCGTTCGAGGGGGTCTACAAGTGGGTGGCCTTCCTGTCATCGAAGTCAGAGCCGGGGCTACCTGCCCTCAATCGATACTTCGGGGCCTTCGAAGACGGCCGCCTGAAGGTGAGGGGGGTCGAAGCGCGCCGCCGCGACACGCCGCCGGCTCTCAGGAGGTGCCAGATGGCCATCCTGAAGATCCTGGCCGAGGCCGACACCGTAGCTGCGGCGAGGGCCAAGGTCTCGGAGTGCGTCGAGGTCTTCCTCAGGTGCGCGGGGACGCTCGAGCGGCACGAAGTCCCAGCCTCCGAGCTGGCCTTTTCGACCAACCTCTCGAAGGCGCCTGGAGAGTACACCACGGCGACCGTGCAGCGCGCCGCAGCGAAACAGCTGGTGGACGAAGGGGTCGACTTGCACGCCGGGGAAGGGATACGCTACGTCATCATGGACTACAGGAGCGGGGGCTCGAAGCGGGCGACGCCGCTCGACATGGTGGAGGACCAAAACCGCTACGACTCTGGCCGCTACATCAGGCTGCTGGCCGAGGCGTGCTCCTCCGTCCTCGAGCCCTTCGACCCGGCGTGCGCCGTGGAGAGGCTGATGGAGCGCTACGAGGCACGGAGGAGCGGGGCTCTCGCATGACCGCGCCGTTCAGGGCGCATCCGCCCACTGCGGGAGCGACCTCGCTGTCCTCCACGTTCTTCGGCCTTAGTCCGGCACTCGCTGGTCAGACCACGTCCCCTCCGTCGAGCGGGTAAATCAGGGGATGGCGCCCTTGGGAGGGATCGCCAGCCTGCACATTCCGTGAACCCGTATGAAGTTCGACTGCTCAGGGGTCAGCCGCCCAGCTTAAGTCACGTAAGGTGTTACAACAACATTTACCAACAGTAGCCCTTGACCGGGTCTCGCCGATGACGGTCGACGCGACAGTCTGCCACATAATCAAGGGGCGCCGGCTCTTGCTGAAGAAGGCAACCAGAGGGATAAGCGCCGGCAAGTGGAACGGGCCCGGAGGGAAGATAGAGCCAGGAGAGACGGCCAGAAGGGGGGTGGTCAGGGAGGTGATGGAAGAGACCTCACTGTCGATAATCAATCCTTTCTACCACGGCAAGTTGGGGTTCTACATGAACGGGGGCCGGAGCCTGGATTATTTGGTGCACGTCTTCTCAGTCAGGCGGTTCTCTGGGAGACCGCGCTCGAGCGAAGAGGGGGAGGTCAGGTGGTTCGACGTCCGGGAGATCCCCTACCCCAAGATGTGGGACGACGACAGGTACTGGCTCCCTCTCCTGCTGAACGGCGTAAGCTTCGACGCCTGTTTCACCTACGACAGGGAGAACCGTCGCGTCGTCGATTACCACATCAAGTCTCGGACGAGCCTCCAACCAGACGCGTCAGGGCGCGCCAACGAGGCGAGCCGCCCCCGGCCGCGCTAGTCAAAGAGACCGACATGGACGGGCTCGAAGAGACCAAAATGCCGCACCGCGCAGTGTGCCAGACACGAAACGCCATGGCCCATGCATAGTGCTTAAGACCGGCCCAGGCCTCGCACCCACAGATGTCGTTTTCGGCGGACCTCGCCTGGCAGCGCGTGAAGACCCTGGCCCCATTCCCCCCTCGCCTTGAGCCCTACTACAGGGACATACTGTCTCAGTACGAAGCCGCTCACAGCCTGGCTTCCACTGCGAGGATGAAAGGCCACGATCCTACAGGCGTCGTCGAGAGCAAGACCGTCTTCGACCTGGCAGACAGGGTGAACCAGATGCTCAGGCTGGACCAATTCGAAGGGCTGGTCGACAGGCTCAGGGAGCTCCTCCACAGCACCTCTAAGGAGCGCGCAGCCCTGACGATCTCCCAAGAGATAGCTCTGGGCAAGTTCGGGGCGCTCGAGAGGCACGAAGCCCTGAGCTACGGGGTCAGGGCAGGGCTCGCCGTCATGACAGATGGAGTCACCGTGGCCCCCCTGGAAGGGATATCCGGAGTCACGATAAAACAGAACGACGACAACACCGATTACGTCTCTGTCTCCTATGCAGGGCCGATGCGCTCGGCTGGGGGGACCGAGGCGGCGTTCTCTCTTGTCATAGCGGACGTGACCGCCAAGAAGCTAGGCTTGAGCAACTACAGGGCCGGCCAGGAAGAGATTGACCGCTTCGCGGAGGAGCTGAGGATCTACGAGCGCGACGTTGCGAACTTCCAGTACAAGGTGACAGACGACGACATCCGCCGGGCGATCTCCAACCTCCCGGTGGAGATCGACGGAATCGAGACTGATCCAATCGAAGTGGTGGTCCACAGGAACCTCAAGCGGGTGGCCACAGACAGGCTCAGAGGGGGCGCCCTGAGGGTCCTCAACGACGGCGTGATAGGCAGGGCCCACAAACTGTCGAAGAAGCTCGCGAGCCTGAACATATCGGGATGGGACTTCCTCTCTCAGCTGAAAGGGGGGACCCAACAGACGGCGAACGAAACCGAAAAGGCCGGCGCCCACTTCGAAGAGGTCATCTCGGGGAGGGCCGTGCTCTCGATGCCTAGGAGCAAGGGAGGCTTCAGGCTCAGGTATGGGCGGTCAATGAACACGGGCCTCTCGACCATCGGGATACACCCGGCGGTCGCCACGCTCCTCGACTTCCCAATCGTGGCCGGGACACAAGTGAAGGTGGATATGCCGGGGAAGGCGGCCACCATCGCCTTCGTCGACTCCATAGAGGGGCCCACAATCCTGACGAAAGATGGGAGCGTCATGAGGGTCTCGACCGTGTCGCAGGCGGAAGAGATGCGCGAGCTAATGTCGAAGATAATCGACCTCGGAGACGTCCTGATAACCTACGGCGACTTTTTGGAGAGCAACAAGGCGCTTCAGCCGTCCCCCTACGTCCCAGAGTGGTGGTCCCAGGACCTGGGCCGCGCTATGGCGGAGGTCCCAGGAGCCGCGGAAGCGCTGGCCTCGGCGGGGGTAGGAGGCGACAGGGCCAGGGAACTGGCTTCTGCTCCGACCATCGCCCCGACCGCCGCGGAGGCCATAGCGATTTCACGCGCGCTAGGCATCCCGCTGCATCCTTCGCATACCCCGCGCTTCGACAGGGTAGAGTCTTCCGACCTGGCCGAACTGCGGAAGAGCGCTCGACCCGAGGGGAGGGACGTGGTCATCGACGTCGCCGTACCACACGTCCGCTGGGTGCTGAACACCTGCCTCGTCGAGCACAAGGCCGAGGGAGACGTGGCAATCGTCACCGGAGAGCCGGCTGTCATCCTCCGCGCGCTCCTGCGGCTAGGCGAGCCTGCGCCCGTGGTCTCTCCTGACGCGCCTGACTACATCAGGCGCCTCTCGGGGATCCAGATGGGAAGGCAGAGCACCACCACCATCGGCATCAGGGTGGGGAGGCCGGAGAAGGCGATGGTCAGGAGGCTGAAACCCCCGGTCCACGTGCTGTTCCCCGTGGGCTACGGGGGCGGACCGATGCGGGACATCTTCGCCGCCGCCAGGGCGGGGAGGGTCGAGATTGAGGTCGTCAACCTGTACTGCCACAGGTGCAACCAGAGAAGGCTCTCTCCAAAATGCGAAGTCTGCGGCGAGGAGACTGAACCATTCATGGCCTGCCCCCGGTGCGGCGCCACGTCCCAGGACACTGCCTGTCCCAACTGCAAGGCGAAGACCCTCCCATATTCGAAGATGGACTTCGACTTCAAGTCGCGGCTGGAGGGGTTAAGGACCAAGATCCCACATTCTGTGTCCAAACCGGTGAAAGGTGTGAAGGGCCTGACGAGCGTCTCCAAGGTCCCGGAAGCCATCGAAAAGGGGATCATCAGGAGCAGGCACAACGCCTTCGTCTACAAAGACGGGACCCTGAGGATCGACGCCACCAACGAGCCTCTGACCCACTTCAGGCCACGGGACGTAAAAGGTGACCTTCAAGCCTTGGTTCGTCTGGGTTACACACACGACCACATGGGAGCCCCCCTGAAGTCCGATGACCAGGTGCTGGAGCTCAAGCCCCAGGATATCATAGTCCCTGCGGACATCAGCGGAGACTTGGTCAAGATGGCCCAGTGCATCGACGACGAGCTTCAGAGCCTCTATGGTATGGAGCCGTTTTACAACGTCGCAAAGCCTGACGACCTACTGGGGAGGCTGGTGATCGGGCTCGCACCCCATACCTCGGTGGGTGTAGTCGGACGGATAGTGGGGTTTTCAGCTACGGAGGTCTGCCTTGCAAACCCCTACTGGCACTCTGCTAAGAGGCGGGACTGCGACGGAGACGGCGACTCCATACTCCTGCTGGTCGACACATTGCTGAACTTCTCGCTGCAATATGTCCCGGCGCAGATCGGCGGCTACATGGACACGCCGCTATTGATACAACCGGTGATCCTCCCGGCGGAGGTGGACGAGCAGGCGCATAACTTCGACGTGGCACGGATTTATCCGCTCGAGTTCTACGAGAAGACCCTCGGCACCCCGCCCGCGTCATCCGTGGCCCATTTGATCGAGCGCATCGGCTCGCGCCTGGAAAGCGAGTCCCAGTTCTACGGCTACGGGTTCACCCATCCGACAAGCTCCATCACGATAAGACGCTCCAGGGCTTCCTATTCCACGTTGAGGACGCTCCATGAAAAGATCGCGAAGCAGATTGAGGTCGCGTCCCTTGTAGAAGCTGTGTCTACCCGCGACGTGGTCGAATCCATCATCAGGACGCATCTAATCAGGGACATCATGGGGAACGCGAAGAAGTACGCGACCCAGGCGTTCAAGTGCAAAGGCTGCGGCATGACGCTCCGGCGGCCTCCGCTCTCGTCCAAATGCCCCAGCTGCGGCGGCGAAATCAAGGGGACACTGACCAGGGCTTCGGTGGAGAAATACCTCCAAATCGCGCAGCGCCTCGCCCGAGAGTACGACGTCGACCCGTATCTGAGGAACAGGCTTGACATGCTTCAGAGAGAACTGGACCAGCTCTTCCAGGGGCCGAGGAAGCCCGACCAGCTGGAGCTGACGGACTTCTCAACGCCTACGCTAGCTGAATGAGTACGCGGGCGTGTCCCTGAACGAGTATCTCAACTTCTGGAAACCCTTCCTGAGCTCCCCGATTCTGGCCACGACCTCCTGCTTCTTCTCCCCCCCGAGGCCAAGGTGCACGAGTTCGGCCACTTCGTTCATCTCTGATTTGCCCATCCCCAGTCGTGTCAGCTCCGACACTCCGAGCCTTATCCCGCCCGGGTTCGTATAGTGTCTCCCTGCCTGGAGGTCTCCAGGTATCGGCTCCCTGTTGCATATTATGTTCTGGTCCTCCAGCAGCTTCTCGATCACCCCTCCGTCCGCGTACCTGGTCACGTCGAGGGCCACTTGGTGGGACATTGTGTAGCCGTTCTTCTCACCAAGGACGCGCTCGCCAAGGTCCGCGAGCCTCCCGGCGAGCGTCTGAGCGTTGTCTACGACGTCCTTCGCATAGTCACGCCCGAACTGGAGGAACTCGGCGAAGACCATCGCCTTGGCGGCCACGTTATGGAGGTGGTGGTTGCTCGCAGTGCCAGGGAAGACTGCCTTCTTAAGAGGCTCCGCGAACTCGGCCGACGACGCTATCGCGCCCCCCTGAGGCCCGAAGAGCACCTTGTGGGTGCTCATAGTCATGATCTGGACACCCTCCCTGAGAGGGTCCTGGAACTGTCCGCCTGCGATAAGCCCGGCGACATGGGCCGCATCATAGCACACTACTCCACCTTTGTCGCGTATGGTCTGCGCCAGCTCCTTGACGGGGTGGGGGAAGAGGAAGAGGCTGCAGCCGAACATCGCCAGCTTAAGTGAAGGGAGCGCCGCAATCCTCTTCTTCGTCTCATCGACGTCGATGTTCATCGAATCCTTGTCGAACGCGAAGTATGACACGTCTAGGGAGTGCACCAGCCCCGCCGTGCCTCCGAAGTCCTTCTTCCCATGAGAGATGTGCCCCCCGTTGGGGATGGAGAGCGCCATCATCATGTCCCCTGGCCCACTAATCGCGGAGTATACAGCTAAGTTTGCGTTGACCCCCGAGACAGGCCTGACATCGAAGTGGTCGGCTCTGAACAGCTTCTTGCCGAGCGCGATAGCCTGCAGCTCTATCTGGTCTATGTACCTGCACCCTGCGTAGACCCTTTCGCCCGGCCATCCCTCGGCGTACCTGTGGCCGAGGTCTGACGAAAGGACCCTCCGGACAGGCTCGGACGCGAGGTTCTCGCTGGCTATCATCGGAAGGCTCTCTGAGAACCACTTCTCATGCGAGCGGATCCCGCTGATTACAGCCTCGAATTCCGATTCGTAGGAGGGCATGTAGCCCGGCGCCCTCCCACGTTAATTATACATTTGTCAGGATATTTATCCTTGGTAAACCGGCGGCCTTGCGACACTATCATCCGGGCAGCGTCGTCACAAGGCCAGGCTTCGGGTAGCCCAGGTAGCCGTACCTCCACGCTCATTCAACCCCCCATGTATCGGCCCGTGCATGAGGCCGTAATCGGAATGCGGCTGGCGGACAGATATCTCGATCACGCCAGAAGAAATCAGGTGCGGCTAATAATGTCACGAGGCCCCGGTGCGGTCGCCGGGACTTCCGCCCTCGTTCCTGATTGAGTCTGATCGCCCTGACTCCTCTAACTAATTTTAATCAAATAATCAAACAAGGTTCAAATTGAGCTCTACGCGCCCGACGGCAATTAGACCTATGGAAAACAGGGGTTCGACTATCTTGCAGCCTTAGGTATGCGAGAATGTCCAACCATAAGTAGAAGCGGCGATGTTGTAGTTAGAGTTGCAGGTAGTTTGGGGAAACAGTGTTATGGTGTGTCCTGATGCGCTCCCCAGAGAAACTGTGGTGCTGCACAGCGTCTGTTGACTGCTTGAGTAGAAGGTGAAAGTAACCGAGACACCATATGCGGTGTTAGTGCCGTAGTTGGCGTAGGCACCGTTTATCGTGTAGGAACAGTTGCCGAAGAGAGGACAGCTGACCGTTGAGGAGAAACTACCTGCCACCGATGCGGCTTGAAGGCTCGATATCTGTGCGGTATCTGCCGATACCTGCGATTGGAGAGAAGAGATTTCGGAATTGTCGGATGATATTTGAGCCTGAAGGTTGGATATCTGCGAGTTATCTGAAGAGATTTGCGCATTGAGAGTGCTAATCGTGGAGGCGTTGCCACTTAGAGCCTATCCCAAAAATACACCTGATGGCCTAGGCAGTCTGACGTCGGTGACG
The DNA here is from genome assembly GCA_027386095.1 of Nitrososphaerota archaeon. The sequence goes on along the minus strand of DAHXUN010000001.1, from coordinate 16,072 downwards.
ATAGGGTGATCTCTCAACGGCTCTGCCATGAAGAAGAAATTACCTACGATCAGACGGATTCCTGACGACCTCTGGACAGAGATGGCGCCTCTGCTCGGAGAGGAGAAGAGGCCAGGCACCAGGGGGAGGCCCCCGGTCCCATTCAGGAATGTCATGGATGGCATACTCCACGTCCTCAGGACAGGGTGCCAGTGGAAGTCCCTGCCCAAGGAGTATGGTTCTGGGTCGACGGCCCATCGCAGATTCCAGCAGTGGGTGAGGGAGGGCGTCTTCCAGAAGCTCTGGACCAAGCTCCTCGGGAGGTATGACGAGCTGCGTAGCACCAAATGGAAGTGGCAGTCGCTCGACTCGAGCTCCGTCAAGGCCCCCCTCGGGGGGGAAAAGTACAGGTCCCAACCCCACCGATAGGGGCAAGCTCGGCACCAAGAGGCACATCCTCACCGACAGGAGAGGGACACCACTCTCCGCTGTGATCACAGGAGCCAACACCCACGACATGAAGGCGGCGTTCGAGACCCTGGACGGCGTCGTCGTGGAGAGGCCTGCCCCAAGGCGCTACCATCCTCAGAACCTCTGCCTGGACAAGTGATACGACTACCCAGAAATCGGAGCGGGCGTGGTCGAGAGAGGTTACGTGCCGCACATGCGGCACAGGGGAGAGTTAGAGAACCCGACCAAGAGGTACAAGCCGAAGAGGTGGGTGGTGGAGAGGAGCGCGTCCTGGCTCAACCGGTTCAGGAGGCTCCTCATCAGGTGGGAGAAGAAGGCTGAGAACTATCTCGCACTGGTCCAACTGGCCTGCTGCCTAACCGTCTACAGGAGGACAATATTGGGATAGGCTCTAAGTCACGAAATTGACTTCACAGCATGTAGCGCCAGCGTCTTGGATACCTGTCGCAACTGACGTAGTCATCCACCTCCGGGCCTTGGACTGGAATCGGTTTGACCCGGATTACAGGGAGTGGTGGGACACCTCAGAAGAAGAGTCTCACAAAGAGATGTTGGAGGAATGGGGGCGGAGAAAGATGGCGTATCTGGGGTCAGCTGCCCGTAGAGCCCTCCACAGGGCCTTGATAGGCGAAGTGGTTAGGCAGGGCCACAGAGGAAAGTTGAACGAGAACGTGGTGTACGATGAGGACAGGACAACAACCAACGGTTACGTCGACTACGAAGTCACGTCATCGAGCCCTGCTGGAGACGTCAGGATTACGGAGGACACCAGGCTCGTCATTGCCGTAGGCTGACGCTGGCTCTATGTCGCTACTCGTGCATCGGGCATCTCTCGGACCTCTGAAGCGCATCTCTCGGATATCCGGAGGTTTTTCTCGGTTCGAAAAACGCCTTACGGCATCAGAGGTTCCTGCACTCTGAATGACCAATTCAATCCACAGGAACAGCAATTCTGCTAAACGCCTTACGGCATCAGAGGTTCCTGCACGGAGGACTGCAGGTTTGGGTTTGTGTCTGATACCCATCTGCTAAACGCCTTACGGCATCAGAGGTTCCTGCACTATTGGAGAAAAGCGGAAGGGCTGCCCGTCTCCCCTCCTGCTAAACGCCTTACGGCATCAGAGGTTCCTGCACCGTGTTCGTGAACTTCGTCCCCCTGGCCTTCTTTACCTGCTAAACGCCTTACGGCATCAGAGGTTCCTGCACAGGCCGATGATTCCACCGGTGAACTTTCCGGCTGACTGCTAAACGCCTTACGGCATCAGAGGTTCCTGCACCGGGAGAACCTGCGAGCGCCGCGTCTCCGACGTAGATCTGCTAAACGCCTTACGGCATCAGAGGTTCCTGCACGTCATCATCGCGGCTGTGGTCGCGCTTGGCGTCCTGACCTGCTAAACGCCTTACGGCATCAGAGGTTCCTGCACGGCCACATGGACACCAACGACTCCATCGCGCTCATAGCCTGCTAAACGCCTTACGGCATCAGAGGTTCCTGCACGGCGACCACGATGCTCCCTACGGGGGTGGCAGAGAACTGCTAAACGCCTTACGGCATCAGAGGTTCCTGCACCTGCTTTCACCTCGGCATCCGTCGCGATTGCCCCCTGCTAAACGCCTTACGGCATCAGAGGTTCCTGCACCCCCTGAGCGGCGGGGGCGAAGGCCATGTAGACGACCTGCTAAACGCCTTACGGCATCAGAGGTTCCTGCACGCTCAGACTCCAACTTCACTTACTACACCCTCAACCTGCTAAACGCCTTACGGCATCAGAGGTTCCTGCACCACTCCCGTAACATCGACTAATGACGCAGGATTAGCCTGCTAAACGCCTTACGGCATCAGAGGTTCCTGCACGCCCCGACGGTCTTCGACTTCGACCACCTTAGGTCTCTGCTAAACGCCTTACGGCATCAGAGGTTCCTGCACATCGACAACAGAACCTTTTCTATTGTCGGGTCGATCTGCTAAACGCCTTACGGCATCAGAGGTTCCTGCACTATCCCTGTCACCACCCCCCCGGAAATCATGAGAATCTGCTAAACGCCTTACGGCATCAGAGGTTCCTGCACTTCCGCCGACGAAACGCCTTCGCATCGTAACCCTTCTGCTAAACGCCTTACGGCATCAGAGGTTCCTGCACCCGTGCGATCTGGTGAAGTTCCGCACGACCATCTTGCTGCTAAACGCCTTACGGCATCAGAGGTTCCTGCACCGCCACCTACGGCGTGAAGCTCGGGAATCAAGCACCCGTTAATCTCCCCTGCGTCCGCCGTGCGTTCTACCGCTCCCGCCCCGACCCACTCGGCGGTGCTTGAATTTCAAACTATCTCGTAGCTCGGGGCCTCCTTGGGCCAGGTAGCGTGCGAGCCGTTCGCCCGCAGCCTGCCTACGCACGCTTTGCACAGGCCCACCACGAGCAGGTCGTCCTCGGTCTCCATCGCCTCCATCAGCTCCCATTTCATCCGCTCCACGTCCCTTTCGCTCAGCCGGCATCTGAATATGCTGTACTGCAGCCTGTGGCCGTACCCGAGCATGATTTTTTGGACCCTTCTGAGCCGAGTCTCGTCCCTGACGTCATAGCAGACGAGGTACCAGCCTCTCAACTACGCGTGGTCACCTCAGCCTCGCCCGCGCGAATAGACCAGGGGTCGAACTCCACTCCTTTTCCAGCAGCCTCACCTCGAGCTCTATCGTGCGTCTCCATGATAGCGAATAGCCAGTCACAGGGTGCTTCCACAGGCTTTCCATCCTCTGTTCGAACAGCTTGATGGCCTCTCTCCTTCCCGAGTCCGAGAGCCACACGCGGTCTTTTGTTACCTCGAACTTCCCTGGCGCATCCCACTGGTGCCTGTTGACCGAACCGACAACGACGACGTCCCAGACGGGGACTCGGAAGAGCTCCATGACGTCCAGGGCGAGAGGCTGCCCAGACGAACGAGGCGTGTGGAAGAACCCAAGGGAAGGCTCGAGCCCGACGGACACTATCCCCTGGAGGACGGAGGCGTAGAGCAGCGAATAACCGAAGGACAGGATCGCGTTGAACTTGTCTCTTGGAGGGCGGCGGGTACGACCGGCGAGTTGCAGGCTCGGGTCGGCCTTCGCGACGAGAACGGAAAGCGCGTCGAAATAGGCTCGCGCAGCCGTCCCCTCGATCCCGCGGAGAGAGTCTATCCCCTCGGCCCTTCCGGCCATCTTGATGGCGTCTCTCATCTCGACTATGTCCCTGAGGGTCTGAGCGGGCCTCCCACGGCCTCCGCGGCTGGACCTCAGGATGAGCGCCAGCTGGCCTTCGATCTTCGCTCTGACGAGCCGCCTCCCAAGGCCCAGGCATGTCGCGGGGTCGCAGAGGGCGTGATATTGCCTGACCCTCCTCTGTACCGATCCGGGACCGACGGTCAGAGACGAGATGTGCCTGCCGCCGGAGGTGAACCAGCTGACCGGGACCCCGTTGAACGCGCAGAGATGCAACGCCTGTGTCGTTATCTGCACGTTGCCGTGCGCGGCCAGGGCAGCGATGCCGTGTATCGGGTACGTCGAAACGGTTTCGCCCTTCCTCTTGACGACCAAGGCCTCGCCGCTCCTGACCACCCTAAGCGAGGGCGTCAAGAGGTGGACCACCTCCCCGTCTGTCGTGGCCGGGAACAGCCTGACAGGCTCCCACTGGGGGGACGTGAGGAGCCTCTCCTCCTCGGGGAGGCAGACGGGCGCGAGCGAGCAGCGGATGCACGCGTTCTCGTTGGCGTTCACTGGCGGCCGCGTATTCTGCGTCCGCAGCTCCTTCGCCCTTGCAACGCTCTTCCGCACGAGCTCACGCCCCTCGTCCGTGAGGGGCACCCTCACTGTCGCATTGTCCTCGTGGTATCTGATCCTGCCCTCACGGACCCTCTTCCCCGTGGCTTCTTCGATGAGCAGCGCGTAAGCCATGACCTGCAGGGCGTCAGATGGCCATGCCTCGGGCTCGCCCTCAGGGCCTCGCTTTGCCCGCCCTCGCTTGTGCTCGTATGGTATCCAGCCGCCTTCCCTGTGGTGGACGGCGTCCACCTGCCCAGCCAGGCCGAGCCTCCCGCTCGCGAACGAGAAGAGCCTATGGCCGTGCGCCGTTCCGGACCGCTCCAGGCGCCCATGCATCTCCCTGCCGGCGTAGACCGATGCGTCGGCGAGCCGTATCTGCTCGACCTCCTCGAGGTAGTACAGCCGCTCGCAGTACGCCAGCGCGTGAAGCCCAGCCGCCCGGACGGGTGGGTCTTCATCAGCCTGGAACGATCTTCACCCAGGCGCTCTCCGGCAACCCCCCGCCCCACTCGCTTTCTTCGAGCCGGTACCTCCCCCATCTGGTGCGCATCGAGCTCACGTGGTCCGCCCATATGGGCAGGGTGAGGTCGCCCCTTTCGTCGTCCCGGACCAGCACCCTCCCCCTCGACCCGTCCTCTCCGCGCCAGGCCCTGAAGTCGTCCACGAGGTGCGTGCTCTCGCCGAGGGAGAGCGCGCCGAACCGCCTGGCGCTTGCCCCATGCAGGAGGACCTGCCGGAGCCGCTCCACGAGCGGAGGGGAGGCGCTCTCCCCTTCGCCCCTCCTCACCCACACGACCATCCTTACGTCGGTGAGCACCTCCTGGAAGTCGGGGACCTTGTTCTCCCCCTTCCCGAGGGGGACGCGCCCGGACTTCACCCGCCACTTGGTGCGGAGGACGGTAGACAGGGCAGGTCTCGAAATCATCGCGATGGCGATCTCCGCTCCCATGTGCGCGCGGCGGGAGGTCTCCCCCACGGCCGAGAGGAGCATCCCGTATACCGTTGAAGGAGGAGGGCACGGGTACGTCTCCAGGTACTCCCTCGCGTGCGGGTTCCTGAACGAGGCCACAGGCACGGACACATACAGAGCCAGGGGACCCACCTCCCCGGTTGGCCGCGCGAGCACCTCGTAGGCCAATTGTCGCTCGCTCACAGGCCGAGGTCAGACCGTATCCTGGCCTTGACCTCCTCGGCCGCGGCGCTCACCCCGGAATGGGCCTTGAGGCCTGCGCTCCCCGGGCCGAGCCCGACCGGCCCTCCGACCACGACCTCCCTCGGGTCTATGTCCCCGGCCTCTATCTTCCTCGCGATGGACGGAGCGGCGATGTTCCCCGCGCCGTCGAGGGCGAATCCGTAGAGGATCCTCGGAGCAAGGTCGTCGGTCCAGCGGAAGACGACGGCCTCGGGAGAGAAGTCGAAGAGGAACCTCGACTGGTTCCCCCCGACCTCTGAGAGGCCTACGAACCCGTCAACCACGTCGATGATCCTCTCCTTTTGCCTGAGGGCCTCGGGCGTCACGGCGAACCCGTACTGGTATCTCGTCGCGTGGACCTCTGTGCCGTAGAGGCTCGTCGACGTCTTCTCCCCGCTCTTCGCGTTGAATGTCATGTCGCCGGAGAAGGGCGTGAGAGAGACGGCCCTCGTGACTTCGAGCGCCCCCCTCCTCTTTATCGCCGTCCCCTTGCCCGCCTGTTTGATCTCCTCGTTGACGAGCCTCAGCCGCTCCCGCAGCCGCTTGCCTTCCTCGGATTTCTTCTCCTGGGGCTTCATCTCCTCCGCCTCCTTTTTCAGCCTGTCTCTCTCATCCATCTTCCCCCCGAGGTCTTCGTCCCCCTCGGTGGAGGCGGCTTCGGCAACCATGAAGCCGAGCACGTCGTCGTCTATGAAGGTCTGCTTTGCGTCCCCGCCCGCCGCGGTCCAGGATGTCCACCTCTTGTCCTGCCAGTCGTGCTCGCTCTTCTCTTCGTCCCATCTCCGGTTGACTGGAATCCCCCTTCTCTGCCACTGGTAGCGGAGCGCCCACCTTATCGCCTCAGCCGAGACAGTGGTGTGGACTTCGCCGTTCCAGAGGATCTTCTGGAGGGTCGTTATGTTCCCTTCGTTTTCCCCCCTGTTGTTCGCCGCCACGCCGTAGGGCGTGGCTATCAGCCCGTAGAGGTGCTTGGTCATGAACGCCCGGAGGCATCAGAGACGACGGTATACGGCCGGGGTCACAGGGCTTCTAATTCCTCTTCCTCCTTCCTCTTCGGGGCGTAGCTCGCCAGCGCGAGGAGGGCGAGGTCCCTCGCGAGGCGCCAGTCCCTGTTGAGCAACGCGAGGACTTCGCGCCAGTCTGACTGGAGGCTCGGCAGGGGCCCCGCCCTCGCCCAGAAGTCGGTCACTGCCTCCCTCATGGTGGCCTCGCTCTTGCACCTTGAGAACGACACCCTCACGCGCTCGAACTCCCTTTGGAAGAGCCTGCCAGGGTCGGCGCCTTCTCTCCCCGCCCTGGCGCCGAGCTCGCCGAGCCTCCTCCTCCACGCCTCCTGGCAGGCCACGACGAAGGCGCGCTGGGGCCCTTCCAGACCGGGGTCTGAAATCAACTTCGAAAGTCCTTCTCTCTCCCCCTTATAACGGCTTGTCCCGAGGACGTGGTCGCGGACCTCCTCGTCAGAGACGAACTGAGAGAACCCCCTCCACCACGGCTCTCCCCGGAGCAGGTTCTCGGCGACGAGCTCCGGGGTCTGGGGGTAGTCCCAGAATGGCGTCCCTCCTTCAGGTTTCACGAGCCTCGGTGGGAGGTATTGCATGCACTTCTGGTAAGTCTCAAGGCCGTCCGAGCTCCCCTTCGCCACGTCGAACGTGCTTATGCGCTTCCTCTGCTGCTGGTCCCACTGCACTTTGCCGAACGTCACCACCTTGCAGGCAGTCGACCCGACAGCATCCATCATGTTCGTCGCTTTGAGCGCCGATAGCATCCTGAGTGCCGCTTCGCCCGAGCCCGAGACGGTGACTTCTTTCTCGCCCCCGCCCATGTAGGTTCTCCTGAAGACCGCGTACTCTCTCAGGTTCGCGACGTCAGGTATGACCACGGCGTGCCTGACCCCGGCCCCTCTCTTCCTCACCACGAAGTACAGCACCCCGACGACGGCGTACAGCAGGGGGAGGAAGAGCTCGAGCGGCTCCTGGAGCCCTGTCGCCTTGCTGAACGCTTCGTGCCTCACCGCTCCCCCCGGGTGGACCCAGCCGAGGAGGCGCTGTGGCTGTCCGGCCCGCCTGATCTTCACCTTCTGGTGCGCATACCAGCGAACCTTGTGGTAGCGGATCGGATATGCGACGTCGTCCACTGTGACGGCCCTGGAGCCCGTCGGATTGTTCGCCGGGTCCGACCCCCTCGTCCTTCCGTGCTGAAGGAACGTGCCGAGGAGGCACTCGTTCAACTGCGCCGAAGCCTGCGGGTGGTCTTCCGGGTCCCCGAGGCCAGGGAACCAGACCAGCCCGTCCCGGGTCGTCCTGAACGATTCCCTGATCAGCGCGTCGAAGAAGGGGCCGGGGCGTCCGAAACGGATGGCCACCTCCTGGTCGGTGAGGGTCCACGAGCCTCCTGCGAGGTCCGCCCCTTCCTTGCCGAGGGCGTCGAGCGTCATCCACAGCCCCGCGAGCCCGGCCCTGTGGAGGGCGGTCATCCCCGGCCCTGAGAGCTTCATCGCGAGCGAGTTGGCCGTCGTCATCTCCATGACCCGCCGAGCGTCTCTGAGTATTCGACCCTCCCCGCCGGGGCCACGAATGCTCCGTTCAGCCTTTCCCACCCCTGTATCTCCTTCATGACAGGCCAGAGCGGCATCGGCATCGAGCGCCTCGCGACCTCCCTGCCTGCCGCCCAGCCCCCCGATGTGACGCACCCGTCCCTTTCTTCCCCCATGACGACCGCCACGGTGTACCCCTCCTCCCGGAGGGGGGCCGGCCTGCTGATGGGCCCGCCGTCGAGCCAGGCAGAGTCGACGGCAGCAGCCCCCCCGCCTGCGCCGTATGACTCGAACTTCCTCGCGAGGTCGGCCTGGGACGCTGCCCCTCCTGTCTCCTCCGCGAGCTCCCCGAGCCATCGCCGCGCGACTTCGATTTCGTCTTTGGAGTAAGGTTCGGGGGCGTCGACATCGACCACGTGGACCGGCTTCGGCCCCGTGACGTCTGCATACCTGTTCACCCTCCCCATCCTCTGGATCATCGCCGGGACCGGGGCGAGGTCTGTCACGAGGACGTCGGCGGATATGTCGAGCGAAACCTCGCAGACCTGGGTCGCCACCACGAAGGCCCCCGCGCCTCCCTTCATGGATTCCACGACGCTGCGATGATGGGCTGCCCTGTCAAGGTAGCGATACCTGCTGTGGTATAGGATCGGCTCGGCCCCGGTCGCTTCCTTCGATTCCCTCCATACCTCTCTCGCCCTTTCGACCGTGTTCGTCACCCAGAGCACCTTCATTCCGCCGCGGACAGCCCTTCTGACCTCCTCCCATGGTGGTCCCCGTCCCACAGGGTGGATCTGGTACCTCTTGACCTCTTCGAACTCCCTCGGGCCCCGCACCGCCTCCATCGTCTCGCCGCGGCTGGCCAGCATGCCTTCTATCTTTCGGGACCTTTCGCGTTGGAGCGATGCGGTCATGAGGAGGGTAGGGGCCCCCGAGAACGCGTCCATGAAACGGAGGAGCGCCCCGAACAGCCTCTCGTCGTACGAGTGGATCTCGTCGAAGACGAACGCCCCGTTCCCGATTGCTGGGAAGGAGAAGAGGCCCCTCCTGTTGTTCTGGACCAGGCCGAGGACGGCGTCCGTCGTCGCGACGACGATGGGGGCGTCCCACGCCGAGAGCGACTCATAGCGTATCGCCTGCTCGAGCACGTCTGACTCGTCCCCCTTGCTCTCTCTAAGGGTCTCAAGGTCCACCTCGGCCCTGCTGTGTATCAGGCGCGAGTCGATGCCTTCGAGGACGTGTTCGGCGTATCCCTGGGTCGCCGTCCCGGTCGTTGGGTAGCAGAAGAAGACCTTTCTCCCCCTCGCCTTCTCCGCTGCCCAGAGATAGGCGGCGGCGGTCTTGCCCGTGCCACAACCGGCCTGCACGAGGGCCACCCTCGACCGGGCGCGGGCCACCTCCTCCTGGAATCGCCGGGGCGCCTTCCCTTTGAGAGACTTTTCTGCGACCCTGAGGATTTCGCCGCGTCCGCACACCCTACCGAGCACGGATTCGGCCCACTCCACGGGGTCGCTGTCCTTCGATACCGCGGAGGCGGCGAGGTCGGAGGCGATGACGAGGGCCTTCGTGAGCGCGACGAAACGCCTCGCCTCGTCGCCGTTTTTGCTCCACCAAAGAGAGGCGCGCCGGAGCCATTTCCTCACGTCCTTCATCGGGTCACCGGAGAGGTCCACGCTCGCGTCCCTCAGCCCTTCGGATGGCAGGGGGAGCGAAAGCAGGCGGCTCCCCCTGTCGAGGAGCTCCTTCATGTCGGGGTGGCCGGTGTAGAGGACGACCCTGCTGTCGCCGCTCCCCTCTCTGGGCGACATCGCCAGGCTGTCGAATTTCAAGTGGTGCCCGACTACGGCGAACAGCGTCGCGTATGCGACGTCGTCCTCGAGGCTCGCGAATGAAGAGAGGGGGTTCCACTTCAGGGCAAGGGTCAGGCTCAGCTGCTCGTGCCTGAACGCCTGGGGGTGCCTCCTGTCTCCGGAGACGAGACGCTGGAACTGATGGTTGGCCTTCCCGACGTCATGGAGGAGCGAGCCGCGGACGACCGACTTCCTCAGCTTGTCCGACCATGCGGCACCGTCGAGGCCGAGGGACTCCAAGAAGACCCGGCCCCTCGCGTCAACCAAGTGGCGCGCCACCTTCGTCGTCTCTACCAGGTGTCCGACGTACGACTCGTGGTACTCCGGATCCTCCGGGGTCCTGCTCGACTTCGCCAGGAGGTGGGAGGGTCCCGTCAACGCTCTGCATCGCTCTTAGGAGGAGTGAACACCCCGCACCCGAATCTCCTTCTCCCTCCAAGACCTTCTTCCTGCAGTCTTATCGAACCCTCGGGACTCAAATCGTCCACATCCACCGCGTACCCTACGATTGTCCTGTCGTGTATCCTCAACGTCCTCCTGACGAAGGGGAGTCTGCCGCCCTTGCCATGTTCGACGGGTCCGGGCGAAGCTCGAGAAGGTACGCTCGGCCTGCCGGCCACCCCCAGGGCGCCGAGCTGCCGCCCGCAAGCTTCGAGGAAGGGTTCCACGTCGAGGAAGCCCTTGATCACCACGACCCTGCTGCGGAGCCTGGCGGCAGGTCGCAGCATCATCGGGGTGGGGAGGCCGACGAGGAGCCCGTGCCCGTCCACGTTCAGTCGCTTGCCGGAGAGGGGGATGAAGTCTCTGACGCGCTCGCTCTTCACCCGGAGCACGAGGCGGCTCCTATCCGTTATCCGCAGGAGCCCGTCCCCGGCGAGGAGCCCCGAGATGGGGTGGATTCCCACGCCTTCGTCCCCATGCAGGGAAGGGATCACGTGCGAAATCGCAGAGTAGAGGGCGTAGCCGTGGTCGACCGGTATCTCGGAGCCGCTGAGCCTGAACGCGAGGTCTACCGTCACCATCTGCTATCGCGACCACCGTTCGGGATTTCGCAGGGTGGCGCTTCGCGTTCGGTGTTCGCCAATAGGAGGGTTGGATCGTCTGATGTTATGCCAGCGCTCAATTCGACCTGAGCTCCGCGCGGACGGAGCGCTCGTTGTCGATTTACGCATATCTTTTCGGGGTTCTGTCTAATCTCCGTTTGGTTTAGGGTGTTCTTGCGACTGTCCAAAGTCGTTTAGTGGCGCCGATGGGATTTCTATCGTGTCTTTTGGAGGATTACAGATTATTCTTTTCCTACTTCGTCAATCCGTATGATTGAATCGACGGGGAAGCTTCCTTTGTAACCTGTGCTTGTCTGCAAGAGTTCCTTCGCTTCCTTGATTCTGTGGAATGCGTTTATGGCCTTCAATCTGCTTTTGATATGAATGACTACCGAATACTCTATCGTCCCCTCTTTCCAAGTGACCCTGTAGTTCGGCAATGTCGCACCTTGGGTCTAGGGCCGCGAGTTAAGGCTTCCTCTCTCTTTCACGCTCGCGTTCTGAATCAGCGTCTTCCATCTGTCCTCTCCCTCGACTTTGACTCCTGCGGCCTCTGCGGAAGTTCTCCCCTGACGGCCCTCGTGCGGCTTGATGAAGTTGTGGAATATCCGAGTCCCCTTCAGGATGGGGGTGTCCATCCGCTTGATTCCACGCATGAACTTCTCCCTGTCACGCATTCAGTCCGCACCTATTCCGAATCGTACCTGCTCGGAAGTCGAGTGCGTCACGCGCATAACCCACATAGGCGTATGCGGCTCGGTTTGACTTTGTCTTCCCACCTGCTGGCAACCCCATCATCCAAGCGTCCCAAGTCCCTTCTCGGTACCCCGTCGGCCCTCCGGTGGGGGATTCCTCGGATGCCCGAGGCGCCTCCCTCGGTTCCTCGGTTCCTCGGTTCGGATCGGACTTTGGGCTCGTGCGGGGGAAAACAGGCGCATCCGAGCGATTCCCCGTATATGGAAAGGGACCGCAAAAAACACCCGCAGCCAAAATGCACACGCCAGGGCACACGTCCTCACACCCCCCTGCACACAAAGACACACGAAATGCACACGAAAAATCGTGTGTCAGAACCGGCCGGTCGTGTGCAGCACACGCGGCGCACACGAACCCCCCTTATGTAGGAAGGACCCTACACACGGCGCGGAGGGCCGTCGTGCCCGGCCACCCTGATCGGGCGGCCGTAAACCTGTGACGACGTCGCCGAGGCCCCCTTCACCCCACCATCTCCGAAGATGGAAAGAACCTGGGGGGTTCTCGAATAGCGGACGGGCAGTCTGTTGGATCGAGAACACGCCTCCCGTAAACCCCGACGCCGCCCAGGACGCTTTCAGGAGGGTTCCGAGACCGACGGGCCCTCCGGGCCGACGGCCGCCGGAGAAGACTCTGGCGTGGGGACGATGAACCGAGGCGATGAGGCCCAAGGAGGCGGTCCTGGAGCGAGGTGCGGCCTGACCTGCCCCCGCTGCGGCACCCCCTGCGAGAGGCAGCATGCCCCGGAGACGGCCGTGGTCGGGCGGAAGCTGAACCACTATCACATCACCCCCTACCCGTACTACGAGAAGCACGAGTGGAGAGCGTGAAGGGGGGCCCCCGGAAGCAGGCGGGGCCCAGACATATGCCACGGCTCAGAAGACCCGATGGTGTTTGGACCCCGTCAGCTGAGCCCTACGCAGGACCGCCTCATGATGGTCTGGTGGAGCCCTTCCGCCTGTCGTCCTGCTGGGAGGGTGGGCCACCCGGCTCGCGTGATCGAGTTGCGGAGGGTACCCCCCTCGGCCACCCCGGGGGGGATCAGGGTATGGGTCTATGTCACTACCTACGGGCGATTTTGACCCTGACCCCCCTCACCCCCCTCACCCCCCTTTTTGGCCGAAAACGAGCCCTCTTGGGGGGTGGGGGTGGGGGTGAGGGTCCTCTCCCGGGGGGTGAGGGTGGGGGGTGGTCCCCGAACGAAAAGGGGGTGAGGGGGGTGAGGGTACCCCCAGGGTCCACGGTCAGGCGCGAGCGCCAAGACAGCGATTTCTGGTCAAAAGGGGGGTGAGGGTTCCCATTTTCGTTCTGAGGGTGGGGGTGAGGGTCTCTTGCAGGGGGCGAAACACCCCCCGAACCGCTACCGGTTTCGGTGCCTGTTCGGACCCAGGTCCGACTTCGGTAGCTGTTTCGGTGCTTATCCCGGTGCCCCCCTGAGCGTGGGGGAGGGGGGCGAACCCGGCCCCGACTGCCCCCCCTGTCTCCGCTACCGTGGGGAGGGGGGGCTAACCGGGCACCGACTTTACCCACCTATTTTCGCTACCGTGGGGAAGGGGAGCGAAACGAGCACCGAACGTACCCCCTATTTTCGCCACCGTGGGGAAGAGCACCGACTGTACCGGAGGTGCATTTGGGCACCGAAAAGGCTGCTATCCCCTTTCCCACGTTCCCTATAGTAGGAGACGTACCGGCACATCCCCCGGTCTACCGACCCCCCTTGACGTTCCCCCTGGCTCCCGGCTCGGATCGCCCCCTCCCCGGACCCCCTGCAGCCCGTCCGAGGTTGCTGTGGGCCCTTGCCAATCCGAGTGCTTCCCCTGCATAGAAAGGACCCGGCGCACGGCACGGAAGGCCGATGTGCCGGTCGACATGGTCGGTCCCCCGTAAACCTGTGGCTTCGCCCAGGCTCCCCTCTTCCCCACCATTTCCGAAGATGGCATGAGGGCGAGGATGGCGCTTGTTCGGAGGGCAGGGAGCAAGGGCTGGGGCGGGGGCGCCGCTCCCATCCCTGCAGGGGACCCAGGCGCCATCCGTGGAAGAGCACGTACGCTCGCACGAGCAGGGCCCCTCCGGACAGCGCCTGGCCAGCCCGACCGCCGCCCCCGCCGCGGGCTGGGCCGTTGAGAGGACGACAGGGCCGCATCCGACCTGCAGCGAGTCTGCGAGTCGTCCTGCCGGAGCAAAGAGTGATGATCCCGGGGTACACAATCATAGGCGACGAACCCAGTAACGACGCCGAGGCCGAGCCGTCCGATCAGTAACGAAAGTTTATCCATCGGCGTTGGCTTTTCGCAAAATCGGTTTGCTGGCCGTGAGCCTCGAGGACGCCTCCAAGAAGGACATCGTGGAGATGCTCTTCGCAAGGCGTGACTCCAGGGACGCGGCGAAGGCATTCCTCCGGTGGCTGAGGGAAAGTGGAGGGAGGCGCACCGGGGAGGAGATGAGCAGGTTCGCTGATGAGCTGCAGTCGGGGAGGCTCGGGTGCCGGCTCTCCCGGGTGAACTTCTACGGCACCGTCCTCCGGCGCTTCGTCGAGCTCGGGCTCGTGGCCAAGGACCTGAGCTACGACGGGGAGAGGAGGAGGGCGGTGAGGGCATACAGGGCGGTCCTCCAGCCGGTCGGGAGGCACAGGCCGTTGGCGCCGTCCCTGATGTACCTCGCGCACGTGGTCAGCGAGAGGTGGAACGAGGAGATCGGCGCCCGGAATCCCAAGACGGTGGGAGTCTTGCGCCCTTCTCGACTCGATGGCCGGCCCGATTAGCCAGGCACATTTTCTCCGTCAAGGGACCCGGTTGGCTGTTCTTCCCCTGCTGACACTTCGTCCTGAGTCGACCCGATTATAATGGGACGCCTTCGTGGTCTCATGGTAGTTACGACGAAGGTGTTCCCAGGAAGATGAACGAGGATTTCTTCCCCGGGTAGTCTGGCGTACGTGACGGAGATCGTCCCCGGTTCGGTTGAAAGAAGAACCCTTCGTTTGTCTTCTGGATACCTTCGAGATTCGATTATTCCTCGGGGAATTGAACCCACAATATCTCTCACACGCCCTACTTTCACGCCGAGAACCATCGCGAGATTGTCAATCGTGATTCCCTTGGGTCCGGCACCCATGATTGCCGCCACCACGCGTTCCTGCGACTTGCCCAGATGCTTGCTCCGCGCTACCTCCTGCGACGTTTCGCCCCCCTCAAAGTGGTTTCCTGAACGATACAGGTCTTTTTTGCCCAAATTTCCCCCTCACATTATCAAATATCGTTTCCGTATATAGCCACCACCATGGTGGTACCACTCGTCCGCGTCACCTGTGCGAGGTGCGGGCATCGCTGGATTCCTCGAAGGGAGCCAGAAGACATCAGGAAGTGTCCCCGCTGTTTCAGTCCCAAATGGAAGCCGATCGAAGCCACGAAAGCGGCGGGGGAGGAAAAGGGTCGGTCCTCCCGCCGACGGCCAGGTCCGCCCGGTTCCAGCGGGGAGGCCTCCAAATGAGTAAAGCCGACTTCGTGATAGTATCCGTTCCCAAAAAAGCCGACCTAGTTTTTCAGGTTCAGAACATCCCTGACACCGAGGTATGGGCAGTCGTATCCAAAGGGGAACTCGCAGAAGTGGTTCGAAAGGCAAGGCTGTTTGACCTAATCCAGGCGGCATCGGGGCAACACGCCCCGAAAGCCCGGTCTTTCGCCATCAAAGAGGGTGCTTCGTGGCATGCCTGACGCCGACAGGGCATTGGCGTGGAGCATCGCTGAGAAGGTGCTGCAGGAGAACCGCTTCGCAACGCTGAACGGAAGCGAAGTGCTGGTCTACAGAGATGGGGTATATTCCGAGGGCGGTGAGACATACGTCAAGACCCTCGTTCAGCGCAACGTGGACCCTGCTCAGCTGACCGAGCATCTGGTCAACGAGGTGATCGGCCACGTAAAGCGGTCTACCTATGTGAAACACGACGATTTCTTCACCGAGAGCCCCTACGTGGTAGTCAAGAATGGTCTACTTGATACCGCCGCCTGCAAGCTCGAGCCGCACACTCCCGACTTTTACAGCCTCAGCAGACTCCCGGTAACCTACGAGCCAGCCCGCGACTGCCCTGCGTTCAGGAAGTTCCTATCGGAAGTACTCTACCCCGAAGACCTACCGGTGGTGCAGGAATGGCTCGGGTATTGCCTACACAGAGGCTACCCGGCCCAGGTCGCCATCCTGTTCGTCGGCGATGGCAACAACGGAAAGAGCACCCTGATCAACGTCCTCAAGGGCCTCCTGGGCCACGAGAACATCAGCGCGGTCTCATTGCAGGAACTCGAAATCAACAGGTTCGCAAAGGCGGACCTTTTCGGCAAGCTCGCTAACCTCTACGCCGACCTTCCGGACTCGGCGCTGAAGAGCGTCGGGACCTTCAAGATGCTCACGGGCGGCGACCCGATAAGAGGGGAGAAGAAATTCCGCAACAGCTTCCTCTTCGTCAAC
>DAHXUN010000003.1 GCA_027386095.1 Nitrososphaerota archaeon | reverse complement strand
GACGTCTTCGTGACGTTGGCGAACGTCATTGTCCACGGCGTCCCCTGCGGGAGGCCGCCTTCGACGAATGTCACCTGGTAGGTGGGGCCGGAGGGGAGGTAACCGAACTGGTATATCGGTTGAGAGAAAGAGCATTCGGAGTAGGAGGAGGTGCAGCCAGGACCGGTCGGCCAGTAAGCGGTTACTGTGTATGTCCCGCCTATCCATCCCTGGCCTCCTGTGGTGAAGTTGTCCTGGAAGAGACCTGTGGTGGCGTTTACTGCGACGGTGTCCGAACGGATGACCGTGCCCAGCGGGTCCGTAAGGGTGACAGTAGCAAACGTGGTGAAGTTGACGCGCGGGCTCGTCGTCACGTTCCCGTTGACAAGTACCGTCTCGGTGCCTGAGTAGAAGACAGAGTTGGTGCGGACGCTCACTGTCCACAGGCCTGCCCCTCCGCATATCGAATACTGGACGGGGACAGAGACGTCGGCGCCTTGAACCCCAACGCTACCGCCGTATGGCGACTGGCAGTAATCTATGACACCTATCTCGCCGAAATTCCCGACGTATGATACGGAGTAGGTGTAGTTCCCGTCGGGCTCTGTGAAGGATACGGTGGACGGCGCCGTCGCGGAGGAATTGAAACCGCTCAGGGTGGCCCCCCACAGCTCACCGTCCGGTAGACCTGACTCGTCGAAAGTGACCGTGTGGCAGCCAGAGTTAGTGAACTGGATCGTCTGCGACACATCGCTCCCGTTGATGACGAGCGTCCTCGAAGATGGTGAAACGCAGTATCCGTCTCCCGCAGTCACGTTTAGCTGGTAGGCACCGTTAGGGGCGGAGTATGTGACGAAGTCCGACGTCGTGTACTTCGGGAGCGTCCCTGCGATGACAGTGCCCCACCTGTCGCCGGGCGGGAGACCAGACTCGGTCAAGGTAGCGTTGAAGCGGCTGTCGAAGATCACCGACAGAGTGCCAGAGTTGCGGTTCGTCTCATAGAGTTGCCCGTCTGACTGGTCGAAGAGAATGCTCAACTGTCCGTAGCCCGTCGACAGTGAGCCTGCCGTCTTGTTGGTCGAAGAGTCAATCGCCGTCGTGTTGCTTTCCACCTGAGCGCAGCCTGAGGTGTAGCACGAATAATACCAACCCGCGTAGAGGTAGCCTGTCGCTGGGTCGTAGACCGCGCCTGACGGCAAACACAGCAAGCCCTCGAATTCTCCGTACGACCCGCAGGAGATTGACGTCACTGAAGAGGAGTTAGCCTGAGGGCTGACAGTCACGAGAGGGATGGAGCAGGGACAGTTCGAGTAAAAGGACAGGTATCCTGCTCCCGAGCCCTCTACATATACGGCCCCTGAAGGCGCGACTTCGGCTTGTTGCGTGTCGCCGGCATACGCCATCGGCGTCCTGCCCACGACTGCGTTCGTGTCGTTCAGCGCGAAGATTGCTTCGGCTGTCGCTGTGGCCCCACAGAGGTAGTACGAGACAGGGACGTACATCTCAGCCCCTGAAGAGTAGAAGAGGGGCGAGTCTGCTCGAGCGCTGTATGGGGAGCCGTTGTCCTGCGAATTGCAACCATTGCTGACGAAATTGAAACCGAGGCTCGAACTTCCAGCGAGCGAGTTGCTGGTGGCGTTGATGAAGTCGACCAAGGGGCTCGAGTAGTCGGCGTTGGAATCAGTGACATAGACCTCGCCGTTCGAGGCATCGTAGGCTACACCTGCTGGAGCAAACGAGGATTGGAGCGGGATTCTGGCGACCACCGAGCCATTCACGGTACTGAGGGCAATGACGTTGAGGCTGAAGCCGCAGTTGAGAGTGCTCACAGCGTACAGATATCCGTTCGTGGGGTCAAAAGCAGCTGTCGTAGGGATGCAGCTGCCGTAGACGCTCGAATTTCCTATGATGAAGGACTTGGCGACGTGGTCGGTCGAGGTGTCGACAACTTCCATCACGAGCGTGCTGTTGGGTCCGCCACCAAGAACGTACAGAGTCCCTGCCTGCCCGAGAGTCGCCGAAAACGGAGAGAATCCGCTCTGCACGCCTGTCGACGGCACGTTCCCCGGGAAGAGCGTGTTGTTGGTGAACGACAATGTGTACTCGACGTATCCGACTGTGCTGTTAGGGGGTATCCCTTGAGACGAGGAGCTCTCCTGCGACAGAGCCGTGGCTGGCTCTGGCACCGAGTTAGCGGGCGGGGCGTTGCCGCGGTTGTGCGACCAGGCGCCAGATATGACGCCTCCGAGCGCGCCGGCCGTGCTGGAGAAACCCTCCCAAAGCGTACCACCGAGGGATCCGAGCGCTGAGAGGGCCTCGCTTAACAGCGAGATGCCGCTCTGAAACACCCATCTTAGCCGCGCCGTGGGACTTGAAGCCGAGACTTCTGGGACGAGCCTGGCCACCAGGACGCTCCTTCCCCCGTATCCTTGGCCGGACTGCGGCTGGGGGGCTGATGCGGGAGCGGGTGGACGTAGGAACCAGCTCGACGCACTCGCAATAGGCACGAGCGGGCCAAAGACCATCAACGCGGTCACGACTACGGCGACGGCCTTCAGTCTCCGTGCAGCAGAGCGCCGACGTAGAGAGAGCGTAGTCAAGGACAAGGCCTTCGCGGGCAGACCCAAGCCGCGCTCGCTTGTGGCCCTGTTACGCAAGAGACAGCACGACGGCTCCCCCCGAGCATCTTGCTCGCTGTGGCGCACCCAAAATATAAGAGGCGGTTTTCCTGAAACCAGTAAACCCGCATTTCGGGACTCCCATGAAGCGCACGGGGACCGACCATGGGGATGAGCGTTCAGACACAGCCTGCGATGGCGGCGCTCGATGGCGACTTTGCCGGCCGAGGGACGCGACTTTCGCCGCCTGGGTCGTTGACCACATATGACGTAATTTCGCGACGGCGCTTTGCCGCAGTGGCGTGGTCTGGCTCGTCAGGGCGCGCCAGGTTGGTTCTAGGGAGCGGGGACAGACTCGGAATCGCCCGGTGCAACCGTGGCCCCGCGGCGCGCAGCTGGAGCCCTCTGAGCACGGCAGTGTATGAAACGGATGCAGAAAGGTTCCGACCCCAACGGGTGTGTCTGAGAAATCGGCCGACCCGCCTTCACTCTGCCTCGCGCATCACGCGTCTCCCGTCAACCCAGGTTAGCCTAGTCATTCCCAGGTGTTAGCCGCTTTGTGCCGGCAACAGAACAGAATCGTGAGGGCTAGAAATCCGGCTGCAGGTCAAGCCGTCACACATACGAATTGGCGGTCGGATCGGTCATGAAGATCGGCCCGCTTGATGCAGACCTGGGGGTCCCACGGCAAAGCTCCGGTCGCGGAGGGTGATGGATTCTCTCCTTCTAAGTTAGCTAAAGAGAGTGTGTAGGTTTAATGCCCCGGGCGAGATTTGAACTCGCGTCGCTAGCTCGAGAGGCTAACATGCTTGACCGGGCTACACCACCGGGGCCCGGCGTGCCTTCCCGGGGTGCGGATATAGCGGTTGCTGGCGCAAACCCGATGTTTTCAGGGGACGCCGCGGCTCCCGCTATATGCTGGGTTTCAGTATCTCTTCGGCGGCCAGCTTGATGTCTGCTGGCTTTACCGTCTTCCTCCCCGCGTGGGCAGCCAGAGCCACCGCCCGCCTGGATATCTGGATCCCAAGTGCCTCGAGCTCGGACCTGAGCTCGATGGCTGCGTCATCCCCTACCCTCTCAGCCCCCGCCTTCTTTATCACCCTGTAGACTGCTGCGAGGCCGAACTCCGAACTGGACATTCGCCTTTGAAGTAGTCGCGATGTGTTAAAAAACTTTTGGCTGATTTCACCCCTTCTGCTGGCCCTTTTGGGCCAGGAAACGCCCAAGTCCACCCCTATTTTGGAAAGAGGTGAGAAAACTAGGGTCTGCACTTACCGCGTCCGTGTTTGGGACTTTGTGGTATGGAGTGACCTGAAATACATCTCTGGCCAAGGCAGGACGTGCGTTTCGTCGATTCCCACATGCACCTTGACCCCCCGGAGTATGTCTCGGGGGTAGCCAGGAGCGTCAGCTCCGAGGCTGTCCTCGTGGCCTGCGGGGTCGACCGCAAGACCTCTGAGAGGGTGGTCGCCGCCTCTGCAGCCTACCCCGGGACCGTCTATCCCTTCGTGGGGCTCCATCCCTCAGAGGCGGAGAACGACAAGGACCTTTCATGGATCGCTCCGATGTTGGACCTGGCCAGGGGGCTGGGGGAGGTCGGCCTGGACCCTTCCTACTCCCCCACCGGACAAGGGAGCGCCCAGCTGAACGCGTTCAGGTACCAGCTGCAGGCCGCGGAGGGCGCGAAGGTCCCCGTACACGTCCACTCGAGAGGGGCCGAAGCCCAGGTCATGGAGGTGCTCGGGTCGTTCAAGACCGGCCCTCTGCTCGTGCACTGGCTCGAGGCGGAGGATGCTCTCCCCGCGGTCCTTCAGAGAGGATACTTCGTCTCATTCAGCCCGGCCCTCCTCTACTCGAAGAAGCTCCAGCGCCTGGCCCGGAGGTGCGACCCCGCGCTCACCCTTGTCGAATCCGACTCCCCCGTGGCATACGCCCCCCTGGGGAGGGTTCACGGGCCCGCGCTCGTCCCCTCTGTCGCCTTCAAGCTTGCGGAGATCTGGGGAATGTCCCCCCTGGAGGCGATCTCTCTTACCTCCAGTAACGCCCTGCGCTACCTGGGGGCCGACTCGAAAGGTTAATGATGCCAATCTGTCGGGCTTGACGGAAGTTGGATAGGACTCGTAGGCTGTCGGAAGAGATTTTGCAGCGGCATCCCGAGGCCTTCGGTAACGACTTCGAAGAGAACAAGAAGTCGCTCGAAGTTCTGGCGGTCATCCCATCCAAGCAGCTCAGGAACCGCATAGCCGGATACATCACGAAGAAGAAGGAAGCCGAGTCGGAAGAGGCCGAGGGCCCGGCCGTCGAAGAGCCGCCGGTGTAGAGCCTTGGCCCTGGCGACGGCGGGCTTCACCCTAGGGGTCAGGCCTGTGAGTTCGCTCCGCCCCCATGAAGACACCATCCCTAGGCACGTCAAGGAGCTCGCACAGGAGATCACGCGCGACGGCGTCCAGAAGGACCCCATCATAATCGACAGGGAGTCGGCGACCGTCCTGGATGGTATGCACAGGCTGGCTGCGTTTCAGGAACTCAAGATCGAGAACGCTGTCTGCTGCGCCGTCGATTACAGTTCGCGGTCCATAGCACTGGGGAGGTGGGCCAGGGTCTACAAACCGAGGCAGAGCGACGGCGTGGACGATGTCCTGGGGTCATTGCCTAGCGCGCGAAGGACCACTCTGGCCGAGGCGTTCTCGGCCCTGGAGCGGAGGGAGACAGCTTTGGCCATGCTGACGAGCGACGCAGCCTACCTGGTAGGCAGGCCACCTCTGGAAGAGGTCAGAGCGGTCATCGCGTCGTTCGACCAGATTTCCGAGCGGCTCGGTTGGGAAAGGCGGTTCGTCCCCGAGGACGACATAGACATAGAGCTGCAGGAGCGCAGGAAGTTCGTCCTCCTCCCCAGGAAGCTGTTGAAGGACGACGTGGTCGCAGCCGCCAGGTCAGGGAAGCTCCTCCCCTGCAAGACGTCCATGCACATGGTAGACCCAAGGCCGGTCTCCGTAAGGCTCCCCATCGAAGCGCTCGGGGCCGCAGGCGGCGAGGCGCTCAGGCTCCGGCTGAATGGAGAGAAGGGGCGTCTGTTCCCCCCCGGGTCCACTTACGAGGGGAGAAGGTATAAGGAAAGGCTGCTCTTCCTAGACCAGGGATGATTCGGGTTACGTGCCTGGGCCACATAGGCACGGTCGTCGGTGCGAGGGACTTCACCCTACAAGACAAGGAGCTTGACGCGTCAGACCTTGTAGACCGGGTGAGGGCGATGACAGGGCTCAGAGAGCCCGGGTTCAGCATATACAACACGTTGGTCATGGTCGAAGACGGCGAGGCTTTCGTCCCTGCCGGAAGGGGAGTCCGCATAACGGACGGGGCCAAGGTCGCTCTCCTGCCGTTCTCGCATGGTGGATGAGATGCGGAGGGTGACTGCGCGAGCATACCTCTGCGAGGGAATGGACCCGGGCGAAGCGAAGGGCGCCCTGGCCCGCGCGAACCCAGAGGCAGTGGTCCAGACGCTGAGGGCGGGGTCGGTCAAGAACGAGTTCCTGGCGGAGATGCTCGCCGCGCAGACCTTGCAGGCGATGGAGTCAGGGGGCCTACTGGCCAAGAAGCCGGAGATCGACCTGCTGCTGAGGTTCGCGCGGACGACCCAGATCTCGAGGGCCATCGAGTCGGAGGGGGCGACTAGGGGTGGGAAGTTCCTCGCTATCGTGGCAGGACACGCCACCCCCAGCTTACCCTCCGGCTTCAAAGGGGTCGGGCTACCAAGGAAGCGGCTTTCGCGCTCCGAGCTCGCAAGGATCGAAGAGGCAGCTCTCCTCGGAGCCGACAGGTCCTAGGCCGCGCGCTTGAGCTTCTGGATGCTCACTATCTCGCTCGGTGAAATGACAGACACACCCGCGTACTCCCCGAAAATCTCCAGTAGGACTACCTTGTCCGGGGAGTCGAGGTCGACATTCCTGTCGATGGCGTCTGCCAGAGAATCGATGAGCTGCTTGTCGGAGTAAGGCGAGTCCCTCGCCTCTATGGTTATCCTGAATGTCTCGCCGGGGCCTATGGCCTCCGAGAGGTCTTTCACCGCTTTCACAATCTCGTCCAGCTTGGTGTCCACCACGCGGCCGATGGGGATTATCCTCAGGATGTATCTCACCCTGAACGGCTCGGAACGGACGTAGTCCGTGATGAATGCGAGGAGCGCCTTGGGGTCCTCTACGTCCACCTCTATGACCCCGTCGTAAGCCGACCTGTCTATGACCAGCTTCCTGATGCCTGAAAGAAGGGCTATCTCCTTGAACTCGGCCGAGGCCCTCGCCTCGAGCCCCTTGGCTGACGTGACTATCAGGTTCGTCCTTCTCTCAGCTCGTTTCGACCCCGATTTGACCGGTTCTTAAGATTGTGACCGCTCCGCCCACCACGCTGACGACGGTCGACGCGGTCCCTGCAGATGGCCCGCCGTCCAAGATGAGGTCCACTGTGTCCCCTAGCTGCTTCAGCGCGTCCCCAGCGCTCCTTGCGGAAGGCGCCCCCGAGACGTTGGCGCTCGTCCCCGCCAGCCAGCCCCCGCAAGAGGCGACAAGCTTGAGGCAGAGTGGATGGTTGGGGACCCTGACACCGAGCGTGGGCCCCTGGCTCAGCATGTCCGGCACCCTCATCTTCAGCGGCGCGACTATGGTAAGCGCCCCAGGCCAGTGGCGCCTGGCCAGCTCCTCCCCCTTGGGCCCCAGCTCGACCAGGTCGGACGCCTTCTCCCTGGAGCCGCAGAGGACCGGGACGGCCTTGGCACCTCTCCCCTTGGCGGCGAACAGCCTCCGGACTGCCTCCTCGTTGAAGGGGTCGCAGCCGAGACCGTAGACCGTGTCGGTCGGGTAGACCACCAGTCCCCCCCGCACCACAGTCTCCGCGGCCCTCGATATGGCCCTCCCGTCCATCGTCAGGACCTCGACCATGGCGTCCCCCGGGGCACCGTGACATTTAATAGTGGAACTAAAAGCGCGGGGGCGACATGTCCGAAGAGGACCAGGAACTCGACGAGGACCTGGACGACGACTTGGATGAAGACGGCTGGGAAGAGGACTCGGACGACGAAGGGTTCTAGCGAGAACCTTCCTGTGCCGGAGCGATTCCTCCACGCCATCCTTTTAGACACCTAGCGGAGGCTGTGCATAGGATCAGGCTTGGGGACCATCATAGTCAACTGCAAGAACTATACCGAGGTCCTTGGCGCCGGAGCGGTGAAGCTCGCCCGGGCCGTCAAGAAGGTCTCAGACGAGCTGGGCGTCGCCGGGGTCGCCGTCCCCCCGACGCCGATGCTCTCTCTGGTCGCTTCGGAGTCAGGCGCAAAGGTATACAGCCAGGCCGTCGGATGGGAGGAAGGGGACAAGACCACGGGAGCGGTGGTTCCAGCGGCGGTGATGGCCGCGGGGGCGTCCGGGACACTGCTCAACCATAGCGAGGCGCGCGTCCCGCAGGAAGTGCTAACGAAGCTTGTCCCGAGGCTTGCGGAGGCCGGCCTCGAAGTCTGCCTGTGCGCGCAGACGAGCGGGGAGGCCGCAGAGCTGGCGCTCCTAGGGCCAGAGTTCGTCGCCATCGAGCCGCCAGAGCTTATAGGGAGCGGGATCGCTGTCTCCCGAGCGAGGCCAGAGCTCGTAGAGGAGACCGTGACGGCAGTCCGCAGGGCGGGGTTCAAGGGCGGGATACTCTGCGGCGCGGGGATAGTCACAGGCGAGGACGTGGAAAGGGCTGTGAGCCTCGGCGTGGACGGCGTGTTGGTGGCCAGCAGCGTGGTGAAGGCGAGGGACTGGGAGTCCAAGGTCCGCGAGCTGGCTCGTTCCCTCCGTTGAGAAACGTCGGCCCCTGTTATATAGAATGTTAAAAGGAGCCGATTTATGGCCCAAAAATACGAAGTGAGACAGTTGCAGCAGACACAGCAACAGGTTAAACCGAACCCGTTTGAGAACGCCCTCGAGCAGCTGAGGATCGCTGCCGAGCACCTCAAGCTGGACGAAGGCATCCACCAGATCCTTGCCCACCCCAAGAGACAGCTTACAGTCTCCCTCCCCGTCAAGATGGACGACGGGAGCACCAAGGTGTTCACAGGGTACAGGGTACAGTACAACGACGCGCGCGGTCCCTTCAAAGGGGGGATCAGATACCACCCAGGCGTCACCCTGGACGAGGTCAAAGCCCTGGCCGCTTGGATGACGTGGAAGACAAGCGTGGCCAACATCCCCTACGGCGGCGCCAAGGGGGGCATCATATGCGACCCGAAGCACATGTCAGCAGGGGAGAACGAGCGGATGACCCGCCGCTTCGCGGCGTCCATAACCCCCATCATCGGGCCGTACAAGGACATACCGGCCCCGGACGTCTATACCAACTCTCAGACGATGGCATGGATCCTCGACACCTACAACACCATCGTAGGGCTCATGTCCCCCGCCGTCATCACAGGCAAGCCCATCTCCCTCGGGGGTTCCCTCGGGAGAGACAAGGCCACCGGGCGCGGGGCTGTCTACACCACGGTCGAAGCGGCCAAGGTGAACAAGGTCGACCTGAAGAAGGCCACCTTCGCAGTGCAGGGGTTCGGCAATGCGGGGGCGAACTTCGCCGAGATCCTCCAGACCTACGGTCCCAAACTGAGGGGGGCCAGCGACTCCAAGGGTGCGATCATGAGCAAGGCAGGCATGGACGCCGCCAAGCTCGTAGCCCACAAAGAGAAGACCGGCTCGGTCGTCGGGTTCCCCGGGAGCCAGGAGATCTCTGACAAGGAGCTCCTGCAGATGGACGTGGACATACTGAGCCCTGCAGCCCTCGAGAACTCCATCCTCCCCGATATCGCTAGGGGAGTCAAGGCCAAGATAATCACGGAGTGCGCCAACGGGCCGACGACCCCGGAGGCGGACAAGATCCTGCACGCCAACGGCGTCTTCATGATCCCTGACATCCTGGCCAACTCGGGAGGGGTGATAGTCAGCTACCTAGAGTGGGTCCAGAATCTCGAGAGGAACTACTGGACTGAGGACGAGGTCAACTCCATGCTGGAGAAGAAGATCACCTCAGCCTTCCGCGACGTGCATGCCGCGAGCCTGAAACACAACGTGGACATGAGGACCGGCGCCATGATAGTGGGCGTCGGAAGGGTGGCAGAGGCGGTCAGGACGCTGGGCGTCTTCCCTTAGTCACGGCGCCATCGGACGCCCCGGCGGCCTGCCGGCGGCGCCCCTCCCTGATTTTGAAACAAATCACGTATGCGGTCCTAGGACGGCGAGATGCGCTCTTCGATTTCGTGGACCAAGGCCGCGCTCCCGATGTAGAGCGGTGACGTATCTGCCAGCCCTCCGGGCTCTATGTCGAGCACGTCCCCCGAGCCGTCGCTGGCGTACCCTCCAGCCTGCTCGTTGATGTAGGCCATGGGGGCGCACTCATACAGCACTCTGAGCTTCCCCTTCGGCCTCTTGACGAGCGCCGGATACGAGAAGATCCCGCCCCTGGCCAGGACCTGGTTGTAGTCCCCTACGAAGGTCCCGCAGTACCTGTTCCTCAGCCCTCTGTCGTCCAGGCTGTCCCAGAAGTGGGCAACCGCCGGGACCCACTCCTTCCTTGAGCCTCCAAAGCCGTAGACCTCAGGCTTCTCCGGGAGCTTCAGCCCCACCCCGATGAGCTGGAAGGACATCCCTCCCCCATCCCGGAGGGCGACGAAACGGTGGACCCCCTTCCCGAAGGAGAACGTGAGCGTGAGCATCGCGCCATAGGTGACGTAGAGGGCGCCTACGAGGCGCCTCCCGGAGGCCGGGAGCCTGTGGGAGTAGAAGCCGAAGATGCTCCCCAGCGGGTTGTTTGTCTCCACGTTGGAGCTCCCGTCGAGGGGGTCCATGGCGACGCTGATCCTCCCCTTGGACTCCGCCGGCTCCTCCATCTCCTCCGAAGCGACCTCTGCGGCCTGCCCAGTGGCTGCGAGCGCATCGACGAACAGGTCGTTGGAGTAGACGTCGATGGCCTTCTGGGTCTCCCCGGACGGGTTGGTCTCGTTGAGTAGCCCGGCCTTGAACGGGATGCTCCCCCAGACATCTACGCTTGACTCCGCGACCGCTGCGGCGAGGGCGGCGAGGTCTTCGGGGGCGTTGAGCCTCAGGAACTCGTCCAGTTTCATCGGTCGCGGCTGAACAGGGGAGTGCTTTTAGGCGTATGGACATGCTCCCCGAAGGACCGTTGAACGGTGAGACTGTTAAATAGGCCGAGTGCGGCTTCTCAATCATGAAGCGCGACCTGATGGAGAAGTTCCTCACAGGGGGGAAGAGCATGCTCCTCGCCTACGACCAGGGGCTGGAGCACGGGCCTTCGTCCGACTTCAACGAGAAAAACGTCGACCCAGCCTACATCATGGACATCGCAGCCAAGGGCGGGTTCAACGGGGTCGTCTTCCAGAAGGGCGTGGCCGAGAGGTTCTACGACGGGAGGGTCCCGCTGATAGTCAAGCTCAACGGGAAGTCCAGCCTCCCCAAGGGGGAACCCGTCTCCCGGCAGGTGTGCAGCGTGGAGCATGCGGTGGCGCTCGGGGCCAAGGGGGTCGGGTACACCATCTACCTTGGGAGCGAGCACGAGCCTAGGATGTTCAGGGAGTTCGGGAAGATACAGGAGGAGGCGCACGAGAAGGGGATACCTGCCATCGCATGGGTATACCCTCGGGGAGCGGCGGTCCAGAACGATACGTCGAAGGAGACGGTCGCATATGCGGCCCGGGCCGGGCTGGAACTTGGAGCTGACGCGGTCAAGATCAAGTACACGGGAGACCCCGCCAGCTTCTCCTGGGCTGTGAAGGCGGCGGCAGGGGCCAGGGTCTTCATGAGCGGCGGGCCGAAGGCACCCACCGACGACGACTTCCTTCGCCAGGTGGAGGGGGTCATCCAGGCCGGCGGGACTGGCCTCGCGGTCGGAAGGAACGTCTGGCAGAACCAGGACCCGTTGGCCATGGCCGGGAAGCTCAGGAAAGTAATCTTCGGCCGGTGACATTCTATCTGGAGAGGAGTCTCCAGGAGAGGACTATCCCGAGTATCCCCAGGAGCGCGGCGAAGCCGACCAGGACGCTGAAGTCGACCCAGAGCGGGGCGAGGACCGCGTAGCCCGTGGCCGAAGCAGAGCCCAAGAGCATCTGCCTCACGCCGTCGACCGCGTAGCTGACAGGGTTGAATCTGATCACCGACTGCAGCCACCCCGGCATTATCTTGACCGGGAGCATCGCGTTGCTCGCGAAGAGGAGCGGGAGGTTGAGGAGGTTTATGACGGCCATCTGGGTCTGCCAGTCGCTGGACCTGAGCGCGAGCATCACGAAGAGCGATGACAGCCCGAAGGCCATCAGGAAGAGGATGACGAAGGATCCTGCGACAGACAAGACAGTGAAGCTGGCCGTGTCCATCCCGAGGATTACCGCGATCGCCAGGACGATTGCGGCCTGTATCAGGGAGCGGACGACGCTCTGCAGTATCTTGCTGGTCACTATGGCGCCGCGGCCGACGGGGGTGCTGAGCGCCTTGTTGGTGAAGCCGAACCTCCTGTCCCATACGACGGACATTCCTGAGAACGCAGCGGTGAAGAGGATGATGAACGCGAGCATCCCTGCCCCCAGGTACGAAAAGTAGCTGGTTGTCCCGAACGTCGCGAGGTTGACGGCGTTCACCTCTGCCGTGGTGACCCCCGGCTGGCTCGAAAAGAGGGCGCCAATGTTGAAGGCCTTCCCGAAGAGGCCCAGCCAGACCACAGGCTGGACGAGCGAGATGATCAGCTGGATGGGGTTCTTGTACCACTTCACCAGGTCCCTGTTGGTGAGGGCCCAGAGGCCGTGGAGGGGGCTCTTGTTCAGTTTGGGGGCCGCCCTGAAGGACCTCTCCGCCTCCCTCTCGTCCTCGGCCTCGGCGGCCTGCTCTTGGACCGTCGCCGTAGACCTTGCTGGGATGTCGTCGGCCATGGTCTAGCGCCTCGCCCGCATCATAGTTACCCTCTGCTTGAAGGCGTCCATCTTCCCTGCCTCCTCCTCCCTGATGCTCCTCCCAGTGAACTCCAGGTAAGCCTCGTCGAGGCTCGGCTTGGTCAGCGCGATCCTCGTCACGTGCAGCCCCTTCGACCTCACCAGGTCGATCACCTTTATCGAAGACTCTTCTCCGACCTCAGACTTTATCCTGTACTCCCGCCCCGACTTCTTCACTTCCCTCACCAGCGGTATGTTCTTGATGTCCTCAGAGATGTCGGGCTCTGCCTCCGCCACCCCCACGACTATGATGTCCCCGCCGATGCTGGCCTTCAGCTCGTCCGGGGAGCCTATCTTCACTATGTGGCCGTGGTCCACGATTGCTATCCTGTCGCAGAGGGAGTCCGCTTCCTCGAGGTAGTGGGTGGTGAGGAAGAGGGTCATCTTGTACTCTTCCTTCAGCATCCTGATGTAGCTCCAGACGGCCGTCCTCGTCTGGACGTCCAGCCCCAGCGTCGGTTCGTCTAGGAAGAGCAGCCTGGGGTAGTTGATCAACCCGCTGGCGAGCTCCAACCTCCGCCTCATCCCTCCCGAATAGGTGCTGACCTTCCTGTTCGCCGCGTCCTGGAGTTCGACGAGCTTCAGGAGCTCCATGGCGTGCGGCCTGGAGTTGCTCCTCGGTATGCCGTAGAGGTCGGCGCAGAGCAGTATGTTCTGCAGACCCGTCAGGTCCTCGTCGGCGGTGTACTCCTGGGGGACTACCCCGACGACCCTCCTGACCTCGTTGGGATGCTTGTGTATGTCTAACCCGGCGATTTCAGCCCTCCCGCCCGAGGGCTTCAGAAGAGTAGTGAGCATGCTTATGGTCGTGGTCTTTCCTGCACCGTTGGGCCCGAGGAACCCGAAGACCTCCCCTTCCTTGATCTCAAAAGAGACCCCGTCTACAGCCTTCAATGCCCCGAAGCTCTTCGACAGCCCCTCCACCTTGACCAGCGGCTGTTGACTCATGCCCTCTCTCCTAGCTTTGAAAGCCGAGCAGCGATCTCCTTTATCTCCTTGCTCGCGTCCGTGAGCTTTGGGTCATTGGACCTGGAAAGGTCTTCGAGGTACGACGTGTAACTAGAGATTACTTCGATGGCGCCTTCAACGGACCTTGGCGCCTGTCCTAGGTGCTCAGAAAGCGGCCAGGGGTGGTCCACTTCCTCCCGCCCGCTCTGGGTCAGAGAATATTTGTCGTCAGCCGAGCGGCTGAGGACCCCCTCCTCCACCATGCGCTTCAGGAGAGGGTAGACCGAGCCTGGGGATGGCCTCCACCATCCCTGGAGGTTCGCCTCCATCACGTCCATTATCTCGGCGCCAGACTTCGGGTTGTCCCGCACGATGTAGAGGATCCAGCGGCGCAGCCCCTTGTGGGTGCGCTTTGCCCAGTCGAAGTTGAACATGTCAATCTTTTCCGATATCGGAACACCGATATCGAGGGTATTTGAGCTTATCCGAAGCCGTCCAGAGGCATGAAGTGCAGGCGAGCACTCCGGAGCCGGTGCCTAGAGTCTCTGAGGAGACCCCAAGACTGGATGCCTGCGCTCAAATACCTACCCTTCGCTGCTCTGGGAGTTTGACGTCGCGAGGTAGGCCCGGCAGACCGGGGGTGCCCGGAATGCGGCAGTATGGACCTTGGAGTTGACCGCTGTTGGCCCTGTCCCCTGAGACGTTCCTGCTGGTGCTCTCTTCCATCATATTCATCGGGTTCGTAGGGAACCTCCTGCTCAAGAAGAAAGGGATACCCCAGACGCTCTTCCTGATAGCCGCCGGGATAGCGACCCGCTGGTTCGCTGTCCTCCCATCGTCCACCGTCAACGCGATGCTCCCGCTCCTGTCCCAGGTCACACTAGCGATGGTGGTCTTCGACATAGGCATGAGTCTGAAGGTCCGGGAGGTCGCTTCTGAAGGGAGGTCGGCGATCGTCCGCTCGAGCGTCTACATGCTCCTCTCCATCCTCGTGACAACCTTCGTCTTCACCTCTATCCTGCACTGGAACCTGTACCAGGCCCTGTTCCTCGGCTCGATAATAGGGGGGGAGATCTCGATGATCATAGTCCCCTATATGGGGAGCAGGATCTCGCAGCAGGGGCTTGTCTCGAACCTCTCGCTGGAGTCGGTATACGATTCGCTCGTGCTGATAATCCTGTTCACCGTCCTCTTGAACGGGTACAACCAGAACGCCCCGCTGGACCTCAGCGGACTGTCAGCCATCTCTTCAAGCTTCTTCCAGCAGCTCTCCATCGGCCTGGTAGGGGGGGTCATCCTCGGGCTCGCGTGGGTCAGGGTCGCCAGGGCGGTCGGGCAGTCAGACTACTTCTACGCAGCCACCGTGGGATACGTCCTCCTGGCATACGTGCTGATCGGAGACATAAGCGGTAGCGGTGTGATCACTGTCCTGGCCATCGGCCTGGTGATGAAGAACCTGGCTGACCTCCCTGCCTCGTTGGGCCTCGGGGTTGTCATGCCGGCGGTCTCCCTGAACTACATCTCGGCGTTCCAGACGGAGATCTCCTTCTTCTTGAGGACCTTCTTTCTCTTCTTCCTCGGGTTCTCCCTCCCTCTCGACACTCTGACGTCCCCCCAGCTCTACATCGAGTCGCTGGCCGTGATGGGAATCCTGGTGGGCGCCCGGGTGCTGAGCACGGAGGCCGTGGATTGGAAGAAGTCGGCCAAGAGCAGGAGACTGATAGAGACGATGATGGCCCAGGGGCTCACGCCGGCGCTGCTGGCCACGACGCTGGTGGCGGACGGAGTCGCTGGAGCGAGTCAGATACTCCCCATAGCCGCGCTGGTGATCATTGGGACTAACGTGGTCGCGGCCGGGGGGGCGAAGATCTTCTCCGGAGAGACAGACGGGCTCGACCTCGGGTCGCTGGCTACCATCGCACCCCTCGTGAAGGAGCTGAGCCAGATGGTGGATGGGCTCGAGCAGGGGCAGTTGGAGAAGTGGGCGGAGAAGGTCGAAGAGGACGCCAAGGACGCAGCCCCTCCGGACGTTAAGGGCAAAGTCAGCATCCCCAGGCTGAGCGTTGGGGGCGGCAAGGCGGGCGAGTTCAAGGTCTCGAAGAGTGCGGTCCCATACATAGTGGACGCGATCAGGAAGAACAGAGACTCGATGCCGCATGGGACGAGATCGTACTTCGACTCGCTGGAGGACGTCCTCGCGAAGGAGGTCCGTGCCAGCGAGACGTGAAGCCGAGCGCACCCCACCGAG
Organism: Nitrososphaerota archaeon; assembly: GCA_027386095.1. The sequence goes on along the minus strand of DAHXUN010000003.1, from coordinate 292,197 downwards.
TGGGAGGCGACTCGACGGGGGCCTGCGGCGGCTGAGACCAGCGGGACCATGTGAGCCAGTTAAATCCCCCGACTGTTGGAGTCGAATCAGGGGGCGGCGGGAATGGCAATCTTCTCCTCACTGCCGGTGGACGTCGCGTCGCTCGCATACCTCGGGATTCTTCTTGTGGGCGCCAAGCTTGGGGAAGAAGCGTTCCGGAAGCTAGGCCTGATACCGTTCGTCGGGGCGATCTTTGTTGGCATCCTCCTTGGCCCTGGGGTGTCCGACGTCATCCAAGTGCTCCCCACTATCACGCTCTTCGTCACAATCGGGATAGACTTCCTCCTCTTCGTGAGCGGCGCCGAGGAGTTCGAAGCAGACAGGCTCAGAGGTGCCTTGGCGAAGAAGGCGTCGATTGCAATCTCTCTGGCGCAGTTCGCGGTCCGCTTCGTAGCAGTCGCTTTGCTGTCCTACCTCGTGTTCCATCAGGTCGTCGCAGCCGTAGTGATAGGGATAGTGGTGGGGATGAGCAGCGCCGGTCCCCTGTCCAGGCTGCTGACGGACACGGGCCTGGCAAGGACCGCAGACGGCACCGCCATCTTCTCGCAGGTCCTCGTCATAGAGGTCGCAGCCGTCATACTCTACTCCTTCGTGTCAGACCTCGCCGGGCGGGCCATCACGGCGCTCTCCGTCACAGTGACAGCAGCTGAGCTTGCCGTCGCCATCCTGGGGATTGTCGCCTTCGGGAGGTACGTCATGATCCCGCTGCTCGAGAGGGTCGAAAGCAGGTTCAAGAGCAGAGAGGCGGTGTTCGCAATAATCATCTCCATCCTGCTCATCGCAGGCTTCGTCGGCCAGCTAGCTGGATTCAACGCGGCAATCGTGGCCCTTTTTCTCGGCCTGTTGATGCAGAAGTTCCTAGCGGCGAGGCCGGTCTTGATGGAGAAGCTCAGGGCATTCACCTATGGTTTCTTCGAGCCCATGTTCTTCGCCGGCTTTGGGCTGTACTTCGTGCGGGTTAGCCCGGCTCTCTTGCTCGCCGGGCTCGCTTTGTTCGGCGTAGCCCTCGCCTCGGGGGCCGCGATGGGAGGGATATCCGCGGGGTTCTTCCAGATCGGCAGGTGGAGGAACGCCTTCGGGACCTGCGTCAAAGGGGGGGTCGACGCTGCGCTTCTGGTATCAGCGCTCACCGCCGGCATCGCCCTGATAGGGGGCTTCGTCTATTCGGCGACCGCGTTGGCGATAGCCATGCTCTCCCTTGCGGCCCCGCTGCTCTTCAGGGCGCGCGCGCCCCTAGTTTCCGTAGACCACGAATCCGGGACAGAGAAGAGGGTGGTCAGGCAGAGACTCCTGTCGATGACGGCGGCCGAAATCTGCAAGACCCTCCCCACAGTGACGGTCTCCTACGACGAGCCCGCGATGGATGCAATGCGGAAGCTCTCCAACTTCGACGCAAGGGCGGCCGTAGTCGTCGACCGCGAGAAAAGGCCGGTCGCCACGTTGCTCATGCACGACATCATCAGCCTCTCCAGGAGGGAGATGGCGACTATGATGGTATACGACTGCCCACTGGCAGACGTCGTGAGGGTGAGCGAGAGCGAACCCGGGCTCAACCTCACCACCACCTTCAAGGAGACCAACGTCCCAATAGTAGCCGTCATAGACGTAAGGGGGAGGATGATAGGGACGATACTCGAGAGGGAGATCCTTCGGAGGCTGGTCGAGTCCCTCGGGGAGGATGGAGGGGGAGGGAGCCCCTCCGCTTGACCGTCACTCCGTCTGCTGGTGCGCGGGGAGAACTGGTCGGGGGCCGAAAGATACTCGGCATTAGGATGGGAGGTCAGAGGACGGGGACGGGATCTGTCAGACCTGAGCTGAGCGGCCCCCGGAGACGAAACCCAGGTCCTTCAGCGCCCCTTCGAGAGCCAGAAGCGCCGCCTTCGCCTTCCTTGGCCTAGCGTTGTACCCCATGTTCCCAAGCCTCAGGACCCTCCCAGCGAGCTTCCCCCAGGACCCGGCTATCATCACCCCGTACCCCTCCTCCATCCGCCTCAGAAGGCCTGTCTCTGGGATCCGCGTAGGGCGCCTGAGCGCGGTGACGGTCGGGGAGTGGTAGGCGTCGCTCTTGGGATATGGCACGAGGCCCATGTCCCTGCAGCCGGACAGGACCATCTTCGAGATCCGCTTGTGGCGCTCGAAGGCTCGCGGGAGCCCCTCCTTCAGGGCGATGTCCAGGGCCTCGTCGAGGGCGCCGATGTCTGAAACAGAAGGAGTGTATGGGAAGAGCCTTCTCCTGTTCCACCACTCCTCCCACTGCCAGAGGCTCGCGTAGTATGAAGGTATACTGGCGCCGCGCCTTCTCACGACGTCCCATGCCCGCTCGCTCACCGAGACGAGCGCAAGCCCCGGCGGGGCGCTCAGACACTTCTGGCTCCCTCCTAGGCAGATATCGATCCCCCACGAATCGGTCTCCACCGGGGTCCCGCCCAGGGACGAGACGGCGTCGGCTATGAGAAGGACCCCCCGCTTCCGGCATGCCGAGGCCACCTCACCCAGCGGGTTCAGGACACCGCTGGGTGTCTCGCAGTGGACGAAGGTGGCCACCCGTATCTCCCTGTCGGCGTCGAGGGCAGCAGCGACAGACTCGGGGTCCACCGGTCGGTCGTACGGGGAGCGGACCGAAGTCGGGACGCCCCCGTACATCTTCACGAGGTCGACGAAGCCCTCGCCGAACACGCCGTTGGCGATCGTGAGCACCTTCTGGCCTTTCTCCACGAGTGACGCGACCGCGGCTTCGAGCCCGAGGAGCCCCTCCCCTGACATGATCAGGACGTCGTTCTTCGTCTTCATCAGCCGCTTCAGCTTTTCCTGGGTCGACTCGTAGGACCTCGCGAAGGCCGGGTCCAGGTCGGGGTTCGTTATGGGCCGCGCCATCCTCCGGAGGACCCTTGGAGGGACCTCAGTCGGCCCCGGGGTGTAGATCAGCAATGGTGAGTCCGCCCCGGCGGTGCGGCGACGTGAATCGTTTATAGATTGTCTCTTGGCTCGAGGGCTGATTGGCGGAAGAGAGGGTCTTCGTCAGGGAGTCTACGGGCCTCGTGAGGGCGATGTCCCCGCACCACGCGTTCATCTACAACATGATGGCGGTGGGGCTGACGGGCTTCACAGAGGCCGTCCTCTTCAGCTACGGGCCGGCCGTCCTCCCGGGCGGGGACGTGGGCGTCGGTGTGCTGACCACGGTCCTCGCGGCGGTCCCATTCTACGTCGTGGTCTCCATGCTGGCGTCGTCGATGCCCCGGGCCGGGGGGGACTACGTCTGGCAGAGCAGGATCTTGAATCCGGCGGTCGGGTTCGCAGCCACGTTCAGCGCCTGGTCGGTCTGGCAGTGGTTCTTCTCGGCATTCCTAGGGTCTGTGATGGTCACCCTCTGCCTTCAGCCGCTCTTCGCCGAGCTCGCCCACGTTACCGGGGGCGCGACCTACGCTTCGCTTGCCACCGGGCTCCAGGCGCCAGGGGCGACCTTCGGAATCACCGCGGCCATCCTCCTTCTGGGCCTCCTGGTGGCCGCCAGAGGGGTGAGGTTCTACGTGAAGGTGCAGTACGTCCTCTTCGCGGGGGCTCTCCTCTCCCTGCTGACGATGCTCGGCCTCCTCCTGACGAGCACTCACCAGGACTTCGTCAGCAGCTTCAACGCGGCCGTGTACTCCTACAACAGGACCGTCGGGCCGGACGCATACCAGGCCGTCATCAGCGCGGCGCAGGCAGGGGGCGTGAGCCTGGGGCAGAAGTTCAGCGCCTACGAGACGATAACGCTCTGGGCCATCGCCTGGCTGTCGCTGGGGTATGCCGGCTGGTCCATCTACAACCTCGGCGAGATAAAACGGGCAGGGAACTTCAGGTCGCAACTGCTTCAGATCGTGGGGTCGTACCTGGTCATAGGGGCCGTCTGGGCGGTGACCTGGTACGCCTACTCTGGGACGGTCGGCCTAGAGTTCATCCACGCCTTCAACGGGCTCTGGTTCGGGGGGAACCCCGGACCCGTCGGCGCGGTACTGAACGTCGTCCCAAACCCATTCTTCCCTTACATCATCAGCCTCCTGTCGGAGAACCCGATCGTCCTCGGGGTGATATTCATCGGGATGATGATGGGGATATTCCAGGTGGTGCTGATAGTCTACTTCGCCAGCACGAGGATCATGCTCGGCGCGGCCATGGACAGGGTCCTTCCGAGCAGAGTCTCATCTGTCAGGCCCGGGTCTGGGGCACCGCTCGTGGCCCTGCTGGTTTCCTTCGCAGGTAGCATGGTCTGGCTGTACTTCGTCGTGTACCAGTTCAACGCCATAGGGTCCTACGTCGCCTCGGCGGGGTTCGGGACGGAGGTCGCCTACCTCCTTATCTGCGTCACCGCCATAGTGTTCCCGTTCAGGCTGAAGGACGTGTACGCCGCGTCCCCTGTCAGCAGGTACAAGATCTGGAGGATCCCAGCGGTCTCGGTGGCAGGTGGATTGGCGCTGGCGTTCAACCTCTTCCTAGCTTACGAGTACGTCGCCGGCCCCAACCTCTTCCTGACCTATCCGCTGCTGCAGTCAGACGAGTTCGTCCTCGGACTGTTCATCTTCTGCATCGCGATCTACCTCGTGGCAAGGGCGGTCAGAAGAAGGCAGGGGGTGGAGCTGGGCCTCTCCTACAAGCAGATCCCGCCAGAGTGAGCAACAGGTCATCCAAGCGGAGACATCCTACAGAAGCCGGTGGCAGTGGAACCAGGGCCCCGAGGGTGAGGGTTCAGCGCGGGGTCTGGAACGTCCCTAGGACCAGGTTGACGAACCTGTAGCACTGGAGCTTCGCTATGAAGAAGCCCACAAGGACGAGCATCACGAGCTCCGAGGCGGCGAAGGAGAAGGAAGACGCGAAGACCAGGAGCGGGATGAGCGCGACCCTCTCGCGCCTCGATGACACGAGGAGCTGGGCAACCATATTGAAGGTCCAGTCCATGGACTTCTTGACCTGAGCCTTCGACCTGAATCTCCACGCGTCTATCGACCTTCGCGCCGACGCAGTCTTTACTTTCAGACCCTGGGGCCTCCCAGGGAAGACGAGGCGGAGCGATACTTGACTCTTTGCCGGGGGGCCCGGAGACTGTGAGAGGAGACGGAGCGAAGAAATCACGCCACAGCAGCGAGGTGGGTTGGCCGCGGCGTCCGAACGCCTGTGCCTGAACAGCCTTGAGCAAGAGGACTACGCACACATGCTGACCCGCCCGAAGCTTTGGGCGGTTCTGAGTGTAGCTTGCAGATAGCCCGGCTAGGATTCGAACCTAGGTCGAAGGCTCCAGAGGCCCCCATCCTTGACCACTAGACGACCGGGCTGCGGTGCGGTGCGAATCCTTTGGCGATAAAAGGGTTCTACTTCCTTATCCTCGGCCTGGTCGCGGCGACGCGACCCTGGACAAGGCCGAGCTCCTCCAATACTCCCCCCATGTACCCGAGCGCCTTCTGGAACGTCTCTGGCTGAAGGATGCCGAAGTGCCCTATCCTTATCATGCGGTCCTTGTCGTCATATATCCCTCTCGACACCATCACTCTGTGCTCCGCCTCCAGTGCCCTTTGAATCGGGCCCGCAGTCCCGTCCTTCACCCAGAACGAGGTGACAGTGTCTGCCCTGTGGCCCTCCTCCGCTACGAACTTTTGCCCCCACCCTTCGACCATGTCCTGCGCCATCTCGGCGAGCTTCCTGTGGCGGGCCCATCTCCTCTCAATCCCCTCCTCTTTCACCTCCAGCATCGCCTCCCGGAGCGCAAGCAGGACTTGGGTGGCAGGGGTGGCGAGGTACATCTTCGGGTCGTCCATTATAGGCTTCCACCTGAGAAGGCTCATGTAGTAAGATTCGATAGGGGACTTCCTACCCTCCATGTGCTCCATGGCCCTGGCCGAAGCCGCGACTAGTACGGCGCCAGGCGCTGCTGCCAACGCCTTCTGAGACGCAGTGAACACGATGTCTGCCCCGAGCCTGTCGAAGTCCATAGGCTCGCCTCCAATCGCGCAGACTGAGTCGACCACTGACAACGCCCCCGCCTTCGAGCACTCGTCGACCAGCTCGGCCACAGGGTTGAGGACAGAGCTCGAAGTGTCGACGTGAGTGATGAACACCACCGAGTACTTTTTCTTGCGGAGCTCCTTCCTGAGGAGGTCCGGGTCAGCAGCCCTCGTGCTCCCGAAGTCCATGTTGTCTGCCTTGGCGCCGTGGATCTGGTTGAGGAGGAACATCCTGTGGCCGAAGTACCCGTTCATCAGGGTCAGGGTCCGGTCCCCGCGAGACACCAGGCTGACGACCGCCGACTCCATCCCAGTGGTCCCGGTCCCGGTGTAGACGAACTGGACCCCCTTCTCATTCTTGAAGACATACCTGGCCAGCTGGACAGTCTCCCTGAACTTCGAATAGAACTCTGCGCCGACGTGCGGGAGCTGCGGGCCGGCCATCGCTTCCCTGACCCGCTTCGAAAGGTTGGTCGGGCCTGGGATCAGGAGGAGGGTTTCGTCCAACTCAAAGCACTGCGCTTACCTCGGGCCTCTGACGTAAAAAGGCTCTCCCTACCCCAAGTGGCTCAGGATTTCGCTCAGGCTCCGGATGTGAATGATTTCTGGGTCAGGGACCCGGGTTGTATGGGCGAGCATGAACCCCATCCCGGCTGACTTCAGGAAGGCGAGGTCGTAGGAGGTGTCGCCCACGGCGATTGTCTCACTGGCCCGTACCCCCACCTCCTCCAGGAGCTTCAGGTACGCTCGGTCTTTCCTTGTAGGGTCCACTCGTCCCACCCCGGTGGGGAGGAGGACCCCTCCTTGGCTGAAGCGGAGCCCGTTGGCTATGAGATAGTCCATCTGCAGGTCTCTGGCCACGTCCCTAGCGAGGGTGTCTATCCCCGATGTCACCAGGGCCGTCTTCATACCCAACGCCCTCAGCCCCTCCATCACCCTCGGCGCCTCTTCGCGGATCTTGTAGTGCGAAAGGATCTCTTCGATCTGGCCCCTGGTGACGCCCCTTGGCCAGGACCCAATGTCCCGCCGCATGAACTCCGTGTAATCTATCTCTCCCTCGGTGTAGAGCTTCAATGATGCCTCACCGAGCTGTTCCGTCCCGAAGGCCCTGTGGATGGCTACCCAGCTGCTGCTACCCTCCAGGACGGTGCCGTCCATGTCGAACGACGCCAGCCTGAACCGTCCTTTCATATCCTGTCCTTCACAGGTACACCTATCAGCCGCATCGACTCCGCCAGGACCCTGCTCGCAGCGTCGACCAGCGCCAGCCGCGCGTCTCTGAGCTCAGCGTCCGCTTCCTTGTTCACAGGGACGCTCTCGTAGAAGTCGTTGAAAGCCACGGCAAGGTCGTGGGCGAACCGCGCGACCTCCTTAGGCGAGAGGAACTCTTCGGCTGCCTCGGCGCTGAGGTCTAGCATGGACATCTTCTTCGCCAGCCTGAGCTCCTGCGGCCTGCTCAGCTTCGCGGCCGAGGCTACGTCCACACGTGGGCTCCCTCCGGACTTGTCTAGGATCCGCCTAGCCCTGGCGTAGGTGTAGAGAAGATAGGGCCCGGTGTCGCCCTGGAACTGCAGCGCTTCGTCCATGTCGAACACTATCATCTTGTCAGGGTCCTGCTTCAGGAGCTCGTACCTCAGCGCGGACACGGACACGGCCTCCGCGACGTCGGCGACCCAGTCGTCACTTTCTGAGGGGTTCCTCCGTCGCGTCTCGGCCCTGGCCTTGTCCTTGAGCCTGTCGAGGACGGTGTCGACGTTGACGTAGATGCCCTTCCTCCCTGACATGTGGGCGAAGTCCCCCTCGATGGAGAAGCCCAACTGGGCTGCGGTCCTCTTCGAGAGCGACACCACCTCGTAGCTCCTGTGGAGGTAGCGCTTCGAAGACCCCTCCCGGAACTCGTCGAGCACCTTGGAAACGATGTTTTGGAGATAGCTCTGCCTGGTGTCGATGACAGATATCGCCAGCCGGGCGCCCCCGAAGCGGACAGGCCCCTTCCTCCCGTCCAGGGTGGTGGAGTAAATCGTCCCCCCCGGCTGGTCCAGAGGGTAGACCTCGTAGCCGAACGGGTCGCCGATCAGCCCTATCTTCCAGGCGGCATACGGTATGTCCTTGGCTACGTAGACCGCGGTCCCGTCCGACCTGACAACGACCTTCTCTTCGCCTGTCTCTGGGTCCGGGATCACCCAGGTCCCCCTGTTTTCCCCCTCGGTCTGGAATTTCACGTAGCCCATCTTCTTCAGCGACTCGAAGATCTTCTCCCACATCCCCGCGTGGACTATCTGGGACTCCCAGTTCAGGAGGTCATAGGAGGCTCCGAGCCTCCAGCATGTAGACAGCTGCGCTGCGAGTATCTTCCTCACGATGCTTCTGGTGTAGGACGCCACCTCCCCGGTCCCGTCCTCGATCTCCTTCAACACCAGAGACTGTTTCTGCCTCAGAGAGGGGTCGGTCTCATACTCCCTGGTCACCCTGGTGTAGACGTTGTCCCCGCAGTATGCGTCGAACTTGGTCCCAGGTGGCGCCTCGTCGGAGAGCCCCAGGAACCTGAACCCTACGATGATGTCAGCCACCTGGGCACCCGAGTCGTCGACATAGTTTAACGCCTGGACCTGGTGCCCCATGTAGCGCATCACACGCACGAGGGAGTCCCCCAGGACGAGGTTCCGGGCGTGGCCTATGTGCAGCGCCTTGTTGGGGTTGACGTTGGTGTGTTCTATGGCTACGACCTCCCCCTTCTCCCTCACTCTACCCAGGTCCCCGGAGGCTATCGCCGAGATAGACTCGGAGATGAAGCGTGGATGGTTTATACCGAAGTTGAGATACCCTCCTCTGTGCGGGGTGACCGCGCCTATGTATCTCGACTTCCTTGCGTGGTCCATCCCCTTGGACGCGAGCTCTATGGCGACGTCGGCAGGCTTCTTCCCGTGCTCCCTTGCGATTCGGATCGGGACGGCGCTCGCTAGGTCGCCATAGGCCTCGCTTGGGGGGGACGAGACGTCGATCCCTGCGTCCTTGTAACCCAGGTCGCGGCATGAGGCGGCCAGGACCTCCTCTACCTCTGCTTGGAAATCGAGGAACTTCAATGCGCGCGCTTCCGCCCGCCGTCAGGATAAGTGTATCTCGAGCTTCATGGGCCCCGCTCAGGCGCCGTCCTAGTCCTGCTTCGACTGGAGAGCGTACATCCTCGCGAAGACTCCGCCCGGGTTCGACGTCAGGCTCCTGAATGTCCCCTCTTCCACGATCTCTCCATGGTCGAGGACCACTATCCTGTCTGCGAGACGTATGGTCGACAGCCTGTGAGCTACTATGATGGTGGTCCGCCCTGATATCATAGGGGCCAGGGAGCGCTGGACCATCAGCTCTGTGAACGGGTCCAGCCCTGAAGTGGCCTCATCGAGGATGAGCACCTTAGGGTCCCTCAGGAGGGCCCTGGCGAAGCAGATCAGCTGCTTCTGCCCCATGGACAAGTTGGTGGCCCCTTCGGAGACTAAGGTGTCGTATCCTTCTGGGAGGGAAGATACGAACTCGTCCACTCCAAGCGCCCTGGAGACCCTTTTCACATCTTCGATGGTGGCGTCGGGGGTGCCGTACCTGATGTTGTCCGCGATGCTGGCGGAGAATAAGACAGGGTCCTGTGGGACCACGCTCATCCGCCCACGGAAGTCCTTGAACCTTAGGCTCCTGAGGTCGACCCCTCCGACCAGGACCGTTCCTCGCTGCGGGTCGTAGAACCTCTGGACGAGGCCGACTATGCTCGACTTCCCCGCCCCCGTCGGACCGACGATCGCGACGACCTCCCTCGGGGCCACCTTCAGGCTGACGTCCTTGAGTACGGTCACCCCCGGCGTGTAGCCGAAAGTGACCCCCCTCAGCTCGACCCCCCAGTCCGCATGCGGGTCTATGGCCTCAGGGTCAGCTGGCTCCTTTACCTCCACCTCGGTGTTGACGAGCTGGGTCACCCTGTCGAGCCCGGCGATCGCCGACTGGAACGAGTTGTAGAAGGTGGTGAGTTGGATGATCGGGTTGAAGAATGCGTTCACGTAGAGCATGAAGGTCACGAGGGTCCCGACGAGGAGACGGCCTGCAAGGACTTCGGTGGCTCCGTACCAGATGACGAGGGCCAGGCCCACCGACTCGATCACCTGGACGATGGAGTTGAAGGCCGACGTGTACCTGTTCGCCTTCAGGTTGGCGAGCATGTTCTCGTTGTTCACCGCGTCGAAGTTTTCTGAGACCCGCTCCTCGCTTACGAAGGCCTGCGTCACCCTCACCCCGCTTATCCCTTCCTGCAGCTTCGCCGTGACCGCTGCGATCTTCTTCCTGGTCTCTACGAAGCTCCTGGAGATCCGCCCCTGGAAGACGTAGGTGGTGAAGACGAGCGCCGGGATCACCACGAAAGAGACGAGGCTGAGGTCGACGTTGAAGAAGAGCATTATGACAACGATTGACGCGATGGTCAGGAACCCCGACAGGACCTGTGGGAGCTGGAAGGTGACGAAGTCCTCCACGGCGTCCACGTCGTTCATTATGTAGGACATTATCCTCCCTGTCTCCTTGGAGGAAAAGTACGACGGGGAGAGGCGCTGGAGGTGGTCGAATGCGTCCCTCCTGATGTCCCTGAGGGAGTTCTGGCCGACCACCTGCATTGCGTAGGTCCTCCTGTTGTCCGCCAAGTAATTGACGAGGTAGAGCAGAGCGTAGGAGCCGGCGAGGATGGCTACGCCCCCGTACTTTCTCGAGAGCATGTCGTCGACCGCGTACCCGAGCAGGACCGGGCCTACGATCCCTACGGCTGAGATTGAGAGCAGGCCCGCCATAGTTATGGCGAGGTCCCGCCTGTAGCCCATTACGTAGCCAACCAACCTTCGGATGAGGTAGCTGTCGCTGTACTTCCTGTCCTTCCTCGCGTCGGGGTCTTCGTCGCTGATGTACATCCCGCGCGCCGCCATCAGTCGTCTGCCTCCGAGGTCCGGACCTCCTGTGGCGCGTATTGCGAACGGTACAGCTTGGCGTAGGTGCCGTTGCGCGCCAACAACTCCTCGTGGACCCCGTCCTCCACCACCCTCCCCCCGTCGAACACCACTATCCGCTGGGCCAGCCTGAGGGTCGAGAGCCTCTGCGTTATGATGATGGTGGTCCTCTGCCGGACCACCTCTTTCAGCGCGTCGGCGATGGCGTACTCGGTCCCCGCGTCGACGCTGGAGAGAGAGTCGTCCAGGATTAGGATCCTCGGGTCGGTCAAGAGAGTCCTGGCGATCGCGATCCTCTGCTTCTGCCCCCCCGAGAGCGTGACGCCCCTCTCCCCGACCCGGGTCTCGTATCTTTCCGGGAACCTGTCGATGAACTCGTCCGCGCGGGCGAGCCTGCAGACCCTCTCTATGTCTTCCAGGGTGGCGTCGGTCCTCCCGTAGCTGACGTTCTCCCTGATCGTGGCCGAAAAGAGAAAGATGTCCTGGCTCACGAGCCCCACCGACCCCCTGAGAGACTTCAGGGCAAGGTCCCTGACATCTTTCCCGTCTATCATCACCGCCCCTTCGGTGACGTCGTAGAACCTCGGGATGAGGTTCGCCATAGTGGTCTTCCCAGAGCCGGAGAGCCCCACGAAGGCGACCACCTGGCCCGGCGGGATGACGAGGCTGACCCCCTTCAGCACCTCACGACCGGCGCGGTATCCGAACTTGACGTTCTCGAAGCGTATCTCTCCATTCACCTCGCCGAGGTGCACAGCTTCCGGCTTTTCCTTCACCTCCGACTTCGCGTCGACTATCTCGAGTATCCTGTCGAAACCGGCCATGCCGTTCTGCCCGATTAGGATGAGCTGCCCCAGGAACCTGCTTGGCCCCGAGAGGAGCGCGAGGAGGTTCGCGGCCGCTACGAGTTCCCCTATCGTCATCGTCCCTGCGATGACCCGCCCGCCGCCCAGGTAGTACAGCGCCGCGAGGTCCAGGCTGATGACGAGGCTCAAGAGTGGGACGTAGACGGCCCTGATCGCGGAGGAGCCCACGATGCCGTCCCTGTATGCCTGGTTTGTGGCCGCGAAGCGGGCAACCTCGCCGTCCTCCGCTGTGAAGGACCTCACGATCCGCGCCCCCGTGACGTTCTGTTGGAGGACAGAGTTCATCGAGCCGTAGTTCCTCCTGGTGAGCCGCCAGAACGGGCCCTGGGTGTTGCTGAACCTCCAGCTGAGGAAGAGGATGAGCGGGAAGACGACGGATACGATGGCGGCCAGGAAGAAGTTGAGATAGAACAGGGAGACGATCACCCCTCCTACGAGGAAAGCGTTCGAGAGGAGCTGCCCGAGGCCGAAGGAGACGAACCTGCGGACCGCCTCCACGTCTCCAGTAGCCCTCGACATCAGCTGGCCGGTCTCGTTTCGGTCGTAGAAGCTGAAAGACTGCGATTGGATGGAAGTGAAGATGGTGTTCCGGATGTCGTAGATTAGCTTCTGCCCCAGGGCCTGCCCACCGTAGCTGAGCCCGAAGCTGAAGGCTGCGGCGGCGGCGCTCACCACCACTATCTCCACCGCGAGCGAGGCTACGGACGAGACAGGGGACCTCCCTACTATGTCGTTTATGGCTGCGCCCGTGAGGAAAGGCACCAGCACCCTGAACCCTGTGAGCGCCGTGACGCAGACGACCATCACCGTCGCTATCTGCCAGTGCCTCTTCACCAAGGCGACCAGACGTATGTACCTCTCGAACGTGCTACGCACCGTCGAGTTGCGGCCCCCCAAATCTTCTTCTTAAAACAGGCGAACGCCCCGCTTTATAGCGAGCAGCTCGGGCGGGGGCCCTACAAGGTTGAGCACGGGCAAGGACCAGGGGGACGGAAGGGCGACGGACACGCGCTCCCTCACCTACCTCGCTGCCCTGCGGGTCTTCAGGAGCGTCTCGGCTGGGATGATCAACGTCGCCTTCCCTTTCCTCGTGCTCACGGAGCTCCACCTGGGAGCGGTCCTCCTTGGCGTGATGTATGCCTCTGCGACCGTCGCGACCGCCCTCCTAGGGCTCGGGATTGGAATAGCCGCGGACCTGGTGGGGAGGAGAGTCACCTTCGTGGTCGCCCTGGCCCTGCTCCCCCTCTCCGCATTCTTGGTGGTGGCGAGCACGAGCGTCCCCTCGCTCTTCATCGCGGCCGTCGTCGGCGGAATCTCCGCCACGGGTTCCCTCTCCGGCGGAGGGGTGGGTGGGGCGGCCCAGCCCATACAGTCAGTCCTTACCACAGAGCTCACCTCGAGGAAAGACAGGACCAGGTACTACTCGCTCCTGTCGTTCATATCAGGCGTGGCCGCCGCCGGCGGCGCCTATCTCGGAGGGTTCGGAGGGATACAGGAGGTGTTCGCTGTCGCCGCCGTCCTCGGCGCGGCCTCGGTGCTCATCACCCCGCTCGTGAGGATGGAGAAGTCTGCCAGGCGCCGCTTCACATTGAAGTCCGGGGCCGCCATAGGCAAGTTCAGCCTCACCGGGATGCTGAACGGGCTGAGCCAGGGCCTGATCACCCCATTCCTCATCCCTTTCTTCATCTTGCTCTACTCCGTGACCAGGCAACAGATGAACGTGTACGCCGCGACGTCTGGGCTCATAGCTTCCTTCGCGCTCCTCCTCGCACCGAGGATAGAGAGGAAGCTCGGATTCCTCCGTGGGATGATCGCCACCCGTGGGTTTTCGGTGGCGCTTTCTGTCGTTATGCCGCTTGTACGACTCTTCCCAGTCTCCCTGTTCATCTATTTCCTCCTCCCGGCCACCAGGGTGATGGCCCTCCCAGTCCAGCAGGCCGCGATGATGGACATGGTCTCTGAAAGCGAGAGAGGGACAGCCTTCGGCATCAACCAGACGACGAGGCTGGTCGCGTCGTCAGGCGGGACCTACTTCTCTGGGTTCGAGTTCGCGGCGGTAGACGCAGACCCAATGGCCATCGACTATCCGTTCGCGCTGTACGCGGTCGTGCTGGGGGTCAACCTCGGCCTCTACTGGTGGTTCTTCAGGAGGTACAGGCCCCCTCCAGGGACGACAGCCGAGTCAGGGAAGTAAGCCGGAGGGAGTGCGCTTAACTCGTGGTCAATTGGTGGGTTCCCCGGGCCCGTAGCCCAGCACGGACAGGGCGTCAGCCTCCGAAGCTGAAGTGCGAAAGCTCAGAGACCGTGGGTTCGAATCCCACCGGGCCCGCGTTGAAATAGCTCAGGATGAGCTCTATTCGGACATCTGCGCCTTTTTCGAGCTAACCGCGATGGCTCGTCGATAGGGTGGCACCTCCTTACCGAGTCTCCCGCCCGGACCTTCTTCGCCTTGCTGGAACACCTCAACCTGCGTTGGGCATGGTTGGTACGGGAGGGTTGTGCTCGAAGCCAGCTCGTTTAATAATATGTGGATTCACATAACGCAAATACGGGAGAAGGACATGGCAAACGTAACTCTGGCAGTTCCGGAAGAGCTCCGAAGGATCATGAAAAGCCATCCCGAGATAAAATGGAGCGAAGTGGCAAGGCAGGCCATGTGGGAATATGCGAGCAAGCTTGAGCTCATGGACGAAGTGACAAAGAGGAGCAGACTAACGGAGAAGGATGCCCTGGAAGTGGGGCGCAAGGTGAACGCGGCTCTGGCATCCCGATACAGCAAGAAGATGGGACGAAGACGCGATTGAGGTTCGTGCTCGACACGAACGTATTCCTCAAAGCTCTAATCAAGAACTCCGCTGTCAGGGGGATCATCGTCGGCTCGAACCATGAGTTTCTCGTCCCAACCCATCTTATCGATGAAGCCAGAGAACACCTGGACGAAGTGGAAGAGAAATCGGGACTCTCAAGGAGCGAAATCGAGTCGGTTATGAATACCCTACTTGGGCGGATTCGATTTGTCGAAGAGGATCAAGTGCTTTCGAAGTGGGAAGAAGCCGAGAAGGCCATGAAGAAGGTGGACGAAGACGACATCCCATTTGTGGCAGCGGCTCTTGCCTTGCGCTGCGACGGAATATGGAGTGATGACAGGCACTTGAAACGTCAGGGCAAAGTCAAGGTCTGGACCACCGGAGAGGTCGTCGGGTCCAGTGATCGCGCATAGGTTTCATCGCGCCTGGGCAGTCCAACATTATGTGCAAGTTGGTGAATGGCAGTGAAGCCTATCTCCTATCTCTTTTTCTGCCCTTTCAATAGATGGTCATACCACTGTTAACGGTCAACTGTCCAAGAGGCTGCCGAGTGCCCGTTGCTCTTCATGATCAAGATAGTGGACGGAACCGCCCCGAGAAGTCCGGACCCACGGGAGTGCCCTCGTTAAGCACCTCATGTCGAAGAGGCGCTCCCTCCTCTCCACCGAGCCCGCCAGGGTAGAAGCCCTCTTCGCCGCCCTCCCCAAGTAGGCGGTGGTCACAACCGAAGCCATTTCTAATCAATACGGGGTCAAGTGGGAGAACCTGGAGGTGAAGACATTCCCTAGAACCCGCTCCGCCTTCTCGGTCGAGGAGTCGGGCCTGGGGCGCTTCCTCGGGGAGCTCAAGGCTGGGGCTTAAGTACCTCGAGGGACATTGTCCTGGATTAATGGTGTCCTCTCCGACGTGGGAGAGGGTTTCGTATGGATATTGGTCCGGAAACCACCGGGCCCGTCTAAGATTTAACCGAATCCCTTTAACCCGCGTGAGCCTTCTAGGAAACTCTTGGTGGTCGTTGTAACGTATTGGTATCTGCTGGAGGACCCGGATGCCAAGCGATGGCTCGGCAACCTCGAAGCTGGGTCTCCGATCGACCGGCAGTACTTGGAGACCTTGGGCTCTGACATATTGTGATCATCGAGGGGAGCGAGAATTGCAAAGCTGTCAACAGATATAGCCGCCCGGTTTCCGACTGGCTCGCAGTGGTCTGCCTACCGCAGCTGGGGGTCAGACAAGCTGCGGTTGCTCGCGGGACCCGGACGGAGTCCCACCCGTACCTTGTCGAGACAGCGGAGCTGAGGTAGATCTGCCGCGCCGCACCGGGGCGCGTGCAGCTTCGCCAAACATCACCTTGGAGCACGCCGTACCTAAGGGTCGTTAAATAGCAGGCCAGCCCTGTTATCCGTGATGGCCACGAGAGTCCCCACCTGGCTCGAGCGGGTGCTCCTTCCTCAGGTGAGTGAGTTGAAGGGTGAAATCAAGGCGCTCGATGCGAAGGTTGGAGGGTTCGAGAGCAAAGTGGAAGGAGAATTCAGAGCCGTTCATTCCGAAATAGGACGACTAGACGAGAAGATGGAGTCTCTGGACAAGCGACTCGAGGCCAAGATTGACGGCTTGGACAAGCGAATGGATGTGACTCAACGGGTCGCGGTCATCGAAGAGAGAATGCGCGAACTCGAAGCCAAGCAGTAGCCTACGACGGTCCAGGGGAACACGACGTTGCGTGCCTCCCCGCCATTCAGATTAGAACCCATAATGGGTCCGGACCCCACTTCGTCCAATAGGCGCTCTCCGTCAGTTTCGGCAAGCTCTTGAGGCGAATTGGTCTTTTTGAGGAAGAGCTTATATCGATAGCCAATCAGTTCAACGGGCAGACGAACGATGGAAACAGTGAAAGTTTCGCGGAAGTATCAAGTAGTCATCCCCGAGAGGTTGCGGGAAGAGGCCCACATCAAACCGGGCGATAAGATGGTGGCCATAGCAAAGCATGGAATCTTGCAGTACGTGCCCGTGCGTCCCCTGAGCAAGACAAAGGGGATGGTCCCAGGGCTGGATGTCAAGGGACTCAGAGACGAGACTGATAGGGCTTGATCAGCGTGGACAGCTACGGTTGGATTGAGAGGTTCACAAGCGGTCCGAAGGCCCCGGCTTACAACCGGCTCATTGACGCCGAGAAGCCCGAGGATCTGGTTACCTCGGTGGTGGTGCTCTACGAGGTCTACAAGAAGGTGAAGGGAATCAGAGGGGAAGAGAAGGCGCTCGAGGCCGTTGCGGCCCTCAGCCAAACCAAGGTCGTGGTCGCAGACCAGAGATTGTCCTTGGAGGCGGCCGATTACAGCCTCGAGCACGGCCTACACATGGCGGACGCGCTGGTCTATGCCGCTGCCCGTCAGAATTCGGCCGTGTTGTACACCAGTGATGAGGATCTCGAAGGGCTACCCGGAGTCACCCTCGTCTAGTCAAAGCAAGCGGACGCCTTTGCGCTTTCAGGCTTAAGCCCCTGGTCACGGGTAGGCAAATGGGCCCGACTGACGGAGTCCCTCCGACGTGGGAGGGTGACTCGCACGGATACCGGTCCGGAAACCACCGGGCCCGCTTAGGTTGCCTGACCGAGTCCTATGGAGTAATCTCGTGTCTTGGAGAATAACGCTCTTCACTTGGAGGGGTCGCAAGGATTGAAACGACCCCGATTGTCTGGGACTGGCTGCCATCAGTTGGAACCGCCACCAATCTCAATCGGACATTTGGACTGGCGCGCTGCGACTGTGAGGTGCCGGTGACTTCATGCCCTGTGGGCCACCCCCAGAATCGAAGCACCTCGTCGGGTTCGCAGTGAAGTAGAGCTGTCCGGATGAGGTCTACTCTTTGAAAGAGCGCAGCGAGCCAGAAGGGCTTCTCGTACGCGAACCGCTCGGCGGCGGCCTTGTTCTGCAGAGCACTGAGCCCTTCCGTTCTCGCTCAACGGCGGACGTTCAGGGTTGAGTGGATATCAGGATAGGGCGGTTTTCAATACTGAGAATCGACCCGATGCCTTATATCGCCAAGTAAGACTAGTTTCGATACTTGAGCACCCGGACTACCCTGATCGGAGGGCTCACTGTTGCTGTGCTTGCGGTAGCCCTCGTCATCTCAGGCTTTGGTGCGGCCCTTGCGGTCGGAGGGGCGGGGCAGAAGGCCGCGGCCACCACGACGGTGACGACCGGGACAAACTCCACGTCGGCCACCCCCTATGTCGTGACGCTTGTCATCACCACTAACAACATGTACAACTCCACGGTCCAGGACCAACCCGCCTTCTTCGTGCTGGGCCCCAACGGACTGGAGTCCTCTGCGAACATCTCCCTCCCGGCGGATCGTCTGATCAAGCTGGTGATAATCTGCTATGACGACGGCAACGCATCGCTCGTCTTGCCCAACGACAACGTGGTGTCTGGGACAACCGGAAACAGCATCTACGTGACCTCCAACGACAACGTCAACGCCAGCCAGGGCCCATCTGGGATAGTGCTGAAGGGGGGTGAGAACCTCACTTCAGTCCCGCTCTCCGAGGTCGCCCACACGTTCACCGTGCCGGCGCTCAACCTCAACATCCCTGTGCCGTTGAGCTCGACGGTAGTCGCCTACTTCAAGGTGGGCCAGGCGGGGTCCTACTTCTGGTTCTGCGAGACCCGCTGCGGCTTCGGCCCCGACGGAACGCTGGGCGCGATGTCAACCTCCGGTTGGATGACAGGTTCGCTGGTGGCGAGCTGAAATACTGGCGACGGCGACTCTGGGAGCGGTGGTCTGGAGCAAGTGACCGCTGAGAAGCGTGACGACTCCGTCGGAGGCGGAGAGGCCGATAGGTCGAGGCGGGAGTTCCTCAAGATGGCGGCCGCGATTTCAGGCGCCCTCGCGGTGGCTGGGATAGCCTCGGTGATGAAGTCTGTTGTAATCCCCGCCGTCCCCGCCGCGTCCGGGACGCCTACAAGTTTCCCTCGGGTGAAGGTCTCGAGCGTATCTGAACTCTCCACCGGGGTCGCGGTGATTTTCGCCTACCCGCTCAACAACGAACCGAACATACTGGTGAAGCTCGGCCAGAAGGCCGAGGGCGGCGTGGGGCCGGACGGCGACATCGTCGCCTTCAGCCAGATCTGCCAGCATCTCGGTTGCATCTGGGGGTTCGTCCCCGAAGGAAAGTCACCCACCGTGAACACGTCCTTCGTCGCGCCCGCTCCTGTGGGTTACTGCCCGTGCCATGGGAGCGTCTACGACCTGCTCGAGGCGGCGAAGGTGATCGGGGGACCCGCACCGAGGCCGGTCCCTCAGGTCCAGCTTGAGGCCGACTCGTCAGGAGACATCTACGCCGTGGGGATGGGACCGCCCACCATCTTCGGCCATGACACAGGGTCCACCGACGTGACAGACGACCTCCAGGGCGGAACCCTGGTGAGCTCGACCTAGAGTGGTGGATGAAGTGGCAGAGAAGTCCGGTCTGTTCCAGCGGCTGGCGGGCTGGTTCGACTCGCGGTTCGGCCTGAGCTATCCTCTCCTCCGCCCGGTCCCCCGCTACGCCATGAACCCCTTCTACTGGCTTGGCGCCCTGACGGTGGTGGCTTTCGTCATCCAGGGGGTGACAGGGGCCATCATGATGCTCTATTACATCCCGAGCCCGACCCAGGCCTACTCCTCCACCCAGTACATCTTCCAGAGCGTCTACAACGGCAGGTTCCTCGAGACCATCCACCTCTACACGGCATACGCCATGATTATCCTCGCGTTCATGCACATGATGAGAGGCTACTTTGTGTCAGTCCACAAGAAACCGAGGGAAGCCATGTGGGTCATAGGGATGCTGATGGGGTTCGTGACGCTGGGGTTCGGGTTCACAGGGTACCTGCTGCCCTGGACCGTCGTCTCGAAGTCTGCCACCGATGTCGGCGTGGGGATGGTGAGCGCCCTCCCCCAGCCCATCTCGTCTCTCCTGACGTTCCTGATAGTCGGCAACGGAGGGGAGTCGGCGGAGCTCCTGAGGTTCTTCGACCTCCACGTCATGCTCCTCCCTGCGGCCCTCCTGATACTGTTGGCAGCGAAGATGTACATGCTGGAAGCCCACGGCGTCGCCGAGCCCACCGGGGGCGCCCCCGCAGAGGCGAAGCCTAAGCTGACGCCTATCTTCCCGGACGTCACCATGTATCTCTTCGAGCTTTCCCTCCTCTTCGGGGCGGGGATGCTCCTCGTCTCAGCGCTGTTCCCGCTCAACCTTCCGCCCCAGTACTCCCCCGCGGCCGCGGCCCAGTACATACCCCAGCCCGACTGGTACTTCCTCTGGATCTATCAGGTCCTCAAGATCAGGGTCTTCGAAGGCTCCACCGGGCTGGCCATGGCGCTGACGGTCGTGTCAGTCATATTCGTGCTCCTGGTCATCCTCCCGTTCATAGACCGTGGCAAGGCGAGGGAAGCGTCCAAGAGGCCGGTCTACACGACGCTCGGGGTCATATTCGTGTCAGAGGTCGTCATCCTCTCGTACTGGGGGATGGTGACCCCGGGGAAGATAATACCCGTAGAACAGGCCGCGCTCGTGGTCGGGGGGACGGCCCTCCTGGTGGCGGTCGGGTCGGCCCTGGTCTACAGGGCGATGTACTCTCGGGCCAAGGGGAGGCTCGCGCTGGTCCCCTCGAGGGAGGTACCTTCCTCTGAGCTGAAGACCGGGCTCGCGTTCACCGGCCTGGTTGCGTTGGGGGCGCTATCTCTGGGGACTCTGGTCAGCGGCGCCGCCGGGGTCATCCTGGGCGGGCCTTCGCCAGGCGGCCTGGCTGTGATAGCAGCAGCCGCCGTGCTCCTGGCCCTCGACCTGCTGGGGAGCGTGTTCCTGACCTACAGGCTCGACCTCAGGACCGGGAGCATCAGACGGCGGGTCAAGGTCCTCGAAACAGGGTGGAGGGATTGAGTTGAGGATAGGAGCCACCCTGATGACGGTTCAGGTCGTCTTCCTAATCGCCCTGCAAGTGACATCCCTTGTGGTGCTCTGGCTGCTCAACCCACTCACACAGGCTGCGACGGACACCTTCGCGCTCTACCTCAGCGTCGATCTGCTTGCCTTCGCCATGATGTCGTACATCTACAGGTCGAGGCGCTATGATAGGGTCGCGAGCGCCGCCTGGCTCGCGGTCGGCTACCTTGTGCTGATAGTCCTTCTGGCGTCCAACTTAGCGCTAGCCTAGCGGACAGACGCGCCGGGGTCCTTCTCTTCCTTGTGGTACAGGAAGCAGGCGACCTCCCTCCCTCCGGCCGACGCCAGGGCGGGCCTCTTCTCCCTGCAGAGGTCGAAGGCGTACTTGCACCTGTTGCTGTATCTGCACCCGCTGGGAAGGTCGGTGAAGCTCGGCGGGTCCCCCGAGATCTTAACATCGGTGACCTTCTTCGATATGTCCATAGTGGGGACGCAGCTCAGCAGGTCCTTGGTGTAGGGGTGCATCGGCTCCCCGATCACGTCCTTCGCTGTTCCGCGTTCGACTATCTCCCCGGCGTACATCACGGCGATGCGGTCGGAGAGGTACTGCGCGACCGCCATATTGTGGCTGATGAAGAGATACGACGCCCCCGACCCCGACTGGAGGTCCAGGAGGAGGTTCAGGATCTGAGCCTGTATCGAGACGTCCAGGTTGGAGGTCGGCTCGTCGAGGACCACGAACTTCGGGTCCCCCACTATGGCCCTGGCTATCCCTATGCGCTGCCTCTGCCCCCCCGAGAACTCGTGGACGTACTTCGACATCGCCGACGGGCCGAGCCCGACCAAGGATACGGCGCGCGCGGTCCTGGCCTCGATCTCGCTCTGGTCTTTCATCCCCGACCCTATCAGGGGCTCAGACACGATGTCCTTCACGTGGAGGCGCGGGTCAAGGCTGGAGTAAGGGTCCTGGAAGACTATCTGCATGTGCCTGCGGAGCGCCCGCAGCTCGGAGGCCTTCAGCCTGCCGATGTCCTTCCCTGAGAAGAAGACCCTCCCCGCGCTCGGCTTCACGAGACGGAGGAGGGCGAACCCCAGAGTCGACTTGCCGCTCCCAGACTCCCCTATCACTGTCAGGACCTCCCCCGCTCTGACCGAGAGGTCGACCCCGTCGACAGGCTTGATCTCCCTGTGGACGCTCCCGAGGAACCCTGACCTGACCTTGTAGGTGACGCTGAGCGCTTCTGCGCTCAACACGTCTTCAGTAGAGGTGGCACGCGACAAAGTGGTCGTCCTCCAGCTCCTTGAGCGCCGTCTCTTCGGCCCTGCACCTGTCCATCGCGAACTTGCAGCGCGGGTTGAACTTGCACCCCGACGGGAGCCTCATGATGTCGGGCGGAGCTCCTGGTATCTGTTCTATCCGCTTCCCCCCTTTGAAGCCGCTTGGTATGGAGCCGATGAGCCCCTTCGTGTAGGGGTGGAGGGGGTTCTTGAGCACCGCCTCGGTCGGCCCGAACTCGACTATCTCCCCGGCGTACATCACGGCGACCCTCTGCGCCACCTGCCCCACGACCAATATGTCGTGGGACACGAAGACGATAGCAGTCCCTTCATCCTTGCTGAGCCCAAGCAGCAGTGAGAGGACCTGCGCCTGTGTGGTGACGTCGAGGGCCGTAGTCGGCTCGTCGGCGACGAGCACCCTGGGCCGGAGGAGGAACGACATGGCTATCATCACGCGCTGCCTCTCCCCCCCTGAGAGTTCGTGCGGGTACTTGGC
Organism: Nitrososphaerota archaeon; assembly: GCA_027386095.1. The sequence continues at coordinate 269,840 of DAHXUN010000003.1, read as the reverse complement.
TGCTGCCCTTTCAGGATCGCCTATCCTTACCTGACGGAGCGCCTGTATCGCCTCCTTCGGGGGCGGGGCGGGCCTCGCCTGGGGCATGGAGAACCTGGGGTCAGGGCCCCCGGGGACTGCGATGGAGTCAGAGCGGAACATCTCGAGCTTGTAATGCTCAACCCGGGAGAGGACCGCCTCCGAGAGCTGTTCGGAAACACGCATGACAGGGTTGAGGCTTGTCATCGGCTCCTGGAATATCATCGTCACCCCTGACCCCCTGTAGAGATGGGCATCCCGGCTTGGAAGCCCCACCATGTCTTTGCCGAGGACCTCGACCCTCCCCCTCGCCCTCGCGTTGGCGGGCAGGAGCTTCATGATGGCAAGGGCCACGCTGCTCTTCCCGGAGCCGCTCTCCCCCACCACCCCTACGACCTCCCCTTCCCTGACTGCGAGGTCGACCCCACGGACGGCGCTGGCCCACGCCGACTTCGTTCTGTAATCCACCCACAGCCCCGAGACCTTCAGCGCGTCAGTCATCTCTGTCCCCTTAGCCTAGGGTCGAAGACGTCCCTGAGCCCTTCCCCGGCGAGCGAGAACCCGAGCGCTAGTATCATAAGCACCAACCCTGGGAAGAAAGACCACCACCAGTTCCCTGGGAGCGCGCTCAGCCCGTCGTAGACCATCCTCCCGAGCTCCGGGGTCGGAGGCGCCACCCCGAGTCCGAAGAACGCGAAGATGGAGTAGAGGAGGAGGGTGGTCCCCATGTCGAGGGTGGCGTAGACCGCTATGACAGACGCCAGGTGAGGTATCACGTGCGTCCTCACGATCCTGAACTTCCCGAGCCCTGACGCCTCGGCGGCGCGCACGAATGGCATCTGCTTGATCGTTATCACCTGGGCCCGGGCCAGCCTCGTGTAGAAGGGCCACCCGACCACTATCAGCGCGAGCTCGCTGTAGACCACCCTGAGGGACTCCTCAGTCGACCCCAGTATAGCGGCTATCGTGAGGGCCAGGACTATGTTGGGGAAGGCGAAGAAGAGGTCGGCGACCCTCAGCACAAGCTCCTCGATCCAGCCGCCGAGGTATCCTGCGAAGGTCCCCAGGACGAGCCCGATGGCCACGCTTGCCCCCACGACTTCGAAAGGGATGGCTATGTCGATGGGCAGGGCGGCGACCACCCTTGCGAAGATGTCCCGCCCCTCCCTGTCGGTCCCGAACAGGTGGGCCAGAGACGGGGATGCGTTGGCTGCCCCGAAGTTGAGGGAGTCTGGAGGGTAGCGGGCGACGAGGTGGTAGGTGGGAGGCCACGCGGCCAGGACTGAAAGGGCGAAGAAGGCGACGAGTATCCCCACCCCTACGACGGTGGCCCAGTTCCCGAAGATTATCCCCAGAGTTACGGAGGCGCTGCTCTTGCTCAATACCCCACCCTCGTCCTTGGGTCAAGGAAGCCATACCCTACGTCGACCACCAGGTTGCTGATTATGATAACGACAGTGATGAGTATCAGGGTCCCTATCAAGGAAGGGGTGTCGAAGGTGAGGAGGCTCTGGGCTACGTAGTACCCGAGCCCGTAGTAGCTGTACACGGTCTCGACGACGAGGCTCCCGGTCACCAAACCCGCGAACACCAGGCCCATCAGGGTGAAGGCGGGGAGGAGGGAGTTCCTGAGGGCGTGCCTGAATATCACGGCGTTCTCTCTGAGCCCCTTGGCCCGGGCCGTGCGGACGTAGTCCTGGTCGAGGACCTCGAGCATGGACACCTTCACCAACCTCACTATCCCCCCGAACCCGAAGAGGATCAGGGTGGCTATGGGGAGGACGGCGTGCGACACCGCGGAAGAGAAGGCCGCCCAGTCTCCGACGAGGAGGGAGTTCAGCATCGGCATGTTGTCTATCAGCCAGAAGCCTGTGACCTTCCCCGCGAACGGATTGTAGAACTGGAACTTTGGGACGGTCGCGCCGAGTATGGGGTTGATAGGCTGCGAGGAGGGGAAGGTGTGCGTACCATAGGCGAAGAGGAGGAGGAACCCCAGCGCCACCAGGAAAGGGGGGGCGCTCCTTACTGTCGTGTACGTCACTTTGATGACGTTGTCTACCACCCCGTTGGGGCGCATGGCGGAGACCACCCCCAGGATGACTTCGAGCCCTATCTTGACGACGAACGCGATTATCGTGAGCTCCAAGGTGACCGGGAGGTACTCTTCGATGAGGGAGATCACTGGTTGCTGGTAGAGCGGCGAGGTCCCCCAGTTCCCCGTGAAGACGTTCATGATGTAGTAATAGAACTGGACGTACCACGGGCTGTTCAGGTGGTAGGTGAGGGCCACTAGGGCCACCTGCGCCTTGGTCGACTCTGGGCCAGCCCAGATCACGGCTGGGTCGGGCGCGGCTATGTTGGTGAGATAGAAGATGATCAGGAGCTCGCCGATTACCACGAAGAACGAAAAGAGGACCCTCCGGGCTATGTAGGTGGCTAGCCCCAACGCCTATTCCTAGGTGAGAGTGGCGTAGAAGTTACCGAGCAGCGCCGCGTTCCAAGCGAACCCTTGAAGGCTCGACGAAGCGACGGTGTACGCGGTGAAGTCGTCCAGCCAGACGTACTGAGCCTGCTGTTTGTAGATGTTGGTCATGTTGTTGTAGTACTGCTGCAGCAGGACCGGGTTAGAGGTGTGTATCGCCTCGTTGATCAGTTGCACTACCTGTGTGTTGTTGAAGTATGCCGGATCGCCGTGGTGGCACCTCGCGGGGCAGTTCCCGAGGTACGCAGAGGGGTCGGACGGCCCTACGAACACGACAGAGTTCGCGGCGATCTGGAAGGCGGGGTAGTTCGGCGAGCTCGGCGAGTTGAGCTCGTCTTCTATGATTGTAGTGAAAGCCTCGGGGGCGAGCGTGACGGTAACGCCGATCTTTGCGAGCTGCGACTGGATCACGGTAGCCTCCTCCTGGTCGGCCGCGCTCCCTGCTGTGAAGACCAGGTTGAGGGAGGGCAGAGCCTTCCCTCCGCTGTTGACCACAGTCCCGTTCTGGAGGGTCAGCTTGAACCCTGCCTGGGACAGCAGGCTGATCGCCATGTTGGGGTTGTACGTGTAACCTGGGAACGTGGAGTTGTAGTAAGCCATCGCAGGGTCAAGCGGTCCCACATAGGACTGGCTGTACCCTGCATAGACCTGGCGCTGGATCTGAGTCGCGTTGACCCCGTATTCTATCGCCAGTCTAACGTCTGTGATGTTGTACGGGTACTGATAGGCGTCGATGGCCAAGAAGTCTATCGTCGGTGTCGGCCCCCAGTTGTGTATGGTGATCCCTGGATAGTTGCTTACCTCGTGCAGGTCAGGTATCTCCACTTGGGAAATCTGGGCAATCCCGGACTGTATATCGCTCACCCTAGTCGCCTCGCTCGACTGGTAGTCTATGACTACCGTCTTTATCGACGGCGGGGTCAGCCAGACGCTGCGCTGGGACGCTTGAACCTGGGTGGCCCAGTAGTGTGGGTTTGCCTGCAGCACCACGTTTGAACCCCCCAGAGGGGTGGTGAGCATGTACGGGCCGGACCCTAGTGCATTGCTGGTCGTGTAGGAGTTCGCTGTGTCGATATGGACTCCTCCGTGCGCGTCAACGAACGCTGGGTCGACGGCGTCGCCGAGCCCTCCTGAGATCACCTGCAGGAAGTCAGCATACGGGAAGTCCAGGTTGATCTTCACCTGCTCCGGCCCTGAAACAGACACCGCCTGCTGGGGATAGGACATCACCGTCTGAATCGTTGAGTTCGCAGCGTTGAAGTGCGAAAGAATCGATGCCAGGTCTACCGCCGCCTGCTGGTCCGCCGTGAGCTGGTTCGAAGAGAAGGTGTACCCGGCAGCCGCGAGGGCCTGCTCGGCACCGAAGGGGAGCCGAATATTGCCTTTGGTCGTCGAGGTCACGTTCCCTGTGAAGCCTGCGCCTCCGTTGATGGCCAGAACCTGGCTTACGTACGAAGAGATGCCCAAGTTCAGAATCATGGTCCTATAGAAAGAGTACCAGATTGTGCTCGCGTTGAGAGGGGTCCCGTTGCTGAACGTCTCGAAGGGCCAAAGGTTGAACGTATAGTTCAATCCGCTCGAGGATGCGGTCCAGTTCGCTGCAAGCACCCCCACGAAGCTGGATCCGCTCTCGCCGTTGTAGAAGACGAGCCCCTGGTACACGTTCTGCATTATCTCCCCTCCTGGGACGTCGTAGCTGGACGCCGGGTCGACGCTCACGGGCGCTGGAATCTCGTCGACGGTGATCGAGCTCGGGGCTTGGACGGGAGAAGGCGAGCTAGTCGACGTAATCGGGCTGGTGACTGAGGACGAACTGCTCGTGTGGCTTGGGGGGAACGCTACAAAGTAGTATGCGGCACCAGCCACCACGAGTATGACAATGACGGCGACGGCGATTGCAACTCTGCCTACGCCTGACCGACGCTGACGCAACCAGTCCATGCCTATGACCACGGCATGATATAAGCAAAGGTAACGTGTACGTTTTTGTACATGACCTGACCTCTGCGAGCCCTGAGCTGGGGGTCCCAAACACAATGCCACACAGCTAGAAGAGGCCCAAGCTCCCGGACCTCTGCAGGTCCTCTGGGCCACAGCTCTTCGAGCAAAGTCCCCGAGTCGTATGCCCCGCATGTGGGGCGCTCGACTAAATCCGATCCCCCGCGCTACGTCTATACAACCTGCCCACCTCTATAGATTAGACTCTGATGCCGCGAGACTGCTGATCTCGCACGCGGCCCTCCCGACAGCCAGTCAACCGCGGTTCCCCTGCAGGTACCCGTCTATCCTGGAGACCCCCTCTCTGACCCTCCGCACGTCCTCGGCGCAGAACACAAGCCGAAGGTGCCCCTCCCCGCTTGGTCCGTACTTGACCCCCGGCATGGTCTTGACCCCCGCGATCTTCTCTAGCTCAGACGCGAGTCGAACCGAATCCATAGAGTAAGCAGAAACATCGACGAAGACCTCGAACCCGGCACTGGGGGTCTCGAAGGAGACATCCTTCACCTCGGCCAGGGCGTCCACCATGGCCAGCCTCCTCCTGTCGAGCTCGGCCACCATCGACCGCACAGACTCGGAGCACCGGGCCAGAGCCGCGGCCCCGGCGTACTGCACAGCGTAGCTGACCCCGCCGTTGTATTCCTCCGAGAGGCGTTTGACCCTGTCAGCGTTCCTCTTCCCGGTGACCAGGTAGCCGAGGCGCCACCCGGTCATGGCGTAGGTCTTTGAGAAGCTGTCGACGACGTACAGGCGGTCGAGGAGGCCCCTGTCACCAAGGAGAGTGTGGTGGGTGGACCCGTCGTAGAGAATCCGCGCGTAGCACTCGTCGAGCAGCAGCGAGACTCGTTCGTGCTCCTTCAGTAGCTCCGAGACGGCGTCGAGCTCTCCCCGGCTGCATGTTGTCCCTGTCGGGTTGTTGGGGTTGCAGATGTAGATCATCTTGGTCTTCTCCGACATAGCGGACTTCACGGCGTCGACGTCCAATCTCCAATGCTCCTCTTCTGCGAGGGGGACGAACACCGGCCTCACACCGAACGTCTCCAACTTCTCTATGAAGGCGCTGTAGGTGGGTTCGGGGACGACTATCTCGTCGCCTGGCCTGGTGCCAGCCTGGACCGCGAGCGACAGCGCCTCCTGGGCGCCATGCGTGGGGCACACTTCGCCCAGAGGGTCGACCTCGACGGCCAAGTCTTCCAGGTAGTATCGGGCGATTGCTTTCTGTAAGACGTGCCCGTCGAACCCGGGGGCTGGGAAGTAGTGGGTGCAGCCGTTGGCCACCGCGTAGTTGAAGGCCTCGATGATCCTTTCGTCCGTCCTGAAGTATGGATCGGCGACCCACATGTTGATCGGCCCCCCTGCGTCATCCACCGGGTCCTCCGCTGCGGCCATGGACGGCCGTGGCTTGTGTCACCCTATATCTCCGTTCACCGGGCCGGTCAGAGACGCGGACGAGAAGACTCCTCCGCCACGTTCGAGTCGGGAAGACGAGCTTCTCCGAACGGCCACCGGCGATAACAGGCTTTCGTGGACCCGACTCTCGCAGCTGATTTCGCGAGGCGGAAGAAGTGTTCGACAAGTAGCAGGGAGTGCTCATCGAAAAGATGACGCGCCCAAAGTAGGCGCTCAATCCCACAGCCTTTGAGCACGGAGAAGAGACCGCGGGCAGGCTGCGGTAGATCACTGGTCTGTCGCAGGCCGACGTCTCGCAGCGCCTTCGGCCGTCTTGAGCAAGGCCGTGCTCCTGCGAGCACCCAGGTGCGCCAGCTAGGCCCATCGTTCCATCGGTCTACACAGGCTCGCCGAGCCGTGTAGGCTGGTTAGGAAGCGAATCGCCGAGAAGCTGGGAAGTTCGCATCGGTTTATTCCGGCACCTTCGCCTTGGTTGGGCCGCCGGCTGCTCCGATGGCGCAGCCCTCTGTCCCGGCGGCTCTCTGCATCGACTGATGGGCCACGCTTCGACAGCGGCTGCGTGGACAGGAGGTTCATCCCCGCGAGTCATTCCCGCGTCCGCTTTCCGGGGGCCCTCCCGCCCTAGCCCGGCCGAAACCAACCGGGGACCAGCCAACAGATATTAACGAGCAATAAACTCGGAACATTACCTGATGAAGTTTCTCTTCGTTACCGAAGAAAGCCTGTCGGCGGACCTTGCATGGCAGCTGAAGAAGGAGGGGCACGAAGTCAAGATGTACTGCCACGGCCAGGGGGAGAAGGACGTCGGACTGGGTTTCTTCGACAAGGTGGATGAGTGGGACTCGCTCAAGGACTGGGCAGATGTCATCGTCTTCGACGACGTGGGGACCGGAGCCAAGGCTGAGCAGCTCCGCAGCGAGGGGAAGTTCGTCGTCGGAGGGAACCCCTACACAGACAAGCTCGAGCTGGACAGGGAGTTCGGCCAGTCGGAGCTGAACTCGGTCGGGGTGGACGTCCTCCCCAGCTGGAACTTCATCTCCTTCGACGAGGCGACAGAGTTCGTTAGAAGGAACCCTGACAGGTACGTCCTGAAACCCAGCGGGAAGGCGCAGAGCGAGAAGGAACTCCTCTTCATCGGCCAGGAGGCGGACGGCAAGGACATACTCCAGGTCCTGGAGCACTACAAGGCGACGTGGTCCAAGAAGATCAAGGAGTTCCAGCTCCAGAAGTACGCCGAAGGGGTGGAGGTAGCGGTGGGGGCGTTCTTCAACGGTAAAGACTTCGTGTTGCCGGTCTGCGTGAACTTCGAACACAAGAGGCTGTTCCCAGGGGAGCTCGGCCCCAGCACCGGGGAGATGGGCAACTTCTGCTATTGGACCAAGGACAGCCCTATCTTCGAACGCACCCTGGCCAAGACGAGGGAAAAGTTGGCTGCCAGCAAGTTCGTAGGATACATAGACATCAACTGCATAGTGAACGGGAAGGGGATCTGGCCCCTCGAGTGGACGCCGAGATTCGGCTACCCGATGATCAGCATACAGATGGAGGGGATTACCAGCGAATGGGGCCAGTTCCTCTACGACCTGGCCCACGGCAACGAGGCGCAGCTGAAGGCGAAGAAGGGGTACCAGGTGGGCGTCGTCGTCGCGATCCCCCCCTGGCCCTTCGAGGACGAGAAGGCGTTCAGGAAGTACTCAGAGGGGGCGACCATCCTCTTCAGGCGCCAGGCCCTCGACGGCGTGCACATAGGCGAGGTGAAACAGGAGGGAGGGGACTGGCGCATCGCAGGGAACTCGGGCTACGCCCTGGTCGTCACCGGCTCAGGGGCCACGATGGCCGACGCCATCGATAGGGCGTATCAGAACGTGAAGAACGTGATGATCCCCAACATGTTCTATCGGAACGACATAGGCCAGCGATGGGCCCGCGAGAGCGACCTGCTGATCAGCTGGGGATACATCTAGGGGGGCCGGCTCCACCGTCAGCCCGCACGGGCTCGCCCGCTTGAGACAGCGTACCAGCCCACGAGGACGATGATCAGCACCTCGGTGGCGAGCCCGACCAGCAAGGTGGCAGTCGCGGCCAGGTCTCCGCTCGCCACGAGCTGATAGTGCGCGGGCTGCGAGACGGTGGCGACGAAGGCGACGGCTGCGAGGACGAGCCCAAGGTAGTAGGAACCCTTCGGCCGGACGAAGGTGAGGGCGCTGTCGACAACGAATAGAACTTCCCCCAAGGCCACTGAGTAGAAGATATCCGCCGGGAGCACTGGGCGGACCTCGTAGAGGAATGGGACGCCGAAGAGGGTCGCGAAGATGATTGCACCCTGAATCGCCCTCGACAGAGCGCTCATAGTCCGCCTCCGCGCTCCCGGTTATTTCAGAATATCCGGTGCAAACGGCACGCAAACGAAGGGCCAGGGCTCCTCGAAAGTCTTTTGAAACGTGGCTGAGGAGGAAAGCCCATGTCACCAGAGGCGCACAGGTCCTTCAAACTGCCGGAGTCGAGGCCGCACTACCCCCCGCCCCTTGAGTTCCATACCGCACACACCAAAATAGAGCTCGCGGTCGACTTCGAGAAGAAGAGGATCTCGGGGTCGTGCACCCTGCAGATAGAGCCCATCAAAGAGGGGCTGAGGTCTGCCCGGCTGGATGCCTGCAGCATGGAGGTGGCTGAGGTCCGAGTGGACGGGAGAGAGGTCGCCTACGAGTACGACGGGACCACTCTAGAGGTGCCCCTCCCTGCCGGCGAGGAGAAGAGCGAGATAAGGGTGGAGTACTCGGCGTCCCCCAAGATCGGGGTGTACTTCACTGGCCCTGACAAGGAGCACCCTGAGAAGGAGGTCCAGGCCTGGACCCACACAGAGACCGAAGAGTCGCGCTACTGGTTCCCCTGCCACGACCACCCGGGGGACAAGTCGAGCAGCGAGCTGGTGCTGACTGTCCCTAAGGACTTCAGAGTGATATCGAACGGGAAGCTGCTGTCGTCGAAGGTCGAAGGGGACAGGGCTACGTTCCACTGGCTTGAGGAGGTCCCCCACTCCTGCTATCTGACGTCCTTCGTCGCAGGGAGATTCGGGGTGATCAGCCAGGAGGCGCGCGGAGTACCCCTGAACTACAACTTCCCCGAGTCCAAGAGGGAAGACGCGCTCAGATACTTCGGGGAGACGCCGAGGATGATCGAGGTGTTCGAAGACCTGACCGGGGTCAAGTACCCCTACCTCAAATACGACCAGTCTGCTGTGCAGGACTTCGTCGCGGGAGGCGAGGAGAACCTCAACGCCACGACACTGGCAGACAACTACTTCCCCGACGCCGCTTCCGAGGAGGACTTCTCGGTGAGCTACGCCAACGTGACCCAGAGGCCCGTAGACCTCGTCTCGCACGAGCTTGCCCACCAGTGGTTCGGCGACTATGTCACCTGCGCCGACTGGCCCCACGCCTGGCTGAACGAAGGCTTCGCCTCCTACTTCCAGGAGCTCTACCTGGAGAAGACCCGGGGGACCGACGAGATGATCTGGCACCTCGACCATAGGACGCAGGACTACTTCGAGGAGGACGAGAAGGAGTACAGGAGGCCCATAGTGGAAAGGGAATACGTCTGGCCAGACGACCTTTTCGACAGCCACCTCTACCCCAAGGGGGCATCTAGGCTCCACGAGCTCAGGTTCATAGTAGGGGACGGGGCGTTCTTCCGCGGTATCTCACTCTACCTGAAGTCGCATGCGGCCTCCACCGCAGAGACCGTCGACCTCAGGCGTGCCATGGAGAAGGCCAGCGGGATGCAGCTGGAGGAGTTCTTCGAACAGGCTTTCTACAAGCCGGGCCATCCTGAGTTCGACGTCGCATACAGCTGGGACGACGCCACTTCGGCAGCTACCCTCAGGGTGAGGCAGACACAGAAGACCGATGACGGGACGCCGGTGTTCAAGCTCCCCTGCGAGATGGTATTCTATCTAGGAGGGAAGAGGGAGAGCCACCGCGTGCTTCTGGACTCGGCCGACCAGGCGTTCACCTTCCGGCTACCGTCGAAGCCGTCCGTCGTGGAGTTCGACCCCAGGGGGTGGCTCCTGAAGAGGGTGAAGTTCGACAAGACAGTCGGGATGTTGCTAAACCAGCTCGAGCAGAGCGAGGACGCCCTGAGCAGGGCCCAGGCGGCCAAGCAGCTCGGCGAGATGAAGGACCCCTCTGCGGTCGGAGGGCTGGCGAAGGCTGCGGCCAGAGAGCAGTTCTGGCACGTAAGAGCCTCTGCCCTCAGGGCGCTGGGTGAAATAGGCACGGACGGTGCGCTGGCGGCGCTCCTCGGCGTAGGACTCCCCAAGGAGAGGCACACCAGGAGGGGGCTCGTCGCCGCCCTAGGGAACTTCGAGGACGAGAGGGCGAGGAGGGTCCTCCTCAAGGCACTGAAGGAGGACGAGAGCCCCTATGTGAGGTGTGAGGCTGCCCTAAGCCTGGCGAAGTCATGGCCGGAGGGGGCGCTGCAGCACCTGAAGGAGGCAATGAAAGTCAGCACGGCCAACGACACGCTGGCCGAGGCGTGCGTGGCTGCCATGGGGAAGCTGAAGGACGAGGAGGCGAAGGGGATCGTGGAGGAATCTCTGGCGTACGGCCGACCGACCAGGGTGAGGATAGGCGCCTTGAAGGCGATCAAGGAGAGAGGTACGATCCTCGACGAAGAGTTCCCCATCATCAAGGAGATCCTCCTCCACGACAAGGAGTACAGGGTCAGGCAGATACTCCTCACGACTGTGGTCAAGCAGACGCAGGACAGGAGGCTCCTCGACGCGCTGAGGGAGGTCTCAAGGTCTGACATGCGAGCCGGGCTCAGGAGGAAGGCGCTGGAGCTGTACCATGAGATTGCCGCGTCGGCCGGAGCCTCTGAGGAGCTGGAAAGGCTCAGAGGGGAGGTGGAAGGGCTCCGGCGGGAGATGAGACTGTCGGCCGCGAAGACGGCCGCCTAGATGGCGCCCTTCCTGAGGGTTGCGCCGCCGGTGGCGGTAACCCTTGACTGCCTCGAAGAGAGCAGCCTCTTCATCTTGGGGCCCATGGTCTCGAAGACGCTGGCCAGGTTGTAACCTGTCTCGGTGAAGGAGTGGTTGCCGCCGGGGGTGAATATCTCGACGGAGACTTCGTATCTGGCATGGTCCGCTGCTGGCTTCTTCGGTTTCACCACCGCCCTTATCTCCTCGATGTGTGGGAACACCTTGCATAGCTCCGCGGACAGCCTCTCGAACTTCGCCTTGGCCTCCGAGGCCTCCAGTGGTTCCTCGGGGAGGCCGACGATGTAGTACGGCGTGCTTGTTCTTTCGCCTGGCATCTCAAAAACCCGAATACACTTCTCCGGGGTCCGCTTTATGGATTCCGCGCCCCGGTCGGCGACGAAGCTAGCCGGTTGGGTGGCGGAACGCGGAGGCGCGCTCCTGTTTCTCCAGGCCATCGAAGAAGGACTTCAGCTCTGTGACGGACACGGCCGCGTAGTCTGCTCCTTCGCTCCGCAGCCTATCCACAGGGTGGCTGCCTGTGGCGATCCCTATGGCCTTCACTCCCGCCGCCTTGGCCGCCCGGACGTCGTATGGGCTGTCCCCGACGTAATATGTCGAGTCCCTGGCAAGGCCGAGCCTGGCCGCCGCCATTGCCACACCCTCGGGAGCGGGCTTCATCATCACAGTCTCGTCTCGCGTGAGGACGAACTCGAAGTAGCCTCCGATCCCCGCGCTCTCCAGCTCTGCCGAGGCGGCCTTCCTTCCGCTGTTGGTCAGGACGGCCATCCTGATGCCACTGCGGCGGAGCTGATCTAGCGCATCTCTGATGCCTGGGAGGGGCTCGGCCCCGGCTACCCCCGCTGCTTCGAACCTGTCAAGTATGTCGAAGGCGGCCCTTCGTGCCTCCTCGAAGCGGCGCTCCTCCCCCTTCGGCGTCTGCGCCTTCGCGGCGTCCAGTATCATCTGGGTGTATGCAGAGGGGTCCAGGGCTGAAGTGACATACCCTCGGCGCCCCAGCTCCTCGATGACCTCTTTCCTGGCGCCCCTGAGGTCCAGGTTGAAGGCCACCAGGGTGCCGTCGAGGTCGAAGATGGCTCCGATCGCCATATGGCCCTAGATCTTCTTCTTCGCGAACAGGATGAGAATCGCGATGCCTGCGACGGCTATGGCGACCACTAGGACTGCGACGGCGGTGAGCGTGTCCGAGCCCGCTGCCTGCAGGGCCGGCAGGACTTGGGACAACCTGTACTCCATCCCTGAGGCTTCGTATTTATTCGTTCTAGGTGAATTGTTGACCCTCCCCTACTCCCCCCGGAGAGTCGTCTAGGCCAGGCGCCGCAGATGGCTGCGCTGCAACGATTAACTAGGGCTCCGGGGGGTTCAGGGGCGTGCCCTCCCGGCTCACACTCTTCGGGGGCGTAGGAGAGATTGGCGGGAACAAGTTCCTCCTCGAGGACAAGGGCGTCAGGGTGCTGCTAGACTTTGGGACCGGGTTCTCGGACGGGGGCGAGTTCTTCGACGGCAACATCTCCCCGAGGGCGGTGAACGGGGCAGGGGATCTTTTCGAGTTCGGCCTCCTCCCGGAGATTCCGGGGCTGTACTCCGAGAGGGCGCTCCAGAACACGCATATGAGATACGGGAGCGCCGAAGTCGATGCCATCGTCCTCAGCCACTACCACTCAGACCACACTGGAAGGATAGGGTTCACAGACCCTAAGATACCCGTCTACTGCGGCGAGACCACGTCGCTGATCCACGAGGCTTACAGCGGCGCGAGGAGTTCCCCCCTCGACGACCACGAGATCAGGAGGTTCAGGACCGGGGCGCGGTTCAGGATCGGACCGATGGAGTTCGTCCCGGTCCACGTCGACCACTCCATACCTGGGGCCTACGGTTTCGTCGTGCATATGAGCGAGGGCGCCGTCGCGTACACAGGAGACTTCCGGTTCCATGGGCGTGCGGGCGCCATGACCCTGGATTTCATCGAAACGGCGCGCAGTGAAAGGCCGGGGACACTCTTGACGGAGGGGACGAGGGTAGGGCAGGGTGACGGGAAGTCTGGCATCTCAGAGAAAGCAGTCCTCGAGGAGGCTCGGAAGCTGGTCGCCGGCTCGAAAGGGCTCGTCTTTTCGTCGTTCCGGGGGAACGACGTCGACAGGATCAATACTTTCTTCGACGCCTGCCAAGGCACGGGGCGGAGGGTGGTCGTGTCGATGAGGATGGCGAACCTGCTCGAGAAGCTGAAGGAGGACAAGAAGCTCAGGGTCCCGAGTGTCGGGAAGGACCTCGACGTATACGTGAAGAGGAAGAAGACAGGCGGGATCGACGACTCGGACTACTACAGGTGGGAGCGGAAGTTCCTGGACCGCGGAGTGACGGCAGCGGAGGTAGGAACGCATCAGACGGACTACTTCCTCCACCTCGAGTCGTGGGACTTCCCGGAGCTGATAGACGTCAGGCCCAACAGAGGAGGGACTTACATCCACTCGGCGACCGAGGCGTTCAACGAAGAAGGGGAGAAGGAGGAGGCGGTGGTCAAGAACTGGATCCGCCACTTCGGATTCAGGTACACCCAGCTACACGCGTCAGGCCACGCGCCAGAGGAAGGGGTCTTCTCCCTCGTAGAAAGGGTGGGCGCCGCCAAGGTCGTCCCCATCCACACGGAGCACCCCGAGTCGTTCGCCCCGCGGGTTAGACGCAGGGGGATGAAGGTCGAGGTCCCCGTCAAGGGGAGACCAGTAGATATAGTGGGCTAGCCCGGCCCCGCCCGTTGCCTACCCTCCTCTGCGACGTTGGGGGTGTCCTAATCGAGAACCCATGGAAGAGGACGTCGCAGGAGGTCGGCGAGCAGCTCGGCAGGGACCCGGGGGAGGTGTTTAGGCTGCTCTCGGCGCTCAGCAAGAGGCTCGACATAGGGGAATTGACCCTGGCAGGGGTCCATCGGACGCTGGCAGGCGCCCTCGGAGATGACTACCCGTTCGCGCGCTTCGAGGAGACGCTGGACGCAGCGTTGAGGAAGGTTCAGCCGGTGTGGGACGCCGTCCGAGCCTTGGGGCGCCGCGGAGACTGGGAGGTAATGGCCCTGAGCAACATGTCCTGGGAGGTGTGGGATTCCCTCCAGAGGAAGTTCGGGATCAGCTCCCTCTTCGGGTCCGCCGTGCTGTCGTTTGAGCACGGCGTCGTCAAGCCCGACCCAGCGATCTACCGGCTCGCCCTTGGGAAGGCGAGGTCCCCACCGGGCGAGTGCACCTTCGTAGACGACGTCCTCGAGAACATCGAGGCGGCCGGACCGCTAGGCATCAGGACGTACCTCGCTGGGGGGCCGTCCGAGACTGCGCGTTTCATAAGGTCCCTGGGAGACCGCCATTAGACGCCAGCGAGAGCTGGCGGCTCTGGGCCAGAGTCAGAGCGCGGAGCAGGTTAAGAACCACCGTTGGAGAAGGGGGGTATGCGGGTTCAGGAGGCGAGGGACCTCGCGGAAGCGGGCGTCTCGAAGGCCCTGAAGGCGGGGGCGTCATATGCCGAAGCCAGGGTGCAGGCTACATGGGAGAGGGAGTTCGGACTGAAGAACGGGGAGCCACAGCCGTCCGTGTTCGTCGAGGGGTATGGGATAGGCATCAGGGTCATCGCCGGCGGAGCCCTCGGATTCGCCGCCACCAACGCCATGCATAGGACATCGGTGGGCGAGGTGGCCGCGAAGGCGGTCAGGCTGGCGAAGGCGTCAGGGGGGATGTTGCGCCGACCCGTGGTCTTCGACTCGACCAAGCCTGCCAGGACAAGCTGGGCGGCCCCTGAGACAGAGAAGATCGAGAGCGCGGACTCCGCCTGGATGAAGCAGGTGCTGATGGACATCGACGGCAGGGTCGCGGACCGGAGAGCAGGGGTGAAGCTGACCGGGAGGATATTCTACCTGTCCGCCGAGCTCCAGGAGCGATACTTCGTCAGCAGCGACGGCGCCAGAGTGGCGGGTCGGGTCCCGCGCGTGAGCTTCGGGGGCTCCCTGACAGCCGTGGAAGCGGGGTCTGCCGCCCAGAGGTTCATCCAGCAGGGGGAGACTGGAGGGCTCGAAGTAGTAAAGAGGGTAGGGCTCGTCGAGAAGGTGGTCGAGGAAGCGAAGGCGATGGGGAAGGTCCTGAAGGCCTCGGCGAAGCCTCCGACGGAGGAGATAGACATCGTCCTCGGTCCGGAGCTCTCTGGGATTGCGGCCCACGAGTCGGTGGGGCATCCGCAGGAGGCGGACAGGGTCCTGGGGAGGGAGGGGGCCCAGGCTGGGGAGTCGTATCTCAAGGCAGACAGCCTTGGAAGGAAGATAGGGAGCGACGAGGCGAACGTGAGCGACGACCCTACGCTCCTGCACTCCAACGGTTACGTCCCGGTGGACGACGAAGGGGTGGCTGCGAAGAAGCGCTCGCTGATCAAGGGAGGGGTCATAAACGAGTTCCTGCAGAACAGAGCGACGGCCCGTCAGTTCGGAGTGGAGAGCAACGGCGCGGCGAGGGCAGTCGCCTTCGACAGGGAGCCCATTATACGGATGGCTAACACGTTCGTGGAGCCAGGGGACTACTCCACCGACGAGATATTCGAAGAGGTGAAGCACGGCGTATACTTCAAGTCGTTCACGGAGTGGAACATAGACGACAAGAGGCTGAACCAGAGGTATGTGGGTCTGGAGGCTTACCTGATAGACCATGGAGAGCTGAAAGGACTGGTCAGGTCCCCTGTCCTGGAGATAACCACACCGAAGCTATGGGGGAGCGTGAAAGCAAGGAGCAGGCACATGGAGTTCGAGGCGGCCACTTGCGGGAAGGGGGACCCGATGCAGGGCGCACCCGTGTGGACCGGGGGGCCGGAGACGCTGCTGGCGGGGATAAGGCTGGGGGCGAGATAAGCGTGGACCTGGACGAGCTGAACAGCCTGGCAGTCCGCACGGCCGAGGCTGTGAAGGCAGACGACGCGGTCGCGCTCAGCACCCGAATCGCGGAGAGCATGGTCAGGTTCGCAGACAACTCAGCGACGGTGGCCAACAGGGTCGACGAGGCCGAGCTGACCGTGTATCTGGCCAAGGCAGGGCGGAGGGCGATCGCGTCCACTTCGAACCTCTCGCCTGCCGCGGTGAGGGGGTTCGTCAAGGACCTCTATGCGTCCATGCGAGGGCTCCCCGAGGCCGAGTACGCACCGCTCCCCGACGCAGGGGCCAGATTCAGCCAGAGCGGCGGCGTCGACAGGAAGCTTGAGGATGCCGAGGAGATGCTCCCAGAGCTGGCCAAAGCGGCCATAGATTCATCCCTGGCGGCAGGCGGGGAGAGGTCTGCGGGGGCCATCAGCGCATGGAAAGCTACGGTCGCCATCCTGACCACCTCTGGGGCCAGGGGGTCCGACTCGAGGACGGCCATCACCCTGAACATACGTTCCTTCGGCGAGGGCGACGCCAGCGGCCACGGCCTGTCCTGCTCGTCGACCTTGCGGGGGTTCGACCCGGAAGAAGCAGGGAGGAGGGCAGGAGCGGGCGCGAAGGGTATGCGGCATGCCGCCGAGCCCGAGGCAGGCAAGTACGAGGTCCTGCTCAGCCCGACCGTCGCCTCTAACCTGGTCGAGACGGTCGCCGGGGCGGCGTCCGCGTTCTCGGTCGACGCAGGGACGTCATGTCTCGCTGGGAAGCTCGGGAAAGAGGTCGCCGCGCCGGCGTTCTATCTCACCGACCACGGAGTGATAGAGGGAGGTTTCGGAGGGAGGGCGTTCGACGACGAAGGGTCCCCCACCAGGGCCACGAAGATCATAGACGGTGGGGTCCTTCGAGGGTACCTGCACAACCTCACGACGGCGAAGAAGTGGAGGTCAGAGACCACAGGGAACGCCGGACTCATCGCCCCTCACCCCTGGAACCTGGAGGTGGGGGCCGGGGACTCCAGCTACGAGGAGATGGTGAAGGAGATGAAGAAAGGGATCGTGCTAACCAGCAACTGGTACACCAGGTTCAACAACTACAGGACCGGGGAGTTCTCCACAGTCCCCCGGGACGGCGCATACCTTGTGGAAGACGGGAAGGTCGTGAGGCCGCTGAAGGGGATGCGCGCGGGGGACGACCAGCAGAGGCTGCTCTCCTCCGTGAGGCTCCTGTCGAAGGAGCGCGAATGGGTCCAGTGGTGGGAGGTCGACACCCCCACGCTGTGCCCCTGGATGCTGGTCGACGGCGTCAGCATCACCAGGGCCTACGACTAGGCGCCTCCCATTCAGCGGACGACTGGGAGGGCGGCCAGAGCCTGGGCCAGCGACCCTTCGTCTGGCTCGAAGTCCACCAGCCTGTTGGCTAGCTTGTCTTCGTACGCCTTCAGGTCGAGGAGGCCGTGACCGCTGAGGTTGAAGAGTATGGTCTTCGCATCGTTCTTCCGCTTGCACTCCAGGGCCAGGTCAATGGCGGCCTTGACCGCGTGGTTCGACTCGGGGGCCGGGACGATCCCCTCGGTCTGGGCCATGAGGATGCCAGCCTCCATCACCTCGTTCTGGGAGTAGGAGACGCTACGCATGAAGCCTTTGTCTATGAGCATGCACATCGAAGGCGCCTTGCCGTGGTACCTCAGCCCCCCGGCGTGGATGGGCGGGCACTGGTAGGTGTGGCCCACGGTGTACATCTTGATCAGCGGGGTCATCTCGCCCGAGTCGGCGAAGTCGTACCTGTAGGACCCGCGGGTGGTCGAAGGGACCGCCTTCGGCTCCGACGCGACGAACTCCGCCGCGCTCTTCCCCCGGAGCTTGTCCTTCATGAATGGGTAGGCCAGGCCGGCGTAGTTGCTCCCTCCTCCGATGCACCCGACTATATAGTCGGGGTCCTCGCCGAATTCCTCCATCTGTAGCTTCGCCTCCTGACCTATGACAGACTGGTGGGTGAGGACGTGGTTCAGGACGCTCCCGAGGGCGTACTTCGTGTTGTCGTGGGTGACGCAGTCTTCCACCGCTTCGCTGATGGCGATCCCCAGGCCCCCGGGGTGGTTCGGGTCCTTCTCGAGGAACTTCTTCCCGGCATTGGTCCTCGAGCTGGGGGACGGGTGCACTTTGGCCCCGTAAACCTCCATAAGCGTACGACGGTAGGGCTTCTGGTCGTAGCTGCTCCTCGTCATGTACACGGTCAGGTCTATGCCGAACATGGCCGCTGCCAGGGCGAGCGCGCTCCCCCACTGTCCCGCCCCCGTCTCGGTGGTCAGGCGCTCCGTCCCCTCCTTCATGTGGTAGTATGCCTGGGCTATGGCGGTGTTCGGCTTGTGGCTCCCGGCAGGGTTGAGGTCTTCGCGTTTGAAGAATATCTTGGCAGGTGTCTTCAGCTTGGCCTCGAGCCGGGTCGCCCGGTACAGCGGGGTAGGCCGCCCGAGCCTGAGGTAGGCTTCCCTTACCTCTTCGGGGATTGGGATGAACTCCTGGGTGGAGATCTCCTGCATCACGCACTCTTTGGCGAAGAGCCGGAGGAGAGGTTCTGGGGCCATCGGCTGCATGGTCCGCGGGTCGAGAGGCGGAGGAAGAGGCTCCGGGAGGTCGTGCTGGATGTTGTAGTAGTCATGCGGGAGCTTGTCAGGAGAAAGGACCGACTTCAGCTGCGTCTGACTCATGGTCTGTGCCCCGTACCAGGAGGTTAAATCGAATCGTGCGCGAAACTGTGCATAGGGTTGCTGGTTCAGGGAGCGCGGAAACCCTCAATAGCGCACAATTCCGGACATCTGTCGTGTGGCCCAGCATCAGGAAGCAGTTCGAGCGGCAGGTGGTCAGGCCGGACATCGTGAGGAAGATGATCGAGTGCGGGATGCGGGTCTCCGAGGACGAGAAGATCTACGTCGGGGACGTGGAGGTGGGCTTCACCGCCGTCGCCAGGGCGGTGGACGTGGACAGAAGGGTGGTGAAGCAGACCGTGCAGCAGATAAGGCAGAACAGATATCTCTACTCCCTCTTCTCAAGGACGGCCCCCCTCGGGACCAGTTTAGTCGACGTCGTGAACCTCCTCGGGTACACGGCGGTGGTCATTCAGGCGGACCCGAAGTCCTCGGGGATCATGGCGGAAGTCGCTGGGATACTCTCGCGCCACGGCATGGTGGTGAGGCAGGCGGTCGCGGAAGACCCTGAGATGGTCCCCGACGCGAAGATGACCCTGGTGGTGGAGGGCCAGCTGACCGGCCAGGTCATAGAAGAGCTCCATGGCCTGAAGGACGTCCGGAGCATAAAGATCCTGAAGTAGGATGCCCCGAGAGTACGACGTTGCGGTGATGCACGACTACTTCGTGGACAGGCTGGTCCACGTGGGAGGGCTCGAGAAGACCATGGCCGAGGTCGCGGAGAAGGCTGCGTCGGGAGGGGGCGGCATCCATGGGACCTCCCAGGAGGAGATCAGGGGAGGGAACGCGGTGAACCTCGCCCACGCGCTCGCCAGGCTGGGCCTGAGGACGCTGCTGATAACCCACTGTGAACCTGCCCACGAGCACCTCCTGAAGAGCGCATTCAGGGGTTTGAGGGCTGACCTGAGGGTGAAACCGCTGCCGGCGGGGCTGACTGTCGCCTTTGAGGAGAGCACCAACGTGATGTTGTCCGACGGGAGGGGGGCATCTGACTTCGGCCCCTCGGTCCTCGACGAGGACGACTGGGCAGGGCTCGAAGGCTCGAAGGTCGTATGCTCGGTCAACTGGGCCGCGAACAGGAGGGGGACGGAGCTGCTGCAGGGGCTGAGGAGACGCCTCGGTCCAGAGAAGACAATCTACATCGACCCTGCTGACTTTCGGGACAGACTGGACAGGTTCAAGGGGCTCGCCAGGCTCATCTCTGAGAAGAGGCTGGTCGACTGGGTGAGCATGAACGAGTTCGAGAGCCTCTCGGCGGCCACCGCCCTCGGGATCGAGTCGGCGGACAGGGCGACCAGGTGCCTCTATCTCGCGAGGGCTCTCGGGGTCGTGTTCGACCTGCACTGCGTCGACGGCGCGTACACCAGCGAAGGGACCAGCGTGACCGCCAGCCCCGCCAGGTCGGTCAGAACCCGCCGACTCACGGGGGCGGGGGACGTCTGGGACGCGGCTTCCATCTATGGCAGGTTGGAGGGGATGGACGAGCGAGCGCGCCTGGGGTTCGCCAACAGGGCCGCCGCGCTCTACCTGGGTGGGAGAGACCCCGTCCCGCCGACCCTGTCTGAGCTGAATGGAAGCTGACCCCTACTTCTCCATCATCCGCGAGAAGGTCCAGGAGACAGTGCTGAGGATCTCGTTGAGCCTGGCTTTCTCCCTGTAGTTCTCGATTATCAGCTTCCCTATGGCTCCGTTGACCTCCTCCACGTCGAACCTCAGGCCGGCTCCCTTCGCGAGCTTTCCCCCCTTCACGAGCTCCTCGTCCTTCGCCTTCATCCCCTCCAGTATCTTGCCGATGAGGAAGGACCTGAACGGCGGGGTGGTCGGTTTCAAGACCGTCCCTGCAGGCTCCACGGACACGGCGTCCGGGGTTATCGTGGCGACCGCTATGACCTGGCCGCCTTTGTCCCTCTTCAGCTCGCGCGTCTCGGCGACGACTTTTGATTCGGCGAGCATCTCTATGGCAGGTTTGAAAGTGGATACCCTGAGGGTGGCGTCGACGTAGCCCAGGGTCTCCTTGAGCCTCTCTATCTCCTCCTGCAGCTGGGCTATCCTCCCCTCCAGCCAGAGCTTCAGCTCCGCTGCCTTCTTCACGTCGGCGTCGGAGGACATCGGACCCGGTCCAGAGGGGTCGCGCTAAAAACGTTAGTCGGCGGCCGCGGGCCCGGGGGGCGGAACGCTGAAAGTGAAGCCTCGTGCGGGGTGGGCAGCTCTTCGGGAGCACCCTTTAATGGACTTGGAGGGGGGCGGAACCTCATGGTGGGTGAAGACGGCTCCCTCTCGGAGGCAGCTGAGCGCTTCCGGGTGCTGCTGCAGGAACAGGTCGAGAGGGCCAAGAGAATCGGCAGGCCGGTCGAGTGGCTGGACTACACGAAGCTCGACAGGGTCGTGATAGGGGTCATCGGAGGGGACGGCATCGGCCCCATCATAGCGAAGGAGACCACCAAGGTGATGGAGAGACTCCTCCAGGACGAGCTCAGGTCTGGCCGGGTGGAGATCAGGGAGATAGGCGGACTGACCATCGAGAACAGGGTCAAGCAGCTGAAGCCCCTCCCCGAGGAGGTCCTCGCAGACATCCGGAAGTGTCACGTCCTGCTGAAGGGGCCGACGACCACCCCGGAAGAAGGGAGCGGGATGCCAAACATAGAGAGCGCGAACATAGCAATCAGGAAGGCCTTCGACCTGTTCGCAAACGTGAGGCCGGTGAAGGTGCCGTCTCAGGGAATCGACTGGGTGTTCTTCAGGGAGAACACGGAAGGCGAGTACGTCCTCGGGAGCAAGGGGTTCATGGCCACGCCAGACCTGGCTGTTGACTTCAAGGTGATCACCCGGCCGGGGTCCGAGAGGATAATCAGGCTCGCCTTCGAGCATGCCAGGAAGACGGGGAGGAAGCGGGTGACGGTCGTGACGAAGGCCAACGTGATCAAAACCACCGACGGCCTGTTCCTGGACGCGGCGAAGAAGGTGGCAGCGGACTTCCCGGAGGTCAAGTGGGACAGCTGGTACATCGACGTGTTCACCGCCAAGCTCATAGACGAGAAGAGGAGGCGCGACTTCGAGGTGGTCGTCCTCCCGAACCTCTACGGGGATATAGTGACAGACGAGGCCGCCGAGCTGCAGGGAGGGGTCGGGACCGCGGGGAGCGCCAACATCGGAGCGAGGTTCGGCATGTTCGAGGCGATCCACGGGTCGGCGCCGAGGATGATCACCGAGGGGCGAGGGGACTACGCAGACCCGCTCAGCCTCATGAGGGCGGCGGTGATGCTCCTGGAGCACATCGGGATGCTAGAGAAGAGCAGGAGGCTCGCGATGGCCCTTGACGTCTGCTCGATGTACGAGGAGAAGGTGAAGGTCACAGGGAGGCCCGACGGGGCGACCGCCTCCCAGTTCGGGGACTACGTTGCTGCGGCGCTGTCAGACCCGCATCTTGGCGAGAAGTGGGAGTCCTATCAGAAAGGATGAAGCCTGGTCGTCAGTGGATGCGGAAGTCGCGGTGGTGCCTCGGAGAGGCCGCCTCGACATCGACCCGGTCCACCTTGGCCCTTGGGGGGCCAGACCTGGCCCAGTCTATGACCCTCTGAACTTTTCGCTCGTCCCCCTCCAGGAAGGCTTCCACGGAGCCGTCCGGGAGGTTGCGGACCCAGCCGCGAACCCCTGCGTCCGCCGCCAGGCGGGCCATGCTCGCCCTGAAGGAGACGCCGTGGACGAGCCCTGTTATCCTGAGACGGACAGCTGTTGTCATGGCCGCTCCTAGAGTACGGGGAACAGCCCCTTCAGCCCTTCGGCGACGAACGCGACTGCCAGGGCCGCGATGAGCAGTGCGGTTATCCTGGAGAGGGCGGCGGTCCCGTTTTGCCCCATGAACTTGCCCACCCAGTCGGAGCTGGAGAGGACGAGGTAGGCCAAGGCGGCGTTGCACCCCACCACGAGCAAGGCCAGGAACGGGCTGTAGGGAGGGGCAGATATGATGATCACGGTGGAGATCGCCCCTGGCCCGGCCAGGAGCGGGGTGGCGAGGGGGAAGGCGGCGATGTCGGAGGGGGCGAGCCCCCTCTGCCGGTCCTGCTCCCCCCTGAGGTGGTCGACGGCGACGATGAACAGTATGACCCCGCCTGCGACCCGGAAGTCGTTGATGTTGATGCCGAAGATTTCGAAGATAAGCCACCCGAAGAGCGCGAAGAGGACGAGTATGACCGTCGAGATGACGACGGCCTGTTTCACTATCTTCCGCCTGGACCCCCTGGCCCCCTCGGTCAGCCCGATGAATATGGGGACCGTCCCCACCGCGTCTATCACAGCGAACAGGAGCACGAAGGCCTCCACGAAGAGCCCGGCGTCGAAGGCGAAGAAGGTAGCGAGGCCTGACATCGCTTCACGGCCTGCGCCGCCAAACGGATAAATAATCAGTTGTGCAGAATTCTCCTGGAACGCTTGCCCCAGGTGGAACGGTCGGCCATCGACGCGGCCATGGAGAGGATAATTGACCCAGAGCTCGGGAGGCCAATCACAGACCTCAAGCTCATAGACGAGCTGACCGTCACCGGCGGCTCCGTGGACCTCGAGTTCCACCTGACGGCTCCTTTCTGCCCCCCGATGTTCGCGCTGAAGATCGCCAGCGACATCAAGGCGGGGCTGATGTCCGTCCCGGGGGTCACCGCTGCCAAGGTCACACTGCGCGGCCACTACCTGGCAGAGGCGGTCAACAAGCAGGTCAACAAGCCCGCGCCGCCCCCGGCGCAGTAGCGCCACGCACCTTCCGAACGACGTATAGAGAGCCGGCGCCCGGCATAGAGACGTGCCGGCGCGGAAGGCGATAGAGATGGGGAGGGGGACGATCCTGGTGTCGCTCCCCAAGGACTGGGTCAGGAAGAACGGCATCAGGAAGGGGGCGGACCTCTCCGTGGAGGAGCTCTCTCCGCGCAAGCTGATGGTGAGGCCCTACGACGGAGCGGAAGAGGAGCAGAGGCAGCTGGTCATCGCCCACGCAGGCGGAGACTTCGCCCAGGTCGTCAACGACATCACTGGGGCGTACCTCCTGGGCTACGACCTGATCAAGGTCGTCGGCGCGAAGATGATCACCAGGGAGGAGAGGCAGGACATCAGGGACACGATGAAGAGGCTCGTCGGCCTGGAGGTGCTCGACGAGGACTCGAAGCGGATCACCCTGCAGTTCCTCCTCGAGCCTACCGCCATCACCCCTGAGAACATCGTCAGGAGGATGTCGGGGCTCCTGGACGGGATGCTCAAGGACACCGCTGACGCCCTGGCCAAGGGTGACTCGAAGCTCTTCGCCCTCGTGAGCGAGCGGGACGACGAGGTGGACAGACTCTACTTCCTCCTTGTCAGAGCGACGAGGGCGGCCGTCGTCAGGGCAGAGGTCGCAGAGAGGTACGGCCTCTCCCCGGTCGACCTCCTCGACTACAGGGTCCTGGCGACGTTCCTCGAGAGTGCAGGAGACGCAGTCAGCGAGCTCTCCGCGAAGTTCCGTGAAAGTCGAATCCCGAAGCACCTCGCCAGGGAGTACGCGAAGTGCGTTGCCAAACTGAAGGTTATGAACGACCTGGCCACCCAGGGGTTCCTGTCGAGGCGGGCGGGGAAGCCGAGGACAGTCAACAGCAGGATGGACGCCATGGCGAAGGACATCACTTCCAGCCTCGCCTCGATAGCGAAGGGGGACCCCGGAGACAGCGCCACCGCCGCCGAGATCCTGGCTTCGCTGGAGCGCGTGAGCAAGTTGCTGGTCGACGTCTCGGACCTGGCCGTGATCACCCGGCAGGTCGCCTAGGCCGAGGACCTCGCAACCCTTAACTAGCGTGGACCGTCCAGCGACGACTTGCCCAAGTATATTTTCATCACGGGCGGGGTCATGTCGGGGCTCGGAAAGGGAGTGATCACGTCCTCTGTGGCCAAACTCCTCCAGCTGTCTGGGGTCCGCGTCAACTGCCTGAAGATCGATCCCTATCTCAACTTCGACGCTGGGACCATGAACCCGTACACCCACGGCGAAGTCTTCGTCACTGACGACGGCGGGGAGACAGACATGGACATCGGCAACTACGAGCGTTTCCTGAACAGGGACGTGTCGAAGGCCAACAACATCACGACCGGCCAGATCTACAAGAAGGTGATTGACGACGAACGGAAGGGGCTGTTCCTGGGAAAGTCAGTGCAGATAATCCCGCACGTCACTGACGAGATCAAGAGGAGGATAAGGGACCTGACGGAGAAGGAGAAGGTCGACGTCCTGGTGGTGGAGTGCGGGGGGACGGTAGGGGACATCGAGAGCCTCCCCTTCCTGGAGGCGTTCAGGCAGATGAGGATGGAGGAAGGCCCCTCGAAGACCCTCTTCCTCCACGTCAGCCTCGCCCCGGAGCTGTCGGTGGTGGGGGAGATGAAGACGAAGCCCACGCAGCACAGCGTGCAGGAGATGAGGAGGATAGGTGTCCAGCCCGACGTGATGGTGATACGCGGGTCCCGCCCGCTCCCGGCCGAAGCCAAGGAGAAGATAGCGCTCTTCGCCAGCGTGCCGATGGAGAGCGTAATCTCAGACCCTGACGTCAAGTCGATCTACCTCGTCCCCAGGCTCCTTGAGGCTGAGGGGGTCCTGGCGCCCATCAGGAGACAGCTCGGGCTGAAGGCCAATGGCTCGATGCGCGCCTGGAACGCTGTGGCCGACAGGTTCGTCGGCCACAGGCATGCGGTGAGGGTGGCTATGATAGGGAAGTACGCCAGCCTGGCTGACAGCTACGTCAGCGTGAATCAGGCGCTCGCCCACGCGGGGGCGGTCAACGGCGCAGACGTCAGCATATCATGGATAGATTCAGAGGGGGTCGAGAAGGACGAGTCCAAGCTCCGCCAGATAGAGGACTATGACGGGGTGGTCCTCCCCCAGGGGTTCGGAGGGAGAGGAGTGGAGGGGAAGATCGCGGCGGCCAACACGGCGAGGGTGGCCAGGGTCCCCTTTCTGGGGCTGTGCTACGGCTTCCAGCTGGCGAGCGTGTCCTTCGCCCGGAACGTCCTCGGCCTGAAGGGTGCCAACACCACCGAAGTAGACCCGAAGACCCCGCACCCTGTGATCGACCTGCTCCCGGAGCAGCGGGAGGTGACCGACCTGGGAGGGACGATGAGGCTCGGAGGCCACGACGTGTTCATCGAGAGGCCCAGCAGGGCTTTCGAAATCTATGGTGCGGAGAAGATAAGGGAGAGGCACAGGCACAGGTACGAGCTCAACCAGGCGTACCTCAAGAGATTCGAAGAGGCGGGGATGAAGTTCACCGCATTCAGCGACGGCAGGAGGAGGGCAGAGATAATGGAGCTCGAAGGGCACCCCTTCTACATGGGGACCCAGTATCACCCGGAGTACGTCAGCAGGCCTGAGAGGCCCGAGCCCATCTACGTAGCATTCGTGGAAGCGTGCGCCAGGCGAGCCCGGCGGCCGAAGGCTCCCGAGAGGCGCCGATAGCTAACTCTCCGGGTAGGACTCGGCGAGCTTAACGGCTAGCGCGGCGACCTCCCGCGCCCCCGAGGCGAAGAGGTAGAGGTTGGGCTCTATCCCATCACCGCCTTCGTCCGCCACGGCGTCGAACCTCCCTGGCGACCCCTCCAGCCTTCTCCGGAGGGCCTCCACCGTCGCGTCCTCTGTCGCCGCTCTGGCATTGCCGCCGACGGAGAGGGTACGGAGGCCAAGCCGCTTCAGCACCGACGCAATCTTGTCGTCGTACCTTAGGTTGATGCAGGCCCTGAACTCGGGGCGGACGGCCCTGGCGAGGAGGAGGACACTGGCGATGTGGGCGGACGCCCCAGCCTCGGGGGGGAGCATCGCCTTCGCCCTCCCCTTGACCTTCACTATCCGTCCAGGTATGGCCACCACGTCGGATGGGCTCGCCGCCTCCCCGGCCGCGAGGGCCAGGTTGACAGACACCGCCGGCATCACCCTGACGAAGCTGTCCGACGACTCGAGCAGCCGGACGGCGTCGGAGACGTCTGCCACGGCCCTGACTTTGGCTCCGGCCTGGCCCCCGTACGCCCTGACGCATACGTCGCAGTCGGCGAGGCCAGGGTACTGCGCCCTATGTGGACCGCAGGCGGCGCCGCTCCCTAGGATCCCCGTCCAGATCGAGACGAGGGTCCCGACCCCTTCTGCCGCGCCGCGGGAGACAGCCGAAGCAAGCCGGGCGGCATAGACGTCGGCGTCTGCCCTCGAGACTGAGAACATGGAGAGGGCAGCGACGGCCCTGTCAGGGCCTGACGAGAGATACATACTGACCGAGGCCTGGGTAGTGCCGAGAAGACGCGCGATCTTGCTCTGGGAGAGCCCCTCGGCCCGCAGTCGCACCGCGACCAACTGGCGCATGGCTGGGAGGAACGTCTGCGACATCAGCTCGTCAGGTGGCTGCACGCCATAACCGATTTATTAAGTAGTTTATAAACTAACCATAGAGAGGAGCAGGGTGGGAGAGGCGGGCGTGTCGCACACAGGGGGGACCGGAGCCAGGGCGAGCGTCAAGCTGTCTGTGGTGATAGTGTTCTCGGCCCTGATAACCGCGAGCGTTGTGTTCTCTATCCCGCTGCCGCCCCCTGTCTACGAGATCACCTGGTCCCCTGCGATCATAATGGTTCTGGCTGTGCTGATAGACGTGCCGACTGCGGCAGCTGCCACCGGGATAGGCGGGTTCATAGGAGAGGCGTACAACGTCGCATTCAAGGGAGGGGGGTCGCCGATCTATCCCTTCGGGATGGTCTGGGCCCGTGTCCCCGAGGTCCTCATCATAGCATGGGCCAGGAACCGCGGGACGAAGACGCTGGTCGCGGCGATGGTAGGCGCAACAATCTTTGAGACGCTGGCATTCTTCTTCTCCGACTGGTTCTTCTACGCCTATGGCCTCTTTTCATACAGCGTCCCTGCGGGGCAGTCGCCTCTCGGACTCGCCTCGTTCGACTTCGCGACGATGGTGGACCTGGTGTACATACCTGCCGCCTTGGCGATAATCAGGGCGGCCGCTCCCGCCTTCCGCAGGCTTGGATTCTTGCAGTACCACGGAGCGGCCGAGCATTGAGCGCCGCCGGGAAGCTTTCGCCTGGCTCGATGAAGGCGGTCTACAGGCACCTGGGGGCCCCGTCGAAGGAGCTCGTCCAAGGACCGGGGCGCGGACTCGACAACGGCGTCCTGCGGCTTGGGGAGGGGAAGGTGATGATAGTCACCGCAGACCCGGTCTCAGCCATGCCTGCGGTGGGGATGCGGCGCTCTGCTTGGATGAGCGTACACCTCATAGCGTCTGACTTCACGACCGCAGGGATAGACCCTGAGTTCGCCGTCTTCACCTACAACTTTCCGCCTGATATGAGGGCAGGCGACAGGGAGACGTTCATCGGAGCCCTCGGTGACGAATGCGCGGAGCTCGGGATAACGATAGCGGGGGGGCACAGCGGGAGTTACCCGGGGGGCGGGTACACGGTGATCGGGGGAGGGGTGATGTTCGGGGTCGCCCCCGGCGACGGATACGTCACGCCCTCGATGGCGAGGGCCGGGGACGTCATCCTGATGACGAAGCACGCCGCCATAGAGGCTGCGGCGTCGTTGGCGGTGTCTTTCCCAGAGTTCACGGAGAGGTCGGCAGGAGGGAAGGCGTCCAGGGTGGCCCGCTCTCTGCTCGGGTCGTGTTCCACGGTCGCCGACGCCAGGGCAGCCCGGAGGGCAGGCCTGAGGACTGCCGTCACCTCGATGCACGACGCAACCGAGGGCGGGGTGCTGGGGGCGTTGGACGAGATGTCAGCGGCGTCCGGAAAGGCGTTCGCGGTGGATGCCGACAGGATTCCTGTCCAGCGGGAGGTAGCCGACGTCTGCGCCGCCTTCGGAGTCGACCCGCTACGCACCATGGGGGAGGGGGCGCTCCTGATCACCTGCAGGCCTGGGGGGGTCAAGAGGCTCGAGGAGTCCCTGTCCAGGTCTGGGGGGCGCGTGACGGCGATCGGCCGGGTCTCGTCCGGGGAGGGGCTCTGGGTCAGCAGGGGGGGCGGGCGGGCGCAGCGGTTCAAAGATATCCCGGACGCCTACTGGACCGCCTACGACAGGGCCGCGGCCAAGGGGCTCAGCTGAGTCGCGAAAGCTCAATTACGATGCCAAGCGGAGGGAGCGGCCATGGGCCAGGGACTCCCGGACCCGGAAGCTTTCGCGAAGAAGATACACGATACGCTGGTGGCCCCCGAGGCCACGCTATCTGACCTGAAGACGTTCTGCTCCACCGCGAGGGAGTACCGGTTCGGCGCGGTGGTGGTCCAGGGATGCTGGGTGAAGCAGGCCAAGGAGCTGGTCGGGGACGAGGTGAATGTCTCCGCGGGGGTGGGATTCCCGATGGGAGGGGTGACATCCACCGCGAAGCTGGCGGAGATCAGAGAGACGGCTGCCCTGGGCGCGGACATGTTCGACGTGATGCCCAACATCGGCTTCCTCAGGTCAGGGATGGACGAGGAATTCAAGGCAGAGGTCGCGGCAATGGTGCGCGAGGCCGGGGGGAGGCCGGTGAGGGTGATGCTAGAGTTCGCGGTACTCGACAGGGGGGAGAAGGTCAGGGCGGCGAAGCTGAGCGAGCAGGCAGGTGTGGCAGGGGTGAAGAACTCGAGCGGGTGGGGGAGGGGGGGACCTGCGACCGTGGAGGACATCAGGCTCCTCAGAGAATCGGTCGGCCCGAAGGTGCACGTGAAGGCATCCGGCGGGATCAGAGACCTCGATAACGCGCTCAGCCTGGTTGACGCCGGGGCCGACTACCTGGGGACGCGGGCGGGGGTGGCGATAATCGACGAGCTGAGGGAGCGGCTCGGCCGGTGAAGCCGGTAGTAGTCGTAGGGAGCTATCTCACCGCTGTGATGATGCGGGTCGACCGCCTCCCAAGGACAGGGGAGACGGTGGTCGGCTCGATGTACAGGCGGGTCCCCGGGGGGAAGGGTTCTAACCAAGCGGTGGCTGTCGGGAGGCTCGGAGGGAAGGCGAGCATAGTCTCCTGCGTCGGCTCGGACGAAGACGGGGACCAGGCCCTGGCGATGTGGCTGCGGGAGGGGGTGGACACAGGCCAGGTGAAGCGGAGCCCCAGGCATACGGGCCTAGGCTTCGTGATAGTCGACTGCGAGGGGGCCAACTCCATAGCCATCGTCCCGGGGGCCAGCTGGGACCTGGGACCGCCCGACATCGACAGGGCGGCCGAGACAATAGCCCGTTCTGGGACCATGCTCATGCAGCTTGAGGTCCCCCCGGAGACTGTGGCGGCGGCCAGGCGGAGCGCAAAGGAACACGGGCTCACAGTCATCCTCAACCCGGCCCCTCCCGGGGGAGGGGTGACCGACCTCACGGGGGTGGACATAGTCACGCCGAACGAGGAGGAGTTCCGGGCTCTCACCGGGGGCGCCGATTTCGAGCAAGGGGCGAGGGCGCTCCTCGCCAAGGGGGCCAGCGCGGTCGTCGTCACCCTCGGCAGCCGGGGCGCCAGGGTGATGACCCAGGGAGACTCCTACTCTGTCCCCGCTCCCTCGGTGAAGGCGGTCGACTCCACGGGGTGCGGGGACGCTTTCAATGCCGCGCTGGCGGTGGCCCTCAGCGAAGGCGAGCCGCTGAGGCAGGCGGTGAGGTTCGCAAACTACGCGGGGGCGCTCTGCGCCACCAAAGACGAGGCGGTAGCGGCCATCCCCAGACGTAGGGAGGTCGACGGGTTCTTGCGCTCAGACCTCCTAGAATAGCCCTAGACCCGGCGGCCTCTGAGCATGTCGTACAGCATGCCTCGGAAGGCCTGGTGCGAGGCCTCATAGACGACCCTGACGTTGGGCTTCCTCTTCAGGTAGCCCAGCTCGTCGACCCAGGTCGCCCCCCTAGAGACGCCGTCCCCGGCGTCGACTTCCACGAAGCGGTCCCGGGTGTCCGTCGCCACGTCAGGGTTCAGGACGATCGCCATGGTGATGCTGTCGGGGCAGCTGGTCCCGTCGAACCCCCTTTCGACCCCCATGAACTTGCGGACCTGCCTGTTCACCGCGAGATAGAACTCCGACTCCGCTGTCTTCATCCCCTCTATCTCCGCCAGCTCCGGGGCCCCGATGAGCCCATGCCTCATCACTATCTCCCATCCCACCATGGTGATCGGCATCCCCGAGTTCAGGACGATACTCGCGGCTTCTGGGTCGACCCATATGTTGAACTCTGCCGCCGGTGTGACGTTGCCGAGGTACTGGTTGGCCCCTCCCATGAAATAGAACTCCTTCACCTTCTTGGCTATCCCCGGGTCCTTCCTGAGAGCTAGGGCGACGTTGGTCATCGGGGCTATCTCGACGAGCGTGATCTCCCCCGGGCTTTCGTTGATCGCGTCGACGATGGCGTCCACGGCGTGCTTCCGCTCGGGCCTCTGCCTGGCCCGGGGGAACATGGAGTTCCCCATCCCGTCGACCCCATGGATGTCCTCCACTGTCCTCCACTCCTTGAGAAGAGGGTGCCTCGCCCCCGGATAGACGGGGACGTCCCCGGACCCCGCCGCGACCTCGATGGTGTAGAGGGCGTTCTCGACCTCCTGGTCGAAGTCGATGTTCCCGCAGTTGATGGTGACGCCTTCGAGCCTAGCCCTCTTCGCCCTCATCGCCATCATGATGGCTATCGTGTCGTCCCCTGCGGTGTCTGTGTCGAGGATGATACGCTGCAAGGGGGACAGGGTCCGATGGGCGTCTGATAAGAACGACGGCCGGCGCTCGGTGGCAACGTCAATAGGGCGGGGTTCCGAGCGGTGGACTGATGTCGACGACGGAGAAGGCTGCGAGGGTCCTGAAGTCGCTCAAGGACGAGGAGTGGAGGACCTTGGCTGGGGTCGAGCGCGCGTCCACCGGATACGGGACCCCCGACGCCGGCAGGGTGTCGCGCATGAGCCGCCTCCCCCCCGAGAGGGTGGGGTTCGCCACTGCTGACCTCGAGAGGAAGGGGCTACTGATGCGAAAGGGCCGGGGGTTCTCCCTGACAAGGGAAGGGGTTGAGGCGATGGCGCTCAAGGACTACGTGAAGAAGGACCTGATCTTCGCGCTGGGGGCGATCATAGCGAAAGGGAAGGAGTCGGACGTGTACGAGGCGCTCACCGAGGAGGGGACTGTCTACGCCCTCAAGCTCTACAAGATAGGGAGGACCTCGTTCACCAGCGTCAGGAAGAGGAGGGGGAGCGAGGACGCCGCCTTCAGGAGCTGGATGACAGCCAACTATGACGCAGCCAGACGTGAGTATCACGCGCTGAGGAAGCTTGAAGGCCTCTCGCCGTCGTTCCCCCGCGCGGTGGCATACAGCAGGAGCACCGTCCTGCTCGAGGAGGTCTCAGGGGTGAGGCTGTCCCAACGCCCCGGCCTCGCTGATCAGAAGGCTGCCCTGGGGGTCATCCTCGGCCTGATGCGGACTGCCTACTTGGAGGCGGGGCTTGTGAACGCCGACCTGAGCGAGTACAACATACTCACCGACGGCGCGTCATTCTGGCTGATAGACTGGCCCCAGGCGGTCGACGCTTCCCACCCCAACGGCACCGACCTGTTGATGCACGACATCATGAGCGTCACCAGCTTCTTCAGGAGGGCATATGGGGTCGCGGCTGACCCGCAGAGGAGCTTCGACTACGTCACGGGCAGGTCGCAGACCCTGTAGTGAGAGGTCGTGTCGTCGCGCGTGGGTTGCCTACAGGCGGTCTTCTATCTTCACGTAGAGGACGTTGTTGCCCCTGATGACTACCTTGCCGTAGTTCGCGACCTTGTTCCCGTTCTCCGACTCCTCGGCGTCGACCAGTATTACGTTCATGTAGGGGTCGACGTTGGACATCTTCCCCTTGTATTCGATCTCGTTCTTCAGGCGCACGGAGACCTGCTTGTTCATGGACTTCTGCAGGATGCTGAGAGGGCGCCTTGACTGCTGAGGGGGCTGGAACGGCTGTGGATTCACTGCTGGGTTTCTCGTGGGCCGACTCACAGTTAAAAAGACATCGGTGACCAAACAGCCAGGGAAGGGGGAGAAAACGGCGGGGACAGAGACAGTCGCGGAAGCCGCCAGGCGGGTCGCTTCGTTCCCCCGTTACACCTCAGGCTCAGAAGGCCTCGACGCCCTGCTCGTTGGCGGGTACAGGGCCGGCACCCTGACGGAGGTCTATGGCAAGAGCAACAGCGGCAAGTCGCAGCTGGCGATGCAGGCGGCCCTCTGCGCGGCCGAGGATGGGGTGAGCGTCCTCTACATAGACACAGAGGGGGCGTTCAGGCCGGAGAGGCTCGAGCAGATCGCCGGTGCCAGGGGGTGGGGGACTGAAGGGGTCCTCGAAAGGGTCGTGTACATGAGGTCCGACTCTGCCCCGGAGCAGATGGAGACTGTCAGGGGGATGCAGAGGAGGAGGGAGACGGCCAGATGCAGGCTGGTGGTGGTGGACACGCTGACGCGCAACTTCTCCGTCGCCCTCCCTGGGAGGTCCAACGCCCCGAGCAGGCAGGGGGCCCTGGACGTCCACCTTAGCGAGATGGCCAGGGACGCCTATACCAACGCCAGGGCTTACCTTCTGACGAACAGGGTCACCTTCGGCACCGCGGGGGACGTCGGGATAGGGGGGAGGACTGTGGAGCAGCTGGTCCACAGGTCCATCCTCCTTGAGCGTGACGGCGGGAGGGTGACGGCGACTGTCTCGCCAACGAGGGAGAAGGCGACCCTGGAGTTCGGGGTGGCCGGGGTTGCCTGAAGTCGGCAGGGCGTTGACCCAGGATCTGGGGAGGCGAAGGTGCCAGCGGCGGGCGGACGGCATACCTGGTTGCCTCCCACTGTAGGAGCGGGCCCTCGGATGGCGCCGCACCGGGGACTCGGGACCTTCACGCGAGCCGGACGAGGTACGACGCCGATGAGGGTTAAATATCCAGGGGGCCGCTGGTAAAAACAGACTAGGCTGTGCAGGCCAACATCATGTCTATCCTCGACTCACTCGTGAAGTCGGACCTTGACGAAGCGAGGCAGAAGATACAGGAGCTCCAGCCTGAGGTGAAGTCTGAGAGGGAGAGAGGGAGCCTGATGGCGGCCTTGGGGATACTCGCGAGCATCTCCAAGGGGAAAGACGGAACCCTGCATTCGTGGGACAGCGCCAAAGTGGAAAGGGCGGCGAAGTCGGTCGTCTCGAGCCAGATGGCAGACGACTTCGACGCGGGCTATGCTGAGACCCTTCTGAGCTACTCGAAGCTTACAGCGGGTACCCGGCAATCTGCAGAGTGAAGCCGAGCATCCAGGTGAAAAGGAAGACCATCACATACCCGCCCACCCCTGTAGTGTAGATCTTTCCCTGCAGCTCCCTCGGAGTCCCGCGGTACCACCCATACAGCGCGAGGTAGTATGAGATGAGATAGACCCCTATCCCGATGCTCACTCCGAAGGACCAGTCGAAGCCGTAGGCCTGGTTGAGGGCCTGTGTCCCGAACCCCGCGAGGGCCGCCATCCCTATCCTCGCCCAGTATAGCTTATCAAACGCCGCAGTCGGCTGGGGCTTCGTGGCCGAACTATCCGGCTTCGAAGTCTTGGTGCTCGCCAAAGAAATCGATTCGGCGTTGCGCGGGACCTACGTTAATAACATTTACAGAAGAGGAGGCGCCCAGCTCTTCCGTTTCAGGAGGCCGGGGGGCGAAGATGTGTGGTTGGTCGCCTCCCCAAAGAAGGGGGCCTGGATCTCTAGCAGGATCCAGGAGAGGGACGACACTACGGAGTTCACGACGAGGCTGAGAGGGGAGCTTGAGAGGGCGAAGTTCGTCGGGGCTTCGCAGTTGGACCTGGACAGGGTGTTCCAGATCGACGTGGAGGGGAGGGAGCGGCTGAGGCTGGTGGTAGAACTGATGCCTCCGGGGAACATCGTAGTCCTCGACCCCGAGGGGAAGGTCCGCCTCGCGCTGAGCGAGGTGCGCGCCGAGACAAGACGGGTGGTCAGGGGAGCCCCCTACCGGCCCCCCGGCCAGAGCAGGCGCAGCCCGCTCGGAGTCAGCCCCGAAGACGTCGAAGCGATGTTGAAGGCTGAGACGACCCTCGGGAGGGCCATCGGCAGGCACATCGCGCTCCCCAGGAAGTACGTCGCGGAGGCCCTGAAGAGGGTGGGCGCGACCGAGGCGGACCAGGCTTCGAGCTTCCTAGGAAGGGGCGCCGAGATAGCGAAGGCCATCGAGGACATGGTCGCCGAAGCTAGGGAGAGACCGCGCCCCTGCATTTGCGTGACACCAGCTGGGGACGAGGTCTTCGCGTTCCCCCCGAGCGGGCTCGACGTGAAAGAGGAGTCCGGGACGGTCTCCGAGCTCTGCGACCGCCTCTTCCTCGGAGACGCGCTGTCGGAGCCCGAGCAGCCAGGGCCCGAGGAGGTGAAGAGGAGGGAGCTCGAGACGACGGCCGCGAAGCTCAGGGAGGAAGCCGAGTCCCTAGTCGCAGAGGCGGCGAGGGCCAGGGCCGCGGCAGCCGAGGCGATGGTGGGGACCTTGGAATCCGCGCTGAAGGTGATGAGAGACGCGGGGGTCAGCCCGCAGAAAGACCCAGGTTCCCCTGCCGCTGTGGCGTCGGCGCTGTATGACCGCGCCAAAGAGCTCGAGTCGAAGTCTCTACGGGGGCTCGAGGCCGCAGCCAAGCTCGAGAAGAAGGCGGCCAGGGCGCCCCCCAGTGCCGCGCCCCGGGGCCGGACGCTGACCAGGAGGAGAGGCGAATGGTACGAGAAGTTCAGGTGGTTCTTCACCATCGAGGGGAAGCTGGCGGTAGGCGGGAGGGACGCCCAGACCAACTCCGCCCTCCTCGGCAGGCACATGGACTCCAACGACACGGTGTTCCATGCCGACCTGTTCGGCTCCCCCTTCTTCGTCCTGAAGGGGGGGGAGAGACAGAGTGAGGAAGAGGCAAGGGAGGTCGCCCAGGCCACAGTCGCGTTCAGCAGCGCCTGGAAGACAGGCCTAGGCTCCGCCGACGCATACTGGGTGACCCCGGACCAGGTCAGCTCTGCAGCGCCCAGCGGCGAGTACCTGCCGCGTGGGAGCTTCGTGATCAGGGGGAAGAAGAACTTCATCTCGAGGCTGATCGTCGAGGTGGCTGTCGGCCTGGACCAGGAAGGCCGGGTGATGGCAGGGCCCGAAGACCCGGTCAGGAAGAGGTGTCCCCGCTACGTCGTCCTCATGCCCCACAACGAGAAGGGCTCGGAGACAGCCAAGCGGGTCCTGAGGGACCTAGACTCTGAGCCGGGGGGACCAACGCTCGAGGAAGTGCAGAGAGCGCTCCCCGCGGGGGGCGGGAAAGTCGTCAGGCGGGGCTGACCTCGTCACTAGATGCACTCGGCGACTATCTCGGCCACATCGCGAACGTCCATCCCCGAGTCAGACACCTTGGTGGCGTCGTCTAGCATCGAGAGGCAGAAGGGGCACTCGGTGGCTATCGTCTTCGCACCGGTCCCTGCGGCCTCCTCGGTCCTGATCCCAGCTATGGACTTCTGCTGGGGGACCTTGAACCAGTAGTTGGAGCCCCCTGCGCCGCAGCAGAAGGTCTTCTCCTTCCTCCTGCCCATCTCTCGCACGTCGTCGACCGAAGCTTCGAGCATCTCCCTCGGCTGGTCGAAGACGTTGTTGTACCTGGAGGCGTAGCAGGCGTCATGCAGGGTCACGGAGATCTTCTGCACCTTATCAGGAGAGACAGACACCTTCCCCTTTCTGATGAGCTCAGAGATCAGCTGGGTGTGATAGACCACTTCGAACTTGCCCCCGAACTGGGGATACTCGTTCTTCAACGCGTTGAAGCAGTGGGGGCACGTGGCGAGTATCTTCTTCACGCCGTAGGAGTTCAGCTTCTCTATGTTCTGTAGGACGAGCTCCTGATAGCGCCCCTCCTCGCCCAGCCTGCGGGCCGGGTCGCCGACGCACATCTCCTCGCCCCCCAGGATCGCGAAGGAGACGCCGGCATGCTTCAATATCTTCGAGAGCGCCCTCGCGACCCTCTGGGCCCGCTGGTCGAAGGATGAGACGCATCCGACCCAGTAGAGGTACTCTGCCTTCGGGTTAGACTGCAGGGTGTCGACGCCCATCCCCTCGGCCCAGGCCGCCCTGGCAGCGTTCTTGAAGCCGTAAGGGTTCTGGCTCTGGGCGAGGTTCGCCAGCATAGCTGACTTCTCTTTGTCCAGCCTCCCCTTCGAGACCAGCTCCCTTCGGAGGTCGTAGATCAGGTCGAGGTGCTTGACGCTCACAGGGCAGCTGGCGACGCACGCCCCGCAGGAGGTGCAGGACCAGAGCTCGTCCTCGCCCACCGAAGTCAGCACGTCCGACTCCCCGCCGCCGTCCGCTCTGGAAAGGAGGCTGACCTTCCTGACGAGGACCCGGGGGGAGAGAGGGCGCCCTGCCGCTGTCGCGGGGCACGACGCTTCGCAGGCCCCGATCTCTACGCAGGAGTCGAAGGAGAGCGACTGATCCGGGGAGAACTCTGAGACCTTGCCCACCCCTGCCCGGATGGCCCCGGGGTCGGTTTTCCCCGCGATGACGTCGGCAAGGTTGAACGGGGTGCTGACAGAGTGGAGGGGGCGGTCGAACTTCGCTATCAGGTTGACGCTTGGCCTGGCATAGTAGGCCGCGACAAGGGCGTTCCTCACCGCGTCCAGTATGAGGTCCGCCCAGCCGAGTGTGGGGAACCAGAGGAGGACCAGCTCAGAGGTGGTGAGGGCGATGGCGGCCATCAGCACCAGCTGCAGGGCCGTCGACGCCGAGGCGAAACCGTCGGCGACCCTTAGCCCGCGCCCGACCCTCCTGCTTTGGGAATACCTCTGGACGCGCCACGCGAAGGCGACCACAAGGCCGGCGATGAGTGGGACAGACGCGGCCCTGAAGAGGTCGAGCAGGAGAGGGACCCCGCCCATGGCGGGGGCGATTACCGCGTCGACGATTGTCAGCCCGACGCCGAGGGCGATGGACAGGTGCATGAGGAAGACCGCGTCCCCGGTCCTCAGGCGGCGCGCCTCGTCGCGGCCCAGCCCTGCGACGCGCCTGGGGCCGAGGCTGACGGACCACCTGCGGGCGAGGGAGAGGGCCGCCAGGGCGACGACGGCCACGCTGGCGAGGGAGATCGCATATGCGGCCAGGTACCCGACGTCGAGCCCAGCCATGTCTGTCGCCGGGGTCCCTCGGTTTATAGGCTGTTCGAGCCGGCGGGGGACCCGGGGCTCATCGCCGCGCGGCGAGGGCCCGCCTGAGTGCCGGGACCACCTGGTAGAGGTCCCCCACTATGCCGTAGTCTGACGCCTGGAAGATGGGGGCGTCCTTGTCGGTGTTTATGGAAGCGACTATCTTAGAGTCCTTCATCCCTGCCACATGCTGCAGCTGGCCGGAGATGCCTACCGCCAGGTAGAGGTCTGGTTTGACAGTCACGCCTGTCAACCCGATATGGTGCTCCTCAGGGAGCCAACCAAGGTCGGACGAAAGAGGGCGCGAGCATCCGAGGGCGCCCCGCATGGCGGTCGCCAACTCGGCTAGGATGGCCAGGTCCTCCTTCTTCTTGACCCCTCTCCCTGCAGACACGATCACCTTGGCGGATCTCAGGTCGACTGAGCCTGCCGGCTTCTTCTCCCTGCCGAGGGTCTTAGTCTGGTCCTGGATGGGACCGACGTCCTTCTCCTGCGCATCCGCAGGCTGGGCCACGGCCCTCGGATAGGCGCCCACCTTCACCGTCGCGACAGCAGGGAACTGGCACCTGACCTTCGCCACCACCTTCCCGGCGAAGACGTCCCTCTGCCCCGTCATCCCCTGGCCGT
The DNA here is from genome assembly GCA_027386095.1 of Nitrososphaerota archaeon. Next base: position 231,593 of record DAHXUN010000003.1, on the reverse strand, counting down.
CCGATGCGAGCCCGGCCACTTCGGCCATGCACCCTACCCCTAGCTTTGCCGCCAGCCTCGACGCCGCCTCCCTCCCGTCTCTCGTCGCCCCCAGCAGGACCGCCATGGGTGCGAGCTCCCTAGCAGCCCGGGCCAGGGCCTCGGCTGCGACGGCGGGGGAGACGTCAGGGCCCGGGGGGCCCTTCAGCAGGAGCCTCGTCCCAGAGCCCCTCGTCGCCGGCCGGACAGACGAGATGTCCACAACCCGTAGCTGGGCAGAAGCACCCTTGGCCACGTCCTCCGCCGCTGTGGCGACTTCGCTTGCCACCGTCTCCGACTCTGAGTAGACCCAGACCTCCCCGCTCACTTCAGGACACCCTCCTTCGAGAGCGCGTCCAGGAGCTTCGCAGCGGCCTCGTCGGGGCTCCCATCGATCATGACGTGCTTCCTCGCCGTAGGCTGCGAGGACATCGACAGGACCTCCACCCACCTGCGGCTCCCGGCCGGGGCCGTCTCCTCGCCGCTGAGCTCATCGATCGGCTTCTTTGAAGCCTGCATTATCTGGATGAGCGTAGGGTAGCGCGGCTCGTTGATTTCGCTCACCACGGACGTGGCGAAGGGGACAGGCGCCTCTACGGACTCGACGCTGTCCTCGAGCGACCGCTCAATCCTAGCGGCCTTGCCTTCTACCACTATCTTCCGGGCGTAGCCCACGTAGGGGACCCCCAGCAGCTCCCCGACCATGGGAGGGACCTCCCCCGTGTAGGTGTCCGACGCCCCCTCGGAGCAGATGACGACGTCGAAGGCCCCCGACTTCTTCATGGCCGCGACTAGCATGGTGGCGGTCCGGAGGGCGTCGAGGGCCATCGGGTCGGAGGCCACCAGCACCCCCCTGTCGGCACCCATGGCAAGGGCCTCCTTCAGCGTCTTCTTCGACTCGGCCCCTCCCACAGTGAAGACCACCACCTCCCCCTGGTGGGCGGCCTTCAGCCTGAGCCCCTCTTCGACCGCGTTCTTGTCGAAGGTGCTCATCTTCCCGGCAGCCCCTGCCAGCAGAGGGTTCCCCCCAGGGTCGATCTTCAGCTCGGCCTCGTCGACGGCGTGCTTGACGCAGACGGCTATCCTCATGCGGCCCTCGCCAGCTCCCGCCTGGATATCAGCATCCTGAGGACCTCCGAGGTCCCTTCGCCGATCGTGAGCAGCCGGGCGTCCCTCCAGTGCCTGTGGAGGTCGTCTGTGGTGTAGCCGTACCCCCCGTGTATCTGGATGGCGTCGTCGCACGCCTTCAGGGACATCTCTGTGGCGTACACCTTCGCCTGGGACGCCTCTGACGAGTAGTCCCCCCCTGACTCCTTGATCCTCGACGCGTAGAGATAGAGGAGCCGCCCCGCGTTTATCCCTATCTTGGTGTCGGCCACCTTCTCCCTGATGAGCTGGAAGTCGGCGATCGCCCTGCCGAAGGCCCGCCTCTGCCGAGCGTAGGCGAGCGCCTTCCCGTAGGCGAGCTGGGCGATGCCGACGTTGAGGGCGGCGACCACTATCCTCGCGCCGTGGAGGACCTCCTTCGCGTAGTCTGCCCCCTCCCCCTCCACCCCGACGAGGTTCTCTTCGGGGACCCTGCAGTCAGAGAATATGACCTCGCGGGTCTTCGACCCCCTCATCCCAAGCTTCTTCAGCTCGGCCCCGAACTTCAGCCCCGGGTTGGGGGACTCCAGCAGGAAGCAGGAAGGGCCCTTCGAGGTCTTGGCGAAGACGAGATAGACATCCGCCTCGCCGGCGTTGGTTATGAACATCTTCGAACCGTTGATGACGTATTCCCCTGCGTGCTTCTCTGCCGTCGTCGCCATGTTCCCCGCGTCGGAGCCGGAGGCGGGCTCGGTGAGCGCGAATGACGCCAGCTTCCGCCCTGATATCATGGGCCCCAAGTAGCGCTCCCTCTGAGACTCAGACCCGAACCTCAGCACCCCCTCCGCCACGGCGTTGTGTATCTCGACGCTGAGCGCTACGGAGGCGTCGGCGGTGCCGAGGAGCTCCACGGCCATCGCGTAGACGGAGAAGGGGAGGCCGAGCCCTCCGTACTCTGCGGGGAACGAGACCAGGCTCATCCCCTGGGCGAAGAGCGCGTTCCTCGGTCCTCCTATCGGCTCCTCTCCAGAGTCCAGCTTCGGGGAGATAGGGAGGATCTCCTCATCCATGAAGGAGCCGAGGGAGGAGAGGACGTCCGAATACTCCTGGTGCTTGGTAGGATGGAGCATCTGGACGAGCCGCCTATGTTCGGCTGTGAATATCGACAATTCGAGGAGCTGAGCCGCGCCGGCCCTGGAGAGATTTAATCGTTCTCACTAATGAACGGGAATTCCTATTAGAGCAAGGAGGGGGGACCCGGGTCGTGGATCTGGCCCGCCGCCTCGCAGAGTACGCTGTCTCTGTGAAGTACCGGGCCATCGACGCAGGGACGGGCAAGGAGATGAAGGCGAGGGTGGTGGACGCCCTCGGGTGCGCCATAGGGGCCTACTGTGAGAAGCCCATCGCGATGGCAAGGAGGGCCGTCCTTGGCCTGCGGAGCGGCGGAGGGTCGAGCGTCATCGGGACCGGGAAGCGGACGTCCCCTGACCTTGCCACGTTCGTGAACGGTTTCATGCTGCGCTACTTCGACTACAACGACACATATCTGTCGAAGGAGCCCGCCCATCCAAGCGACAACATCGCCCCCTGCCTAGCCGTGGCGGAGGCGGAGGGGTCGACGGGGAAGGAGCTCATCTCGGCCGCCGTGGCCGCGTATGAAATCCAGTGCAGGCTATGCGACGCCGCCGACTTGAGGCACAGGGGGTGGGACCATGTCAACTACGGGCTCGTCTCGTCGTCGCTGGCTGCGTCGAAGCTGATGGGGCTGGACGCGGGGCGGGCTGAGCAGGCGGTGAACATTGCGGTGAACAGCCACCTCGCCATGCGCCAGGTCAGGGCAGGAGAGCTCTCCATGTGGAAGGGGGCATCGTTCGCCAACGCGGCCAGGAACGGGGTCTTCGCGGCGTTCCTCGCAAGGGACGGGGTGACCGGGCCGTCCCCCGTCTTCGAAGGCGAGATGGGCTTCTTCAAGCAGGTGTCAGGCCCCTTCGACTTGGACACCGGCGGGTTCGGAGGGCGCGGCGGGAGGTACAAGGTGAGGGAGACGTACGTGAAGTACTGGCCCGCCGAGTATCACGCCCAGTCGGCGATCTGGGCCGCGCTGGCGGTGAGAGAGGGGCTGAAGGGCCCAGGTGACGTGGAGTCAGTGCTTGTCGAGACCCACGAGGCTGGATACTCGATCCTGGGGAAGGACCCGGAGAAGTGGCGGCCGGCGACCAAGGAGACGGCGGACCACAGCCTCCCCTACATGGTCGGGATGGCGCTCCTGGAGGGGAAGATAGACAACGGGACGTACTCTGAACGGAAGCTACGGTCAGAGAGGGCCCTCCGATTCCTGCAGAAGGTGAAAGTGGAGGAGGACCCGGCTCTGACGGCGCTCTACCCTGCCAGAGGGATGGCCAACAGGGTGACCGTCGTCACGAAGTCTGGGGCCACACTCTCGAAGGAGGTGGACGTCCCCCGAGGCCACCCCCTGGACCCGATGGGGAAGGAGGAGCTGGAACAGAAGTTCTTGGCGCTGACGGCGGGGAAGCTCCCGACCGGGAGGGCCAAAGAGCTCCTCGGCCTGCTGTGGAACCTCGAGAGAGTCGAAGACCTCGGAGAGGTCGTCTCCCTGATGAGGGTCTCGGCCTAGCCGCGGCTGTCTGACCTATATCATCGTCCGCCCTCCCCCCTCGGCCATGGAGTCTGAGGAGCTCCTCAGAGATGCGTTCGGGCTGAACTCCTACGAGTCGAAGCTCTACATCGCCCTGCTTGGCCGCGGGATGAAGGCAGGCGAGGCGGCGCAGGCCTCGGGGGTCCCCCAGTCGCGCACATACGACACCCTGCGCTCTCTTGAACAGAAGGGTTTCGTCGTCGAGTCCGACGGGGTCTACCAGTCTGCCACCCCTTCTGCAGCCCTTGGCTCCAGGATAGCCAAGTACGTGGTCGACTTCGAGGCCAGGCTCGCGGGGAGGCAGTCAGCCATGAGGACGATAGTCGCGGAGCTGGAGCCGCTCGCGAGGCCGCGGGACGGGGAGCAGGAGCCGGTGATGCTGAAGGGGCTGGAGAGCATCGCCGCGGCCTTCCTCGAGGTCCTCCGCGAATCGGAGGACGCGTTCCTGCTCGTGAGGAAGGGGATAGAAGCCAAGACGGCGTTCCTGGGGGTCCTTGGACAGGCCGGCAGGAAGCCGAGGAGGGTCAAGCTGATGGTCCCGACGAGCCAGAGGCTGACAAGGGTCGAGCTGCGGGAGGCGGAGAAGCGCGGGCTGGAGGTGCGGAGGTCCGAGGGCGTCCTCCTCGACATGATGGCGGGGGACAGGGGCGGGGTCATCATAGGAGTCCCCGCGAGGGGGAGGGACGAGTCGTTCGCGGCCGTGGCGATATGGGTGAGGAGCCCCTCGTTCGCCCTGTCGGTGATGGAGTCCCTCGAACAGCAGTGGAAGGCCGCCAGGCCCCTCCGGCGGAACCCCTAATTACCACCGCATAGTGGTAACGACATGAAGCTCGGCCTCGGTTTCAACCCGATAATCAGCGTGAGGGACGCCATGGCCGAGGCATCTCGCGCAGACGCCCTGGGCTACGACTCGGTCTGGGTGCACGAGACCTTGTATCAGAGAGACGTGGTGACGTACATCTCGGCGATGGCGTCGAGCACCATGAAGATCATGCTCGGCTCAGGGGTGATTAACACGTTCACCAGGCACCCGGTCACCACGGCGACGACGTTCGCCACCCTCTCCGAGCTGTCAGGCGGGAGGGTGACGCTCGGGCTCGGGCTCGGGAGCTTCCCCACCATCCCCCTGATAGGGCACCGGATATTCCCCGTCGGCGAGACGAAGCCGATTCGTAGGATAAGGGAGTATGTCGAAGTCGTCAAGAGGACATGGGGGGGCGAGAGGGTCGAGTTCGACGGCGACTTCTTCCAGGTCCATGGCCTCACGATGGGTTTCGAGGTGGCCGGCAAGATCCCTATCTTCGTCGCTTCTCTTTCGCCGAGGATCCAGGCGTTCGCTGCCACCGTCGCAGACGGCGTGATCCTCTCCCCAGCCCTGGCGACCCCGCGCGGGACAGAGGCGATGGTGGAGAACGTCAAGCGAGGAGAAGCGAAGCAGGGCCGCGGTGTGGAGAGGGCCTCCTATCTGTTGACTTCGGTTGACAGGGACCCCGCCAGGGCTGCCCAGGCAGTCAAGGACTACTACTTCTTCGCCTACCAGCTGTCCGAGGTGGTGGACCCCGAGACGCTCTCACCGTACGGGGTGACTGAGGAGGACCTCCGCCCGTTGAAGGAGGCGTGGAGGAGAGGGGACGAAGCCGGAGCGAGACGGCTGATCCCCGAAGAAGCAGTCGAAGCGCTCACTGTCACAGGCACCCCGGACCATGCGACCGAGAGGATCGATGAGTACAGGAAGGCAGGCGTCACCCTCCCCATACTGATGCCGATAGGGGACGTGGGCTTCGCGGTGAACGAGCTCGCGCCGAGGGGATGAAGCGGCGGGAGCCCCCTAGGCGACCGGGAGAAAGACGGAGAGGACCAGGGACACCATGTACAGGACGGAGAACTGCAGAGCAAGCGCCGCTGTCTTGGGGTCGGCGTTGTCTGGGACCGGCCCCCTGAACATCCGCCACAGAGGGAGCGCCCCGGGGAGCGTGGCCAGGACGAGGAGGGACCAAGCGCTGACGAAACCAGAGAGGACTTCGGCCAGGACATAGGCGTAGGCGATCCCCAGGAGCCATCCGTAGGCCCTGGATGCGGCCCTCACTCCGAGGCGGACGGCCAACGTCCTCGTGTTGACGGACCCGTCGTAGTCGATGTCCCTGATGTTGTTGGCGAGGAGGACTAGGGCGACGAAGACCCCTATCGGGGCCCCGCCAACCAGAGGGACCAAAGAGAAGGCGCGGGTCTGCACCATGTACGCACCCGTGGGGATCAGGAGCCCCCACATCACGAACACGGTCGCCTCCCCCGCCCCCCTGGCCTTGAGGACGACAGGGTCGGCGGTGTACAGGACGCTCCCCACCACGCCAGCCGCAGTGATGAACAGGATCGCAGGCCCGGCGACCGACGCGAGGTAGGCGGCCGCCAGCAGGGTGACCGCGTAGAGGCCGAGGGAGAAGTCCAATATGGTCGATAGGCGGGCCTCGCCGGCCGCGCCCGGGTGCAGCCTGTACTTCGTCGTCGGGGCGCCTGGCTTGTCGACCCCGTGCCTGACGTCATAGTAGTCGTTGAGGATGTTGGTCGCCGCATGGAAGACCACCATCCCTCCGAGGGTCAGGAGATAGAGCGGGAGGTCGAACTCCCCCGCGAGGGCCGCGAGGAGGGCGCCCATTGTGACCGAGGAGAAAGTCATCGTGAATGACCATGGCCTCGCCGAAAGGAACGCGGCCCTGACGCCGAGGCTACGCGGGGGAGGCGAGACGGCCGGGGCAGGGCCGGCGAGCTGGCAGGGGGGGACCGTCTGCGCTTCCCCCGAGCTTCTGCACCACATGCGTGATTACCACCTGCGAGTAGTAGTATTAAGATTGACAGGGGCGGCTCCGGCTGCGCAGCCCTGGGCCGGAGCGGGTGGGCGTGCGATGAGGATTTAACGCCAACCCTCCCGGGAACGCGAGTTGGACAAGGCGCGAAGGTCCGCGCTGGGGCTGGCTATCGTCGCCGCTGGGATGATGCCGCTCTTCCTCCTCCCCGGGAGGGACTTCGCGCTGTCGACGTTCATAGCCACCGGGTGCATGGCCGCGGTGGCTGTCGCGTCGGGGGGGTACCGCAGGCTCTTTGCCCCCCTGGGGTGGACCCTGGCTCTTGGGGCCGTGGCGGCGGCGGGGCTCTACGCCCTGTTCTACGCGGGGAACCTCGCCATAGTGGCGTTCCACCCCCTCGGCGTCGGGACGCAGGCTGAGGCGTCGATCTATGCGCTGATAGCGTCGTCCGGGAACCCGCTCCCCCTCCAAGTGCTCGTGCTGGCCTGCGACTCCGTGGGATTCGAGTCGTACTTCAGAGGGACCCTGCAGACTTACGCGGCCCCGAGGCTCGGGCCCGCGGCCCCCTTCGCCGTGGCCGCCGTGGACGCTCTGATCCATGCCGCCAGCCTCAACGTGCTCTGGGTCGTCTCCACCTTCTTCGCCGACTCCGTCTGGGGCCTCACCTACTACAGGACGGGGGACCTGAGCTCGAGCATGCTGAGCCACTTCATGTGGGACGTCGCCATATTCATGGTCGCCCCCATAGGTTGAGGGTCAGCGGCGGCCCCCTCCCCGCCTCGGCGCTTATAACGCCCAGAAAGACGCGGGGGAGTGAAGGCAATGCCTGAGGGTAGGCTGCTCTGGGAACCCGATCCGGGCTTCGTCAGGAAGACGACCATGACGGCCTACACGAAGTGGTTGGAGAAGAGGGGCTTCGCCTTCGAAGGATACGGCGACCTCTGGCGCTGGTCGGTTGAAGACCTGGAGGGGTTCTGGGGGTCGATATGGAAGTACTTCGACGTGTCGGGGGCCGACTATCCGGTGCTGACTGAGAGGAAGATGCCTGGGGCGAAGTGGTTCGATGGGTCCGAGCTCAACTTCGCCGAGCGCGTCTTCGCCAAGGAGAGGGAGGGGCAGGCGCTGATATGCCGAGGGGAGCGCGGCTCGGAGAAGGGAGTCACATGGCAGGAGCTGCGGAAGAAATCTTCGGCCCTGGCCGCGAGGCTGAAGGAGTCAGGCGTTGAGCGGGGGGACAGGGTGGCGGCGTTCCTGCCGAACGGGGCCGAGGCCGTCGTGGGCCTTCTCGCGACTGCGAGCGTGGGAGCCATCTGGTCGAGCTGCCCCCCCGAGTTCGGCGCACAGTCGGTGGTAGACAGGTTCGGCCAGATACGCCCGAAGGTGCTGATCGCGGCCGACGGCTACGGCTACGGAGGGAAGTGGACCGACAGGGCGGAAGAGGTCGCCTCGGTGGTCAGGGCTATCCCCAGCATAGAGAAGACGGTCGCGGTCTCCGGGGGGAGCAAAGGGAGAGGGATCCCGGGGGCTGAGGACTGGGAGGAGGCGACCGGGGGGAGGGCAGAGTTCGACCACGAGTTCGTCCCCTTCGACCATCCTCTTTGGGTCCTCTATTCGTCGGGGACGACGGGGCTCCCGAAGCCGATAGTGCACTCGCATGGAGGGATACTAGTGGAGCTCCTGAAGGCCGTGGCCCTGCACAACGACGTCAGGGAGGGAGACCGCTTCTTCTGGTACACCACGACAGGGTGGATGATGTGGAACTACCTCGTGGGAGGGCTGCTCCACGGCGCGACCCTCGTCCTTTACAACGGACACCCCGCCTGGCCGCACCCCGACTCCCTCTGGACCTTGATGGAGCAGACAAAGACGACGTATATGGGGACGAGCGCCGCCTACATCTCAGCCTGCATGAAGGCCGGGATTGAGCCGCGGAGCACCCACAGGCTGGGCTCCCTGAGGGGGATCGGGTCGACGGGGTCGCCACTCTCGACGGACGGGTTCGAATGGGTGTATGCCAAGGCGAAAGAGGACGTCTGGCTCGAGTCCCTCAGCGGCGGGACGGACGTCTGCACCGCCTTCGTGACCGGGTCCCCGACCCTCCCCGTGTACTCCGGGGAGCTGCAGTGCAGGGCGCTCGGCGCCAGCATCCATGCGTTCGACGAGGGCGGAGCCCCGGTGGTGGGGAAGGTGGGGGAGCTCGTCATCACCGAGCCGATGCCCAGCATGCCGGTGTTCTTTTGGGGGGACGAGGACGGGAGCCGCTACAGGGAGAGCTACTTCGACGTGTACCCTGGGGTCTGGAGGCACGGGGACTGGATCAAGGTGACCAGCCGCGGGACTTGCGTCATCTACGGGCGCTCCGACGCCACGATAAAGCGGCAGGGGGTGAGGATAGGGACCAGCGAGATATACAGGGCAGTCGAGAAGCTCCCCGAAGTCTCAGACTCCCTCGTGCTCGACGTCGCCGGCAGAGGTGGGGGAGCGGAGATGGTCCTGTTCGTGTCTCTGAAGGAGGACGCCCTCCTGGACCAGGGGCTTGTCGCCAAGATCAGGGCCCAGATAAGGTCCGACCTCTCGCCGAGGTACTTCCCTGATAGGGTGGTGGCCGTCCCTGCCATCCCCCGGACACTCAACGGGAAGAAGCTCGAGGTCCCTATGAAGAGGATTCTCGCCGGGGCGGACCCCGGCCAGGTCCTGAACAGGGGGTCCCTGGCGGACCCGGCTTCTGTGGATCGCTTCGTCAAGGCGGCCAAGGAGGGCCTGGGAGGAGCATAGGCGCGGTTCGGAAGGGAATTAATACCCATACCAGGCAGGGAAACGTGATGCCGGGGCAGAGGAAGGTCTACATGATATCCGGTGGCGTGACCAAGTTCGCGAAGGCCCACCCGGACATGGACTTCCGGCTGATGGTCAAGCGGGCGTTTGACTACGCAATGAAGGACGTCCCTGACCTCAAGACATCGGGCATCGAAAGCAGCAGGATTTCCTACTTCTCGGACCACTTCGCGCGGCAGCTGAAGGCGGCGTCTATGGTCCAAGACTATCTGGGCCTGAACCCGAAGGATTCGAGGAGGATCGAGTGGGGGGGAGCGACCGGCGGGCAGGCGATCCAGGCGGGCTGGGAGACGGTAGCCAGCGGGAGGAACGAGGTGTGTCTGGTAGCCGGCTTCGAGACAATGTCGCACGTCGAGACGTGGAAGGGGAACGAGTTCATCGCCCTGGCCTCGGACACCAACTTCGACTACCCTGTGGGGGGGTTCTACACAGGCTACTACGCGCTCATGGTCCAGCGGCACATCTACGAGTACCTCAGGAAGACGAAGTTCGCCCACGTCAAGGACGAGAGGAAGGCTCAGAGGGAGGCGACGCAGGAGGCGAAGAGGATCATGGCCATGGTCTCAGTTAAGAACCACATCAACGCTAACCACAACCCATACTCCCAGTACCCTGAGAAGCTGTCGATGAAAGAAGCCCTCGGGAGGGAGATGGTCGCCTACCCGCTGAACAGGCCCATGATATGCACCATGAGCGACGGAGCCGCCGTGGCCATACTTGCGTCGGAGGACGTCGCCTTCAAGTACACAGACCACCCTGTGCTCATCAAGGGGGTCGGGTGCGGGACTGACACGATGAGGCTGGCGGACAGGCCCCACGGGAGCGTGCCGCTCTTCCGATGGGAGAAGGCGGAGGACTACTCAGGCCTGAGGTACCCGGGCGTGCATTCATTCCGCGCGGGGAGGGCCGCGGCCCTCGAGGCGTACAAGAACGCCGGGATAAGCGACCCCAAGAAGGAGCTGGACTTCGTCGAGCTCCACGACGCCTATGCGAGCTCGGAGATACAGACCTACGAGGACATCGGCCTGTGCAGGTACGGCGAAGGCTACGACTTCGTGGACCAGGGGCACCCCTTCCTCGAGGGGATAGAGTACGGGCTGGACCTCCCGCACAGGGGGACCATACCAGTCAACCCTTCGGGGGGGCTGATCGCGTGCGGGCACCCGGTGGGCGCGACAGGCATAATGCAGGGGGTCTTCGCGTTCTGGCAGCTCCAGGGGAGCATACAGAAGCACTTCGGGAACGACAAGCTCCAGATCAAGGGCGCAGAACGCGGGCTGATCCACTCCCACGCCGGGACCGGGAGCTCTGTGACAGTCACGATCATGGAGAGGGCATAGGATGGCCCAGCTGAAGAAGCTCGCTAGGTTCAGGGACGTGATGAAGGAGGTCAACGCCAAGGGCGCGGCCCTCTACAAGAATCCAGTGGGGACAGAGGACCTTGTCATACTCTCCCCCTACGCCATCAACTACATCCACAGCTACGCGGAGGACTCCCCGTTCTTCCTAGGGCTGGCGAGGGGGAAGATAATGGGGAGCGAGTGCAAGGCCTGCCACTACAGGTACGCCACGCCTCGGAGCCACTGCATGAACTGCGGCGCCGAGACCGAGTGGTTCACCCTCCCGAATGAGGGGCGGGTCCACTCCTGGACGACGTGCTACTACGGGGGCGAGGAGTTCCTGAAGGAGACCCCCTTCAACCTGGCGCTGGTCGAGTTCGACGGGGTGGACACACTCCTCCTGGCGAGGCTGAAGGGCGCGAAGGAGGCGGACATGTTCATCGGGATGAAGGTGAAGGCGGTGTTCCGCCGGCCCCCGCGCTACCTCGTCTCCGACGTCCACTTCGTCCCCTCGGAGAAGCCGAGGAAGAACTGAGCTTCGGCCCTAGGGTTTGACGGGGGTCAGCCACTTCGAGTAGCGCTTGACCTTCCCATGGACGGCCTGGTCGTAGAGCTTCGTCAGCATGTCGGTGATAGGCGTCCCGTTGTCCCCGATCGGCCTCCCGTCGATTTCGCTCACCCTCGCGATCCCGGCCGCGGTGCCGCTGAAGAAGACCTCGTCGGAGGTGTACAGCTCCTCCTTCGTGGCGTCGTTCCTGTAGAAGGTGATCTTCTCGTCTCGGGCGAACTGGATGATGGTGTCGCGTGTTATCCCCCTGAGTATCCCTGAGCTGGCGGGGGGGGTGCTGAGTATCCCGTCCTTGACCCTGAATATGTTCTCCCCCGGCCCCTCGGCCACCATGCCGTTGGTGTTCAAGAGGATCGCCTCGTCGTACCCCGCAGCGACGGCCTGCATCTTCGCCAGAGCAGAGTTGGCGTAGTTCGCAGCGCACTTCGCCTGCACCGGCATCGCCCTCGAATCGATTCTGACCCAGTTGGTGATCGTCGCTCTCACACCCCTCTTGGAGGCGTCCCCCAGGTAGGACCCCCACTCCCAAGAGCCGATTGCCATCGATATCTTGCTTGTGAGCGGGTTGAGCCCCATCTCGCCGTAGCCTGTGAACGCTATGGGGCGGATGTAGCACTCCTCCGCCGGGTTGTTCCTAACGACCTCCACGCAGGCCTGAGCTATCTCCTTTGCCGAGTAGCCAAGGTTCATCCTGTAGATCTTCGCGCTGTTCATGAGACGCTCGATGTGCTCAGGGAGCCTGAAGATCGCCGTCCCTCTGGGGGTTTTGAACGCCCTGATTCCTTCGAAGACCGCCATCCCATAGTGGAGCCCGTGGGTGAGGACGTGTATCTTCGCGTCGTCCCAGGGGACAAGTTTCCCGTCCATCCAGATCTTCTTCTGCGGCTGCATGTCGAGGGTCGGGCCAGGGGCTCCATATTTAGGGAGAGCGATTTACGCAGACCGGTTCCGTTTAAAACGAAGTATCGACGAAGCGCGGCCATGGCCGAACCAGTCATACTGTCTGCGTGCAGGACCCCCATAGGGAAGTTCGGGAAGAGCCTGGTGGGGGTGGCTGCGACCAAGCTCGGGGCCCTCGTCATAGAGGAGGCGATGAACAGGGCCAAGGTCGCCCCGGCGGAGGTCGACGAGGTGATCATGGGCAATGTCGTGTCAGCGGGCCTAGGCCAGAATCCGGCGAGGCAGGCGGCGGTGCACGCAGGGGTCCCCTTCGGGGCAGGGGCGTTCACAGTCAACAAGGTCTGCGGGTCCGGCCTGAAGGCGGTGATGCTGGCAGCGCAGTCGGTCAAAGCCGGGGACAACGATGTCGTCGTCGCCGGGGGGATGGAGAACATGAGCAACGCCCCCTACCTAGCCAAGGGCGTCAGGTGGGGGACCAAGTTCGGGGACGCGCGCCTCCTCGACGGGATGATAGTGGACGGCCTCTGGGACGCCTACCACGACTACCACATGGGGGTGACGGGGGAGAACGTGGCCAGGAGGTTCCATATCTCGAGAGAAGATGCGGACGAGTTCGCCTACTCCAGCCACATGAAGGCGGCCAAGGCGTCAGAGCAGGGCGCGTTCGAGCAGGAGAAGGCGAAGGTGAGGATCAAGCGCGAGGGAGGCGAGATCGTCGAGTTCTCTAGCGACGAGTGCGTGAGGCCTGACACCACGAGGGAGAAGCTTGCGAAGCTCAAGCCAGTCTTCAAACCCGACGGCGTGCTGACGGCAGGGAACTCGTCGCAGCTGAGCGACGGCGCTTCTGCCCTCGCCGTCGCGTCGCAGGAGGCGGCGGACAGGCTGGGGGTCAAGCCGCTCGCGAAGATCGTCGGCTACGAGACAGGCGGGCTCGAGCCCGCGAGGGTCATGGAGGCGCCGATCCCGACGACGAGGGCCCTCCTCAAGAGGCTGAAGATGGACGTGGAGGACATAGACGTCTTCGAACACAACGAGGCGTATTCGACGGCGTCCATAGCGGTGAGGAGGGCCCTCGGCGTCGACCAGTCCAGGTTCAACATCTGGGGCGGGGGCGTGGCTCTGGGGCACCCCATCGGGTGCAGCGGTGCGCGGGTGCTCACCACGCTCATCTACGGGCTGAAGAGGAAGGGGGGGAAGACGGGGCTCGCGACCCTCTGCCTGGGGGGCGGGAACGCCGTCTCTATGGTTGTGGAGGTTTGAGCTCCCTCAGCTTCCTGCGGAGGACCTTCCCTATCAGCGTCTTCGGGAGCTCCTGGACGAACTCCACCTCCTTGGGGACCTTGAACTTCGCGAGCCTCTCCTGACAGAACGCTATGACCTCCTGCGCTGTGACCTTCTTGGCAGGGTCCTTCAGGACGACGAAGGCCTTCACGGCCTCCCCGCTGAAGTCGTCCGGGACCCCGATGACCCCGGCCTCTTTTATGTCCGGGTGCTCGAAGAGGACGTCCTCCACCTCTCTCGGGTAGACCTTGAGCCCCCCCACGTTCACCATGTCCTTCTTTCTGTCAACGATGTAGAAGTAGCCGTCGGAGTCCATCTTGGCTACGTCCCCGGTCAGGAACCAGCCGTCCTTCAGGACGGCGTCGGTCTCCTCCTTCTGGTTCCAGTACCCCTTCATCACCTGCGGCCCCTTCACGGCGAGCTCCCCGACCCCCCCCACCTCGAGGACCTTGTCCCTGTCAGAGAGGTCGACTATCATGGCGTCCGTCTCGCTGAACGGGGGTCCGATGGACCCGTCCTTCACGACCCCCCCGTTGACCGGGTTGCAGTGGGTCACTGGGCTGGTCTCCGAGAGACCGTAGCCCTCGACCAGGTTCCCTCCGGTCAGCTCGATGAACTTCTTCCTGACGGCCGGCGGCAGGGCAGAACCGCCCGACAAGCACGCCCGGACTGAGCGCAGGTTGTACTTCCCCGCTTCTGGCTTGCTGTTGATCGCCACATACATGGCAGGGGCACCGGAGAAGATGGTCACCTTCTGGTCCTGGATGGTCTTCATCACCTCTTCCACGTGGAAGCTGGGGAGGAGGACCATCGCCGCCCCCGCCGCCATGGGGGCGTTCATGGTCACTGTCAGCCCGTAGATGTGATAGAGCGGGAGGACGCAGAGGGAGACATCCCGCGAGGTGATGGGGAAGAGGCTGACGCCGTACTCAGCGTTGGAGACGAGGTTGTAGTGGGTGAGCATCGCCCCCTTAGACACCCCGGTGGTCCCCCCGGTGTACTGGAGGACGGCGACGTCGTTCACCGGGTCGACGGAGGCGAAGTTGGCCATGGGTGCGCTGGACTCGACTAAACGCACGAAGTCGAGGGTATTGCTCCTGGGGACGTCCTTGATCCCTGCGAGCCCCGCCAGGCGCCTCTTCAGCCCCGGCAGATAGTCGCCGAGCCCGGTGGTTACGACATGCCTGAGGGAGAGCCTCCCCCGGCACCCTTCGAGGCTGCTGAATAGGTCCATCCCTCTTGCGACAGTCCTGCTGGCCACGACGACCTCGGCCCCCGAATCCCGCAGCTGGTGCTCCAGCTCTCTCTCCTTGTAGACCGGGTTGCACATCACGACGACCCCTCCGCACTTCAAGATCCCGAAGTAGGCGACGACCAGCTGGGGGACGTTCGGGAGGAAGATTGCGACCCTGTCCCCCTTCTTCACACCGAGCCCCGCCAGCGCGGAAGCGAACCTGGAGGAAAGGTCGTCCACTTCGGCGTAAGTGAAGTCCCTCCCCTGGTAGTGGAGGCAGCGGTTCTTCGGATGGAGCTTCGCAGAGTCTGTCAGCAGGGCATAGAGCGGCCTGACCCTAGGGCGCGGGACCGAATACCTGCCCACGACCTGCGCCTTGAGCCACGGACGCTCGAGGGGCTCCGGCATGGACCGCCAACGGCGGGATACGCCCCTTAAGGATATCCCCGAAGCCGCAGCGGGGCGGTCTAGGCTTAAGTATGGACAGCCACGGTGACGGACGGAGTCAGGACATGGCTCAGACCGAGGAGAAATATCTCATCCTCTGCGTCGACAGGGATGACGACCTCGGATCCAAGGCCAGAGTCGAGTCCCCGGTGGTGGGGAGGAAGGCCGCGGTCGAGGCGGCGACCAAGCTAGCGCTCGCGGACCCTGAGGAAGCGGACGCTAACGCAATATTCGCGGCGGTGAAGAAGTACGACGAGCTGGTCGGGTCGAACACCCCCTGCGAGGTCGCGGTGGTCTGCGGGGACCCCGACAGGGGCTTCCAGGCCGACAGGAGGATAGGGAGGCAGGTGAGGGCCGTCGTCCAGGGAGGGCACTACACCGGCGTGGTGCTCGTGTCCGACGGAGGCGAGGACGAGGAGGTCATACCAGTGATCCAGAGCCAGAGGCCGATCGTCTCGGTGCAAAGGGTGACTGTAAAGCACAGCCAGACTGTGGAAGAGACGTATGAGGTCCTCGGCAGGTACCTGAGGATGCTCGTGTTCGACCCCCACTACTCGAAGTACGCGCTGGGGGTCCCGGGGCTCATCTTCGTCCTGGCCGGGATCCTGATAGTCGCCAACAGGACCTTCGAAGCCGGGATAGCAGCCCTCCTCATCATAGGCGGGGCGTTCCTGGTGAGGGGGTTCAGCATAGACAGGAACGTTACGGGCCTGCTTCACAGGGGCCCTACAGGGTTCCTCAGGTTCTTCTCCCTGGTGGCCGGCATCATTATGGCTCTGGTGGGGATCCTCACGGGATACGGCGCCATGATCGGCGACAGGGTGGCGGTCAACGCCGTGCTTGCGAACCCTGCGAACTTCCTGGTCTATGGAGGCGTCCTCGCGGGGAACTTCATCGGAGGGAGCATCGACTTCGTGTGGGGCGGGATCGCCATCAACGCAGCCGGGGCCCTGCTTTCTCACCTGGCGAGGGGGAGCGCCCGATGGAACAGGGACGTCTTCGTCCTGGTGATGCTGGCCATACTCTATCTCCCGCTAGAGACGTTCTCGGCCTACCTTGTGACCGGGAACGCGCAGTCGACGTTCCTGCTGGTCTCGGCCGTCTTGGCGGGGCTGGCGGCGATCTTCGCGTTCACCACGGCAGTTTATCCGCGGGTCCGGATCAGGGGCCCTGCAGAAAACGAATAGCATATGTTAGAGTCAGCGCTGAGGTACCTGGGCGCCTACAGGGTCTACGAAAGGAGGCTGAAATCGCAGGTCGAGGGGGACGACATACCGGGGCACGTAGGCATCATCCTGGACGGGAACAGGCGGTGGGCTCAGGTCCAGGGGATATCCAACAGGCTCGGCCACGAGGAAGGGGCGAACAGGGCGGAAGAGCTCCTCGACTGGTGCCACGACCTCGGGATCAAGACAGTGACGCTGTATGTGCTCTCCACAGAGAACCTCGACAGGACCCCGAAGGAGCTCGCCGCGCTGTTCGGCCTCATAGAGGCGAGACTCAACAGGCTGCTCAGCGACGCGAGGATAACGAAGTACAAGGTCAACGTCCGGGCGATAGGCCACCTTGACCTCCTCCCAAAGTCGATAGTCGAGCTCCTCCAGGCCATCGAGCGGAAGACTGAGGGGTACAGCGACCACTACCTCAACATCGCCGTCGCCTACGGGGGGCGGACTGAGATCACCGACGTGATCCGGTCCATCGCCCAGGACGTGAAGAGCGGCAAGCTGAGCCCGGAGGCCATAACAGAGGAGACCGTCTCGAAGAGGCTCTACACATCCTACCTCCCCAACCAGGAACCTGACCTCATAATCAGGACGTCCGGGGAGGAGAGGACGAGCGGGTTCCTCCTCTGGCAGGGCGCCTACTCAGAGCTGGTGTTCGTGGACGTCTTCTGGCCGGCCTTCCGATACATCGACCTGCTCAGGGCGATCAGGACCTACCAGAAGAGGAAGCGAAGGTATGGCAGATGAGAAAACATATAGCATGACCAGATGAGAGGGAGCCCAAGTTGAAGGTGACCCTCGGTACCCTCAAGAGCAAGGGGGATGAGCTGGCGGCGTTCCTGGAGCCTCGGGTCGGCGTCAAGCCTTCTGTCTCCGGGGACTCCATGGAGATCGAGGACGAGAGCGTCAGGGAGGGGGTCAAGCCCAGGCACGTTAAGACATACATCAAGCGCTTCCTGTTCATGAACGGTGTCAGAAAGAAGTACAGGGTCTTCGTGTCTGGTAAGGAGCTGACCATCCAGGAGATAGTGCTGGGAGAAGAGCCTGAAGAGGAGAAGGAGGAGAAAGAGAAGAAGGCGCCAGCGAAAGAACCTGAGCAAGCCGAAGAAGAGGCAGCGAAGGCCCCGGAGGGGCCCGAGCCAGAGGACGAGGGGGCGAAGGCCGGCGAGCCTGAAAAGGCGGAAGAGCCCGAAGAGAAGCCGAAGAAGGCGGCCCCCAAGAAGCCCAAGGCAAGGAAGAAGAAGGCAGAAGAGTCCTAGACGGAACCGGTCCCACGCGCCCGCTTCAGCCGCTTGGCCCTTAGGAAGGCCCGCAGGTAGTTCCTCGACTCTCGCAGCCACTTCAGCGACTGGCGGAAGTCGCCCAGGGCGAAGTTGTCCGACCCCTTCTTGAGGTTGCTCAGGGCGAACTTGAGCGCCTGCCTCTCGTCGGGGACGGCGTACTGCTTCAGGATGACGAAGCGGCCGGGGTTCTCCTCGTCAAGGTCGAGTTTGATGAACGCGACGCTCTTCTCCACCTTCAGGTAGGCCATCCAGACCGACCGGACCTGTTCGCGCGAAGGCTCTCCGGATATGGAAGCCAGGGCTGCCTCCAGCCTCGAGGCGGCGTCCGCGAGGTCCGCGGCCGTCTCGTCCCTCCACCCGCTCAAGGGAGAAGCTGACACCCGCCAGAGGAGCGCATCGGGCCGGTTTCCGCTTCCGATTATTTATAACCAAGACGAGGGCGGCGGGCTACGGTTGCCGAAGAAGGAGGACCAGAGGATCGGGGGGGCGTGCTACATCGGTCTGGACTCGCTGCTCGACCTCGGGAGACTTTCCTGCGCCCTCGAGAGAGCCCCTTTCCCCCTCTTCGCGTTCAGGCATGGGAAAGCCACGAGGATTGCGGCCCAGGCGGACCTGTTCATGGGGACCCCTATCTTCTACTATTTCGACAACGGGGCTGTCGACGAGTTCCTCGCCTACAGGATAACAGGGGATGGCGAAGAGGTGCAGTTCGTGAACTCGGCCAGCAACGCGTCGTATCTCTACGCCCCGGTGATAAGGGTCCAGAAGATGCCAAAGTCCCTGGAGGAGAAGGACGGGTTCCAGGACAAGTTCATGTCAGTCGAAGTGGAGAACGTGCCGAGCCTGGTGAAAGTTGGGGCCTACAAGACCCTGTTCGAAGAGCCCCCCCTGCCTCTGTTCGCGTTCAGGGAAGGGAGCGGGTGGGTCCTCGGGACCTTCGCCCGAATCGACGACTACGAAGAGGCGTCCATATTCTTCTACACGCGCCTGAAGGAAGAGCCCTCCGGGTTCCTGAAGTACACCTACGACAGGATCGCCGAGACCACCTACGTCAAACGCACTGACGAGCCTGGCTTCCACTACATCAAGGTGGTGAAGCTCATGAAGGCCCACCCTCTGGTCGAGTTCTGAGCGTCCCCCTCACGAACTTCTCGGCGTCCATCAATGTGAACTTCGAGTTGTCGTAGGAGGCCCTCTTCAGCGCTTCCTCGTACCTGAACCATCCGAAGCCCTGGTGCTCGAAGGATATTCTCACGCTCTCCGTGTCCGTGGACGCGAGCATGTACACGACCTGCTTGTGCACGTTCTTCCGGTCGCGGCGGTAGTAGTACTCTATCACCTTCCTGAAACCGGGGATTATCTCGATCCCCTTCAGCCCGGTCTCCTCCTCCACCTCTCTCAGGACGGTCTGCAGCTCGCTCTCCCCCTTTTCGACGCCCCCCTTGGGAAAGTCCCACCGGCCGGCGTTGAGGAGCAGCAGGTACATCCTACCCCCAGGAGTGTCTCTGAAGACCACCGCCCCGGCGGACTTCTCTTCCACGGCCGCAGAGACCGCGGCGACGGATTAATATGATTCACCGGAAGTCGGGGGCCTGATGCCCCAGGGGGAGCCATTCGCATGCTGCAGTCCCCGGGACCCGGAACTGGAGTGACAAGAGTGCGCTTCGTGGAGAGGCTGAAGGTGAAGGTCCAGAAGGAGAACCTGTGGTTCTTCATCCTCCTCCTCCTTTCGACCGAAGAGAGGTACGGGTTCGAGCTCAGGGAGCTGATAAACGAGAAGTTCGGGTTCTGGAGCGGGAGCGTGACGGCGTACCGGGTGCTGTACGACCTCGAAAGGTCAGGGATGGTGAAGGCAGAGGTCAAGGACAGAAGGAAGTACTACAAGATCACCGAACTCGGTCGCCAGGAGGTGAGAGAGGCGACGGCGTTCCTGAAGACACTCATGGCCGAACAGTGAGCCCTGGCCTATTTTACAACGGTAAAATAGGGGGCGATATACCCTCCTCGTCGTCGAGGGGGCTGAAGATGGCCAAGAAGATCAAGGTAGCCGTCGCAGGGGTAGGCAACTGCGCCTCGGCCCTGATTCAGGGGCTCCGCTACTACTCGAAGAACGGACCCGGCGAAGGGCTGACGTACTGGAGCGTGGGAGGATACACTCCCAGGGACATAGAGTTCGTCGCCGCCTTCGACGTCAACGCCAAGAAGGTGGACAAGGACCTCTCTCAGGCGATATTCCAGCCGCCTAACAACACGGTCAAGGTCGCGGACGTCCCCAGCATGGGTGTCAGGGTGATGAAAGGCCCGGTGCATGACGGCATAGGGAGGTATCTCAAAGACGTCGTGCAGCTTTCGCCACAGCCGGCCAAGGACGTCGTGCAGGAGCTGAAGGACAGCGGCGCCGATGTCCTGGTGAATTACCTCCCGGTGGGGAGCACCGCCGCGACCGAGGCGTACGCCGAGGCCGCCCTTAAGGCGAAGGTGGCGTTCGTGAACGCGATACCGGTGTTCATCGCGTCAGAGAAGCGTTGGTCCGACAGGTTCGCGGCCGCGGGGCTCCCGGTGGCCGGGGACGACGTGATGAGCCAGGTCGGGGCGACCGTCCTCCACAAGACGCTGGTCAAGATGGCCGTCGACAGGGGGGTAAAGGTTGACGAGACGTACCAGCTGAACATAGGGGGGGACACCGACTTCCTGAACATGCTGGAAGAGAGCAGGCTGAAGGACAAGCGGGAGAGCAAGACAAGTGCTGTGAGGGCCATGTCCCCCTACGAGGTGCCGACGAGGATAGGGCCGAGCGACTACGTCCCCTTCCTCGACAACGACAAGGTCTGCTACATCTGGCTGAAGGGGCGATACTTCGGCGGGAGCGTGGTGAAGGTCGACGTGAAGCTGCACGTGGTAGACGCTTACGACAGCGGCGGCGTGATGGTCGACGCCATCCGCGGGACGAAGGTAGCGCTGGACCGTGGGGTCTCGGGGCAACTGGAGAGCCTCTCTGCCTTCTGCTTCAAGCACCCCCCCACGCAGATGCCGTACCCAGCGGCCAAAGCCGCCTTCGAAGAGTTCACTTCGGGGAAGCGGGAGCGGTAGCGGCCGCCTTCCTGACGTAGAAGGCCGCAGCCAGGACGCATATCAGTACGAAGACGGATGGGATGGTGTAGCGGATCAGTATGTTCTCGGCTATGGTCAGCGAAGATGTCGAAGGCACCGTCCCGTTGATCGTGGTCCCTCCGTAGACGAAGGTGAGCCTGGCGCCGCTCAGGGGGATCGTCTGGCCGGACCCGGCCACCACGCTAGCGTTGGCCGCTGCAGTCATCCCGGGCCCCAGGCTGGGGAAGTAGACAGTGATCCCCTTGGAAGTTGCCTGCACGTCCTTCAGGTTGGAGAAGCTCAGCCCGGGGGGGAGTGGGAGGGTGAATGTCACGTTCGACACCTGGACGGCAGACGGGTTGGTTATCTGCACGGAGAGGGCGAAGGTCTTCCCCTCCTCCGGGGTCGAGGGGGAGGTCGTCAGGGCCGCAGACAGGGGTTGGTAGATCTGGACAGTCGGCGAACCGCCACCGACGGAGAAGGAGGTCCCGCCGAAGTAGAACGAGGCGGAGACAGGGGTTGCGGACTGGTTCCCGTAGCTCTGAGACGCTGACACGCGGTAGGAGAAGGTCACGTTCCCTCCGTCGGCGATCGAACCGACGGTCTGGTGCAGCAGGCTAGAGCTCGAGTTAATCAGGGAGTCGAAGGAGTCCGGCGCAGTGTCCACGGTCGCGTTGTAGACAGGGGTGGGCCCGTGGTTCTCAGCCACGACGGACACCGTGGAGGTCATCCCGCCGAAGAGCGCCTGAGGCGAGTACTCCTTGGTCAGCGTCAGCCCTGCCGGGACTGGGACCAGGCCCGACGAGCCGGACACCGGGACCCCGGCCGCCTGGCCGGTGAATGTGAACGGCGCGAGGACGTAGTTGGACCCCGCGGTGATGTTGTAGCTCATCGAGGTCCTGATCGTGGTCGAGGCGTTGAGCGTCTTGTAGGATATGGTGACGGTGCCGGACGAGCAGCTTATCCCCGGACCGCTGACGCGGCCGCAACCCAGCCCGGCCGGGAGTGTCCCGGTCGCTGCGAAGTCAGACACCCCCACCGGGGCTATGTCTGACACGGCGAAGTTGAGCGTGAGGTTGGTCTCGCTCGTGGAGACGGCGTGGAACGTCGGAGACACCCTGAGCACAGGCAGGGAGACCTGCATGCCGCTCTGGGAGAAGACGTCAGAGACGGTGTTCGTGGTGGCGTTGAGCGCCACCCCGCTGGGGTCCTGGTACGCCACGCTGTAAGATTGTGTGACGTTGATGTCCGTCATGCTAGGCGCCGACTGCGAAACAGTTACGGTCGCGGTCCCTCCCCCCGCTGCCAAGCCCGGCACCGACTTGCCTGCCACGACCACCGAGGACGCAGGCAGGGTCCCCACGTTGACGAGCGTTATGTTGAACAGCTGGGGCGTGCCGACCGCCTTGCCTAGGCTCCCGGAGGGGGTAGGCTGGAGGGTCGCGTACACCACGGCGTCGTCGGCCCCCAGCGACAGCCTGATCGGGTTGATGTAGGCGGTCGCGTTGAAGGTCGCCCCTCCGTACTGGTACTGGTACCTCACCGCCGAGGCCGGGATGGTTACCGAGCCGGGGGCGGTCCCCGTGTACTCCAGCCTGTAGACCGGGGTGACGCTGGCCGACGGCCCCAGAGAGACGGAACTCACCGAATCGTTCCCGCCGAGGAAAGTGAACTCCCCCGCGCTCTTCCACCAGTTGTCGGAGAAGGAAAGGCTGGTGATGGTGTCCTTGGGCGACAGGTTGACGAAGGTGAGAGTCACTGCCAGGTCCCCGTTGGTGTGAAGGACCCCTACGTCCACCGCCCTGGTGGCTAGTAGCGGGGCCGGCTGCTCGACGATTGTCGCGTTGGTGCCAGAGATGGTGTGTCCTGGGGCGAGGCTCAGCGAGTAGGTCCCGGTGAAGGAGGCGGCGTCGTTGATCACCGTCGCGTTGTCGGTGGAGCTGATCATCCCCCCCAGGGCCTCCACGTGGATGACTGAAGAGGTGCTGCCAGCCGAGGCCGTCAGGGACGTCACCGAGCTGCCGAAGAGCGCTGCCACGTTCAGGCTCCCTGCGGAAGTGAGGGCCGAGGGGGTGATGGAACCCACCACCAGGTTGTGGGTGAATCCTTCCCCGGAGGCGGATTTCACCCCTTCCAAGACGACGAACGGCGACTCTGATGTGGTGAGAGACGACGCGGATATGGCTTCGGCGAAACCCCCCTCAGACCTCGGAAGGAAGCCGTTGAGAAGCGTCACAGGGACGAGGCTCGAGAAGGAGACGGGGCTGAAGAACGAGAAGACCCCCGTGCCGTTCGACATAGAGACGAAGTCGGTGAGGAGATAAGAGTCCAGGGCGTCAGCGGCCGCCGAGGCGTGCGAAAAGGAGTCTGCGCCGACTGTCAGGAACAACCCATGCGGGACGACTGAAGGGACCGGGAGGAGGTTGTACCCCTGTGGGCCGAACACCTGGGAGTCTGCGCTCCACCCCAGGGTGCTGATGGCGGTGACGTTGTACCAGCTGAGCCCGGGGGTCGACTCCAGCGCCGAGAGGTGGCTGGAGCCGTTCACTCCGTCGAAAGTGAAGTACCACAGGGCGTTCGAGCCTGCCACGTAGACGTTGAGCTTCTCCGAGTACGGGGTCTGGGCGTGCGCCAGCTGCATGGGGACGGCTGAGAACAGCATGAGAGCAACGACGGCGAAGGCCAATAGCCGGGAATGCTTCAAACGAGACGTTGGAGGGCGCCCGGTTCACCATATAAAACCGTTTGAGAGGTTGTTCACTTCTTTCTGATCGTCTCTTCCGAGGGGTCGTCCACCCCCCTGTCGTTGAGGACGAAGACGGTGTCCCTCTCAGGGTGGTACGGGCTGTCCACCATCCTGGCTATGCGGTTCTTGGCCGCCTTCCTGAGGTAGATCCTGTAGGTGCTCGTGTGGGCTACGACGTGCCCGCCGGTGGGCCTGGTAGGGTCCCCGAAGAAGGAGTCGGGGGCGGCCTGCACCTGGTTCGTGACCACCACGGCTATGTTGTATATCTCGGCGGTCCTCAGGAGCTGGTGCATGAACCGGTTGAGCCTCTGCTGCCTCTCGGCGAGGGTCCCCCTCCCGAGGAACTCGGCCCTGTAGTGCGCAACGGCGCTGTCGAGGATGACGAGCTTCACCTTGTTGGGCTCGATCACGCGCCCGAGGTCCTTCACGATGAGCTCTTGGTGCGCGCTGTTGTAGGCCCTGGCGACGGTGATGCGGGAGAGGACCTTCTCGGCGTCCATCCCTCTGGCTTCGGCTATCTCCTGTATCCTTTCAGGCCTGAAAGTGCCTTCGGTGTCGATGTAGATCGACCCTGCGTCCAGCCCCCCCTCCCCTCTGGGCTGCTGGGCCATGACGCTTAGGGTGTGGCAGACCTGGCTGTTGTGCAAGATAGTCGGGAGGTTTCCGCTTACGAAAGCATGCCCATCTGGGACTTCGAAGTCATAGACGAAGTCGTTGTAGTTGACTTCGTGAATCTCCTTCACCGTGTCCCAGTTGAATTTCATCGCCTGCTCCACGGCAGCTACAGCGGCCTTTAGGACCCCCAGGCGCCGTTCGATCTCTTTCGCGGCCGCGGCCCTGAAGGCCTCTAACCTCCCTTCCGGAACCCCGCGGTTGAAATAGTTGTTCAGGCCTGACTTCGATAGGCCGAGCGTTCCCGCGAGGACGTTCGCCGGGAAGGAGAGCGATGTGGCGTAGTGTTTGAACCCGGGGCCCGTCTCGAGTGTCGCGTTTCGAAGGTCATCGAGGTTCTGGGCGAGTCTGTCACAGACTTCGTTGAAGAATCCTATTGCGGCAATCAGCTGGGGTTCGCTCATCCCTTTCTTGCCATACGCAGACCTGGTGAGCACTTCGTACAGTGTGCGGTTCTTCCGCAGGGCGCCCTCCCGCCTGACGTGCCACCGGCTCGAAGATACGGCCGACTTGTAAGCTCCCCTAAGCAAGTCCCCCGCAGGGACCCCGTGCCTGCTGCTTCTCGTCTTCACGTGTAGGGCTTTCTTGCTCTTGAATGGAATCTGAGACATCTTCTCCATGTCGAAGCCCGCGATTCGGAGCCTATAGTGCGGCCCAGTGCTCGCCTTCTTGACGCCGAAGGTGGAGGCCACGCCGATCCTTGAGAGGAGGTACGACACCCCTTCGATCAGGGACTTGCTGCTCGAGGACACTTCGATTTCGCCGTCCTTCACCCGCCCGTCTCCTTCCAAGTAGCCCGCCAGGAAATGTCGTACCGCGTCTTCATTGCCGTTCAGGACCGAGTCAGGGACGAACTTGGTGTATGAATCGCATCCGGACAGGTCCCCAAGCAGGGCCTTCACGGGGTCCCTGAGCAAGACGACCGCGGCATCTCCCCGGGGCCTTGACACAGTTGGATCGAACCCGAATCGCTTCCTGACGTACTTCATCGTCCACTCGATCAGTCGCTCGTCGGTGTGCGTTATCGAGAAGGGATTCCGCGTCCCTTCCGCAACATAGAACCCCAGAAAATATGCGTCGTCGTTTGAAATCCCCGCGCTCCCTGGAAGCAGAATCGACTTCGGAGTCGCGATCTTGTCTCCTGGGCGCAAGGCGCCTGCCGGCACCCACAGGAGGCCTGCGCCAGACAGGACCATCGCCATGTGAGGCTTGCCAAGCCTGAGGGTCCTTCCTCGCTCGGTGCTGACGGAAAGGATAGACGACACCCGCTCGCGATAGAGATACGACGCTGGGGTGAGTCGCGAATTCAGGCCCACCACATTGACTTCTCTGAGTGGCACTACGAACCCTCCCTCAAAGGGCTGTTCTCCGTACTTCGACCTGTATTTATCATAGGTCGCCGAGATTGGTTCAAAGTGCAGGTTGGAGTCGTTGCTGTAGAACACCTTAGTGTCTCCTGCCACGCATTTCCCGCTGCCAAATTCGCCGTAAAATTCCGTCATCGCCCAGGTCTCGATACCGCCCCCGAGCAGGTCGTCGAGGTTCTTCGAGCCTGTGGATATCCTGTCTATGGCCTTCCTTTTGATGAGGAGGTCGGCCGCGTTGATGAAATCTGGCTCGAGTCGGTCCAACTCTACCAGCTTCTTTCGCGCCTTGTTGTTCAGCTCCACTGCTTTTGAGACGTCGATGTCGACCGCATCTGCTATGTCCATGGGCCCCGAAGTCGCCAGGTCTAGGATGGTCTCTATGCCTGCGTCCTTCAGCTTCTGCTTTGTGGCAGGCCCCACGCCGGGGAGGGTGTCAAGCTCGAGCTCCTCGTTCGCCGGAGCCGTTTCTGTCTTGACCTCTTCCTCCTTTTCTTCCTTCTTCTCCACTTTCCCGGCCAACGTGAAATGCGAACACTTTCAGGTAGATAAGTGTGCTTCAGGGGGAGATGCGTGAAAGTGTTCTCGGAAAGAGGCTCGCCGACCTGATGTGCTTGAGCCCCGCTATCCACCTGGTGGTCCTTTCGACCCCGATCCCGAACCCGGAATGTGGCGGCATGCCGAACTTTCTCAGCTCCAAGTACCATGAGAAGGACTCGGTGGGGAGGTCCTGGCTCGAGATCCTCTCCATGAGTTGGGCGTAGTCGTGTATCCTCTGGCCCCCGGTGGCGAGCTCCCCGACCCCCTCGGGGGCGATCAGGTCCGCAGACTTCGTCACCTTCGGCCTGTCAGGGTAGGTCATGTGGTAGAACGACCTCGCGGAGAGAGGGTAGTCGGTGATGAAGAAAGGGGCATCCTGGGTCTGGCTCACCGCCCTCTCCGCCTCGGTGTGGAGGTCGTCCCCCCACTCGAACCCGAAGCCTTTGCTCTCGGCGATGGACCTGGCCTCGTCGTAGGACATCCGGGTGAACGGGACCTCTGGTTGTTTGAGCGTCCTGCCGAGGGTCTTCAGGTCAGCCTGCCTGTTCGCAAGGACCCTCTCCACCATCTTCGAGAGGAGCCCCTCCTGGACCTTCATGTTGTCCGCCTGCTCGGCGAAGGCCTGTTCGGCCTCGATCATCCAGAACTCGGTCAGGTGTTTCGCTGTCTTCGACTTCTCCGCCCTGAACGCGGGCTGGAATATCCACACATTCTGCAGCGCGGGGAGGGCGGCCTCCTCGTAGAACTGCGCGCTCTGGCTGAGGCTGGCCTTCTTCCCGAAGTAGTCGACCGAGAAGAGGGTCGACCCGCCCTCGACGGCGGCCTGGACGAAGGTAGGCGCGCTGATCAGGTGGAACCCGTTCTCCCTGAAGTAGTCGAACGCCGCCCCTATCACCTCCTCCCTTATCCTCATGGCCGCTATGGCCTTGGGGCCGCGGATGCTGAGGTGCCTCTTGTCGAAGAGGAAGGACGACGACTTGACTGCGGTCCTGGTTATCGGCCAGCTCTCGGCGGGCGCCACTATGGTGAACTCGCTGGCGGAGACCTCCTTTCCCCCAGGGGCGCGCCTGTCGTCGCGGACCTCACCCCTCGCCACCACCGCCGACTCCTTGGTGGCGCGCTTCGCGGCGTCGTATGCGGCGTCCGCAGACCCCTTGCGGACCGACACCTGGACGAACCCGGTGCCGTCCCTGACTAGGACGAAGACGAGCCCTCCCACCGTGTGCTTCCTAGCCACCCAGCCTCTGACCTCTACGGCCTTCGGCGTCACCCCGTCGAGGATATCGGATGCGCTAGAGGTCGCGAAGACACCCACGGTTCTGGCCAGGCCTGTTCATGCTAAAAGCGTGATGTGCTGGGATGCAACGTTATAGGTGCCTTCGGAGGACCGTGCGGCGGATCCATGCGTCGGAGAGCGACGATAGCGAGATGGACCGGGGCAGGGAGCATCGCCGACCTGAAGTCCTCGGTGGAGCACATCCTGGGAGTGGAAGGGCTCAGAGGCGACGTGGAGAGGCGGGGGGGCTCTTTGATAGTCTCAGGGCCTGAGCCTGCCCGTACATGCTCCATCTTCAGGCACCTCCCAGGAGTCAGCTGGCTCGCCGCAGGATATGCCGTCCACGGGGCAGCGGAGCGCTCCGCAGCCGTCGGGGAGCTGGCCAGGCGATACCTCCGACGCGGGGGGACATTCTCCGTCGAAGCCGAGGTCACCACTGGAACTCCTGCTTCTGACCTGGAAGGCGCCCTTACATCCCACATACTTGACCTGAAACCCGCTCGGGTGTCGTCTTCTTCCCCCCAGGTGATGTTCAGGGCAGCGCTGGACGACGAAGGCGGCGCCGTCGGGGTTGAGCTCTCCCATGGCCCGGGAGGGATCCCGACCGGCAGTGACGGCGCCACATGCCTGATCTCAGGAGGGAGGCACAGCTCGGTCATGGCCTGGCAGGCAGTGCTAATGGGGTACAGGGTGCGCCTCGTCCACGCCTCGGATGGCGACGACGGGTTGCTCGCCGCGGCATCGCTCTACTCGGAGCTCTCCTTCCGGTCTGATCCCAGGTGGCTGAACCTTGTGGTGGTCGAGGGCGGGGAGGTCGTGGAGGCGCTCCGCAGTGCTCCCTCGAAGCGACGCGACCAGGTCTTCTGCGGGCTCACCGCGCCTGCGAAGGGAGGGGCATGGCTCGCTGAGGCGGGGGCCGAGAGCCCGCTGTACCTCCTCTCCGAGGAGTGGTTCGATTCGGAGTTCAAGAAACTGGGCGTTAGAGAGTGGAGGTCTGCTCTAGACCGAAGCGCGAGGGGGCCCGCAAAGGCTGTCGTAAGGTCATTCGGAGGCAGAAGGGCGGACGTCAGCGGGGTCCTCGACGGCCTCTCTTAGCGGCCTTCTCGAGCGCGTCGACTATCGAGCCCCTCGCGTCGTACCCGGCTGCCAACCTGCCCAGGGCGGACGCGCGGGTGCGGTGCCCCTCTTCCGTCAGCCGGGCTAGGGACTCCTCGAGCACGTCGAGGGTGAGGTCTTCCTGTTTCACCACTATCGAGACCCCCAACCTCGCAGCCTTGTCTGCGTTCCCCTCCTGCTCTGGCTGCTTCGGGATCGGGACGAGGACCGATGGCTTCGCCGCGAGTATCGCCTGGCTGACGGTCCCGTGTCCCGCCCTGGACACGACGAGGTCGCAGTTGCGGAAGTAGAAGCCGGCGATCTCGCACCATTCGTAGAACCACCCCCCCGGGATGTGGACCGCCGCCGTGCTGCCGGCTGGGTCGCCCCCGGTCACCACGAAGACATACCTGTCTTTCAGCTCTTCCGAGAGCTCCATGGCCCTGCGCAGGAACGGGCCCCTGGTCCTGGGCGGGCCGGATACCTGCCAGAAGACCTTGGTCCGGGGGTCCCTGGCGAACTCCAGCGCCGGCCCGTCTGGGGCCGTCTTCCCTCCCGGGGAGATGAATCCTACGTAGCGGGTGTTGGTCACGGCGCTCCCCCACAGGTTCCTCTCGCTGACGGTGTATGGCGGAGGGAGGTCCGGGAGGAAGACACCGTCACTGAGCTCCCACAGCCTCCCCATCCCGGTGGAGATGCCGACCGAGAGGAGCCTGGACAGGGGGCTCGCTTTCGAGTGCGAGCTGGTCAGGTTGAGCTGGTTCAGAACTGTGAACGCGGGGAGACTGAGCATCTTCCCGGCGAGGACCGTCGGGAGCGCGGAGTCGCCCAGGACGACGTCCGGCACGAACCTGCCTATGTTTGCGAGCTCGCCTGCAAGCTGCCTGTATGACCTCGCCAGGATGGCGGGTGTGTCAAGGAGGGTCTCCTTCACCAAGAACTCTCCGCCCTCTGAATAGCGGACGTCAGCCAGCGGGAGGCTGTTGCACCTGTACCCTCTCCCCCTGACGAGCTCAGCCGCCTCCCCCGACGAGGAGAACTCTACCTTCGCACCCCGCGCGGAGAGAGCCCCCGCCACCTCCAGCATCCTGCTGGCGTGGCCGAGCCCAGAGCCGAAGCAGCCGATGTACACCCTCATCCCCGGATCGCTTGTTCCACCCTTTCCACCCTCCCGCCTGGCGAGGTCTCTGCAAAAATCTCGGCCTGGAAGACCTGCACCCTGGTCCCTTCCCTGAGCCAGGCGTCCATGGAGAGCCCTGCCTTCGCGCACGCCTCGGAGATGAACGTCTCCTGGTCCCATCCCTGCTCGGTGGCGACCTGCGGGAGGAGGAGCCCGCTGGCATACTGGTTGGAGACGATGAGGCCGTCCGCCCCCAACCTGATCTTGGAGGGGAGGTCCCGGCGGGACGGGGCAGAGACGTCCCTGGGGGCGGTCAGGACGCTCACCTCCACCACTATGCGACCGAGCTCCTCGGCTGACACGGGGGCCGGAAAACGCGGGTCTTCTGAGGCGAAGGCGGTCACCTCCCTTATCGCCCGGCCCAGCGGCTTGATCGCCTCAGGGTAGCCTATGCAACCCCTGAGGGCCCTCGTCCCGCCCCGTTCGGTGCTGAGGGTGACGAAGACGCCGCGTTTCTCGGAGAAGACCCCGGAGTCAGGGGGCGGTGGAGGTGGGCGGGACCCCCTGACTTGGGCTTCCAGCGTCTCCCTCGCCAGCGCGACCGCCGCCCTCCCTTCGGCCATTGTTAGTGGCAAGCTGCTTCTGACCGAGGCGGCCCGCGAGCGACCTTAACTTTTTCCAGTGGCTCCCCTTCCAGTAGGCCTGGCCGCACGCGACGCACACGAAGAACTCTCTGTGGCTTCGCTGTACACCAGCGGGGACCTTCCCTGACACCCCTCCTTTCCCCACCATTTCGAGGGCTCCCCCGCAAAGCGAACAGAACGGGTCACCCCTGGCCAGCTCAAATCCCAGAGGACCCGCCGCGGCCGCTATCTCGGAGAGCCTCCTGCTGTCGCTCCCCCCTCTCAACAGGACGGCGGCGACCCCCTTCGCCATGGCGGAGCCCGCGAGGGCGCGGTCTGAGGTCAGGACCACCCTCCCTTCCATGGCCGCGAGCTTCACCAGCTGGGCGTCCCCACCGCTCCTGTAGTAGGTGGTGTCGAACCCAAGCGCGCGGAGCTTCCTCGCGAGCGACCCCAGCATGGCGTCCGCCGCGAAAGCAGGCCTCGCTCTAGCCGTCGCCATGGGGGTCAGGGGCTACCTTGTGGTCTCGGCGGCCTTCACCGACTCGTAGAGCCTGCGGGCCGCGGGGTCCGTCTCGAAGTGGTCTCGGATGGGGGCGATTATGGCGTCGAGGGCGACGGCCACCCCCTTCTTGAGGTCGGCCGGGTGCAGCTTGCCGGAAAGGTATGCCCTCTCGAGCTCCTGATAGGTGGCGAACTCCACCGTCCCCCCGTACTTGTCGGGACGCTCTATCCTGAGGGCCTTCAGCTTCTTGAAGACGATGTACTTCGAGTAGTCCATCAGCGCGTTGCCCGCAGCCACCCTGGGGGGGCAGTATGCCGAGTTCAGCTTGCGGGTTATCGCTTCAGACCCGTCGTGGACGTAGATGGAGCTCTCGGGCTTGCTCTTGCTCATCTTGCTCGCTATCTCCGAGTCAAGGGCCCCGTTCTCGTCGAACCCCTCGGGCTCTTTCTTCCCCTGGAGCCCGATGAGCATGTGGTGGTGCACCGCCACCGGCTTCTTCCACCTCAGCTTCTCCGCGACCTCCCTCGCCAAGATGTCGGCGCGCCTCTGGTCCAGCCCCAGCTGGCAGATGTCGACGTCCAGCCAGAAGATGTCCGCCACCTGCATCATCGGATAGAGGAGCTGGGCGGCCTGCACGGCCTCCTTGGACGTCCTCCCTGCGATGGTCAGGGCCCGCTGGGCCCTGGCGAGCGTGAAATTCTGGGCGACCGTTATCACCTTCTTCCAGTACTCCTCGTTCTTGACGGCGTCGCTGGTCCAGAGGACGTCGACCTTGCTCATGTCGACGCCGGCTGCCTTCCACACCTCGACGAAGTAGCGGCCGACGTCCTGGATGCGGTCCAGGTCGCCCCCCATCTTGTTGTTGACCCAGGCGAACCAGTCGGCGATCCAGAGCTTCATGCGGACCCCTGCCTTCAGCATGTCCTCGACGAGTATCGGCCGGAGGACGCCGAACGGGAGGTGGGCAAGTCCGCTCGGCTCGAAACCGTCGTAGGCCGTCGGGTGCTCGTTTGTCTGCAGCAGAGCCCTCAGCTCCTCCTCCGTGATCACCTCCTCCCCCACCCCCTTGACAAGCTCTATCCTCGATTCCAGGTCCATCTGCGCCCGGTCTCTGCGGCTCCGGTTAAAACAGTTGACGGCGAGCCGGTGTAGGACGCGACCCCGCACCTAGAAAGTCTTAACTACGTTCGGGAGCGGCTGGCTTTCCAGATTTTATTGCCCAACGCGAGGCACTGGGTATACGGAGCCGTGATAGCGACCTATGTCCTCAGCGTCTGGGGGGCCTACGTCACCGTCGGTGACTTCGGTGCCGGGTGCGGGACGGGGTTGGGAGCCAGCTGGCCTCTCTGCAACGGCGCCCTCTTCCCGAGCTTCGCCCACTACGCCACCCTGATCGAGTACATCCACAGGATGCTGAGCGTGGTCGCGGGGCTGGTCATTCTCTACGCCACCGTCAAGGTCTGGATGGTGAAGCCGAGGCCGTCCCTCCCGTCCAAGCTCATGCTCCTAGCCATTGTGCTGATACCGATCCAGGTCGGGATCGGCGGAGGCGTCATAGCGTCCGGGCTGGCGCCGATCGTCGCGACGACGCACTTCGCCTTCGCCCTGGTGATCTTGGCGACCATCGTCTTCGCGGGTGCCCTGATGTTCGCGGAAGCCAGGCAAAGGGGCCTGCCAGCGAAGAGTTAGCGCCGCCGTCGCCAGTCCCCGGGACGCGTGACCTGCTGGAGCAGAACCTCAGGACGTCGAAGCTCCGGCCGCGAGGACCAGCCTTTTGGCAAGCGAGAAAGCGGCATCGTATGTTGTAAGCGACCGCGGGAGATGCGCCAGATCCAGGCCCAGCCCCGCCATCAGAGAGCTGAGTTCTCGCCTACGCTTTCTTGACCAGGGTCTCGATCTTCGACTTCAGCACCGTCGACGGGACCGCCCCTATCACTATGTCTTCCACTTTGCCCTTCGAGAAGAACATGACGGTGGGGATGCTCATTATGCCGAACTGCGATGCGAGTTCCTGGTTGGCGTCTGTGTCCACTTTCACGAACTTGACCCTACCGTCATACTCCTTAGAGAGCTCGTGAATCACAGGTTCCATCATTTTGCAGGGGCCGCACCAGTCGGCGTAGAAGTCGACGACCACCGGCCGGGTCGACTTCACTACCTCCTCCTGGAACCCGCTCGACTTCACTGGGATGACTGTATCTGTCATGCGTTTGACCGACCCCGTTTCCCTGTTCATAAATCTGCCTCAGGTCCGGTCGCGCGTGTCATGGGCATCGAATCGGCCAGGTCGGCGCTTCTGAGCACGTCCCCGACCGGGTTGTAGGAGACCAGGGTCGCCCCCCCGAGGACCTTCTGCACCAGGTCCTGGAGCTTCAGCCGCCGGACGTACTCGTCCACGAGGGCAAACTTGACGCGCGTCCGAGGGTGCCTGGTTATTATGGCGCAGCAGTCCTTGTACTCCTCGAGGGAGAGGTCGTACGTCGAGATACGCCGGGCCAGACCGATGATCTCGTCCTTGTCATAGGCGAGGAGAGGCCTGAGTATCGGCAAGGTGGAGCCGTGATCGAAGGACGCGAGGTTCCACAGGGTCTGAGAGGCCGCCTGGGAGAGGGAGTCGCCTGTAGAGATGGCGGCTGCGCCGAAGGGAGGGGCAAGCGCCTCGGCGGTCATCCGCATGAACCTACGGAAGAGCGAAGGCTCCAGGTCCCCCGGCGCGTCTGCAGTCGCCAGCTGGTACTCCGCGAATGGTACCAGGACCAGGGTGCTCTTGCCGCCATAGGCGGAGAGGGCCTTGACCTGCTTGGTGACCTTGCTTTCCAGGGCGTTCCGGGCGGTCGGTGCGAGATAGAAGTGGAGGTAGACGGGGACGCACCCCCTCTTCATCAGGAGCCAAGCCGCCACCGGAGAGTCGATCCCCCCGGAAAAGAGATGCATGACCCGGCCTGCGGTCCCCACCGGGAGGCCCCCGGGTCCCGGGGTCTTGTTGGAGTAGACGAACGCGTTGGACCTCGTCACGTCGACCCGAACCACCACCTCCGGGCTGGTCAGATCTACCTTCATCCCTGTCTCCTCCTGGACGGCCGCCCCGAGCCTCACCGCCAGCTCCCTCGAGGTCAGAGGGTAACCCTTGTCGGAGCGCCTCGGCTCGACCTTGAAGGTCCTCCCCTTCGACGCCCTGGCCGCGTCGAGGACCGCCCGCCGGATGCCATCGTAGTCCAGCCCGACCGGGGCGACCTCCGAGAACCAGGCTACGCCGAAGGTCTTCCCCAGCCGCGCCGACGCATCCTGGGCCGTACCGGAGGCGCTCACCACGAACCTCCCATCCCTGAGCTCGACCGCCGGGGCCAGCCCGCTCAGCGACCTCGCTATGTTCCTGCGGAGCGCGCGGACGAACTCCGGCCTGTTCTTCCCCTTCAGGGCGACCTCGGAGTAGTGGACGACATACTCTGGGGCCATGGGCAGGTTCTGCCTCCTGCTGGGCGACGATTAAGCCGTTCGGCCCTTGGCAGTCAGCGCAGGACCGCTGCCACCATCGCGACCAAGAATATGATCGCTAGGTACGGGCTCGAGAACTTGAACGCCAGCCACGCGTTGTCCTTGGTCGGGTTCCTGAAGAGCTTGATGTTGGTCCCCAGGAGCAGCAGGTCGAAGACAAGCGCCACGCCGAGATAGACGAAGAACCCGGGGCCGAGGAAGTAGAACACGTATGCGAGGCTGACAGGTATGAGAAGGAGGGTGTTGAAGACGATGTACTTCGAAGCGGCCACCGGCCCGACCACCGACGGGAGCATCGGGACGTTGACGGCCGAGTAGTCCTCCTCTGTTATGACAGCGAGAGACCAGAAGTGGCTCGGGGTCCACACGAAGACGAGGGCGCCGAGGAGCCACCCCACGGCCGCGCTGCCGAAGGTGACCGCGTACCATCCCGCCAGGGCCGCGCAGCTCCCTGCGAACCCTCCCAGCACGATGTTCCAGCTCGTCCGCGGCTTGAGGAAGAGCGTGTAGACGGGGACGTAGACGAAGGCGCCGAGGGCGATGAAGAACGTCGCGATTGGGTCCAGGGTGAACGCGGCGACCACGACCCCGGCGGCGAGCAGCCCGAGGCCCAGCATCAGGGCGTGCGACGGCTGAACTATCTTCCCCGACGGGAGCGGCCTCCCCATGGTCCTCTTCATCTTCGCATCCATCCCCATCTCGAGATAGCTGTTCAATGCCAGGGCGCCGCTCGACGCCAGCGCCCCTCCCACGAGCACCCCGGCCAGGGTAATGAGCGGAGGTAGGCCCCTCGCGGCGACGACGGCCGAGCCCAGCGCCGCCATGAGCAGCAGCGGCGTGATTTTCGGCTTGGTGAGGGCGAGATAGTCAGAGAAGCTCAACCAATCAACCCGAATAGGTTCGGGCGTATTCGCTCTGTATTTTGGTCTTGCTCGCGCGCGCCTAGACAGCCAAGCGCGCTAGGCCATTGAAACCCTTAAGAAATCTCCGCGCCCCGGGCGACCGTCCCGCGGTAGCTCAGCCTGGTAGTCCCTAAAGGGGCCAACAGCTTCCGGCTGTAGAGGTCGGCCATCGGCTGACCCGTCCAGCCTACTCAGGCCACAGTGACCGGAGTGTCGCAGGCTCAAAAGGTGCCTTGGCACCTGACAATCCTGCCCGCGGGACACATCACTTGCGGTTGCGTCAGACGCCCTTGGCGCAGGCCTGCACGCGGCACGGCCTCGGGTCGCTCATCCCCGCGGGGAACACGCCCCCAGCCGGGTCGACCCTGGGGTAGGTCGCATGGAGGTTCACCGGTGCCGGCCCCCTCACCACCTTCCTAGACGTGTCGGGGAGGCCTAGCGTGGAAGTCGTGCTCAGGGAACCGTTTTATCCCCCGCCCGGACGGGCTGAAAAAGCGTTGAGTTCAACCCCCCGGAAGAGCAAGGCCAAGAAGAAGGGGACCAAGGCGGAGGTGGTCGAGGATGCGGAGAAGGTAGAGAAGGCCGTCGAGAAAGAGGTCAAGAAGGAAGTCAAGAGGGTGGAGGGGGCGGTCCACAGATCGGCGGAGAGACCGAGGGCGAAGGCCGCAGGACCAGTGGGGAGAGCCCCCGTCGCCACTGTCCTGGCCAGGCACCGAGGAGGGACCATCTCCAGGCATGGGAGAGGCTTTTCGTTCGGGGAGCTATCGAGCGCCGGGCTCTCCGCGGCGACAGCGGCGAGGTGGGGGGCCAGGGTCGACTACAGGAGAGGGAGCGTCGTGGAAGCCAACGTGGGCGCCCTGAAGGGGTGGGCGTCCAGCCAGGCGGCCGCCGCGAAGGCCGAGCGCAAGTCTGACGGTCAGCTTGAGCACGCTGGCCCTGCGGCCAAGGAGCCTGAGGGCTCTGCGAAGAAAGGAGCGAAGAGCGCGGGCAAGGTGGCCAAGCCTGCGAGAAAGACCCGACGAAAGCCCGGGCCTTAGCTCAATTCCTCTGACCGAGCCGCCATGTACAGATACTGCTGGGCGTAGCCTGCATACCTGCCGAAGTGCCTCCTGAGGGAGGCTGAAAGCCTCGCGTACTCCCCGGCTCCAAGCCTCGCCTTGCCGTCGCGCTTCAGCCTCTCCCTAAGCCCCTTCGCCATCAACCGAGGGTACGACCGGGCCACTGCCCTGGCTATCCACACGTCTATGGGGAAGGCCTCGTCTTTGCCGCAAGAATAGAGGAGGACGCAGTCGGCCACCTTCGGCCCCACGCCGAGGAGGACCTTCTCCCCGAAGAGCTCCTTGAGGAGGAGGCCCCGAGCCTCCTCGTAGGGGAGCGAGGTTACCGCATCGAAGTCGACATCCCCTCTCGCGACCGAAGAGGCGACCTTCTTGAGGAAGGGGGCCCTGTACCCGAGGCCGCACCCGCGGAGGTCCGCGGCCCCCGTCCTCGCCAGGGCATCGGGGCCAGGGAACGAGTGGTAGGTCTCACCCTCGAACTCAAAGGGCTCGCCGTACCTCCTGCAGACAGCCTCCACCATCTTCGCTATGCGCGGTATGTTCGCGTTGGTCGCAAGGACGAACGACGCCAAGCACTCCCACCTGTCCTGCCTGATGAGCCTGAGCCCGTAGAAGCGCTCGACGGCCCGGGTGATCGTCGCGTCCTTGGAGATCGACGCCAGCACGTGCTCCAGGTCGTCCCCCAGCCTGAAGTAGTCCGACACCCCTGGAGCCCTGAAAGCGTCCGAGCTTGACTCGCACTTCAGCAAGTCCCCCTCCTGCTTGGCCTTGAGGACACCGCCGCCCACGACCCCGTACCACCAGTCCCCCCTCTTCGCCCACCTGAACGTCTGCCCGCTGACGAGGGTGTGCTCCAGGCTGAACGGCGACCCGAGCGGGACGGTGAACTCCATTCCGTGCGGGTGGTTCTGCCGCGCCGTGATGATATATCCTTGCGGATGGAATCGTGTTGAAATACGCCCCCTACGCCGGAGGCGCCCCGTGTCAGACCCCTATCTCCGCGCGACGCGCCTCTCTGGGGAGCTCTTCGAGCGGGCGAAGGGCGTCTTCGCAGGGGGGGTCAATCACAACGCCAGGTTCTACCAGCCATACCCTATCTTCGTGAGCAAGGCCAAGGCCCAGCACATCTGGGACGCCGACGGGAACAGGTACACAGACTACTGGATGGGGCACATGGCTCTGATTCTGGGCCACTCCCCCAAGCCGGTGGTGGACGCCCTGCGGGCACAGGTCGGTCGGGGCACCCACTACGGGATGGGGAGCAGAGCCTCAGTCGAGCTCGCTGAGGAGATACAGAAGTCCGTGCCGTGCGCAGAGAGGATGCGCTTCTGCAACACCGGCGCCGAGGCGACGATGTACCTCGTCAGGCTGGCCAGGGGGTACACCGGGAGGAGGACGGTGATCAAGATGGCCGGCGGGTGGCACGGCTACAACACAGAGCTGAACAAGGGGGTCCACAGGCCCTTCGACAGGGCGGAGAGCGCAGGGATACTGGAAGGGGAGCAGGCGTTCGTGAAGAACGTGAGGTTCAACGACCTCGGCGCGGCCGAGCGGGCGGTCAAGGAGGCCGCCGGGGACACCGCCCTCATCTTCCTCGAGCCTGTGCTGGGAGCCGGCGGGTGCGTCCCGGCGGACAAGGACTATCTGGAGGGGCTGAGGGAGCTGGCCGACAGGGACGGCGCCCTGCTCGCCTTCGACGAGGTCATAACAGGGTTCCGCTTGTCCCTGGGCGGGGCGCAGGAGCACTACAAAGTGACCCCCGACCTCGCGTCCTTCGGGAAGGTCGCCGGAGGGGGGCTCCCTCTGGGCTTGGTGGCAGGGAGGGAGGAGATACTCGCGCTCGCAGACCCGACGAGGAGGGAGAACTTCGTCTCCATCGGCGGGGGGACGTTCTCGGAGAACCCCCTGACCATGGCAGCCGGGCTGGCGACGGTGAGGTACCTCAGGAGGCACGCGGGGGACGTCTATCCGAAGCTCGGCGAAGCAGGAGACAGGGTCAGGAGGTCGGTGGACAGGGCCTTCGCGGCTGAGGGGGTCGAGACGCACACCACGGGGCTGGGGTCCCTCTTCCTCACCCACTTTGGAGCCGCCCCGAGGGACGCCGAGGAGGCAGCTGGAGGGGACAGGCAGACGAGGCTCGACTACTGCCTCGCCCTCATGAGCAGGGGGGTCTTCATCCTCCCCGGCCACCCAGGGGGGATCTCGACGCGCCACACGGAGGAGGACCTGCGGCGCCTGGCATCGGAAAGCGGGAGGTTCGCCGCCTCGTCGAAACGCGGGGCCGAGGGGCTGAGGGCCGGGTCAGGTAGGTCCAAGGCAAGCCGTCGGAAGGGTTGACGGGACGGGTTCAGCCGCAGCCGCTGTGTGTGAGGTCTTCCTCGCCCGTGTAGGCACGGTGGACAGGAGAGAGATGAAAAGGGGGTGAGGAAGGCTACCTTACAACCTTCCCCATTCTTGCGTCGGCTTCCGACCAGTTGACAACGTTCCACCATGCGTCGACATACTTCGCCTTGTCGTTGAGATATTGGGGGTAGAACGCATGCTCCCAGAGGTCTGAGCACAGTATGACTTTTGACTGTGCGATGTGGTTCAGATTGTGCTTTTCTATCTGGGATATGATGAGCTGTTCGCTGACCGGTTCATAGATCAGCATCGCCCAGCCGCTCCCCTCTACCGTCTTGGAGGCGTCTGAAAACTGCGCCTTGAACTTGTCGAACCCGCCGAAGTCCTTGTTGATCTGGTCTGCGAGCTTCCCTCCGGGGGCGCCGCCGCCTTTGCCCGCAGGGGCCATGTTAGGCCAGAAAAGCGAGTGGAGTATGTGGCCGTCTGCGTTGAAGCCGAAGTCGCGGAGGACGCCCTTGATGTCGATCTGGAGCTCTCCCTTCCTGGACTTCTCCAGCTTCTCCATCGCGGCGTTGGCGCCGTTGACGTAGCCGAGGTGATGCTTGTCGTGGTGGAGCGTCATGATCTGCTTCGAGATGTGCGGTTCGAGGGCGTCGTATGCGTAAGGCAGTGGTGGAAGTGTGTATGTCTTCATCGAGGGAAGCCGAAGACCATCCCGTAAAAATGTTGCCTTCGGACCCCCAGCAGGGAGGACGACCCCGCGGACCTGCTGCCGGTCGGCACCGACGTGGGGCTAGACGGCGACGGCGCGCTTAGACTTGGCCCTCTCCCAGTCGTCTAGGAAGCGCTTCAGCCCGGCGTCTGTGAGGGGGTGCTGCATCATCTTCTCCATCACCTCCGGGGGCATCGTCGCAATGTCGGCGCCCACCTTCGCCGCCTCGAGGACGTGCTGAGGGTGCCTGATGCTCCCCACCAGGACCTCGGCCTTCATGCGGTAGTTGTCCCTGATCTTGACAAGGTCCTCCACCAGCTCCATCCCCCGCTGGCCGATGTCGTCCAGCCTGCCTATGAACGGGCTGATGAAGGACGCCCCCGCCTTGGCCGCCAGGAGCCCCTGGTTCGCAGAGAAGACGAGCGTCACGTTGACCCTCGTCCCCATCCTGCTGATCGCCTTCGTGGCCCTCAGCCCTTCAGGTATCATGGGTATCTTCACCACCACGTTGGGGGCGATCGCCGACAGGCGCTTCGCTTCGGCGACCATCCCGTCGAATTCTGTGGCAACCACTTCGGCGCTCACGTCCCCTTTCACCTCCTTGCAGATCGCCGCTACGATCTCCTCGAACACCCCCGGTTCCTTGGCCACCAGGGTGGGATTCGTGGTCACCCCGTCGACTATCCCCATCTGGTTGAGCCTCCTGATTTGCCCTAGGTTCGCTGTGTCGAGGAAGAGCTTCATCGTGGCGGTGACTTCAGGTTTTGATAATTAAGCCTACTGTCCTCGGAGCCCGAGCGCGGCCTGCTCGACGTTGGCCGCCGTCAGCCCGTACTTGCGGAGCAGGTCGGCTGCCTCCCCGCTCTCCCCGAAGGTGTCCATCACCCCGACCCGGCGGATAGGCACGGGGTAGCGCTCTCCGAGCACCTCGGCCACAGCCGAACCCATCCCGCCCATGACGTTGTGCTCCTCGACGGTCACCACCCGCCCGCAGCTCCGGGCCAGCTTGACTATGGCGTCCGAGTCTATCGGCTTGATGGTGTGGAGGTCAAGCACAGACGCGGCCACCCCCTTCGTCCTGAGCGCCTCCGCCGCCTTGAGGGCCTCCGAGACCATGATGCCGCAGGCGACGATGCCCACGTCCCCCCCTTCCTTCAGCGCGTTCGCCTTTCCATGCTCGTACCGGAAGCCTGCGTCATAGATGACCGGGGTGGACGACCGTGTGAGCCTGACGTAGAAGGGGCCAGGGATGGCCGCTATCGCCTTGGCGATAGCCTTGGTGGAGACCGCGTCCGCCGGTACGATTACGTTCATCTTCGGGATGGCCCTCATGATAGCTATGTCCTCCACCTGCTGGTGCGAAGCCCCGTCGGGGCCTACGGAGATCCCGCCGTGCGAGCAGACTATCTTCACGTTCAGGTTCGGATAGGCGATGTTGTTGCGTATCTGGTCCACCGACTTCCCCGGGACGAAGATCGCGTATGTCCCCGCGTAGGGTATCTTCCCGGCCAGCGCCATCCCTGCCGCGATGGAGACCAGGTTCTGCTCCGCGATCCCTACGTTGAAGAACCGCTCCGGGAACTTCGAGGCGAAGACCCCTGACTTCAGCGAGCCCGTGGTGTCTGCCCCTATCACCACGACGTCCTTGTTCTCGGCTCCCAGCTCCAGCAGGGCGTCCCCGTAGGCGTCCCTCATCGCGGCCACCTTGGAGAGCATCAGAGTTTCCTCCTCGCGCTCTCTGCCCTCTCCCTCAGGGCCGCTATTGCCCCCACGGGGTCCTTCTTCCCGTAGACCCCGGCCCCGGCGACCAAGACGTTCCCTCCCCGCCTCACTACTTCGTGGACGTTGTCTGGTTCCACCCCCCCGTCCACCTCGATGTCCGTCCCGAGCCCTTTCTCCTCGATGTACTCCCTCGCCTTCTGCACCTTAGGGAGGACGGTCGGGTCCAGGGTCTGCCCGCTGAAACCTGGGTTCACGGTCATGACCACCAGGGTGGATATCTTGTCAAGGCGGTCGAGGGCCCACCGCGGGACCTCCGTCTTAGGCTTGACCGCCAGCCCCACCTCCCGCCCCCTCCCCCTGACGACGCGCTGGAGCTCGTCGAAGCTCCCTCCGTTCAGGACCTCGGCGTGGAAGGTGACGATGTCCGACCCCGCGTCCAGGAACTTCTCCACGTACGCCTGCGGATTCTCTATCATGAGGTGGGTGTCGAACTTCAGCTCCGTCCTGGGCCTCAGCGCCTTCACCGTCCCGGCCCCGAAGGTGATGTTGGGGGCGAAGTGGCCGTCGATGACGTCCAGGTGAATCTGGTCGGCGCCCCCCCGCACCGATATCTCAACCGCCTTCTCGAGGTCCCCGAGGTCCCAGGCGAGGATCGACGGGGCTATCCTGATCCCGTTCATGGCGTCACCCTAGCTCGCTCAGGACGTCCCGGAGCTTGTCCTTGGCCGGGGGGGTCCCGTGGTAGTGGGGGGACCACTCCATGAACGAGATCCCCTTCCCCTTCACCGTGTGGGCGATGATCACTGTGGGCCTGTTCCTGGTGCCGATGGCCAGGTCGAAGCCATCGATCAGCTGCGCCAGGTCGTAGCCGTCCACCTCTATGACGTTCCAGTTGAACGCCCTCCACTTCGCGGCCAGGGGCTCCAGGGGCATCACCTGCTCTGTCAGCCCGTCCTGCTGGATTCCGTTCCTGTCTATGATCGCGGTCAGGTTGTCGAGGCGGAACTTCGAGGCAGACATCGCCGCCTCCCACACCTGCCCCTCCTGCTGCTCCCCGTCCCCCATGAGGACGTAGGTCCGGTATGCCTTCCCGTCGAGCTTGGCAGCCAGGGACGTCCCCACTGCGAGCGAGAGGCCTATCCCCTCAGACCCGGCCGGGGCCTCGACCCCTGGGACCCCCATCGAAGGGTGGCCCTGCAGCCTGGAGCCTATCTTCCTCAGGGTCATCAGCTCCTCGACGGGGAAGTAACCTGCCTGGGCCAGGACCGAATAGAGTAGAGGCGCCGCGTGCCCCTTGCTGAGGAAGAACCTGTCCCTGTCGGGCCACTTAGGGTTCTTCGGGTCGTGGCGCATCACGCGGAAGTACAGTGTGACCAGGAGCTCGACGGCGGAGAGCGAGCCCCCGGGGTGACCCGACCCCGCCTCGGCAAGCGCCTCGAGTATCAGCTTCCTGGTGTTCCTGGCAGTCTCCTTCAGCCTGACGACTTCCTGGGCGGTCTCCACTATCTCCTCACCGGGACCTGCACTATCCTGCGGACGAAGTCTCCTGCGCCAAGGGCCTTGTCCTCGAGGTTGTGGAGGGAAAGGGACGCTATCCTGGGGAGCTCGCTCTTCGCCTGCCCGGCTATGTTGCTGAGGACGGCAGCCTGGTACGGGTTCCCCCCGGAAGCGACAGCCAGGCTGAAGACCCCGGTCATGGCGTCCCTGACCCCCACCTTGCTGAAGAGGTTCTTCTTGCCGCCGATGGGGGGGAAGAGGGTGACGTTCTCCTTGTCGAAGAGGGTGACCCCCTGCTCCCCGCGGGTGACGAGTATCGCTTTCGACTCCAGGCGGCTGAGGAGGTTGACCCCCATGTTCCTGAGGCTCGTCTCGTTGACCATGGCCATCCCCGTGGCGTGCTCCGCCTCCTCGAGGTTGGACTTCACGTAAGTGACGCCTGAGAAGTCGAGATAGTGCCGCATCTTGGGCTGGCC
This sequence comes from Nitrososphaerota archaeon, assembly GCA_027386095.1. The sequence continues at coordinate 188,682 of DAHXUN010000003.1, read as the reverse complement.
TACGATTATCTTCCCCATGGCGTGGGCGGCCGCGACTATCCCCCCGATCAGGAAGCTGGTCACGGCGCCCCTGTCGTAGTCGGAGATTATCACGCAGTCGACCTCCTTTATCTGAGGCTCTGCCTCCGCGAGGAGCTTCTTGGAAAGGGCCACCGGGGCGTCCCTCCTGTCCTCCTTGTCGACCCTCAGGGCGTGGAAGTTGTTGACCAGATACCAGGTCCTGAGCGAGGTAGGCCTCGTGGCGTCCGCGACGACCCCGCCGAAGGCGAGCCCGTACTTCGTGAACTCAGCTTTGAGCCAGTTCCCGTACTCGTCCGACCCGACCAGGCCCACCAGGCTGACGGACGCCCCCAGCGACACGAGCTCTCTGGAGAGGTTCGCCGCACCCCCCGGGAGGAGCGTCTGGCCAACGAAGTCCCCCGCGGGGACAGGCGCTTCACGCGCGAGCTTGCGGGCAGCTATCTCGACGAAGCGGCTCACCAGGAGGTCGCCCACCACGAGGACCCGGCGGCCCTGGAACTGGCGGAGGACAGAGGTCAGCTTCTCTCCGTCGACCGAGTCCAACGGCAACCTTTTTTCGAAAAATACTCTGCTTGGCCCCTAGTTAAAGATTGGTCGGTTTCTTCTCGCCCTTCCCCTCCTCCTTCCACTTCTCCTCCAGCAGCTCGCCCAGGACCTCGACCGCCTTCCTCACCTCCCTGTCCATGGCCAGGGGATCGTACCCCTTGGGCGGGGGAAAGTCCAGGAACCTCTGGTTGGGGTCGGCCCCGAGGAAGTCCTTGCTCGCCTCGTAGATGGCCATCAGGGTGGGTCCGTCCAGCCTCCTCAGCTCGGACTTCCATGAGTGGTGGAACCCCTTGTCAGAGAGGAAGGTCAGCTTCACGTCCCCTTCCGCCTCTTTCTTCACGTCCTCCCAGAAGACCCTGTCGAACTCGCTGGGGGAGGCCTCCCCTGACTTCAGCTTGGCGGCGTATGAGCCGATGAGACGGGAGACCCTGTCAGGGGTCACTTCGAAGTGGGCCGCGATCTTCTCCTCCGTCAGACCGAGTCCCTTGAGGTGGTAGGCGCCTTCTTCCAGAACCTCCTCGCTGATCTCGGCGTCCGACGATGGCAACGGGCCGGCTGCGCCCCTGCTCCGCTTTAAGATGTGCGCGGCGGTTCGCTACTCGAAGGGCGCCCTCGCGCGGCTGAACGACGAGACGGGCCGGCGGACTCCGTCTGTCCGGGGGTTGGGCGAAGTCGACGAGAGGGGAGCGCCGGACCAGAGAAGCAGCGCTTCAGCGCCTCTTCACGTAGAGGAACCCGCCCTCCTCCTTCACATCATAGAGGGGCTCGTCCGGGAGGGGCGCGTCGAATATCCCCTTCCCAGTCTTCAGGTCCCACACAGTCCCGTGGCCGGCGCAGGTCACCTCGGTTTCGAACAGCGTCCCCTCTGAAAGGTCCCACTCTTCGTGGGTGCAGTACGCCCCCATGCCATAGTACTTCCCGTCTACGTTGGCCAGCAGGACGTACTCGCCTCCGACTTCGACGGTCAGCATCGAGTCGGGGAGGACTTTCGAAGCCTCGACCGCCCTCACGAACTCAGCCATGGCGCAGCCAACTCCCCCGGGCGCTAAATCCTTTCCTCAGGGGCCAGCCTTCAGGGCGGCCTCCAGCTCGACCAGGTCCTTGATCGAGTCTACGAAGCTCCATTCCCCGTAGTAGGGATAGGAGAGGAGCTCCCCACGGGTGACGAGCCTGGGGAACGTCTCCCTCTCGATGTCCCCCTTGTCCGGGAGGTTCTTCGCTATCTTCGGCCCGTTGAGGACGTACACACCTCCGTTGATCCAGACGTCTGGGAAGGCGGGCTTCTCGTCGAAGCCCCGGATCATCTTGAGCTTGTCTATCTTCACAACGCCGAACCTGGAGCGGTAGGGGACGACGAGCATGGAGGCAGATACACCCCCGGACCTTCCGAAGTCCTCGAGCATCCTGGCGAGGGGGAGGTCGGTGACGATGTCCCCGTTGGTCACCACGAACGTCCCCTCGTCCGGGTGCTTCGCGAGCGCTTTCTTGATCCCGCCGCCGGTCCCGAGGGGCTCCTCCTCCACAGAGTAGTCGACGGCGACGCCGTTGAAGCGCGCCCCGAAGTGCTCCTGCAGCCTCTCCCACTTGTAGCCGCAGGCGAAGGTGACCGCGTCGACCTTCGCTTCCTTGGCGAGCCAGTCGATCTGGTATTCGGAGATGGGCCTGCCGTTGACAGGGATCAGGGCCTTCGGCTTGTCGTCGGTCAGAGGCCTGAGCCGCATCCCCAGGCCGCCGCTGAGGATTATCGCCCTCAAGGGACGCAGCCGTGTCCGACCCCACTCGATAAATGCTTTCCTCGGAGGGGCGGGAGGCGGTCGGGGCTAGAGGGTCACGTTGAGGGACGAGGCCAAGGAGACAGGGACCCTGGCGGCTGTCGTCACGAAGACACTCGCGGTGTAGGTCCCAGGGGGGACCGTCGGGGATATGGTGACGAAGCACTGGACCGTCTGGCTCCCCGTGAAGGAGCAGGAGGCTACGTTCCAATAGGCGGTCTGGCCGGCAGTGTTAGTGAGCGCCAAGTACACGAACCCGTAGAAAGAGCCTGAGTAGGTGCTGGTGTAGTTCGCCAGCACCCCCTGGTAGCCGTCGATGGTCACCAGTTTCATGCCTGACTGCGAGACGCCGTTCGTAAAGTAGGCCGGCGACGCTGCGCTGCCGGGGGGGGCTACGGGGAGCAGCATCAGGACTACGAGGGCGAAGAGAACCTCCCGCAAGTACGACCTCAAGCTGCGTCGACAGTTGCCGCTTGAGTATATAATCATACCAAATTGAATCGGAGCCCGGGGCATTGCAGAGGGCGCCAGCCTGGCACCCGTAGGCCCGGTTTCATGACGTGGATTAAGATAGGCGCCGACTGAACTCATACCCAGCTTACGCTAGGTCTGCTAAAATAAAGAAAGGGTCAGGAGAGTCTCTTACGAGATCTTCCTGACTAAAATAGCTAGCTCTAGGACTAGGGTTATCGCTGCGAGTACGGCGACTACCAAGACGTAGGTCTGGGTAGCCGAGATGGCGCTGCCCGAAGGCAGCGATGACTGGATGCTGTTGACCGTTGTCTGGATGCTCCCCACCGTGGAGGTGAGGCTGTTGATGCCGCTGAGGATGGTGCCCACGTTGGTGCTGATGGTCCCTACCGCAGAGGAGACAGTGCCCAGCGTGGAGGAGATGGTGCCGAGGTCGCTCATTATGGTCTGCTGATTCGCCAGCACTTTGTTCAGGGTGGCGTTGATCTGCAGAAGTGCAGCGGTCTCGTTGAAGCTCGTAGTGGTTGGCGCGGTGTAGGAGAACGTGGTTGTACCCGTCGCACCGTAGGAATCGAGGGCCGTGATTGTATAGGTCCCGGTGACCCACGCAGACGTTCCGCCGACGGCCGTCGAGTAGCTGAACGAGCCGCTTGAGACGGTCACGCTCGCTATGTCGACAGTCTGGCCTGATGGGTTCTTTACTGTGATGCCCACCTGGTCTGGCTGGGTCGGTGCGGGGCTTATGGTGCCGGAGATCGTATAGGTCTGCGAGCCGCTGTATGAGGCGCCGGCCGCTGGGCTGGTGAACGTGATGCTACCAGCTGCGGTGGCGATCATAGGCGACAGCGCTAGGACCAGTGCGATCGAGACTGCGGCGATTGCAGGGAGTGTCTTCATGGTGGCCACCCGATTAGACGGTGACGGAGATTGTGGTGGATACTGATACGGGCAGGTTACCCGTGGTGAAGACGAAGATGCTCACAGAATAGGTGCCGCTCGCGAGGCCTACCGGCTCCGCGATGAACACCGACTGCGTCGCACCTGCGCCCACCGTGAGGCTGCCTGTCCCGATTCCCATGGTCTGGCCGGCGCTGTTCTTGAAGACAGCGAAGACCACGACGCTCTGGGAGGTTGGGTTAAGGTTGGTGTATGACGCGTTGATGCCTGTGAACGTCCCGATGGTCGTTGTTTGAGGAGTGCCTGAGACGACGAAGGACTGGGCGAACGGCACGGTCACGTGCACCGTGATGGTGCTCGAGTTGCTGTTCCCCGCCAGGTCGCTCGCGCTGAGTTTGACGGTCCAATTCCCGGTCGTGAGACCGGAGATTGTGACGCCGTACGTCACGCTGCTCCCTAGGCTGTTGGTCCCGGTCACCTTGGCGGTTAGTGTCATGGTTGCGGAGGTCTGGAGATTTGTCGCGATTGCCGTGACGCTGCTCGAGTTCAGGTCTCCCTCAGCGTCGACTACGTTCGCCGACACTGTTGCGGGGGACGAGATGTTGGCATTGTTCACGGTCACGAAGTTGATGCTTGGCGCTGCGGTGTCAACGAGCACCTGGTATTGGGCACTCGAAACCGTGTTACCGTTCGCATCGGTGGCGTTGAAGCTGATTGTGTGCAGTCCAGCGCCGACGTTGACGGCCATCGCCCATGTCACTGGGGAGGTCGACTCCGCCTGGCATGCCGACTGGGTCCCTGCTGTGTAGCAGACCTGTGAGATCGCGTCAGCAGATGCCCCCGTGGTCGGATAGCCGGTTGAGACGCTGGCGTTGCCGTGGAAGACGATTGGGGTTGTCATGGAGTAGATGGCGCCCGATACCGGCATCGGGGAGGTCACGAAGAGACTTGGCTTGGGGCTGACGACCGTTAGGGTGCTCGTACCAGTCACCGCCTTCCCCGCGACCACGCCGGATGCTGTGATCGTGAGAGAGCCGGTTGCCGATGGCGCGGTGTAGATCACCGCTCCGAACGAGCTCCCGGTGGTAGAGTGCTGAGCTGTGATATAGACGCTTGTGGCTGAGAGAGTTCCTGCGGTCGCGCCGAGGTTGACCTGGATGGTGTTGGCGTTCGATGCTAGAGTCACCATGTTCCCATAAGCATCTACCAGGGTTGCATCCAGGTAGAGTGTGCCGGAGGGGACAACGCTGGTCGTGGAGTCTGAAAAGACAGGCGGGTTACCAGGCGCGGCGTAGAAGTATGTGTTGACAGCGAAAGAGGCCGCTGGGCCTGCTGCTGTCACCGCAGTTCCGCTCGTGTTGGGTGTGGTTGAGTTCGCCAGTTCGTTTGTCGGGGTGCCATAGATAGGTGCCGTCACGTTGGCGACGAACTCGACTGTGGCTCCCTTGACGTTGTCTATGCTGAATGATGTCTGGACCATTCCGCTGCTGTTGGTGGTCAGTGTGATGACATGCATGCCGTTGCTGAAGTGACCAGAGTACAGGCCGTCGCCGAGGCTGACCTGCCCGGTACCAGGAAGGTAGAAGGCGATGTTGATTGGGACGCCCGACTGAACGGTCGGAAGGGTCGCGTAGACGCTGATTGAGCTCCCTGCCTGAGGCGCAGTGCTGCTGACTGCGGGTGAGGGCGAGGAGGTGGCGAAGGTGGATGTGGTTGCCGTCCCGCTGTTACCTGCGACGGTGAATGCCGTAGCCGAGGCGCCGTAGGTCCCGGATATGGTCGCACTGAGCTGCCCTGCCGTGCCATATACGGGGGACTGGAAGTAGTTGTATGGGAGATCCCCGCTGACTGCTGTCGAGGTGCCCCAGGGCGTCGCGATGCATGCAGCGCTTGTGCTGCAGCTTATGGTCGAGGGCAACGTGGTGGATGTGACGCCGTCAAAGACGCCGCCGCCGGACAGCGCAGAGATGGTGATCGAGTTGATGGTCAGGGTCGAAGCGGTAAAGGCGATCGAGTTGCCAAAGCTGTCGGCCACAGAGTATGTGACCTGGGTGGTGGTCAACTCGGCGCCAGTGAAGTGGTTAGGATATGTCGTCGAAGTCGACGTGGTGGTTGCCTCAGTCCTGAGGTAGTTGCTGGACTCCCCACTGATCAGGAAGGTCACCTGTGAAGGTGGTCCTGCCTGTGTGGTCACAGCTGATGTCGCTGACGATAGGACAGTGGCTGTGCCGGCAGTTGACTCCGGGGTGTTGACGCCAAGCGTCGCTACGACGAAGTTCGAGTTCCCAGCGGTGTTGCTGGGGGTGAATGTCGCGGTCGCGACTCCGTTGGAGTTCGTCACCGAAGTGACTGCGGTCACCGTGCCAGTTCCTGTCCCGCCGACTGTCCAGACTACTGGGACGCCGACTTCAGCAGCGGAGCTGCTGTCGAGGAGGGTTGCTGTGACAGTGTACGGGGAGCCGCCTGCTGTGAAGGTGGTGGAAGTCGGCGACAGGGCAACCGTCAGGGTGCCGCTGCTGTCGACCTCGTAGAGTGTCAACGATGGCCCCGAGTAGAACGCACTGGACGACGCGTCTTGAATCGTCGTCGTCAGTTTTCCGCTCGCTGGGTACGATGACACTGATGGCGCGGCTATGCTGAGTCCCGTGATCACGAGCGCTATGCCAGGGGCGGAGTTTCCTCCGGTGCACTGCACCGAAACTGACGTCACAGAGCATCCCGTAGAGGCGAACGTTGCCGCCGACGGGGTGCCGCTGACTGTCCAGCCCGAAGGCATGGATATCGTGAACCCGGTTATCGCGTAGTGGTTAGTGGCTGGGTTGTTTATTGTCAGCGTGACTGTCGTCGCACCAGTCCCCGAGAGGACTGTGCTGCTTGAGGTGAGCGTGTAGCTTGAACCTGAATTTGCTGCGCTCACCGTTGCCGCCAGCGGTACCAGGAGCAAGGCCCCTGAGAACGCCAGCAAGGCGACGATGAGTCCTGAGCTAAATTTTCTTTGATACGCATTCGTAGGCGTATACATATTTTCAAGTTGGAGGGCCCGTGGATTTGTATATAAGGCGTATGGACAAATCGTCCATATTCAGTTCGCTGCTGACTTCTGGAAGGGAGAACTGGACCGTTGTCGGGTCGCGCCTCATTCTTTCAGGCGTGCAGGTTCAGCACAAGGTGGATCAGGCCGATTTGGCCAGAATCGCCTTAGTCCTTTCTTGGCTCTGGGCAGCTAGACCTATAGTCGGTGCTAGACCACCACGACATTTACCGACCCCCCATAGGGGAAGATTTTCACTAGCACAGTGCCAGGCGTTGAAAACGTGTGGGTGTAGTTCGCTCCGGGAGGGATCGGGACAGAGAACAGGGTGGATGATATCTGGACGGTGGCGGTACTCCTGTTGAACCAGACGACCGGGGTAACGCCATGCTCTGCCCTTGCAGACGTCACGTTGGGACCACCGGGGCCGATGCTGACCCCAACCGGAGTCGGGACGTAGCTACCGACCGCGTAGGCCGTCTTCCCGCCGATGACCGTCACAGAAACAGGGCTAGGAGTCCGATACCACTCCAGAGGGGCGTAGCTCACTGTGTAGGTCCCCTGGCGGAGAGTGAGGTTGAACGGCGTGGTGTGGGAAGAACCCGCCACCGTGGCACGGACGGCGAGATATTCTCCTGGGAGCTGCTGTGTCCCTTGAGCGCGCACGACGAGGGTCCCGGTCCCCCCCGCGATAGAGCCGCCGAACCCGAACAGGACTATGACGATCAAAGCAATTATGGGGCCGAAGAAAAGGAGCTGCCCCAGTTTCTTTCTTTGTCTTTGTCTGGCCACGGCAGACTTGAACCCGTGGATGACATAGAGAAAACGATTGCGTTCATGGCAGGACAGTCATACTGGCCGAACGCAAGCCCGGGCACGTTCGACTGCACGGCATGTCGGGTCGGAGGAATGCGGAGCAGCTTCGCGTCGGTGTTGTTGTAGTCTAGATGCATCCTCTGCGACGGCACATTTGTCGTCCAAGGAGGGCCTGGGAAGGAATCTGGAAGACGGGTAGGGGGCTGAGGAAGACGCAGACCCGTGCCGCCGTCAGGTACCGGCATCGATTCCGCGTGGCGAAGCTAGTCACAAGAGTGAGTTTCTGACGCACTCGAAGGCGCCGTTCCTGCAGATGATGTTTGAGTAGATGAATGTGGGGTCAGTGACTTGACAGCGGAGTCTGGGGTGTGCGAGGCGAGCAAAGACATCGCGGAGCTGACGAGAACCTGGTCTTGGTGGATCGACGAGGTCTGCTGCAAGAAGCCTCTTGTGAGGTCAGAAGTCCAACCCCCGGCGACGGTCGGTGTGAAGAAGAGAGCGACTAGAACTACAACCCCAAATCGGTCAGGGTCGCACTTCCTCAGTATCTTGACAGTGGTTATCTTCCGCTGTGGCAAGACCCCATCCAGACGGTAGCCCGCCAGCCGCGTCAGAGGAGAAGATCGAGGAGCAGCATAGGCGGGTGGGCTACGGGACTCCAGCCTTAACCGCCGGCAAGACCTGTTGTTGGTTTTGCAGTTTAAAAGGAGCCCCGGAAGAGCCGGTCCTCTTGTCAAGCCAGGTGTCTGTCGAGTCGGACCAGGGCAAGCCGCTCATGCCGCAGCAGCCGGAGGTGAACATAGGAACCTCTGGGCATGTGGACCATGGAAAGTGTGTCCAATTTTCCAATTATGCATTGGTAGACGGTATGCCGATGACGGGGCAAGAAATCCAGCAGCTGGCGCAGACCAAAGGGCGGCTGATTGCGGAAGTCGACGGCGGGTCGGTGTTCTCCTTCCAAGAAAACTCGGTGGTAAGTATTGACGGATCATTCAAACCGATCGTCAGCCGTGCCTTGTTCTATTCAGAGCGCTACCAAGGGCCGATGGTGGAGATATTGACTCGATCAGGAAGAGCGATATCGGTGACTCCTGCACATCCGCTACTTGTCAACAGAAGAGGCAGCATAATTTGGTTACCTGCAGGCAAACTCGAAGAAGGAGACGATGTAGCGATTCTCAGGACTGTCCCTCTTCCCGAGGATGCGCTATTTGCCGAACCGTTTGAAAAACTTGAGGACAAATATAACGTCGTGACGTGGCAGCAGTATCAAGAACTCGCGAGACTGACGAATGACTTCTCGAAGCTGAACGATATCAGCGTCCCTCAGATGAATCAGGTCAGGATACTGCTAGGCTTGGGCATCAAAGACTTCTGCAGAATGGTGAAGATGAGTCCGTTGACATACAGGAGAATCTCGAAAGGTCAGGTGAAGCCTCCTAAGCTTCAAAACGCCTTGATAAACGCCCTTTCACGAAATGAAATCACAAGGCTATCAGAAGGTGAATTTGTTGTTGAAAGACGAACCGGCGGGATGAAGATTCTTCGGTTGAAGACAGTCAACATGGATGAGAACTTCGTCAAGTGGCTAGCTTTCGTTTGGTCGGAAGGATCTGTCGATGCGAACTCTGTCAAGGTTACACGGACAATCCAGATGGAGATGGTTAGAGAGTGGACTGAAATATCGCGCAGAGTCCTGGGGACTGAAGTCAAAGCTGACCCCGCCGGTCACTACGCAATTTGCAACACACCGCTAGTTGATTATCTCAGGTTCAAGTTTGGTTTCGGGCCCCGCACTGGGGCAGGACACTCCATTGCACCTTGGGTATGCAAACTTCCTGTGAGCATGAAAGCAATATTCCTGAGATGGTTCCTCACCCTAGATGGAGAGTTTGACGAACACTCCGGCCGGATAGTGGTGTCCCATGAGGACGAAAGGAGCGTCATAATAATTTCGTATCTGCTTCATTCCTTTGGGATTGTGCCTCGGCTGGGGAAGAAGACCCAGCGCCTGAAGAACAGTGAAAAGGCTCACTACAAGATTTCGATTTCAGGGAGAGGAGATCTCGCTATCTTCGCACGGGAAATCGGCTTCGAGGACCCACGAATCCAAGACAAGCTGAGACGATACCTCCGGAAGACCAAGGAAGAATCAGAGGAGACCGATTTCTCGACTCCAATCGATTTCGAGTCCATCAGGAACCATCTACGCCTGTCAGGGCTCTTACGCGAAGGGTTCGGCGACAACGTCCTCCCACCCGTCAAATCGTCGTCTTGGTACAAGGCTTACGAGACGGCGAGAAACAGCAGTCGATTATCGCGGACCAAGCTGCTCCTGCTAATACATGAAGTTGATAATCAAATCGATCGGCTCGAACAATCCCTCTCGACGTTAAGACTATCGTCAGCCAATATCCTCGCACACGTGTCTCTCGCCGGAATGTCCCAAGAAACTCTTGCGAGTGAGCTCGGCTACAGCCGCAGGAAGCTGATAAGAGCAATCAGGAAGGGCACCGATTCAGAGCTGGAAACGCTCGCACTACACGTAGAGCTGAAGACCCGGCAGAGCATCAAATCCATCGATTCCTGGCTTGTCCAACTGCGCAGGCTGGCCACGACCCCGTTGGAATTCGATAGGATCGTCGAAATCAAACGTGAAGCGTACGACGGGATGGTATTCGACCTGAGCGTGCCTGGGCCCCGAAACTTCATCGGAGGCACCTCCTCGATTGTCTGCCACAATACGACCCTGACCCAAGCCATCACTGGAATCTGGGCGAGCGCCCACAGCGAGGAGCTGAAGCGCGGGATCACCATCAAGGTAGGGTACGCCGACGCCGCGTTCTATCGGTGCACCCAAGACCATGGGGTGGCCTCTTACTCGACGAGCCCCGTCTGCCCCGTGTGCGGGAGGAAGACCGTCTTTCTGAGGGCGATAAGCTTCGTCGACTGCCCGGGGCACGAGAGCCTCATGACCAACATGCTCGCCGGGGCGTTCCTGATGGACGGAGCGCTCCTCGTGATTGCGGCCAACGAGCCGGTCCCCAAGCCGCAGACGAGGGAGCACCTCCAGGCCCTCCAGATGCTCGGGATGAAGAAGATAGTGATAGCCCAGAACAAGGTCGACCTGGTCACCGACGCGGAAGCAGAGAAGAACTACTCCCAGATCCAGAAGTTCGCGAAGGGGACAGTGGCTGAAGGCGCGCCGATAGTCCCCATCTCCGCCCAGCAGAGGCTGAACATCGACGCCCTGATCGAGGCTCTCGAGGAGGTGGTCCCCACCCCGAAGAGGGACGCGGGGGCGAGCCCCCTGATGTACATACTCAGGAGCTTCGACGTGAACAAGCCAGGGGCGGACGTCCAGGGGCTATCCGGAGGGGTCCTGGGGGGGAGCCTGACCAGGGGCGAGCTGAAGGTGGGGGACGAAGTGGAGCTCAAGCCAGGTATGGTGGACGAGAGGAGCGGGAAGTTCGTCCCTGTGATAACCAGAGTGGCGAGCCTCCAGACAAGCGCGGGCCTTGCGGAGAGAGTAGGGCCAGGGGGGCTCATCGCCGTTGGGACCCACCTAGACCCCACTTTCGTGAAGGGGGACCAGATGGTGGGTAGCGTCATTGGGAAGCCGGGGACGCTCCCCGAGTCCCTCGAGCACATAACGCTGGACGTGGCGCTGCTTGAAACAGCCGTCGGCGCCGCGGAACAGGTGAAGGTCGAGAAGATCAAGCTCTCGGAGACGGTCAGGCTCAACCTCGGCACTGCATCCACCCTTGCGGTCGCAACCTCGGTGAGAGGCGAGGTCGTGGAGCTGGACCTCAAAAAGCCGGTGGCAATCGAGAGCGGCATGAGGGCAGCCATAAGCAGGAGGATAGCAGAGCGCTGGCGCCTCATCGGCTCAGGCGTCCTGAAGTAGGGCCCATCGTCCGCCCGCCTGCTCAACTGACGGCGGCTGCTCGTGCGGCTTATACCTGAAGGTATCTTACCTTTACGTCACGTTCCTTAGCTAACTCGCCGTCTGTGGTGAGGATTGTCCCCCTCTGTCTCTTTGCGAGTGCCAGGACGAACGAGTCGGCAAGCGACAGCCTGCTGTTCCGGCACTTCTCCATACCTGCCGCTCTGGATTGCCCTACGCTCGTCTCCATCACGGTCATGCGTTCTACGTGTTGTCGGGACCTTAGGAGCGCGACGTCCTTGCCCGACCATTGACATCCCTTGTAATAGTACTCGGCCAGTGTAACCGACGAGACGAGGCCCTCGGCTTCGCTACATTCGATTCTTTCTACGACAGCGCGGAGTCGCTCATCTTTGGCGTAGATGAGGGACAGCGCACCGGTGTCAAAGACAAAAGATGTCATTCGTGAGCCTCCCCTCGATGCTCTGTTTCCAGCTCGTGAATCGCCTGGATTATCTTGTGCCGCTCGTGGACCCCGCTGCCGTAGACCTCTGACAAGGGAGGTATCCGGATGACGGTGAGCCCGTGCTCCGTCTCGACGAAAGCGAGCTTGTCACCCTTATGGATGCCATACTTCTTCCGAATAGAAGCCGGGATGTTGACCATGCTCTTGCTCGTCACTGTCGAAGTCTCCGTCATGACCATACAAAATCGCAAACACCATATATTTGATTCGCCTTATGATATGCACCAGTGGCAAGTGTGACATTGCAGAGGGTAATCTTCGACAGCAGCTTCCTGATGGCTGTGGCGGAGTCGCCGACCACCTGGTTCGAGGACACGGTCGAAGCCGTCGGAGGGTTCCGTCCCATCCTCCTCGGTTGCGTGAAGTCGGAACTGGAGCGCCTGGCGTCAGAGGGGGGCAGGAGGGCCCGGACCGCCAGGGTAGCCCTCGAACTCTCCTCAAAGTTCTCACCGGAGCGGTGCGGGGACGCGAAGGTCGACGACGAGATAGTCTCCGCCGCCAAGACACTGGAAGGGGTCGTCGCGACGGTAGACTCGGACCTCCTCGCCTCCCTGAAGGTGGCCCGCGTCAGGGCGATCTCCCTCGGCGGCGGCAGGGTACGCCTCGTCTGACCCTGGCCTCACGTTCTGCAAGTGGTTAAAACGCCGGAATGCGGCTAGGAGGGGGTGGCGCCTAGCGGATTAGACCTGGACGCCCCCCGGGAAGCGGAGCGCATCTATGCGTTCGTCAGGAGGACCGTCGCCGGGGCGGGGGCCGAGGGGGCCGTGGTCGGGCTGAGCGGCGGGATAGACAGCTCGGTCGTCGGGGCGCTGTGCGTCAGGGCGCTGGGGAAGAGCAGGGTCTTCGGTCTGCTTCTGCCATCAGAACACACGCCCAAGGAGGATGTGGATGACGCTCAATCGCTGGTGGAGTCTTGGGGGATAAGGTCGGCGATTGTCAGAATATCCCCTATCCTCGATTCGTTTTCGTCTGCTCTGGGAGGCGAGAGAGTCAGGATGCCGTACGCCAATCTCCAAGCACGGATAAGGATGAGCATCCTCTATTTCTACGCGAACAAGATGGATCACTTGGTCGCAGGGACTGACGACCGGAGTGAGAACCTACTGGGCTATTTCTGTTACGACGAGAAGACGCGCGTCGTGACAAAGCAAGGCCCGAAGGGAATCGGTGAACTCAAGACAGGCGATGTCGTGTTTTCGTTCGACCCCACTACCAAGAAGGTCAAGGAATCGAAGGTCGATGGCGTTTTCGTCTTCGATTACAATGGAGAGATGATCAATTTCAGGTCCAGAAACGCGGACATCATGGTCACCCCGAACCATCGGATGCTTGTCATTCCATCTGCCACCGGAGACTGTCGATATGTAAAGCCGGTCTTTCGACCAGCGCAGGAATGTCTACGGCGCGAGTATACAGTCGTTCCTATACCCGCTGGCTGGGACGGAGTGGGGGGTCTTCCCGCGGAACTCCAGGTTACTTTCAGCCAAAGGCATGTTGTTCGAACGATTTCAGTCCGTATGGAGGACCTGCTCTTTGTCTTCGGGTTGTTCATCGGGGGTGGTTGTGCTATAAAGGGAACGACGGTCGTCCCTGCGAAGTCCGACCTGGCAAGAGGCGAATATCAGGCGCAGGTTCGAGACACCAAAGGAAGAGTCCTCGCCCTTTCACGGCAAGTCTCCGGGCCGAGGATGAAGGCATACGACACGTACGAGACCGACTTCGCGCTCCCGAATTATACCAAAGGCGATGCCCGCCAACGACTCATCCGAATCCTCGAGAAGTACGAAATCGGCTACTCCTTGACGAAAGATTTGGTGAGAATCCCATCTAAAGGGTTGTTTGACCTGTTCAGTCAGTGCGGATTCGACGCTCGTCAGAAGCACATCCCCCCATGGATACTCGATTACCCCTCAAGCTATCTGACATTCTTGCTTCAAGGCCTGAGGGCTAGCGATGGCAGCAAGGGGAAGGGGGAGGCCTATCACACAAGCTCATCCCGCTTGAAGGACGATTTTGTTCAGCTGTGCGTGAAACTCGGAAGGATGCCTAAAGTCCGAACTAGAACCCCGGGGACATCAAGGCTGAAGAGCGGCAAAATCATCAGGTCCCCGAAGTCCTACGAAATCATCTATCCCCGCAAGGTGAAGAGTGGCCGCACGATACGGAACTCCAACGCGAAGAAAGTCCACTACGAGGGCAAAGTATGGTGTCCGTCGGTCCCTCCGTTTGAGAACATGCTCGTTGAGAGAAATGGCAACTACGTGTTCTGCGGCAATACCAAGTGGGGGGACGGCGGGGTCGACTTCCTCCCAATAGCCCATCTCTATAAGACCCAGGTCCGCGAGCTGGGAGCATACCTGGGCCTGCCGAAGGGCGTTGTAAACAAGCCAGCGTCGCCGCAGCTCTGGCCTGGGCAGAGGGCCACCGACGAGATTCCCGCAGACTACGACAAGCTGGACGTGGTCCTCAGCTACCTCTTTGACAGGAAGGCGACGCCTTCCCAGGCTGCTCTGGCTGCCGGGGTCTCAAAGGCCTTGGTGGACCGGGTGTTGGAGATGCACAGGAAGACGGCCCACAAGAGGGCCATGCCGCCCTCCTTGGCCTGATTCGAGGCCAGATTCGTCTCATCTACACCAAAGATTAAAATCGCTGAGTCGAAGGGGTGCTCCGGTTTCTGAATAATTCATGTTTGAGCTTGTGAACCTCGAAGATGTGGTGAGGGTGCCCCCCGACCGGTTCGGGTCCCCCCTCGAAAAGGTCGCCATGGACCTGCTGAAGCTGAAGTATGAAAGCACCATCAACCCCGAACACGGGTACCTGGTCCTGGTCACCAAGGTCGACGTAGACAAGGTTGGGAAGATAATCGCTGGGGACGGGGCGACCTATCACAGGGTGAGGTTCGAGGTCCTCTCCTTCTACCCGCTGAAGCAGGAGATAGTGGAAGGGGAGATAGTCGAAGTGACCGACTTCGGGGCCTTCGTCAGGATAGGGCCCGCAGACGCCCTCCTCCACCTCAGCCAAATCATGGACGACTACCTCAACAGCGACGTGAAGTCGGGGATTATCACGGCCACTCAGAGCAAGAGGACCCTCCGCGTCGGGAGCAGGGTGAGGGTGAGGATCACGGCGGTGAGCCTCGGCCATGGCATCTCCATGGGGAAGATAGGGGTGACCTGCAGGCAGCCCTTCCTTGGAGCGGTCGAGTGGATAGAAGAAGAAGTGGCAAAGGCAGCCAAGGCGCGCAAGGCAGCCGAGCGGACGGAGAAGTAATCGCCATGAAAGAACTGGCCTGCCGCAAGTGCAGGATGCTGACGACCGAGAAGGCTTGCCCCAACGACGGGTCTACCGAGCTGAGCAACGAGTGGTCGGGGCTGATCGTGATAATCAACGCCGAGAAGTCCCAGGTCGCGAAGACACTGGGGATAGCGAAGCCAGGGCGCTACGCCCTGAAGGTAAGCTAGGCCCTTGGCGAGGGCGTTCAAGCTCCCTGAGAACCTGCGAGCGAAACTGTCGGAGCCCCTCGGGCACGTGTTCGGCCCCCAGGAGACGGCCGGTGAGGAGTTCGCCAGGCTGGCCAAGGACGCGTCGATGGTTGTCACGGTCGGGGACAAGGTCACAGAGACGCTGCACCACCTGGGGGCGACCCCGGCTGTCCACGTGGTCGACGGCGTGGAGCGGAGGTCAAAGAGAGAGCTCCCTGACGTCCCCTACGCGAGGGTGGTGAAGGTGAGCAACCCCGCGGGGACCCTGACTCAGGAAGCCATCGAAGGGATGAGGGAGGCGTTCGCTGGGAAGAAGCCTGTCCGGGTGCTCGTCGACGGCGAGGAGGACCTCATGGCGATGCTTGCCATAGCGATGGCCCCGGTCTCAGCCACGGTCTTCTATGGCCAGCCGGGGGCGGGGGTGGTGGCAGTCAAGGTCGACGCCGTGTCGAAGGCTAGGAACAGGGGAGTGCTGTCGGCGATGGGCATCGAGAGGCTATAGGGGCCTCAACTTAATATCCCCGCCAGATTCGGGTGCCCCGGTTTGCAGGTAGAGAAGAAGTCCCAGTCGAAGGTCCTCGACAGGTCCTACGTGGAGCTGACGCTGGAGGACAGGGCGGGGAAGGTCTCGAGGAAGGAGGCCATCGCTGCTGTGGCCCAGGGGATGGGGGTCCCCGTGGAGAACGTGGCTTTGATCAGGATGGAGGGCCAGTCGGGGACGACCAGGGTCCAGGGGAGGTTCTACGTCTACGGCTCCGCCGAGTCCAAGAAGCGTATCCACCTCCGTCATCTCGACGAGCGGGCTCTCTCGAAGGAGGAGCGCGAGAAGCTGAAACAGGAGAGGAAGAAGAAGGCTGCAGCGCCGGCAGCTGCTGGGGCCAAGTAGGCATGTCCAAGCAGCCCGCCCCAGCTCAAGCGCCAGCTCCTGCCCCCGCCGCGGCATCGGCCCCTGCGGAGGAGAAGAAGCCGGAGAAGAAGGAGAAGCCGAAGGCCCCGAAGCGGAGGATACAGGTCCACAAGCTCTACGAGGTGGGCGAGGGCTCGCTCACCAGGCTGAGGAAGGAGTGCCCAAGGTGCGGCAAGGGCTACTTCATGGCCCAGCACGGCGACAGGCTCACCTGCGGCCACTGCGGGTACACGACGTACACCAAGAAGGGCTAGGTGTAGGCTGCCATCAGGTCCCTGAGCATCTTTGCCATCCCAGGGGTCAGGAACGGCCTGAAGGGGCCGAAGTACTTCGACCCCCTGGCCTTCGCCACCACAGAAGCGTCCCCCTCCCTGACGTAGGAGTCTAGGAAGGCCGCGGCCACCCTCTTCATCGCGTCTTCTCTGTTGGAGAGCTTGGCGGTGTAGTACAAGAACTCTGCCACGTCCCACGCCTGGTCCCCGCCGCTGCACGCCTGCTCCAGGTCTGTGAGGTAGAGCCCTTCCCCGGAGACGATGACGTTGCTCGGCTTGGCGTCCCCGAGCGCCATCCCCCAGCCGTGGACCCGGGCCATCAGGCCCCCGTAGGGCCCCACCTGTGGGAGAGAGGCGCCGTCACCCTTCAGGAAGGCGTTGACCTCCGAGGCCAGCGTCGGGCCCCTGACGAAGTCTTTCACGAGGACCCGCTCTGCAGGAGCGACGGCGATGACAGCCGGGACGAGGACCCCTCTCGCCCTCAGGGAGAGGGTCGCCCCGTATTCGCGGTCCATCCTCGTGAGGGGGCCCGCGCTGAACCTGTTCGCGGTGGACGCCCAGATCCCCAGGAAGGCCCACTTGAGGGACCTCACGTCCGTGTAGTTCTTGACCACGACTGACCTCTCCACCTCGCCGGCCCTGAAGGTGAGGACCCTCGTGGTGGAGTACGGCTCCCCGATGTCCTTCTCCGTGGTGGAGTAGGTGTCCAGCCCCAGGAGGCTGGCCAGCTCCTTCACGAGGAACGACGCGTCAGGTATTATCGCCCCCTCGTCCAGCCTGAGCAGCGAGCGGGGGAGCTCCAGGGGGACGAACCGCGGGGGCGCCTCCCTCATCCGCCTCAGCTTCGACAGCGCCTCCCTGCTGAACACCGACGGCCCTACCCTCCCGGCGTAGCCGTGGACCGCGTACTGGGCCACCCCCCTGGCGGTGACGGAGAAGAGGGACTGCACCCTGGTGAACGCGTCCCCCCTCAGCTTCTCTGGGACGAGCCTCACCCCGTCTGGCCCTGCGACCAGGAAGCCCCTCGGCTGGAGGGCCTCGGCAGCGGCCCTGAACCCTGCCACGGACTCCGCCCGGTTCGCCTCCCCTAGCCCCGTGGTGTACGTGTGGACGTAGCTGTAGAGAGCCGGGGGGTAGATGGCAGCGCGGCTGTGGAGCTTGTCGAAGAGGAAGTAGTCGTAGGGGACCAACAGGCGGCTCCCGAACTCCCCGTAGTCCGAGGACAGGTCGAGCAGGGCCTCGACGATAACACGCTTCTTGTACTCGTGCTCTGCCTTCCGGAACAGCTCGGGGTTGGAGAGCGGCTCGTAGGCGTTGAGGAGCCGCCCCACGACGAACTCCCCGAGGTAAGACGACCGGGCGTCCTGGAGGAGCATGTCCTCGTCCACTATCAGAGCCGACGCCTCGACGGGGTCGCTGACGTACCTGTACCGGACCCCCTCCCTGAAGCGCTTCGCCACTATGATGACGTCGTAGTCGGAGTCTGGCCTGGCGTACCCTGCCACCTTCGAGCCGTAGGCCGCGACACCGGAGGTCTTCGACGGGTCCACGAGCGCGGCAGCGAGCTTCTCTAAGGTGGCGCGCTCCTCTTCTTTCAGCCTCAAGGGCGGGCCTTCTTCCCTAGTTCTGCGACCTTCGCCAGGACGGCGGGGTCGAACTTCGTTGCCGCCACCGCCTCCATCGAAAGGCTGACCCTGTTCTCCTCCGGCCCTACCAGCCGGACGGGGAGGTCCTTCGCTATCCAGGAAGCCCCCACCTTCTTGTTGAGGGCCTCGTCAGACAGCTCGTTCTTGAACTTCCGGCTGACCAGCGAGACGAGAGCCTTGTCGGCGAAGAGGAGCTTGGGGGGGACGACCCGCTCCGCATCGGCGAACGCCGCCTCGTACAGGGTGGTGGCGGTCTCGTCGCTCGTGATGTTGGTCGTGCTCAGCTTTCGGACGAGGTCGACGTAGTGGGTGAACTCGTGGGCGGCTACGGCGTCCATGGTCCCCTTGGTCCCGAAGGCGACCAGGGCGGCGGTGAACTGCACCAAGATGAGGACGACGCCGTTGACCGCGGTCGGGATCACCCTGGCGAAGAGCACCCCCATCTGTCCGTACTCGCTCCCTGATTTCGAGACTGGGAGGGTCGGCTCGACATAGTAGGGTGGGTAACGGAGGCCGCTCGCTTTCTCCACCCGCTCCACCGCCGCCTGGAGGTACTTCATCCTCAGCCTCACCTTCTTGGCCAGCGCCCTGGGGACCTTCTCTTGCGCCACGGCCTGGTCGAGCAGGATCAACGGGTCCAACTGGGCGCTACCTCGGCCCGGTGCATATGAACCTTGGGCGTCACTCGGTGAGCTTGAAACTGACCGGTGGGTAGCGCCTGGAGACCTCCATGAACACCTCAGTGTGCATCACCCCCGGTATCTTCCCTATCAGGTCGTAGACAGTCCTGTGCAGCTCGTCCAGAGACCTCCCTCTGAGGTTTATGATTACGTCGAACCTTCCGGTCACCTCCCTGACGAGCCTCACCCCCTCGACCTTCTCGATCTCGGCCAGGACGCTCTCCCTCAGCTTCGGGTCGATGTTGAGACCTGCCAGCGCCCCGGCCTGCATGCCGAGCATGTCCTCGTTGACCTGCACCGTGAACCGCTCTATCACCCCCCGCTTCTGCAGCCGCTTTATCCTGCTGTACATCACCGAGAGGTTGACCCCGAGCTCCTTGCTGAGCCTGGGGACGGACACAGACGCGTCGGCATGGAGGGAGGAGAGTATCTTCATGTCTAGGTCGTCCAGCCTGGCCAAGCGAGGTCCCTGTGGTCCCGGCTCGACCCCAGATATTTCTGCTTTTCAGACAGGGACTTCACGAGTTTTGCCAGAAACCGGCGCCGGACGTGTCTAGCTAGCTTGCTTTCTGTGGCTCGTCTACGAGCTTGGCGTTCACCTGGAACGTCTCCTCGGTTATCGTCCCCCCTCTCACCAGCTTCCGCTTCTTGGACCCTTCTTCCTTCGTCCTGTACCCCACCCCCCTGGTCATGAGGATGTAGTTCTTCCCTCCCCCCAGCGCGTCCCCGCGCATGGGGAACCCCGCCTTGTCGCTCCCGCCGGTGATCTTTATCTCCCCGGCCAGCCCTATGGTGGCTCCGTCCAAGACGTCCCCTATCTTCCTCCCGATCAGTAGTTGGGCTGGGGAGTCCTTGAGTTCCTTGGCCTCTGACTTGCCTGTCTTGGGGTCAGAGAGGACCAGCTTGAAGCTCGCCATCGAAACCGGCTCCGACTACGCCGGGTAATTAAGTCTAAAACCCGTACATCGGGTCTGCCGCGGATTTTATCGCGACTATCTCGTCGAGCACCCGCTTCTCGTCCTCGGTCAGGGAGCCGAGGAGCTTGGTGCGGAGGAGCTTCGCCTCGTGGCTCCGGGGGGTGGCGTAGAGGGTGTCGTTCTCCTTCACCTGTCTCCCGAGGGTCGGGCCCTGGACCGAGATTGCCACCTCTTCCCCCTCCTTCGCCTCAACGACAGCTTTGCCGTTGTCCTGCACCTGCTCGACCGTCCCTACCTCAGTCCCTTCCGACGACATCAGCTTCACCTTGGGGCGGAGCCTCCCGGCGACCACCACGACCCCGAAGACGGCGGGGTCGTTGCGCCTGAAGAACGTCCCTGGGAGGACCTTGAGCTTGCACGGCCTCGTCAGGCTCGAGAGGGCCGCCCTCTCGTCCGCGTCCCTCTTCGACGCCGCCCAGCTGGCGTAGTCGTCGATGACCTCGTAGATCACCGAGGAGACGAAGATCGGGCTCGAGCCAACGTACTCCTTCGCCTCTGGGAGGACCTTCGAGTCGAAGCCGAGGATCGCGCCGAGGTAAGGGTCGTGCTCCCCCACCACCTGGGCGGCCACGATGTCGTTCTTCGAGATGTCCCCTGTGTCTGCCTCCCTCACGGGGACCCCCCTCTCCTCCAGCATCCTCAGCAGGGCCTCGAGGCCGCCTATGCTCCCCGCCTTCACTATCACTCCCATGTTGTCGGTCTTGACCACGATGTTGGAGAGCTCCTTCTCCATCTCTGCCTTCAGGTCCTGGAACTGCTGCTCGGTGGAGAAGGACGCGATGGAGGTCCCCGCCACCACCCCCCCGAGGTCCGGGGTGACCAGCTTCACCCCTGCGGCGGCGTAGACGGAGCTCACGGGCGTGAACTTGTCCCTGGGGTCGCGCATCTCGTCCAGCGGCTTCGGCATGAACAGCGCCTTCACCTTCGACTTGAACGTCCCGTCCCTGCGGACCAACGAGATGGGGTCTCCGACGCTCAGGGTCCCTTCGGTCAGGATCACGTTGGCGGTCTGGCCGATCCCCACCTCCTCC
The DNA here is from genome assembly GCA_027386095.1 of Nitrososphaerota archaeon. The sequence continues at coordinate 167,721 of DAHXUN010000003.1, read as the reverse complement.
TGGAGCTCGAGTATGATCCCCCGCGCCGAGCGTGCATCCCCCACCTTCAGCCTCCCCTTCAGGAACTGCTGCGCGAGGCCGATCAGCATGGCGAGCATTTCAGGCATCCCCACCGGGGCCCGCGCCGAGACTGGGACGATGGACACCTGCTGCCGGAAGTCCTTCACCCTGTAGTAGGCGTCTGATTGGAAGCCGAGGCGGTTGAGCCCCCCTACCACGTTGTACAGCCGCTCCTCCAGCTCGTCCCCCCAGGTCGGGACCTGGTCCTTCATCACCTGCAGGAGCGGCCCCTTGCTCCCCTTCCTCCAGCCGTTGATCATGTCTATCTTGTTCAGAGCGACAAGGAAAGGCACCTGCCTCTGCTTCAGGATGTCGATGCTCTCAAGCGTCTGGTTCTCCAGCCCCTTCAGGACGTCGACGACCAGGATGGCTATGTCCGCCGCCGACCCTCCCCTGAGCCTCAGGTTAGAGAAGACAGCGTGGCCGGGTGTGTCTATCATGAGGAGCCCTGGGATGTGCAGCTCCCCCCCAGCGCGGTCCAGGAGGGGCCCGCAGATCTCCTTCAGCGTCGCCATGGGGAAGAAGCTTGCGCCTATCTCCTGGGTTATCCCGCCCACCTCGCGGGCCTGGACCCCTGTCCCCCTCAGACAGTCAGCGATCGACGTCTTCCCGGAGTCTACGTGCCCCAGGATGACTACCACAGGCTGCCGCATGCGGCTTTGCTCTGACATGTCTAATCCAGTTCCTTAAGGTGGCCTCACCCTGGCGTCTTGCCGAAGAAGGCAGCGCTCTCCTTTGTAAAGCTCTCGGTGGAGTCGGAGGCATGGATGCAGTTGTCTGTGAGCCCGAGCCCGAAGTCACCCCTTATCGTCCCCGCCGCTGCCTCCCAGCTCTTCGTCGCCCCGACCATCCGCCTGACAGTCGCGACCGCGTCCCTCCCCGAGAGGACGGCCCCGACGACGGGACCCGAGGTGATGAAGGAGACCAGCTCACCGAAGAAAGGCTTTTGGCTGTGGACGCTGTAGAACTCCTCCGCCTGGGGCCTCGACATGGTGAGCATCTTGACCCTCTTCAGGGCGAACCCCTTCCTCTCGAACCTGCCGATTATCTCCCCTACCAGACCCCGCCTCACCCCGTCCGGCTTCACGACTATCAGGGTGTCTTCGACCGCGCTCATCTCTTAGCAGGCACCCTTGCCCACTTCAGCTTGCGCGGGTCGCGACCCAGCTTCAGGTCGTTGGTCTTGCACTTGGAGGAACAGTATGATTTAGTGGAACCGTCGTTCTTCACGTAGAGGATGCCCGAACCGAGCCTGACCTCTTTACCACAGAAGACGCATTTCTTTGGGACATACATCTCAGGCTACCGCACCTCGACCTTTCGATGGCCTTTGAGACTCTGGATATAAAGACGGCGCCGGCCCCTAGGGGGCCCGGGGCTTGCGGCCCCTGGCTTCAGGTCGGGACGGTCCCTCCGAGATGCCTGAGCCAGTACTGGGCCTCTATGATGAGCCGCTGGCCGAAGTCCTTCGGGTGGGGGACGAACCCCTCGAGGGCCTTGGCCAGGGTCTCCGGGCCGAGGTTTGCCAGGTCCTCCAGGTTTACCGCCCGCAAGCCGGTGGCGCTCCTCAGCCGCGCCCCTATCTCCAGCTCGTTGGCCTGGATGGCCCTGAGCTCCTGCTCTTCTGCGAAGGCGCTCGACAGGAACGGGACGTCCCCTGTCAATATGGTCTCCTTGACCGACCTCCCCTTGGCCTTCATCGCCGCATAGAGGTGCCTTGGGGGGGCCACCTCCTCGAGGGACAGGGCGCCGAACAGCGTCCTTGCCATGGGCATCTTCCTGACCCCTCTCCTCTCCGAGACCATCCTCTTCAGGTCCACCGAGGCGATGAACGGGAAGACGTAGGCGACGCTCTTCGGCACCTTCTTCGCCAGGTTCTGCCTGAACCAGAGCCGTATGGCGTCCTGTGAGTCGAGCCCCGGGGGGGTCCTCGTCGGGGGGAGCACCCAGACCCCGGGCTGGACCGCCTTGAACCCCTTTTCGATCAGCCTTTCTTTGAAGGCGGTAGACTCTTTCTTCTTCTTCGTCTTCTCGTAGGACTTGAAGAGGAGGAGCGACCGGGCCTCGTAGGGGTAGGACCTGAGGAGCTCCTCGGGGGTCAGGCCCGAGTTCTTGAGCTGCCAGTCGAGGCGACGCATCAGCCTGCGGTACATCTCGTCGCTATCTTCAGGAGCTGGCGGGAGTGAAGCGTCCTCCCCGGGGACCTCGATCCTGCCTATGACCGCCAGTATCAGGTCCTCGTCCTTCGTGGAACCAGGTCTGGACATCTTGGCGAGAGGTGCTTTCACCCTGTCGAAGAAGCCCGCGATCCGCTTTACCGCTGACAAGCCCCCGGACACCTGACCGTACCGGATACTGGGAGGAGCATCCCCGCCCTTCGTCTAGGAGAGCTTCCGCTTGACCGCCTTCCTCAGGTCCTCGAAGGCGTCTACGAGCTTCTTCTTGGCGAAATATTCGTCTGACTCGGCGACAACCACCCTGTCGTCGGAGATAGTCACGTCCCCCAGCCTGAGCGGGGCGGGGATCCCGAGCATCGCAGAGAGCTCTTCGACCGACTTCGGGAAGGTCGCACCGGACCTGAACCTGAAGGTGAAGGAGCCCTCCCCGGCGATGGGGGCCGGGTCCAGAGGGACTACCAGGCTCCCCGAGCTGAGCCCGCCGAGCATCTGCTCGTGCACCTCGCGGATGGAGTCCAGGACGTCTTCGCGCTCCTTCCTCAAGGTCGCCGCCCTGTCCTGGTGCCCCGGGTCGGACCAGTCGAGGCCTATCAGGGCGTAGAACGCCTGGTCCTTCTCGTTCCTCTTCGGGTCCTGCTTGATCTCCTGCGAGAGCACTTCGAGCTCGCTCTCGATGGTCTTCAGCCTCTTCTGCTCTTCAAGCAGCCTCCCGGCTGCAACCTCCAGTTCTGTGAGGTTCATCTCTTACCTAGCCAAGGTGGCTCGAGACTTCGATGACAGCCTTCTTGAACTCCTCGTGGGTCAGGTCCCGGTTCTGGTACTCGTCCTTGTACGAGTCCCAGGCGTCCTCCGCCTCTGTGACGATGGGGAGGAGCTTCTTCCCCACCCCCTTGATGTTGAGGAGGACGAGCGCTGACGCCGGCTCGTTGGGCATCGTGGGTATCTTGATGAATATCACCCTCTTCTCCTGGATGCCGTACTTCTCGCCAAGTATCTTCTTGAAGAACTCCCTCTCCTCCGCCCCCACGCTCCCGGCGCACTTGATCAGGACGCAGGCGGAGTCCGTCTTCCCCTTCTCCATCTCCCCCTCCTGTTCGAGGTCGAAGAGCAGCCCGTCGTTCCCTTCCTCGGCCGCCTCCTCTATCGACTTTATGTCGGGGCTCCCCTTCGGGACGAGAGGTATGAGCCATGGGACCACGAACTTCGGCTTGCTCGCTGCCAGCCAGGTCCTGTAGTTGGACATATCCCACTCTGTCTCCCGGATGAACGAATCCATGAACTCTGCGATGACGTGGGCTGCCAGCAGGTTCTTGTTCCTGTAGTCGTGCCAGCCGACGCGGATCTGCTTGGGGAGCTCGTCCACGATGGAAGACCGTGCGTCGAGCTGGTCCTTCAGCCTGTCTGCCTGGAACCTGAGCTCCTTGTTGTCCATCAATATCGGGGCGTCGGAGTACCTGATCTGGTAGGCCAGGTTGAGCACTATGCTGATGTGGGCCGGGCCATAGATGACGGGGTCCCAGCCGAACTCAGGGAGTATCCCGAACGTCGCTATGGTGGCGTGCCCGAGGACGTTGCTCCCCTTCACGTACGACATGAACTCGGACGAGAAAGAGCCGCCGGTCCCCCCGCCCATGCTGAACGGGACCACGAACCCTCTCACCGGCTCGGGCGAGATCGCCTGTATCCTGGATGCGATGTCCTGCTTCCCCACGATCTCGTTCCTGAACCTGCTCCTCCCCTCGGCCCAGTTCCTGGCGGCCCCTCCCAGGCCATAGACAGCGTGCTTGTCCTTCATGGCGAAGAGCTGCGGGTACGACTGCAGGATGAGATTCGCGGAGCGGGGGTCGAGGTCAACGAGCAGCGCCCTAGGGACGAGAGGCGTCTCCCCCTTGTGGAGGGACGCGCCGAACCTGAGAATGGTGCTTCCGTACCTGCGGAGGACCTCCAGCTGCTGCTTCTCGCCCTTCAGCGTCGGCGCAGTGGGGTCGGCCCCCACGTCGATGAGGACCCAGCGATACGCCTCGGCCCCGATGCCTACTCCCGCGTGGCCCATACAAGCCATGATGACGGGGTTAGGAGCTAGCGGCGCCTGGTTTGCTGTCCTGAACGCCAACGTTTCACCTCTATTGCTATCTTTTTTATACGTTTGTCAACTTCTAGGTGGCAAGCTTGAGCTATGACGAGTCAAAGGCGAAGGACCTGCTCTTCGTCATCGACGGCTCGAGGAGCATGGGGGGGAAGCTCCACTCCTCAGGCATGACCAAGATGAAGATGGTCAAGGCGGGGCTCTTCAACTTCGTCATGGAGTACTGGCCCGTCTCCTACTTCCCTTGGCCGACAAGGCTGGGGGTGTCGTTCTACAGGCTGCTGGGGACCCCGGGCTCGACGCAGATAGATGTGGTGGTCCCCCTGAACCCCGCCCCCGCTTCGCTCGAGCTGTACAGGCTGGAGGAGCTGCAGTGCAAAGGGGGGAGCCCGCTGGTCGACGCGATCAGGTACGGCATCGACAACATCTCCGACTCCATCAGGAAGGAGAAGGTGATCAAACTGATCAGCGACGGGGGGAACGACGGGGAGCCCGTCAAGACGATAGCCGACGAGCTGAAGGGTTCCCCAGTCGAGATAGACGTGATAGAGCTCTCCAACGAGGCGTCGAAGGAGCTCAGAGACATCGCCACACTCACCCACGGGACTTACACCAGGCCCCACAACCTGGCGGACTTCGAGAAGACTATCCGCAGCTAGGGCCCGAAGCGAACGCCTGACAGTCGGGGCGCGCACTATGGATGGAAGGGAGGGGACAGACAGGGGCTGGAGGGGCTCATTTGAGCTTCCGAGCTTCCCGCTCCGTCTCTCTGAGCACGAGGACGTCGGCCATCCGAATCGGCCCTTTCACGTTCCTGGTGAGTATGCGCCCCTTCTCCTTCCCCTCTAGTATCTTCACCCTCACCTGTGTTATCTCCCCTGCGACCCCAGTCCTACCCACTATCTGGACGACCTCGGCCGGGGTGAGTGTCTCTATTTCCCTCTTGCTGCTCATGCGGCCTTCTTCAGCCTCGAAAGCTCTTGGGTGACCTGCTCTAGTATCTGGGAGCCTTCGCCGGCCTCGAGGACAGCCGCCGCCGCCGTCGACACGTCGATGCCGATGGCAGGCCCTATCTGGTCCTTGGAGGGGACGAAAACGTAAGGTATCTTCCTCTCGTCGCAGAGGATGGGCAGGTGGGCGACCACCTCGGGGGGGTTCACGTCCTCGGCTATCACCACCAGCTTGGCCAGCCCTCTCTCGATGGCCTTCGTAGACTCGTTGGTCCCCTTGCGGACCTTGCCTGTCCGGGACGCCTGCCTGAGGACCTCGTAGGCCGCCTCGGAGACTTCCTTCGGTGTCTCAAACTTGATGTAGTAAGGCCTCTTGTCTGGGGTCATCTCACAATCTCCCAGGCGGGCCAGTTTCGGCCAGCATATAAACGGTTGGCCGGCGAGTCTGTTTCAACGGCTCATCCCGCGAGTATGAACCGCGCAGGAGCGTCGAGCCTGCAGAACCCGAACCGTGGAAACTGGACGATGTCGCCCGGAGAGAGCCCGGACGCCGCCTCTTCAACGTATCCTGCCACCTCTTTCAGGCTTTCCTTGTTGTAGACCCCTCCTTCCGAGAAGAGCTCGCCGGGGACTGTGACCACCGCCTCCGAGTGTGCCCGGGTGACCCATTGGACCTTCTTCGAGTCGGGGACGAGTCCGTCCCCGGCGTACTCCCCCCGGGGGGAAGAGCCTTCCGCCGTCAGCCTGACGTTGTAAAGGTCCATGAGCCGGAACACTGTCCCTTTCTTCATCGTCCCAAGGTCTGCCGATGGGACGAAGAACTCGCCCTCGGTGTCGATCGTCCTGCTCCCCAGGTCCTTCTGGGGGTGGAAGGCGAGGGTCGCCTTCTTGATCGGAGCCCCCTCCACCTCCAGCCTCGCGGGCTCGGGGACGAAGAACATACGCTTCGAGAGAGGGTCGAGGAGCTTCCTGTTCACCGACAGGAGGATGCTCCAGTCGTATTCGTGCTCGGTCTTCGTGTAGCCCACCTGGAGGGTGAACTCCCTTATCGCCTGCGGTATGATGCCGCGCCTCCTGAGGCCGTCGATTGTCGGCATCCTCGGGTCGTCCCAGCCCGACACCACCTTCTTCTCGACGAGCGGACGGAGCAGCCTCTTCGAGACCGGCGTCCCTTTGAAGTTGAACCGCGAGAACTGGATGACCTCTATCCGCCTGAACCGCAGTGCCTCGCGAAGCTGCGCCTGGAGCTCGTTGCGGAACTCGGAGCTCCTTAGGACGTGGGTTATCCCGCATATCTCGTCCTCTACGGCGTTGGCCAGGTCGTAGGTAGGCCAGAGGGAGTACCTCTCGCCCGTGAGCGGGTGCGGGTGGGAGATGATCCTGAAGAGGTTGGTGTCCCTGAGGGAGTAGTTCCGGCTCTTCATGTCTCCCTTGAACCTGACGACGTACGCGCCGTCCTTGTGCTTCTTCGCAAGGAGCTCGTCCCACACCCTAAGGTTCGCCTCGACAGAGCCCCCCCTGTGCTCGCAGGGGGTCCCTTCGAACCGCAGCTCCTTCACCTTCGCCTCGTCGCAAGAGCATGCGTAGGCCCTCCCCTGCTCCAGGAGCTCCCTCCCTGCCTCATAGATGACCTCCATGTCGTCCGACACGTTCTTCTCGTGGTCGTACCTTATCGAGAGCCAGCCTATCCCCCGGCGGAAGCTGTCGTAGTACTGCGGGAGGACCTTCCTCGGGTTGGTGTCCTCGAAGCGGAGCCAGAGCTCCCCGTCGTACTGCTCTTTGTAGAGGTAGTTGATGGTGAATGCCATGGCGTGCCCCACCGTCATGTAGCCTGACGGTTCAGGAGGGAGGCGGAAGGCAGTCTCTCCCTTCACGGCGTTGGGGAGGTCTGGGAGCCCTACCCGCCCCTTCTTCTCCACCGGCGCCGCCGCGTCCGGGTACCTCTCTGAGATGAGCCGCTCCTGTTCCCCTACGTCGAGGGCGTTCACCCTCTTGGCCGCGGCCGCCGCTTCTTTCGACACCAGACCCGCCCTGGCCCTCAGCTCAGGGAACTCGGCAAGGACCCTGCCTACGATCGCGCCCACCTCGGCCCTCCCGCCGTGCCTCGCCGCGTTCAACAGGGCCGCCTTCTCCACTGCGGCGAGCGCCTCCTCCCCCAGAGACCCGGCTACCATTCCCGTTCTACCGCGAACCTCGCGAATGAAGCCAGGAGGGACGCGGCTTCCTCGTCCCCCTTCCAGTCTATGCTCTGGAGCGTCGCCAGGGACCGCTTGAGAAGCTCTGACGCCCTCTTCCTGGCGAACCCCACGGCGTCATACCTCTCCATCGCAGAGAGCACGAACTTCACTTCGTCGTCAGTCTTCTGCGCTCGCCCCTTGTTCATGATCGCGATCACCTTGTCCCTCTCGCTCTGGGACGCCACAGAGAGGAGGTGGAGGAGCATCATGGTCCTCTTCCCCTCCAGTATGTCGTCAGACTTCGCCTTGCCGTACTTCTTCTGGTCCCCCACCAGGTTCAGCGCGTCGTCCTGTATCTGGAAGGCGACCCCCAGGGTGGTCCCGAAGTCCTTCAGCCCCGCCAGCACGTCCGCTCCGGCCCCGGCCACGAGCGCGCCCATCCTGCACGGGCTGGCGACGGTGTACCACGAAGTCTTCCTGGTGCACATCTCGAAGTAGTCTTTCTCCCCCAGGTCCCATCGCTTGGCAGCGACCCACCCCAGCTCCATGTGCTGCCCTTCGGTCGTCTCGTCGACCATCTTCGAAAACTCCTCCATGACAGCGAACGTCCTATCAGGACCAATCCGCTCCCTGTTCTTCAGGAGCGCCTCCCAGGTGCGGGCGTGGAGGGCGTCCCCGGCGTTGAGGGCCAGGGCCTCCCCGTACTTCTTGTGCAGGGCTGGCTCCCCGCGCCTCAGCTCTGACCCGTCCTCTATATCGTCGTGGACGAGTATCCAGTGCTGGAAGAGCTCTATGCACGCCGCGGTGAGGATAGCGTCGCCTTCGGAGCCGCCTGCCGCCCTGCAGGCGGTGACGCAGAGGAAGGGCCTCATCCCCTTGGCCGGGCGGGACGGGTAGTCCCGCATCATCCGGTAGAGGAGGTCGACTTCCTTTATCGGGCTGGACTTCGGGAGGATCTGGTCGAGTATCAGGCGGTCTACCTGCGCCTTCACGCGCCTCATCTCGTCCTGGATGGTGGGCATGCCTGTCCGGTCCCTACCTCTGACCTAGGCGCGGACCAAGGTGCCGTAGAAGTCCAGCCCCCGGAGGGCCTTGGAGAACTCGTTCCGCCTGTACCCGGAGACGAAGCAGACGCTGGTCCCTCCCGCGGCTATCTTGGCAGCCACTTCCAGCTTGAGCCTCATCCCTCCGGTGGCATCGTCCCCCTCCTTCGCCTTCATCCGCTTCACCTTGGCTGGGGTCAGCTCGGGGATGATGACCCTGGTGTTCTCCTCGTAGACCCCGTCCACGTCGAGGGCGAACACGGACCGCTCCGGCTCCAGCATCTTCGACAGCTCCTGCATGATCACGTCCCCCGATATCACCTTGAATCCCGACGGGGTCAGCCCGACGTCCCCGAAGGTGACAGGCGTCAGCCCTTCCTTGAGGAGGCCCTTCAGCCATGAAGACACAGAAGCCCCCCCGGCCCTGCTTATGGCGTCGAAGGGGGAGAACGGGTACGGGCTTAGCTTGAACTCCAGCATCGTCTTGCAGACCATCCTGTTCAACTCGTACATCGCCCCTCTCGTCTGCGCGACCCCCACCGCAGGCGCCTCGCCGGCGTCGGAGCTTATCCCGTGCTGCTTCGCGATGACGTGGCCGAAGGACCCTCCGCCGTGCACCACGACGACCTTCTGGTCGGAGGAGGCTATCTCTTCCGAGAGCGCCGAGACCACGTCCGGGCGATACGAGAAGGGCTTCGACTTGTCCGTGATCACGGAGCCCCCGAGCTTCGCGACTAGTGCTCTAGCCAGCTTTTCACTCCCTCGACGGGCACTTTGGCGATGAAAGTCTCGAATCCTCGCGCCGACAGCCCTGAAACAAGGCTTTTTTCCTTTGCCTTGGGGGCGACCGCGACCACGCTCCCCCCTCCGCCTCCTCCGGTGAGCTTCGCCCCGTAGGCGCCCGCAGATATCATCTGGTCGACCATCCCGTCCAGGGTGGGGTTGGACACACCCAGCATCCCCAGGAGGGCGTGATTCATCGTCAGCAACCCTCCCAGCCCCTCGCCGTCCCCCTTGGCGAGGAGCTCTGCCGCGTCCAGGCTCAGGTCGCCCACAGACCTGGCCAGCCGGGCGAAGTAGCCCGGGTACCTGTCTTTGGTCTCTGATACCCTCCCTATCTGTCCCCTGGTGTCCCTGCTGATCCCAGAGTATGACACCACCAGCGAGCGGCTCCCCTCTAAGGGGACATTCTTCGGCCTGGTCCCCGGCCTGAACATGATCGCCCCTCCCATGGCGCAGACGGCAGGGTCGATCCCGGAAGGGCGGCCATGGACCTCCTTCTCCCCGACCATCGATAGACGGATCACGTCCTCGAGGCCCAGGTCCAGAGAGTGGAACTCTGACAGGGCGGCGGCGAGCGCCACCATGGTGGCGGCGGACGACCCCAGGCCCGCCCCCCGGGGGACAGACGAAGACACCGAGACAGCCACATCCTGGCGCGCCGAGTACTCCTCGGCGACGGCTCTGACGACCTTCCTTACAGGCGCCGCCCCGGGAGGCCCCTCTTCTGACCCCTGGGACGTCACCCTGAAGGAGCTCGCGGCCTTCACCTCTACCCTGACCCTCCTCGGCAGCGCGGCGGCCAGGGCCCAGGCGCCGTGGACCACGAAGTGCTCCCCCGTGACTATCGCCTTCGAAGGAGCCTCTGCTACGGCCCTCAAGAGCTTACGAATCTGAGGGCCCCGTAGCCCACGACTTGAACGTTGTCTCCGCTGGTGTCGCCGCTCGTGGCGTACGCTAGGAGCTCTGGCCTGGTGAGCCCAAGCGACCTGGCGGCTAGCATCACGGTGGCGATGGCGCCGTAGCCACAGGCGGTGACGCCTAGCCTCTCGAGGACGGAGTAGAAAGCCGGGACGTCCATCTTCAACACCTCGCCGAGGAGGGCCATGTCCTTCTCCTTCGCAACGGCGGGGGGCTCGTAGTGGGTCAGGTCTGAGGAGGCGACCAGGACTGCCCTCCTCCCTCTCAGGATTCGGGCGAGGGCCGAAGCGACAGCCTCGGCTGTGTCCTGGTCCTGGAAGAGGAGCGAGACCGGCAGGAACGGGACGGAGTCGCCGTAGAGCTTCTGCAAGAACGGGAGCTGCACCTCGATGGAGTGCTCCAGCATGTGGGCCTCCGGGTCCACGGCGGCCCCGGCGAGTTCGACGAGCTCTGCGGCCGCACCCTCGTCGACGCGCATGCGACCCAGAGGGGTCACCCACTCCCCTTCGTAGGTGGAGACTCCGCCCCCGATGCCGTAGTGGTTGGGCCCCACCAAGACAGCCAGGTCAGGGCTGCGGAGCGAAGAGACGTGGTGGTATGAATGGGCGGCCACAGGGCCTGAGTAGACGTAGCCAGCGTGCGGCGACACCACTGCTACGATGCCCGCGTCCGATGCGGGGGCGGGGGGGAGCATCCCCGGCCCGAGCCTGTGGGTGTAGCACTCGTCGATGAGGGCAGAGAGCGCTGCGGGGGCTGACGGATAGAACTGGCCTGAAACTGCGGGTTTTCGGACTGGCAATACCTGGGCCTATTCGCGCCTTTCGGACTCCCTCTCTTCGGAGAGCTCGGGGCGCGGCTCTTCCTCCACCTTGGTCTCGAAGTCTTCGATGCCGTACTTCATGGGCTGGTCTTCGGCGAGCGCCTTCGAGTGAACGAGGGTCGCCCTTGCCAGGAGCCAGAATATGGCGGCTATCGACTTGCGCCCCCTGTTGTTCCCAGGGATGACCAGATCCACGTCGTCTGTGATGTTGTCCGTGTCGCAGACTGCGATCACGGGGACCCCGAGCTTCGCTGCCTCCACCATCGCCTGCGTGTCTGACATCGGGTCCGCCACGACCACCAGTTCGGCGTCCAGGTGGCCCGGATATAGGGGGTTGGTGAATGTGCCTGGCATGAACCTGCCTATCCTTGGCATCGCCCCGGTGAGCTCGCAGAACTTCTCCACCGCGACGGCGCCGTGCTCCCGGCTGGTGTACACCACGGTGTTCTTCGCCCCGGTGGCCGCTATGAACTTGCCAGCGATGTCGATGCGCTGCAGTGTCTTGGGGTAGTCTATCATGTGGAGGCCGTCCGGCCTTGGCCGCGCCGTGAAAGGCTCCATGGTCTTCGTCCTGACGGGGGTCCCGATCCTGATGCCGGTGGCGAGGAGGGCCTTCTCAGAAAAGCCCGGGGCCACCATCTTGTCGGCTGAGCCCGCGTCGTCGTCGAAGTCAGACATTGCCAAGCGCCAGACCTACGGCTCTGACTTCCTGCTGTAGAACGGGAGGACCTGGTCGATGACATCCACCGAGGAGATTAGCATGCGCCTGCAGCAGTACCTCTTCAGGCCGAGGTCGTCCAGCACCTTGCCGGGGTCTTCGCCCCCCTTCACTCTGGCCTGGAACGGGGCGAACTTGTCCCCGATGAGGTTACCGCAGGTGAAGCAGCGTATAGGTATCATCATAGCAGATCACCTGTAAGATTTCTGCCTCTTCCTGCGCGCCCCCGGGCCTCCGAATTTCTTGGGTTCAGCTTGTCTTGGGTCGCCCGAAAGCAGGTATTTATTGTATGCATTCAGCCTCTCCCTGATTTCGCCCCCCCTGACCTGGTCGACGTAAGCCCGTGCGATGGCCATGGCGGCGGCGTCCGCCTGCCCCATGAACCCCCCTCCGGCGACGCTGACGTCGAGGTCGAACTTTTCCCTCAGCTCCCCGACCACGTAGACCGGCTCCAGCAGGTGGAGCCTCGCCGGCTCGGGCTCCCATAGCTCGACCGGGGTCCCGTTGACCCTGATGCAACCCGCTCCCGGAGAGATGGCGGCGGTTGCCCTTGCTGTCTTCCTCGCTCCCGAGTAGAGCTTCGGCGGCTTCTTCACCTGTGCCTTAGAAGGGGCCGGCATCCTACTCATTCCACCCCAGGCTCTTCGAGAGGTCCCCCATGGTCACGTACACGGGGATAGGCCGCGTAGCGGCGGTCTCATCGAACTTCTTCAGCTTCGCTTCGTCGACCCCCTCCGGGACCCCGATGTACACCCTGAGGCGCTTCATCGCCATCGCCCCCTTGGGCTTCTTTCGTGGGACCATCCCCCTGACCATCCTGCGGAGGATGTTGTCGGGCCGCCTGGGGTGTATGGGCCCGTAGATCGGGTTGACCCTGCTCGCCAGCTCGAGCCTCTCCTTCCACTGGTTCACGACGGAGGTCCTCGACCCGGAGACGAGAGACTTCTCAGCGTTCACCACAGTCACCCTCTTCCCCGACAGGAGGAGCTTCGCGACCTTGGAAGAGAGACGCCCAGCTATCTGGTTCGTCGCGTCGATGTACACTGACTCCTCACCGGACAAGCTTGACTCCGCTCCCTTTCGGATACCTCTTCAGGAAATCCTCCACCGATAGCGCCGCGCCGCCGGTCGCTTCTATCTTTGACCTGGCGGAGGCTGAAAACGAAAAGGCGCCAACGACCAGCTTCTTACCCGCTGCCCCGGTCCCAAGCACCTTCCCCGGGACGAACACGGCCCCGGCGTCCCCTGCGACATTGGATATCCGCCCGAGGTTCACCTCCACCCTGGTCCCAGCGGGGGCAGAGAGCAATTTGGAGGCGTCGCTCCAGATGCGCGCCTTCTGCTTCCTCCCTGTCTTCTCCAGCATCACCACGGTCCGCCTGAGGACAGGATTGGACGCAGTCACTTTGCCCCGCCCACCGCGACCTGGATGTCGTTCAGCTTCTTCTCGAGGAGCTGGATGGCCTTCAGCACTATCTGCTTCGCAGGGAGCCCCCCCGCGGACTCCACGGTGAGTATGAAGGTCCCCTCACCCTTGCCGTCCGTCAGCGTGGCAACGGTGCAGGGCTGCCACTTCGCGTGCTCCTTTCCGCGACCTAGCCTGGCGTAGGCTTCGAGCTTCACCGACTGGCCCGCCGCCAGTTTGACGACAGGGATGGATTCGCTGACCGGCCTCACGTCCCTGTCTTCCGAGACGAGGTCCCCCGAGGTCACAGTCGAGACCTTGTCCTTTCCCTTCGCGTCCAAGACGAAGAGCACCCTGCATTTGTGGCACCCGAGCGGGTTGCCGCAGTCGCACTCTTCAGGGAGGTTGTACTTCTCGAGGTCGGTCCTTATCGGGACCATGCCGAGCCTGTGTGCGAGTATCTCGTCGTATAGCACAGAAGAGTTCTCAAGGAATACTACGTCGTCTATCGCCATCGATGGCACTTCAGAGATGCAGAACCGCCGTATCGCGTTGGCGTAAGACCGGTCTATCCCTCCGAGCTGTATTGAGACAGTGTTCCCTCTGTCTTCAAGCGCCTTTACCTCAACCAACCGCTCCACCTGCTGGCTCGAAACTGGTTCCCATGAGACGTCGCGTTTCGAGCTCGGGAATTTGTTCCGGTTAAAAAGTTAGCGGGGACGTCGCGGTCCCCCTGCGAGGCCTGAGAGGGGGCCGGCCGCCTGGTGCCCTGGGACTGGGACGCCCTCAGGCTGTCTAGGAGGCGCCGCCGGACGCGGATGCGAAAGTTGGCGCGCTGCAGTCGAAACCTTATATCGGAACGGCGAAGGGCAAGGTCGGAAAAATGTCCGAGGCCTCTGAGTTCAGGCACCTGGTCAGGATCTCCGGACGGGACCTGGCGGGACAGAAGAAGCTGATCGTCGCGCTGGCCGACCTGAGAGGTGTCGGATACAACTTCGCCAACGTGATCACCAAGAAACTCAGCCTAGACCCGAGAGTCCGCCTGGGGACGCTCACCGAAGAGCAGGTCGCCCAGATCGAGCAGGCGATACAGAGCACGACGAAGTCTGCTCTGCCAGAATGGTACTACAACCGAAGGAACGACCCCGATACAGGGGAAGCAAAACAGCTCCTCGGTTCAGACCTCGACTTCATACAGAAGAGCGACGTCGAGGACGAGAAGAACATCCGGAGCTGGAAGGGGGTGAGGCACAGCCTCGGACTGAAGGTGAGGGGCCAAAGGACCAGGACGACGGGGAGGAAGGGGAGGACCGTAGGCGTGAGGAAGGCGACCCTGGTGGCGGCGGCGAAGGAAGCCTCAGCGAAGAAGGAGGAGTAGAGTTTGGGAGACCCTAAGAAGTCCAGGAAGCAGTACAACAGGCCGAGGAGCCCCTGGAGGACCGACCAGCTGGCCCAGGAGTTGTACCTCCTAGGGACGTTCGGGCTGAGGAACAAGCGCGAACTCTGGAAGGCACAGACGCAGCTCAGCGGCGTCAGGAAGCAGGCGAGGACGCTGCTGGCGGCCACCCAGGTGGTGAGGGAACGTGAGGAGAAGAAGCTGCTGGACAGCCTTAGGAGGAGGGGTCTCGTCGGGGAGGCTGCCACCCTTGACGACATACTCAGCCTCACGGTGGAGGACGTGCTCTCCAGGAGGCTTCAGACCATGGTCTTCAAGAAGGGGATGGCTCTCTCCCCGCTGCATTCGAGGCAGCTGATCGTCCATGGCCATGTCACGGTTGGCGGGAGGGTGATCACGATCCCGGGGTACGAGGTACCTGCGTCCGAGCAGGAGGCTGTGGTGCTGGCCGGTGGGACAGGCAAGGTTGAGGCGGCGGGAGCGGAGCGGGCAGAGGCGCCCGCAGAGCAGCCGGCTCAGGCGCAGTGAGAGAAATGTCAGAAGAAGAAGTCCTCGCCGACCGCTGGGGCGTCTGCCACATCTACTCGTCGTACAACAACACCATCGTCCACATCACTGACCTGACCGGGGCTGAGACCATCGCCTTCTCATCCGGAGGGAGGCACGTGAAGGCGGACAGGTTCGAATCTTCGCCTTATGCCGCCATGAGGAGCGCGTCGGCGGCCTCCGAGGTCGCCAAAGGCAAGGGGATAACCGCGGTCCACATCAAGGTCAGGGCCGTGGGCGGGACAGGACCCAGGACGCCAGGGCCGGGGGCGCAGGCGGCCATCAGGGCCATCGCCAGGGCCGGCTTCAGGATAGGCCGGATCGAGGACGCCACGCCCATCCCTCACGACACTACTAGGAAGAAGGGCGGACGCAGAGGAAGAAGGGCCTAATCCTCAGAGCAGTTTCAGCACTTCGGCGGAGTCGACCTTCCCGTCCCCGTCCTTGTCTGTCCCGCGCAGCAGCGCTGCCAAGGGGCCTGACCTGTACTTCGCGAAGAGGGTCTCGGCTTGATTGCAGACGCCGATCACGCCTGCCTTCGTCCCTCCCCCAGTCAGCCCTGCTATGACCACGCACGTCTTCGAGCGGTCCCACGGGTTCTGTATCTTCTCGACGAGGCAGTCCAGCTCTGAGCCGTGCGGGTCCCCCACGTCGTCCACTATAGCGCTCCAGAAGCCCCCCTGGCTGAACTTTAGCGGGAGGTGAGGGTTGAGCGCCTCAGCTATGACGTTGTTCCTCGGCCCCCCGACGACTATGAGGTTCGAAGCGGTCAGCTTCTCCGCCCTGAGGTCTGTGTCGAGCTTCACAGGGAACCTCTCTGGGAGGTCTACGAACTGCCCGAGGGCGAACCCCAGCTGAACGGCATAATGACCGTCCCGGGCCTGGGTGCCTGCAGACCCATGCTGGAGCGGAGACCCGACCACTATCCAGCCGTCGAACTCCCCGTCGCGGAGGAACTCGTCGAAGAACCTGCCGAGGGCGGCGGAGCGGCCCGAAGACCGCAGCGTGGGGAGCGGCTCGCCCTTCACTGGGAACTCGACCGCGTAGCCGTCTGACGCGAGGGCATAGAGCTTCGCCTGGCCCCCCCTGATCTGTTCGCTCCTGACCGGTGCGACCAGGCCTGCCCTCTCCAGGCGGGCGATGTGGTAGTAGATGGTCTGATGGTGCGCCCCCAGGGACCTGGCCATCTCGGCGGGATACATGGGACCGGAGGCGAGCAGCGCCAGGAGCTGCTGACCGACCTTGCCCGAGGCCGGCTTGAACCTGTCCGGCCTGTCAGAGACGAGGACCCTCTTGGCGAGGCGGGTGTCCCCCTTGGGGTCGTAGAGTATCTTCTCCTGCGGCATGGCTGTGAGGGGCGGGGCACCCTACATAAACAGTTTTGCATGGTGACGCAACCTCCGCTGCTGCCCAGAGAGGGACCGTGCATCGCAGGTTTTGGATGCCACAGTGAAATGTTTTGCGGGGTTTAAAGCGGCGACGGCGCACCTCTTCACGTTGTGCGGCATCATCGGGTGCGTCGCTGAAGAGCCTGTGGCGGGGCTCCTCTTGGAGGGGCTCAGGCGCGTCGAATACCGCGGCTACGACTCCGCCGGCATGGCCACCATCAACGAAGGCGGACTGGAGGTCAGAAAGGGGGTAGGGAAGGTGGCAGAGCTCGCCGAAAAACTCAGGTTCGCTGAGATGCCCGGGCGCACTGGCATGGCTCATTGCCTCCATCCGGACACCTGCGTGCAACTCGCTGACGGGCGGCTCAAGAGGATAGCTGACATGGACAACGAAGAGGAGGTCGTCTCACTCGACACGGCGACGCTCAGAGTCGTTGCCAGGAAGGCGACCAAGTCTTCTCACCCCGCGCCCCCCCGTCTCCTGAGAGTGACCACAGGCTCCTCCGAGCTGATCTGCACCGAGACCCACAGGATGATCGTCATGAGAGACGGGCTCGTCCTCCAGACACCCGCTTCAGAACTGCTAGAAGGAGACCTTCTGATTCTCCCAAGGAGGATTATGATCCAAGGGAAGTCGCGGACGTTGACCGGCACCCAGGCGAAGAGATACTTCAGACCGAGCAGGGAGTGGACGGCCGCGCTCAGGGCTTCGATCAAGGCTACTGGGATGAGCACCGCCGAAGCGGCCAGTAGATATGGGACCAGCACGTCTTACATGGCCCACCTGGTCAGGGGGGACAGGGCCATAAGAGAAGACGTAGCCCGCAGATTGACCTGCCGTTGGAAGATACGTGCTGTCCCGGGGCTCGCCCCCGTCTCTCGCACCCGCTCGGACCACGTTCGCTTCCCTATCCGGACGTCTCCCCCTCTGATGCAACTGGCGGGCTACCTGTTCGGCAGGGGCCATGTTCACCCTAAGGGGATCAGGATATGCGAGAGGGACGGGGAGCTGCTGCGGAGCTACCAACGCCTCTCCACCAGACTGTTTTCGCTCAAGGGACGGGTCGTGAAGCTGAGAGATGCGGACGCCTATGAACTGACGGTCGACAGCGTACCGCTGAGCAGATGGCTGCGCGCGGTGTTCGATTTTCCGTCTGCTAGGTTCCTGACCGAGTTAGGGCGACTCCCCGACGAAGAGGTTGCAGGCTTCATCCGAGGGCTCTTTGACGCCGGAGGGTCGGCTGACGCCCTGGAGAGGCAGGTAGCGATACGGATGAAGAACAGCGCGGCTTCAGCCGTCCTCCGTGGCCTGCTCCTCCGCTTTGGGGTTCATTCTTCCATCTCCGGAGTTCGGAGTGGGAGGGACGACCGGGACGACACTCAGGTCCTCACGATCAACTGGGACGAAGGCGTGGCGGGGTTCCTCCGCATGTTATCGTCCTCGGCCGACCCAAAGCCGAGGAGGACGCCGGTCATGGAAATGGAGACCAAGACCGGGGGATCGGCGGGGGAGAAGCCGGTCGCATTCGCCGAGAAGGTGCTCCTCACCATCTCAGAGGCCAGGGGAGTCCATCATTACCTCCAGCGTGAAGAGCATCCGACCCAGGGGGCCGTCGACGGCCTGACAGAGTTCGTCACGGCCGGTGGAGAGGACGGGGTCCTCGAAACCTCGCCACGCGGCTATGGAGGCCGCGACGTGTGTTTCGAGAGGGTACGGTCTGTGACCACCGTCGAGTCTGGCACAGACACGGTGTACGACCTTCAGGTGGAAGGGACGGAGAACTTCCTGGCGAATGGCATCTTTACCCACAACAGCCGCTGGGCGACCCACGGAGGCGTGACCGACTGGAACGCTCACCCCCACGCTTCGTGCGGGGAGCTGGTGGCGGTCGTCCATAACGGGATAATCGAGAACTACCTCCCGCTGAAGGACAGGCTCGTCGCGAAGGGGCACAAGTTCAGAAGCGAGACGGACACCGAGGTGATATCGCATCTGCTCGAGGACGAATACAAGAGGACCCGGGACCCCCTGAAGGCGACCTCCGCCGCGGTCAAGAAGCTGAAGGGCCAGTACGCCATAGTCGCCATGTTCCAGGACAGGCCGGACGTCATGACGGGGGCGCGCAAGGACGCCCCCCTGATCGTCGGGGTGGGCGACAGGATGATGTTCCTGGCCAGCGACGTCCTCGCGACCATCGGCCGGACGGACCGCACCATATTCCTGGACAACCACGAGGTGGTCGAGATCACGAAGGACGACGTCAAGATAGTCGGGCGAGACGGGAGGAGGGTCAGGAGGGACCCTGACAAGGTCGCATGGGAGCTCTCTGACGTCACGAAGAGCGACTACGCCCACTTCACCCTGAAAGAGATCTACGAACAGCCGAGGGCCGTCCTCTCCGCATCGGCTCAGAGCCCGGACAAGTTGGAGACGTTCGCCAGGGCGATAAGGAGCGCGAAGTCGCTGTACATTGCCGCGTCGGGGACGTCGTACCACGCCGGACTCCTGATGAAGTATCGGCTGAACAAGGAGGCGAGGGTCAGGGCGGACGCCGTCGTGGCAGGGGAGCTGAAGGAGCACGAAGAGTTTCTTGGGAAGGGGTCGGTGCTTGTCGTGTTCTCGCAGAGCGGAGAGACCGCCGACGTGTTGGAGGCGGTGAGAGAGGCGAAGAGGCTCGGGGCACAGGTGTACTCGGTCGTCAACGCCGCAGGCTCGTCCCTCGCCAGGGAGAGCGACGAGGTCCTCCTCCTGAACTGCGGCCCTGAGGTGGGGGTGGCTGCCACGAAGAGCTTTACGGCGCAGGTCGTAGTAGCCAACCTGGTGGTCGACGCGGTCCTCGGCAAGGGCCGCCCGGCCGGGCTCGAAGGGCTCCCCAGGGCGATAGAGGATGCCCTGAAGTGCGACGGACAGGTCAGGGAGCTGGCGCGGCGATACGCGGACAGGCCAGACTTCTACTTCGTAGCCAGGGGGTACGTGAGCCCCATGGCCCTCGAGGGGGCGTTGAAGCTGAAGGAGCTATCATACATTCACGCTGAAGGCATGCCCGCAAGCGAGCTCAAGCATGGGACGCTCGCCCTCATCGAGAAGGGGACCCCAGTGGTGGTGATCAACCCGAGAGGGCCAAGCCACGCGGAGTCCCTGTCCAACGCGGAAGAGCTCAGTGCGAGGGGGGCGGACGTAATCGGGATTTCGGACAAGGCGGACGAGGTGTACAAACACTTCATACGCGTACCGAGGGTGCAGCCGGAGTTCGCGCCTGTGATAGAGGCGATCCCGCTCCAGCTGCTCGCGTACCACATGGCGGTTGCGAGGCGCAACGACCCGGACTACCCGCGGAACCTCGCGAAGTCGGTCACCGTGAAGTGACGCCCGGCCCTGCTCCGTTCACAAAACAATTAAGTGGATGGTCCAGACGCTCCGCCGTGGTATCAAAGAAGGAAGTCCTTTCGAAACCGCTGAGCACGATCGAGGTCGGGAAGAAGAGCATCTCGGAGCTGCTGGACGAGATGTCTCAGACCGGCTTCCAGGGTAAGAAGCTCGGTGAGGTGGCGAAGATCTGGACGGAGATGGCAAAGCAGAAGGACCTGACCATATTCATAGGGCTGACCGGCTCCCTCAGCACCACCGGCCAGTGGAAGATCATAAGATGGCTGGTCGAGCACAGGTACGTCGACGTCGTGGTGAGCACCGGGGCGAACGTCTCCGAGGATCTGCTGGAGGCGCTCGGGTACCACTACTACCAGGGGACCTGGCTCGCCAACGACGAGGAGCTGCTCAAGCTGAAGATCGACAGGTACTATGACGTCTATGCCGACGAGATGCAGTACAGGAAGCTGGAGAGGACCATCTACGAATTCGCGGACACCCTCGACGAGAAGAAGGTATACTCGACCAGGGAGTTCCTCTACCAGTTCGGGGAGTTCCTGAACAAGAAGGGCGTAGACAGCATAGTGGCGGCGGCGCAGAGAGCCAAAGTCCCGGTGTACTCGCCCGGCCTGATAGACAGCGGCTACGGGGTGGCGCTGAGCCTTCTTAGACGCGAAAAGGGCAAGATGATCAGGCTGGACCAGACGAAGGACATGGAGGAGATGGCCCAGATAGCCGAGAGGACCAAGAAGACGGGGGTGGTGTACCTGGGGGGCGGCGTCCCCAAGGACACGATACAGCTCTCGACAATAATCAAATCTCTGTCGAAGGGAGGTGAGGAGGAGACCCCTCACGAGTATGCGATACAGATAACGGCCGACAGCCCACAGTGGGGGGGACTGTCTGGGTGCACCCTCGAAGAGGCGATAAGCTGGGGGAAGATAAAGTCAGACGGGAGGAAGGCGACCCTGTACGCCGACATCACGCTGGCGCTCCCCATCGTGGCACATGCCATCAGCGAGAAGACGTCCGGAAGGAGCTATCCACCGGACCTGTCCTGGGTCTTCAAGAACTAGCCGAAGAGGAGGCGCCCCGCCGCTTCCGGCGGCCCCCCAGGCCGAGGAGCTCGTCGACTGTCCCCCTGCAGCGCCTGGCCAGGTTCACGGAGTCCCCCAGATATGAGGCTGGGTCCGAGCCAGGGGAGAAGCTACCGCGGCCGACGGAGGCCCTCACATTCTCGTAGCCTTCGACGTCTCCCGCCAGCCTCCTCACTATCTGCGCCCTCTCGGCGAGGATCTCAGGGTGGGCCTTCAGGTCGTCGAGCATCGCCGCGCGCTCCACCTTCATTGAAGAGAGCGCACGCCCCAGCCTCTTTGTCGCCACAAAGGAGTGAGCCAACCCCTGACCGACCATCCGCCTGACGACCGAGTCGGACAGGTCTCTCTGGAGCCTGGTGTGCTGGAGCCTGTACGCCGCCATGATTAGGAGCGAGGTGGACGTGTCGGCCTGCCCCTCCGCGTTCTCTAGGTCAACCGGGTTCTCCTTCTGGGGCATGGTCGAAGAGCTCACCTTCCCTGGGCGGACGAAGCGGACGTAGCCGAGCGCCTGGTAGAGCCATAGGTCCCGCGCCAGGGAGGCGACCAGCTGGTTGATGTTGATCACGGTGTGGAGGATGTCAGAAAGCCTCTCCCCGGGGACGACCTGGGTGGAGTATGGGGCAGCCTCCACGCCGAACCCTTCGACGAACTTCGCGAGCTCCGCGGGCCAGTCGAGGTCGGCGAGCAAGGCGAAGGACGCGTAGGTACCCACAGCGCCGGAGAACTTCGCCATTGGCCTCAGCTCCCTGAGACGGCTGACGCGCTCCGCGAGCCTGTATCCGAAGACCGCCATCTCCTTCCCGAAGGTCGTAGGGACGGCCGGCATCCCGTGGGTCCTCGCGACCATGGCCGACGACGCCTCCTTCACCGCTAGGTCGGCGACGGAGCCCGCCAGGGAGGAGTAGGCAGGGATGAGCACCTCGTCAATGGCGGCCTTCTGGAGCATCGCGTAGGAGAGGCTGTTGGTGTCCTCGCTCGTCATGCCGAGGTGGACGAAGGGGGCGAGCTTCCGGGCGGCGGACCGCAACAGGCGCCGCCTGACGTATAATTCCACGGCCTTGACGTCGTGGCCCAGCTCCTCTTCGAGCCTCTCCAAGGCTACCATGTCTGCGCCGATCCTGGGGACCTTCGTACTCGGCGCGACCCCCCGCCTGACGAGCAGGCTGAGGTACCTTAGCTCGACTGCGACCCTTGCTTCCATCAGGGCCCGGTCTGAGAAGTAGCGGCCAAGGGGGGCGGCCTCTCGGCTGTACCTGCCGTCAATGGGGGAGATGGCGTCATAGCTCAATGGTCTTCGACCTTTCCTCCCCGTGGGAGACCAACCGCACCCTGACTCCCAGCTCCTCTTCGACGAAGCTGACGAAGCGCTTCCCCTCGGCAGGGAGGCCGTGCTCGAAGTCGGCTCCGCGCAGGGAGAACGGGGAACTGAGCACAGGCTCGGCCTGACCCAAGTCGCCCATGGCGCTCTGGAAGTCTGTGGTCTCGCTCCCTCGCAGCTTGTATGCGACGCAGACCTTCGCGTCGTCCACCTTTGAGAGCACATCCAGCTTCGTGACCGCGACCTCCTCGACGCCGTTGAGCCGTATTGCGTATTTCAGGGACACCAGGTCGAGCCAGCCGACCCTCCTGGGCCTCCCCGTCGTGGCGCCATATTCGTTCCCCAGCGTGCGCAGCCTTTCGGAATCCTCCCCTCCGATCTCCGAGGGGAACGGGCCGCTCCCCACCCTCGTGGTGTAGCACTTCATCACCCCGAGGGGCTTCCCAGCCAGCCCCGGGGGTATCCCTAGGGCCGCTGGGATGTAGCTCGCGATGGTGTGTGTGGAAGTGACGTAGGGGTAGGTGCCATGCAGCAGGTCTAGGAGCGTCCCCTGCGACCCTTCGTACAACACGCTCCCTCCTGCGCCTGTGATTCTCTCGACCTTTGCTGCCACGTCCCCGGTCAACCCCCGCAGGAGCTCGCGCGACGAGGCGGCCCAGGCGTCCAGTCGCGTCCTGTCCAGCGAGAGGGCGCTGTAGAACGAAACGAGCGGAGCGAAGTCGAACCCGGCAGCCAGGTCCCCGGCTCGCGGGCTCAGGCGCAGGGCGCGCAGGGCGTAGGACGGCCCGATCCCGCGCTTCGTCGTCCCGAGCGCGGCGGCCCCCCGTCCCCTTTCCAGCATGGCGTCGAGGTCCCTGTCCACTGGCGTGACCAGGGTGCACCTGGAGTCGACCAGCAGCCTCCCCCTCGTATCGCCTGGGAGGAGGGCGAGCTCCTGGGCCAGCACCTCCGGGTCGGCCGCCACCCCGGCCCCTATGAGGAGCTGCTTCCCCTTCAGCGCCCCCGACGGGACGAGGTGGAACGTGGACTTCCTGTCTCCGATGACCACTGTGTGCCCTGCGTTGCTGCCTCCGTTGAACCTCGCCACGGCGTCGTACCCCGACGCGAGGTAGTCGACTATCTTCCCCTTCCCCTCGTCCCCCCACTGCAGCCCCACGACGGAGAGGTTCGCCGTATCAGACCACCCTCTGTATGTCGTGGGGGAGGCTCTCCTTGTACCCGGCGGACGTGATCCTCATGAACTCGGCCTTCCGCCTCAGCTCCTCGAGGTCATGGGCGCCTGAGTAGCTCATCCCTGACCTGAGCCCCCCTACGAGCTGCCTCACCACCTCGTCCACCTTCCCTTTGTATGGGATCAGCCCTTCCACCCCCTCTGGGACGCTCTCTTCGATCACCTCCCCCACCAGCTCGTCCTCCTTCGGACCAGACCCCTTCCCCCCGCGCACCCTCCGGTCGACCGACGCCGCGAGGGACGCCATCCCCCTGGTGAGCTTGTACCTGACCCCCTCTCTGAGGATAGTCGCCCCAGGGCTCTCTTCGGTCCCCGCGAACAGGCTCCCTATCATCACCGACGTTGCCCCTGCAGCCAGCGCCTTCGTCAGGTCCCCCGGGTTCCTTATCCCTCCGTCACCGATGATTGGGACGCCGCTGTCTGCCGCCCCGGCGGCGCTGTCCATGATGGCCGTGAGCTGCGGCACCCCTGAGCCTGTGACCACGCGCGTGACGCAGATGCTCCCCGAGCCGACCCCTACCTTGACCGAGTCGGCCCCCGCCCTGATCAGGTCCAGGGCCCCCTTCGCCGTCGCCACGTTCCCCGCGACCACCTCCACGTCCCCCAGCTCCCTCTTCAGGGCCTTCAGCGTGTCTATCGCATAGGCAGAGTGGCCGTGGGCTATGTCCACCACCAGGGCGTCAGCCCCCGCGTCGAGGAGCTTCCGCGACCGCTCCATGTGGTCCCCCTTCACACCGACGGCTGCCGCCACCCTCAGGCGCCCCTTGGCGTCCTTGGTCGCGTATGGGAACTGTTTGCGCTTCATTATGTCCTTCGAGGTTATCAGCCCGGCGAGCCTCCCCTTCCTGTCGAGCAGGGGGAGCTTCTCTATCTTGTGGTCGTGGAGGATGTTCTTCGCTTCTTCCATGCTCACCCCCTTGCGAGCGGTGATGAGCTTCTGCCTCGGGGTCATGACCTCCTTCACCGCCCTCTCCAGGTCGTCTTCCAGGGTTATGTCGCGCCTTGTGAGGAGCCCGAGGACGTTCTTCGACCCGTCGACTATCACTATTCCTCCTATGTCCCTGTCCCCGATGATCTCCTGGGCCTCGCTGACGCTCCTGTCGGGCCCTAGGGTTATCGGGTCCTCTATGACCACCCCCTCAGACCTCTTCACCTTCAGGACCTCGGCCACCTGTTCCTCGACCGTGAGGAACCTGTGTATCACGCCAATCCCTCCCAGCCTGGCGAGCGCTATTGCCATGGACGACTCGGTCACGGTGTCCATGTTGGCGCTGACTATGGGGATGCTGAGCGGAATCCTCCTTGAGAAGCGGGTCCTGGTGTCTGCGTCCCTGCGGGACTTTACGTCGGAGAACTTCGGGACGAGCAGGACGTCGTCGAAAGTGAGGCCGACGCGCATGTCGGAGCCAGGACCCTTCACTTGACTTCGGGTTGATTCCACTGCTTATAGTGTTTTGGGATTGAGCGCCGGGACTGGGACTTCCCTCCTCTCCTAGGAGAGGAATTTGAACCCAGAACCCGCTTTCGCGAGACAGGCTCGCCGGCCAGACGCAATTCCAGGCTTGCGCGAAGCGACCACTGCGCCCTACCAGATTAGGCGATCCCGGCAAGGGGCGCCCTACCTCCGTCCCGTTAAAAGAATTACAACTTCCTGTTAGTATGCCCAAGCAGCAGGTGGCCTACTCCGAAAACGGGGACCTTTCCCGGAGAGGACGCTGGTACGAGAGGGAGCTCAAGGTCAAGGGGTGGGAGAGCGAAGACCGCACCGTCCAAAGGCTCCTGGATCACCTGGCGAGGAAGACAGGGTCGGAGTCCAGCAGGAGGAGCTACCTCGACACCCTGGCGCGCCTCTGCAGGAGGGGGGGAGACCCCTTCGGAGCTTGTCCGGCTGAGGAAGTCCGAGGCGGAGGACGCGGTGCAGAGCTACCTCGACACCATGCTGAAGGCTGGGGTGTCGAAGGCGTGGATAAAGTCGTCCATGGTGCACCTGGTGGCGTTCTTCAGGGCGAACGGGTTCAAGAAGGCGAGGGAGCTGGAAATCCTGGACGGGAGGAAGATCATGGGTATCACGACGGAGAGCCTGATGACCAACTGGGGGATGAGGGACGGGGGGTGGTGGATGATTTAGTCGCAGAGGCCGTTCTGGTTGCCACTGCTTGTCGCACACTACGGCAACCCTGGTGGGACATTTTGGAGAATCTTCGTCTTCGACAGGAACGGCGTGAAGCTCTTGGACAGGAAGCCGAGGTGGAGGTTCGTCCCCTGGGTGGCCCAGCTGGAAGAGCATATGGTCCTGGACGGGACGGTCGAGTACCTCGGTAACGCGTTCTGGAGGCTGGACAAGAGGAGGATGAACCAGAGCGACAAAGCGGAGAAGAACCGGCTGGCGGTCGAGGAGACGGAAATTCTCGACTAACCGGATGGGCTGTTGCCGACCTACAGGCACTTCGACAGGAAGTTCAGGTTCGACCTGTTCTGCACGGCCTCGATGCTCTGCCTCAGCGTCAACGATTATTCAAGAGGGGTGAGTTACGCCAGCGTCTCTCTGGAGCTGGCACCCAATGATGGGAGACCCCACCTATCGTGGGCTCTAAACGCAATACACTTCAAAGAGAATCAGGTGGAGGCGATTCAAAGATGCCTGAAGGGGGTGCGACTCCCGCCAGTTGCAGGGGACGGGAAGACTGCTTCTGATTCCCTAGAACTTCTGAAACTCGAAAGAGAATGAAGCAACGATGAACTTGTGAAATTGACGGGACGAGAATTAATGGAGCACACACGTTTTGGCTCATTGTTTAAATAGTCTGTATATATGTCCTATTAAATATTCTTAATAGGTAATGCGCTCGAGTAACAACGGTGGCCAAAGTGGCACATGCTTACGGAACAGGGGGGCGGCTTCTCGAACAGCTTGCCCTGAAGGACGAACTGAGCATCAGTCAGCTCGCTAAAGGAGCGGGAGTGACGTACCCGACGGCCTTGTACGGAGTGGGGTCGTTTCAGTTCGTCGAATTCAAGAGGATGGGCAGGGAAAAGATTGCGAAGATAAGGGACGAGGACGTGGATGCCATCTACCCCTTCTTGATTCTCTCTCAGGCGAACGATGTGAAGAAAGCAGAACTGGCGCTGGCATTCCTAGCAAGGAAAGGTTTCGAAGACGCTATACTTGGCGGAGAGGTTGCCCTCGAGATACAATTGCCGGTAAAGGACGTCGAACCAGACCCAGAAATAGAGATAAGGACGCGAAATATCGAGATGTTCCACAACTTCCTGCGGCGAACGTTCAAAGGGAGTAGGAACCTATCTGCTCACCTCCTTTCCAACTCGAGAATAGTCGAGGACAATGACATTCGGCACGCCAAGAGAATAGGCCTGCTTAACGTTGCAATCCCAGAGAAGTTGCTGGTCGACGCGATTGCAGAGAACAAGTCCGTGGTGTTCATAGAGACCGTTGCGGAATCGATGGCCAATTCGAAGACCCAAATCGACGAAGATTTTCTCAGAGAGTACAGCCGGAACAGAGGAATCGGCGATCGGGCCCTTCAAGAACTCGAAGAAGCCAAGGGAGCCGGATTCCCATAGTCTCGAACAGGCAGATCGTGGATATCGCGAGCAGACTCGGTCTGCACGAATCACTGGTGGAAAGAGAGTACAACCTTCTGATTACTCTCGAAGAGTTCAGGACGAAGGGGCTGATGAAAGGAGGGGATCCACTAGTCCTTGGCGGTGGCCACGGAGTCAGGGCTTATCTACCTCAAGAGCTTCAAAGGTTCAGCATCGATCTCGACTTCTACTCCAATGCCCCTGACATCCATCAGACTCTGAAGGACCTCAAGAGAGTGGGAGATGTAAGGGAAGTTGGATATGGAATACAGGAGGAGAAGAGATTCAAGAGGTATGACTCTGCGGTCCCAACGGATCTGAGGCAGTGCACCGTCGCGCTAGTCCGTTCGTACCACCAGTCATTCAAGTTGGGGGATGTTCCACCAGAATTCTCCATCACTGTAACCAACACGCATCCTCCGAAATCATTCGAGATGCGGAAGCCGAAATCATACATCTCCGTGGACTACGTGAAGGGGGAGATACCTGTCTTGCCTGCTTCTCAGATCATCGCAGGCAAGATGCAAATCATTCCGCATAGACCGGTTAAGGACCTCTACAAGGACATCTTTGACATCTATGCGCTGACGAAACTGAGCGATGCCAGAGTCACACGACCAGAACTGGTCGCTTCTCTCAAGGAAGCCCGGGTGAAGTTGACGCCGAGCATCCTCTACGAAAGATTCAAAGAGACTTCAGGGGCTGACGGAGCTAAGAACGCCATAAAGCTGCCCAAGGAAGCGCGTCGAACCTACCTCGACAACTGGGATGGGATTTATGCCTTCGTGAAGGAGGAAACCTTCGCGGTCATGAAGGCTGCAGGTTGTCTCTCAGACTAGGGGCGCGTAAGTAGCGCGCGGAGCCCTCAGGACCGAGATGTATAGCGCGCTTGGCTCCTGGCCGCTGACACTGGTTGGTGCGCATATACCGAAGGCGGATATGCAATTGACATGACATCAACCAAGATTGACGCCGGAAATGAGGTAGGGCACCCGCAGGATGGGAGCTTTACCAGATTAGGCGATCCCGGCGTTCACGAGCCCCGTTGGGGCGCTTAAAACCTAACTCGAGGCGGCGGCGTCCCCTGCCTCTCCCTTCCTGTGCGTCTTCCACATCCGAGGGTAGGTCCCCGCCCTCATGACAACGCGGTCTGTTGAGGCTGCCAGTCCCCGCTTCAGCGGTCGGAGCTCGGCGGCCGAGAGGAGCGCCTTGCCTATGGCGACCAGCTCCCCCTTGGCGCTCAATATGGCGACCGGGTCGTCCTTCTTGATACCTGGCGAGAGCGAGAGCACGCCCGGTATGCCGAGGCGGGCGCCGTGACAGATGGCGTCGACCGCCGAGTCACGGATGACAATCCTGCCGATTGGTCCCAGGGACTCTTCCACCGGGAGGACCAGCCGCCGGAGCGGCGCTTCGTCCCCCGCCTTCAACCGGAAGACCGCGTCGTTGAGCTGGTGGAGGGTGACGAACCCTCTCTCCTCGGTCAGGGGTCCCACCCTGGTTCGCCTGAGCTCCACCATCGTCGCCCCCACGCCGAGTACCTCCCCCATGTCGTAGATCAGCTTCCGTATGTACGTCCCGGACTGGCAGAGCACCCTGAAGAGGTGCAGGTTCCCCGCCGATTCTTCTATCTCGAACTCATAGACGGTCCTCGTCCTGGTCTGCCTGGACACGGAGGAGCGCTGGGGAGGGCGCTGGAAGATCTCGCCAGTGAACTCCTCTTTCACCCTTTCGAGCTCCTTCTTGGGGACTGAGGAGTGGACCCGCATCACCCCGCGATACTCCTTCGGGTAGAGCAGCAGCAGGCTGAGGGCCCTGGTCGACTGGCCGAGCCCGATTGGGAGGAGCCCGGAGACAGGGGGGTCGAGGGTGCCGCTATGCCCGGCCTTCTCCACGCCGAGGAGTTTCCTGGTCCAGGCGACCACCTCGTGGCTGGTGGGGCCACGGGGCTTGTCGAGAGGGACGAGGCCGTAGTCGAGCAGCGACTGGACGGGCCTCGAGGCGGGGAGGTGCCCGTGCTCGGGGTCAGAGGCCTCTTCGTCGAGGACAAGCATCTTCTGGGCTTGCACGTCAGTCCCTCCTGCTCTTCACGTAGTGTATCACTATCTCGGCCACCTTGGTCTCGTCGATCGAGTCTGTCTCGACGACTAGGTCGAAGGGTTTGAGGTCCTTGCCGAACTCTATCCCGTAGATCTTCTTGTAGAGCCTGTAGTTCTCCAGGTCCCTCACTGAGAGTATCGCCTCGCACTCGGAGACGCTGATCCCGTCCCTCTTGGACATCCTGCTGGCCCTGCTCTCCACAGACCCTGCAAGCCATACCTTGATCCCGTCCTTGGTGAGCCATGGAACGGGGTAGCTGGTTATGACGACGTCCCCTTTCTTGGCCTTCTTGAGTAGCCTGGCGTCCACCTCCTTGTCGAAGTCCAGATGGCGCTTCCTCTCCTGCAGGAACTTCATCCCGTCCCCCTTGTCCCACCAGTCTTCGCCCCCCGGGGTGTAGCCCTCTTCCACTGCCATCTCCTTCAGGACGTCCCCTCCGCCTACCATCGGGGTCCCCAGTGACTCCGCCACCTGGCGTGAGACAGAGGTCTTGCCCACGGCGGGCAGCCCGGAGATTATGATCGCCTTCAAAGCACTCCCTATGGGGTGGTGTGCAGCAGGCGCCCTAGCATGGTGGAGAAAGCGAAGGAGCTGAGGAAGTACCACCAGACGAGGCTGACGTTGTACACCCCGGCATGCTGGGTCGCGCCTGCGATGATGGGGATCGGTATCGGCGTGAACGCGACTATGACCCCGTACCCCCCGAGGAAGCTGGCCATCAGGTAGTAGACAACCAGCAGGGGGACGAAGGTGACCGCCGTCACCTTGAGCCTTGCCCGCTGCACCCTCAGCTGCTCCTGCTGGACGGCGAGCTCTCTCTTTTTGAGCTTGTCGAGCTTCTCCTTGTCCTTGGCCAAGGTCGCCGCTCGCTTCTCCTTCTGGAAGGCGTTCACCTCTGCCCTCATCCTCCTCTCGGCGTCAAGGTCGACTACCCTCTTGGTCACGACCTGGGTGACGAGCCCCAGCAGCACTGAGGTCGTCGTGACCAGCACGGTGGACACAGGCGGGACGTACCGAGGTATGGTGAAGCGGGCGACCCCGCTCGTCGTGCCGGCCGTCAGGACGACGGAGTAGGAGCCTGATGACGCCTTGGGGACCCAGAACATGCACCCTGAGATGTCGCCCTTGTCGTTGGTGCTGCAGGAGGTCGCCCCCGTCGAGGAGTTGACGAGCTGCAACGGAGCGGGCCCGAAGGTGGCGGTCACGTTCTGGTTTGGAGCCAGGTTGGTGGCGGTCAGCAGGATGGACGCCCCCGAGATGTCAGAAGAGGTGTTGAACTTGACATCCCCGGCGCTGGCGCTGGTCGTCGTCGTGGCGGTCGACCGGGGTACGACGGCAGGGAGGACCACGTAGTACCCGACCAGGACGACTATGAGGCCCACGAGGGCGTAGGTGATCAGCCTGGAGCTCCCCAAGGACGGCCCGCCCTGGGACCTCCTCTTTGCCCCGGCCTTCATGACGAAGCTCGCTCCAGCATCCCGGCTATGGACCGCGCGACCTCAGCCTGCATGCCTTCCCCGTTCCTGACTATCGTGATGGGGGCGCCTGTGATGGTCGAGCAGGCAGCGACGAAGCTTCTCGCGAGCTCCAGCTCCTCGGCGAGCGACGCCTCGGTGGCGGGGTCTCTGTATCTTTTCGTGTCGCTGGCCCTCCTCCGGGCGACCTCCGCGGGCGAAGCCTCCAGGAGTATGAGGTGGGTCGGCTTCAGGGCCCTCACGACGTCGAACGGGAGCCCGGGCCAGAAGCCGTCGCGGGTCCTGATGAAAAGATGGGTGTCGACCACCACGAGCTTGTCCTTCATGAGCGAGATCTTGGCTGCGGCGGTCTTCTGAAGGCGCCTCTGCGTCCCCAGCGGGAGCCTCCTGAGCTCGTCCCTGAACTGCACGAGCTTCTCTGACCTGCCGACCTCGAGCATGATCGTGCCGAAGTTCGCCAGCCTGGCTCCCCTGTAGCTAGCCACGACCTTCTCCAGGACCGTGGTCTTCCCGACCCCCGGTATGCCCACTATGACGGCGCGCAGCCCCACGGCTAACCAGCTCCGATGAGCCCCGCCAGAGCCGGCGACACCTCTTCCACCTGTTCCTTCAGCAGCATCTGGTAGTACTGGAGGATGATGTCCACCATCAGGAGCATGCCTATGCCTGTCCCGAACACCCCGACTATGTCAGCCACGCCGGCAATCAGCCCTATCAGGATACCCCCTATGATGGTCAGGGTGGGGATGTACCTGTTCAGCATCTGCTCTATGGAGAGGCCTGACCGCCTGAACCCTGGCACCTGGACGTCAGCGTCCATCAGGTTCTTCGCCACCGCCCTGGAGTTGAGGCCTCCTATCTCCACCCACAGCCTGGCGAAGACCACCGACATGCCCACCAGGAAGAGGAGGAAGATCACGGTGTGTATGGGGTCGCTGAGCGTCTCGCCGAAGGACGTAGGGGCCGTCAGGTAGTAGACCAGCCCGCCGACGGGGGAGGCGTTGTATACAGAAGTGGAGTTGCTGGTAGGGAACACTGCGAGGTAGTGGTACCACCACGGAGGGTTGCTCGCGCTGTACCTTTCGAGGAGCTCGGCGAAGAACGTGATGTTCGCTCCGAGCGCGGAGACAAGGATCACAGGGATGTTGGACACGTAGAGTAGCTTGATCGGGTACACCCCCTGGAACCCTCTGTACTTTATCGATGTGATGGGGAGCTCGACCCTTATCCCTTCTATGTAGATCAGCACCAAAATCATCACCACAGTCAGCGAGAACGTCATCACGCTCGGGTAGAAGTTCTCCCTGATCAGGATGGAGCCGATGTCCCCGGCGAAGAACTGGCTGATGGCTCCTGGGATGAACCCGAATATCTGCGTGACCCCGGTGGCTACCTGGAACGGGATCGGGGAGAACGTGTACCACATCACCTGCTGGGCCACCCCGGCGAGGATGAACAGGCTGACACCGCTCCCTATCCCCCACCCCTTCTGAATCATCTCGTCGAAGAGCAGGACGAGCATGCTGGCGATGACCAGCTGGATGAAGATGACGATTGACTGGTCGGCGGTCAGGGTCCCGAGGGCTCCGCCATAGATGTAGGCCATGGACTCACCCACGATCACGATTATAGTGAGGAGCTTGGTGGCCGAGCCGAAGATTGCCCTGTCTGAGGGGTCGCTCATGTCCAGTTTGATTATATCGCTGCCCACGAGGAGCTGGAGGATGAGCCCAGCCGTGACGATCGGCCCTATCCCGAGCTGCATGAGAGTCCCCTGGGCGGACGCGAAGACGACCCTGAGGAAGGTGCTGGGGTTCGACTGGGCCGCCGTCCCTGTTATGCCGTACAGGGGAGTCGTGGCCATCACGAGGTACGCTATGAGGGCGATCCCTGTCCAGATGAAGCGCTCGTTGAGCGTCGGCTTCCTCTCAGGCTTGGGTATCTCTGGGAGGACCGTGCCTACGCTCTTGATGAATTCTCGCATCGATGCCATTTGGACGGGGGTTACTCCTTAGTCAGAATCTTTCCGCCCGCGGCCTCTATTTTAGCCTGAGCCTTCTTGGTGAAAGCGGCGACCTTCACCTCGTAGGACCCGCCGACGGCCCCGGTGCCCAGGAGCTTCCCTACCCCAAGCGCGGTCAGGTCCAGAGACCTGCTCCCCTTCGCGAGGTCGTCGAGCTGGCCGACGTTCACCCATCTGGACGGCCGCGGATGCCCCGGCGGCCTGAACGGGTCCCGGCCGAAGTGGTCGGGGTCGTTGATGACAAGCCAGCTCCACTTGTGTTTGTGGAGGCCCGCGTTGCCGTGCCCTCCCTGCTTCCCCGAGTGGCGGTGCTGGCCTATCTGGCCGTACCCGTGGGTCCGCATCCCCCTGTACCTCCTCCCCTTCCTGGCTCTGGTCGGCATGTCAGATCATCCTCCTCACTATCTCTTCCAGCTTAGGGTTGCTCCCTAGCTCGCCCTTCTCTGTGAACTGCCTCCGGAGGGAGCGCTTGAACCCGCCCCTCGGCGGGGCCAGCCGGAAGTAGGGGAGGACCCCTGCGAAGGCGGAGAGCCTCGCCTGGTCCTTCAGCATCTTGGCGGCGAGCTCCTTGTGGTCGCTGAACCCCAGCTTCTTGAGCGCGGCCTTGTCCAGCGGCCTGGCAGTGCTCGCCATCCCCCTCTTCGAAAGGAGGTCGGCCAGCAGCCCAGCCTCTACGGGTGCCCACGCTATGTAGTCTTTGCAGAGCCTGAGCATGCCCACCGTGGCAGGGTCGTCGGGGACCACAGACGCTGAGAACTTCTTTGCCACCCAGAGCTCGTTGAGGGCTTTCCTCACAGGGGCGGAGCTGTTGATCTGCCCATGGAGGTTGACAGCCAGGATTAGACCCATGCTCCATCCACCTATACGTTGAGCCCGTGCGACTCCCTGAAGGCGTCATAGACGGCGTTGGCGAGGGACGACATGGTGTTGGTCGAGCCGAAGGTCCTGACCCAGGCGTCCTTAACTCCTGCGAGCTGGAGGAGGTTCTTCAGCGCAGGTCCCGCGACCAGCCCCAGGGCCCTCGGGGCAGGCATTATCTCCACGGTGACGCTCCCTGCCTTCCCCCTGATCCTGTAGGGGACCGAGTGCGGCCTCCCGTCCCGGCACTCCCAGGAGCCGCAGCCGAGCTTGACCGGGATGATGTTCAGCAGAGCAGCGGTGGTGGCCTTCTCGATGGCTTCCCTGGTCTGCATCGCCTTCCCCTTGCCCACCCCGAACCAGCCGGCGCCGTTCCCGACGGCGACCACGGCCAGGAAGCGTGTGAGCTCCCCCGCGTCGGTCTGCTTCTGCACCACGCTGACCCCCACTACCTCGTTCCTAAGGTCAGGGAGGAGCTTCTTCACAATCTCTGCTTCGCGGACCCTCTGGCCGCTCTTGAAAATCTCGTCCAGGGAGGTGACCTTCCCCTCGTTTACCAGCGTGCCGAGCTTCGTCCGCGGCACCCAGACCTGCTCCTCTTCCTGGCGGTCGCGCCTCTGGTACGGCATTATTTGCGCCCTCCGGCTATCGTAGCCTTGACCTTTTCGAACTCCTCCGCGTAGTTTTCAGGCTTGAAGCCCGCCTTCAGTAGCGCGGAGAACGCCCGGGCGTAGGCGTCCTTGTCCTCGGCGGCGAGCTTCGCCGCATACTCGGCGATGGGCCTCCCGGAGAGCCTGTCCTCGTCAGGATAGGCCTCTTCTCCCACCGGGACCGCCAGGCCGGAGTCGACCACCCCTTTGAGGAGCGCGGCGACCCTCGACCCCCTGATAAACGGCGCCAGCCCGTTGTAGACTACGGCCTCCTTCACCCCCGCGGCAACCGCCTTCTTCCCGGCGAGCCTCCCCAGCAGGTAGCAGGCGGGGGTCGACTTCGCCGAACCGTGCCACCCCAGTTTCGACAGTTCCCTGGAGTGGGAAGACGACAGGACAACGTCCCCCTTGAACGTGGGCTTCACGAACTGAGCGGTGACGTTCTTGTTCGATATCCTCACGACAAGTAGGGGCTTCTGCGAAGTGATGGCCCGCTTCCTCGCCCTGTAGTCTGTGACCCCCTGGCGCCTCCTTCTTAGGAGCTGCACGTGACCTTGCTTCACTTCTTTACCTCCTTCATCAGTTCGAGGAGGTGCTTCACCCCCCTCACCTGGCCCCCCTTCACCTGCTTGTAGAGCCTCTTGTAGGCGTCGTGGCTGATCTCCTTCCTCTCCTTGGCCACCTTGAGGCGCCACCTCAGCGCTCGGACCTTGGAGACCCACTGGTCTTTCCTCGGGTTTCTGGCTGTGGCGCGCCCTTCTGTAGACCCGGCCCCCCTTCCGCGCTTGAGCTTCTTCGACCTTGTCCTGAACCTCCCCCTGGAGACCCCTTTCTCCGGAGTGACCTTGATGGCCCCGAAACCCACCAGGCCGCGGATGGTGCTCCGGGTGATAGCGTCTTGTATCAGGTCGTTGTAGTCGTCGTCGAACACGATTCGGTCCACCCCGACGCCCAGGACAGAGGCCGCCAGTCTCCGCTTACTCTTTAGATTCAATTATCCTCAACCCGGTCGGATTCACGACCCTTATCCCTAGCTCGGTGGCTCTCTCTATGATCGCGGCCCTCTTCTTCGCCCCTACCGTGCCACCGATCCGCGCCACGTCCCGCCCTGGCACCAACGGCGCCAGGTCCTCCGGTCTGTGGACGATTACCTCGAAGTGGCCGCTCGGGTGCAGGCCTCTGGCGGCGGCAGGCCCCCTGTAGCCGACCCTGACGAGCGGAGGCCACCCCTTGTCCTGGCGCCTCATCTTGCTGTCTACGCCCTTGGGCTTACGCCACTCAGGGTGTATCCTGACATAGCGCCAGCTCTCCTGTCTCACGAAGGCAGGCCTCGAGTCGGCGACCTCCTTCCTCTTGGCCACCAGGCTCTTCAGCCTGTTCTCCTCAGCCTGCTTCCCCTTCGACATGGGTTTTACGGCCCCTCCTCCTTATGGTATATGTATACGCCGTCGAGGAAGACCCTCTGGTCCTTCCTCCTGACCTTGGTGGCGAGTTCTATGTTGGCCGCTGTCTGGCCGACATCCTCGAGGGAGACCCCCTTCACTATCACGTCGTCCCCCTCGGCTGAGACCTTAGAGCTTCCTACAATCTGAGATATCCTGGGAGACCGTTCCCCCATGAAGTTCTCGACCAGGACCTGCTCCCCTTTCACCTTCACGGAGATGGGGAAGTGGGCGTAGACCACCTTCAGCCTGTAGGTGAAGCCCTTGGTGACGCCGGCGACCATGTTGTTCACTATGCTCACCACGGTGTTGACTATCACGTTGTCCTTCTTCTTCGCGGAGAAAGGGGAGAGGAGCACCCTGTTCCCCTGGACGGCGAGGTTGATGTTGACCTTGTCAAAGCGCTTCTTGGCCTCGCCGAGCTTTCCTTTGACAGAGAGAGTCCTCCCGTCGAGCTTTACCGTCACCCCATCAGGGATGACGACTGCGGTCTCTTGGACCGCCTCAGTAGACAAACCCTACCAGCCTCCCGCCTATCTTCTTCTCCTGGGCTTCGACGTGGGACATCACTCCCTGCGAGGTAGAGACGATGAGGGTCCCCACACCGACCGCCGGGAGATATCGGTGCTCCCAGTCCACGAGTTTCAGCGACCTGACCGGGAATCGCGGGGATATGACGCCGCACCTGTTGATCCGCCCGAGTAGTTGCACTCTCAGCTTCCCCCCCACGCCGTCGTCGATGAACTCGAACTCCCCGACGTATCTGCGCTTCTGCAGGACACGAAGGACTTCGCTGGCCAAGCCCGAGGCTGGGATCACCATGCATTCCTTCTTGTTCCTCATCTCCGCGTTCTGCAGGCTGGCGAACAGGTTTGCTAGGATGTTGGTCGCTGGCATCTATCTCACCTAGTCGTACTTCCTGAAGCCTAGCTTCTCCGCGACCTCCCTGAAGCACTGCCTGCACAGGACTAGGTCGTATGACCTGATGACGGCGCCGTACTGGCCGCACCTCTTGCAGTAGTGAGTCGACTTACCGTACTTCCTCACCTTAGGATGTCTCTCCTTCATTGGACGGTCACCCCGAATTTATCCTTGAAGTACTGCATCGCCTCGTCTCTGGTGACGCGGTGGGATCTTCCCACCCTGGATGTCCTGCGGTTACGCCGCGAGACCCCGTACCCCGGCCTCTCGAGGAGGATGGAGACGTTCATCCCTAGTATGCCGATTGCGGGGTCGTATCTGATGCCAGGGATCTCGATGTGCTCACGGATCCCGAAGGAGATCGAACCTTGAGGGTCGAAGGACGACTCTGCCAGCTTCTTCTCTCTGGCGGTGAGCAGCTTGCCGATGAGCGCGGCCGTGCCGCCCCCCCTCACCGTGACCACCACCCCGATGGGCTCCCCCTTGTGGATACCGAAGTCTCTCACCGACTTCTTGGCGCGGGTCTGCGCCGGGTTCTGGCCGGTCACCTGTTCCAAGACTTTCTTCCCCCTCTCTATGGCTTCCCCCGACTTCCCCAGGCCTATGTTCACCACGACCTTGCCCACCCTGATCTCCCTCATGGGGTGCGCCTGGACGGTTGACTGGCTCATGAAGCGCCTACTCCCACCGTGATCATCGGAGAAGAGGTCCCTACCGGGAATACAAGGCGGGAGGGCACCTCCGCTTCGCCGCTCGGGAGAGCGATCCTCACCATCTTCTCGCGCGAGACGGTCCCCTCCTTCACCTCAGCTATCATCCCAAGCTGCCCGGCCCTGTCCCCGCCGAGGACGAGGCCCAGCGACCCCTTGGCCAACTTGACGTTACCCAGCACCTTCTGGGAGGGCACCTCTAGCAGTACAGCGTCTCCCGGAGCGAGGTTCAGGGCGTCGTCCAGGACCGACCTCCCGTCGTGCAGGCCATACTGGATGTGCCCGCCCCTGATCTTCGTCTTCGTGTTGATGCTGCATAGCTTCTTCGATGCCTCGCTGGAAGCAACCTTGGCCAGCCTCAAGCCCTTGCGACCTGGGACGAGCCGGTAGTCCGCACCCTCGGCGGGGATGCTGACCACGTTGAAGAGCCCGACAGGGAAGCGCGGGGTGTGCCTCTCAATCCCGTCGACCAACACCTTCCCGGTCTTGACCATGTACTTCAGCTCGCGGGACAGGCCCGCCAGGGAAGCAAGGTCGCGTATGACGACGCCAAGCGGGTAGGACGACGAGATTGAGTGCGGCCCGGGGACAGGCTTGAAGACGAACCTGTCTGACTTGCGCGAAATGTCCCATGTGCGCGGGGCCGCCAGGCGCTTCATCTTGTTCCTTCCCCCCTTCTTCCCCACTACGCCGGCACCTCCAATCTCCGCTTCCTCAACTTGTCCTCGAGGACGAGGGCCGTGACGACTACGTTGGAGGAGCGTATGGGGACAGGAGCAGTCCCCCCCTTGAGCTTCTCGTGGGTGACCCCCTCCACGTTAACCACCCCGGTGAAAGAATCGACCTTGGTGATCTTCCCTTCGATCCCCTTGAACTCCCCCCTGACGATCCTCACCGAGTCGCCCACCCTCGGCCTTACGCTGCGCTTGCTGTGCTTCCCTCTGAGCTCCGCCGACAGCCTAGACCCGAACCTCATCCATTCCACCTATACGATTATCGATGCGAGGTTCGCGATTCTCGGCCACTTTTCTGCGGCCTCGCTGGCTACCGGCCCCTTGATGTCTGTCCCCTTCAGGTCCCCTTCAGGCGTGATGATCACAGCGGCGTTGTCCTCGAAGACCACCCTCTGCCCGCTCACCCTCCTCACCGGGTACTTCTGCCTCACTATCACTGCGCCAAACACGGTCTTCTTCAGCTCCGGAGGGCCTTTCTTAACCACGCAGACCACCGAGTCCCCTACAGATGCGGCTGGGACCCTGCTCAGCCTCCCCTTCGCCTTCGTGACCTGGACCACGCGCAGCGTCTTGGCGCCGGTGTTGTCAGCGCAGGTGATGACAGCGTACAGCGGTATCGACCTCGTGATGTAGTTCTTGAACTCCTCGACCCCTTTCGCCGAGACTGCACGAGACTTCGTTGACATTAGGCGCTTCTCCTCGATTCTACCACGACGAACGAGATGGTCTTGGACAGCGGCCTGCATTCGCCGAGGGTCACCGCGTCACCGTCCCTGACTTCGATGCACGGGGGGACGTGGGCGCTGACGCGGCTTCTCCGCCTCTCGCCCCGGTTGAACTTCGGGACCATGTGGAGATACTCCATTTCGACCACCACGAAGCTCTTCCCAGCGGTGGAGACTGCCTTCCCTGAGAGAATCCTCCCCCGAACCTTGGCGTGGCCGTGGAAAGGACAGCGGTTGTCCTGGCACTTCTTCCTGGGGACCGTCACGTCGAGACCCGCTGAGCTCATCGCCGCGCTCTCCCTAGCCTGTCCTGTAGCCTCCCGGCGATCTCAGCGCCGGTCACCCTCTTGCCTGACCCCGTGATGAAAGCCGCCCCTTCCTTCTCGACGGTGACGGGGCGCCCGCCGGAGTCGATGATCAGCGTGTTGGCGGTCTCTAGGAGCACTCTCCCGGTCATCCCGACCTTGGTGGGGTCCGGTGAGTCCAGCACGGTCAACATGCCTCCTATCAGGTTCACTCGGTTACCCCCTTCTCGTGCATCACGGTGATCACCCTTGCTATGTCCTTCTTAATCCGCCTGATGTTGCCTACGTCCTTCTTCACTATTCCACGCTGGGCCTCGCCTGACAGCTTGGAGAGCTCCGACCTGAGGTCGAAGAGCGTCTGCCGAAGCTTGTCAGTTCCCTGGTTCCGGAGTTCCTTCGGCTTGAGTTGTGGCATCTTCTTTGTTCCCTTCTTTGTTCTCTTCTTTGTTCTCTTCTTTGATGTCTTCCTTTAACTGGAAGTCAGGAGGAAGCGCGTCCCGAAGCGCTATCTTCACCTTGATCCCGTAGAGGCCGAGCTTCATCAGGACGTCGGTGGTGGCCTGGTCCACCGATCTGTCGGCCGTGTCGCCGCTCTTGGGGACCACCCCCGCCCTGTACTTCTCTCCGTGCGACCTGTCGCTGCGGAGCTTCCCGGCGACTGAAATCTCGACGCCGGCCGCGCCGGCGCTCATTATGTTGTTGACGGTCCACTGGGCAGCCCTGCGGAACGCTGTCCCACGGGACACGATCTGGGCGATCCTGGCGGCCATGATCCTGGCGTTGAGCTCCGGGCTCTCCACCTCGGTCACGGCGATCTGGGCGTTGGGGAGGGCGAAGCGAGCCGCCACTTTGTCTGTCAGGTCCTTGATCCCTGTCCCCCTCCTGCCGATGGCGAGGCCCGGCCTGGCCACGTAGACCTTGAGCGTCGTCCCCATGGGGGACTTCTGCACTTCCAAACCTCCGTACCCCGCATCACGCAACTCCTTCTCGAAGAACTCGTCCAGGTCAGCGTACGACATGCTCGACGTCAGAATCGACTTGACCGTTGTACGCTGCTGGACGGACATCGCTATACTTCCTTGCCCACGACTTCGATGTGCACGAGTTGATGGAAATTGGGGGAGCTCCTGCCGAAGGCCCGCGGGTAGTAGTCCTTCACGGTCCTGCCTGCGTAGCCGGCGGCGTGGATTATCTTCACCCTCTCGGGGTCTAAGCCTTTGAACTCGGTGTTCCCCTGCAGGTTGTGGAGGACGTTGAGATACGCCTTAGCGGTTCTGACCGGGTAAGACCCGGTCGGGAAGCCTTGGAGCTCGCTCCTGTGGCCGACCTTCAGCTTGTGGCGCCTGAAGGCCACGGGCATCTCCTTGCTCTCGACCTGTTCGAGCAGGTCGATGGCCTTTGTCAGCGGCATCCCTTTGATAGTCACGGCGACTTCACGGGCAGCCTTGGGCGAGATGTTGACTTCTCTCCCGCTAGCCCGGACATGTACCGCTGGGTCGAAACCCTGGAAACTGTAACCATGGTGAGGCACTTTACCCCTCTCGTAGACCCGGCCGATTGTTGATGCGGTTATAAAGATGTCCATGATGAAACGCTCTTCAGACCGAAAACAGGCGTTTGCTCTCCTGCCGTCCCCGTTTGCAGTGTCTCTGTCGCCTTGCCCTCCCATGAGATGGGACGTGACCATTACGAAGGAGGGGCCGACTGCGCTTATGGGCCTTCGAGCCCAGGCTCGTCCGTTTGACCGCTCCGCGACCGGGAGCCCGCAGGCCCTTCGCTACTTCGTTTCGTCGGCTTTGGCCTCGCCCCTGAGGTGCCTGTAGACCCAGAGTATAGGGTCGTAGTGCCTGTCAACAACTCTCTCCTTCTCAGGTATTATCGCGTCGTCGGTGATCACGATGTGCTCGGGGCAGATCTCTTGGCAGCACTTCGTTATGTTGCAAAAGCCGAGCCCCCCTGCGTCCTTCATGAACTTCGACCTATTCAAGCCGTCCATGGGGTGCATGTCCAGGGAAGCAGCCTTCACGACCCATCTGGGGCCTATGTAGTCCGCTTCGTGCTCCCTCACTACGTGGCAGACATCCATGCACAGGAAGCACTCGATGCACCTCCTGAACTCCCTCGACCTGTCCACGTCCGTCTGGTAGAAGGTGAAGGTGTCCCCCGCGTCGGCCATGGGGGTGAACGGGGGTATCATTGCGGCGACTTTCCAGTTGGCGGTGACGTCTGTGACCAGGTCCCTCAAGTGTGGGAATGCCTGCATGGGTTCGATCGTGATGTCGCCGTCTATGGAGTCCACCCTAGTCTTGCACATCAGCTGTGGCCTGCCGTTTATCTCGGCCGAGCAGGACCCACACCGCCCTGCCTTGCAGTTCCACCTGACCGCAAGAGAAGGGTCCAGATGGGACTGTATGTAGTGGACTGCGTTCAGGACCACCATCCCATCCTCGCGGGGGACCTCGAAGGTGTCGTAGTGTGGAGGAGTGGTCCCGCGACCACCCCCCCTTTTGATCTTCAACCTGACGACCCTCTTCTCCTTCGGCCCCTCGCCTGTCACTCCCAACGTTTCAATCATCCTCCTTGATCAGGCTCTGGAGCTCCGGGGGAGGGTTGGAAACCGGCACTATCCGGCGGACCATCTTCCCATTCTCCTGGACGGTGATTATGTTCACCAGCCACTTCGGGTCCTTGGCAGGGAAATCGGACCTCGTATGCGCGCCGCGGCTCTCCTTCCTCTCCAGAGCGGACTGAATTATCGCCTCGCAGACTGTCAGCATGTCCAAGACCTGGAGCGAATCTGTCCAAGACTGATTGTATGCGCGCGCGCCCACCGCCTTCAAGCCTTTCGCCTCTTCCCGGAGCTTCTCCAGTTCGGCTAGACCTGCCTCGAGGTCCTCCGCCTTCCTGACTATGCCTACGTGCTTCCACATGTTGGACGCGATTTCCTCCTTGACATGGAACGGGTTAGCACCCCCGGCTGACGAGAAGGGCGACAACACCCTGGATATCTCCTTCTCGACCTCTCCCCCGTCGACCGATGGGAGGTCAATCGCGGCTGCGCTCTCCGCGGCTGCCGCCCCAGCCCTCTTCCCGAAAACAAGTATGTCCGAGAGGGAGTTCCCACCCAACCTGTTTGCACCGTGGAGTCCGCTAGCGACCTCGCCCGCGGCATAGAGCATCTTTATGCTGGTCTCAGCGGTCTCAGGGTCGACCCTGACGCCTCCCATCTGGTAGTGGACGGTTGGCGCCACCTCCATCTTGTCCTTTGTGATGTCTATGTCAGCGAACGCCAGGAACTGGTCATACATGCTGGGGAGCTTCTTCTTGATGTAGTCCGCCCCCCGGTGTGAGATGTCGAGATAGACCCCCCCGCCCTTGCTCCCCCTCCCCGCCATGATCTCTGTGTATATCGACCTGGCCACGACGTCCCTTGCGGAGAGCTCCATCCTCTTTGGGTCATATTTGGACATGAACCTCTCCCCTTCAGAGTTGGTCAGAGTCCCTCCCTCCCCCCTGACAGCCTCGGTGACGAGCATCCCCCGCACACCAGGCGGATAGATCATCCCCGTAGGGTGGAACTGGATCATCTCCATGTCCATCAGCTCCGCCCCTGCCCTGTAAGCCATCCCTATCCCATCGCCTGTGCTCTCATAGGAGTTGGACGTCACCTGATAGACCCTCCCTGACCCCCCAGTCGCAAGTATGACCGCCTTTGCCCTGAAGAGGAGGAGCCTCCCCGTCTTTATGTCGATCCCGAATGCCCCTGCCACCCTCCCCGTCTTAGAGTCCCTGAATATGCAGGTGGTCATGACCTCGTCTATGAAAGGTACCCCCCTGGCTATGAGTTGGTCCTGGAGCGTGCGGATGAGTTCGAGCCCCGTCC
The DNA here is from genome assembly GCA_027386095.1 of Nitrososphaerota archaeon. The sequence goes on along the minus strand of DAHXUN010000003.1, from coordinate 124,812 downwards.
GGTCCCCTATATTGCAGAGGCGTCTGTAGGTGTGGGCGCCGAATGCTCGCTGACTTATCTTCCCCTCTGGGGTTCGGTCGAAGACCGCCCCGTACTTCTCGAGCTCATAGACCCTTTCGATCGCTTCTTTGGCGAATATCTCGGCCATCCTCCAGTTGGAGAGGTGCTGCCCTTCGACGATGGTGTCGGAGAAGTGGACCTCCCAAGAGTCCTTGGGGTCGACGTTGCCCAGTGCCGCGGCTATCCCTCCTTCGGCCATGACCGTGTGAGCCTTACCGAGGAGTGACTTGCAGACGACGAGGGTCTTCGCGCCCCTGTCGTAGGACTCTATGGCCGCCCTGAGTCCGGCCCCTCCGGCTCCGATTATGAGGACGTCGCAGACCTTTTCGTCGTATCTCCGGTCACTGATGTCAACGCTGTCCTTCTCTTGTCCAGGAGCCCACAAATCGAGTACGCCGGGTGCCCTTGGGCCGTTCCCTTGACGATAATAAGTTCACTCCCTTAGCCGCCACCGCGTCGATCTTGACACCAGAGCCTGATAGCCGTCGGCTTCCGGCAGGGGGTAGCGGACCTACCCGTCCCGGGCTCCCCAGGAGGCGTCAGCGACTCAGCGGATGGCCACTGAGAGCACCATCAGGAGGAAGCCGACGCCAACCACTGCTCCAGCCGCCGGAGCGCCGGTGCTTCCTAGGTGGGCCGCAAGGCCGCCGAAGAGTGTCACCGCAAGTCCGACGACGAAGACCGGGTACCGAGCTCTCTTGGGCATCCGGGGAGCCATCTCTACAGCTTCACCAGGGTGAAGTCGAGCGGAAGACCCGCGGCCAAGCCGCGGATGTAGAGATCGGCGAAGAAAATCGTGAGCAAGCTCACCCACGCGAGCGCCTCGTGGTATCTGTTGAGCCAGCTCTGCCTCTCATAGAAGGCCTTCCTCGCCCCACCTGCGGTGACGCAGCTGTAGCAGTCGATGTTCCCCCCCGTGAGGTGCCTGAACGCGTGGCATGAGCCTGTCCACGCCGTCAGCAGGAGCGCGTTCGCGAGGAGGACCAGGCTCCCCACCCTCAGCTCGAAGCTGCCGCTGAAGACAAGCGAGTGGTAGAAGTCGTAATAGAAGAACGGTAGAATGGCGATGCCTGCGTAGAGGAAGTACCTGTGGAGATTTTCGAGCTGGAACAGGCCGTTCTTCTCTCCGGTGTAATGCCTCTTGCCGGAATCCCCTCGGTCAGCGTTGGAGCAGCCTAACGGATGCTTGAAGAGGTGACGGTGGTAGTCCTTCCTGTACGCGTAGCACGTGAGCCTGAAGAGCCCAGGGAGCGGCACAATCAGGATGGTCGGGCTGTAGAACGGGTCGATGTACCCGGCGTACTCAGCCACAGGGAAAGAGACGAGCGCCCAGAAGCCCACAACCAGGAGGCCGACGAACGACCAGAATCTCCAGTTGGGCTCGAAGATCTCGTATGGAAAGAGCGTCTTCCAATTTACCGCCAACGGCAGTCTCCAGCACCCAGGTCAAGTTTGAGTGCGTAAAAGTGCTTCCCCGAACGGTCCTCGGCACCTGGCGTGCCCCCGGCCACACCGAGGCCTCTGGCTATGGCAGGTCAGACTCTTCAGGGTCGTCGTAGTGCGCCCCGAGATACCCGTATGCACCCGTCTTCAGCACCTTCATCCCCAGGAGCGCGCACTTCACCCGTGATGGGCCGAGGTCAGGGTTCCCGAGCATCTTGAAGACATCCTCCTTGGCCAGCGAGCGAACCCATTCGAGCGGCTTCCCCTTGGCCAGCTCTGTCAGCATCGAGGCCGCCGCCTGGCTGATGGCGCACCCCTTCCCTGTGAACTTGACATCCTCTATCTTCATCCCCTCCCCTAGCTTGACCTGCATCTCGATCTCGTCCCCGCAGAGCGGGTTTGTGTCCCGAGACGCGATGTCTGACCGCTCCAACTTGCCGAAGTTCCTCGGGTTCCTGTAGTAGTCCAGGATGATCTCTCGGTAGATGTCAGCGCTGCTCATACCTTGAACAGGCCTCCAGCCTTTACAATCCCCGCCTTCAGTGCGTCTACGTCGTCTTGGGCGTTGTAGATGTAGAAGCTCGCCCTGCTGGTGGCTGGGACGTCGAGCCAGCGCATCAGGGGTTGGGCGCAGTGGTGTCCGGACCTTATGGCTATCCCCTCCTCGTCGAGGATGGTAGCAAGGTCATGCGGGTGGACGTCGGCGTAGTTGAAGGAGATCACCCCCGCCCTGGAGCGGGTGTCGGCTGGCCCGTAGATCTTGAGCCCCTTGACCGAAGCGAGCTCTTTGAAGGCGTAGTCGAGGAGCCTGAGTTCGTGGTCTCTGACCCTCTCCATCCCGATGGCGTCGAGGTAGTCGACGGCAGCTCCGAGGCCTATCGCGTCGGCGATGTTCACGGTCCCGGCTTCGAACTTGTACGGCACGTCGTTCCATGTCGAGTGGTCGTCGAAGACCTCCCTGATCATCTCGCCGCCTGTCTGGAACGGGTCCATCTCTTCGAGGAGCCCCTCCCGGGCGACCAGCGCGCCTATCCCGGTGGGGCCCAGCATCTTGTGCCCTGAGAAGGCGTAGAAGTCGGACCCTATCTCTCCCACGTCAACAGGCATGTGCGGGACAGACTGGGCCCCGTCGACCAGCGTGGTGGCGCCTGCTCTCTTCGCCATGGAACAGAGCTTTGTCACGTCGTTCACGGTCCCCAGGACGTTGGAGCAGTGAGTGAGGGCGACAAGCCGGGGAGCCTCGCGGAGCAGGTCCTCGAAGCCCGCCAGGTCGAGCGTCCCGTCGGGGTCGAGCCCGACGTACTTCAGTGACGCGCCGTTGCGCTTCGCGAGCCGCTGCCAGGGGACTATGTTGCTGTGATGCTCCATCCTTGTGACGACTATCACGTCCCCCTTCTTCACGTTCTTCTCCCCCCAAGCCGACCCTACGAGGTTGGTCGCCTCGGTCGTCCCCCTGACGAACACTAGGTCCCGAGGCTTGGCCCCGACGAACTCGGCGGTCTTCTTCCTGGAGCCCTCGTAGGCTGCCGTGGCCTCTTCGCCCAGGGTGTGCACCGACCGGTGGACGTTCGAGTTGTAGGTGCTGTAGAATCTTACGAGGGCGTCGATCACCGCCTGCGGCTTCTGGGTGGTGGCGGCGTTGTCCAGGTAGACCAGCCTCTTCCCGTGGACCTTCCTGCTGAGGATGGGGAAGTCCGCCCTCATCCTTTCCGCGTTGATGGCCTCTGACTCGAGCATCACTATGTGGACTCCAGCAGGTCGAAACACTCTCTCCTGCTTAAAAGAACTCCCTAAACTTCGACGTAGACGGTCCCAGCGTCTACCCTGGTCTTGTAGTGCTTGAGGGGGTCCGTCGCCGGGGGGGTAACAACGTCCCCAGTCTTGAGGTCGAACTGTGACAGGTGCAGAGGGCACACCACCCTGCCGTCGAGGACGAAGCCTTGGCCGAGGTCCGCCTCCTCATGGGTGCACGTACCTGCCACTGCGAAGACCTCCCCCCCTATCTTGGACAGTAGCACGTGCTCCCCGTCGATGTCCACCGCGGAGATTGAACCTTCGGCGAGGTCAGCGGCCTTCATGGCAGGTCGGAAACTCCCCAATGGATCTACCTGTACTTGTAATGACGCTCGAAGATGTCTTCAGACTCCTTAACTTCAGGGGTGAGCTCCCCCGTGGCCGCGAGGAGGGTCTCCCTGTCTACCAGGCGGCGCTTCTCTCCCTCCCACTTCCCCTCGATCATGAACCTTGCCCCTTCTCTGGTCTGTTCGATGGGGACCCTGGAGAGGACAGGTTCGAAGAAGCCTAGCACCACCATTCTCTTCGCCTCGTCCGGGGGAAGGCCGCGCGCCGTGAGGTAGAAGAGTTGCTCTTCGTCGACCTGGACCACGGAGGCTGAATGGGTCGCCTTGACCTCGTTGTTGTCTATCTCTAGGCTGGGGATCCCGTCTGACTTCGCAGTCCTCTCGAGTATCATGACGTGGTCGGCCAGATAGGACCTAGAGTTCTTGGCCTCCTTCACTATCTTGATCATCCCCTTGAATATTGACTGCGACTTCCCCTTTAGGACGCCCCTGGCCTGGGTCGAGCCAGTCGAATCAGGGGAGTTGTGGACGAGGTTGGTCTCGTAGTCGTAACGCTGCTCCCCGTCGGTGAAGAAGATCTCGAACCCTTCAGCGAATGAGCCGCGCCCGTTCAGGTAGAAGTTGGTCCTCGACCGCGAGACAGACGCCCCGAGGGACAGTGAGCTCATAGTAGCTCTGGCGTCGTTGGACACTCCGAGCCCCCTGTTCGACAGGTGGGTGGTCTGGTCGTCAAGGAGCTGAATGGACGAGAAGTCTATGTGCGAGTTCGGCCGGGCGAGGATCTCGGTCGTCGACGCCACCAAGGCAGGGGACGGGACGCCTTTGGAGTACTGCTCTTCTAGGTACACGAGCCTCGCCTCCTCCTCGGCGACGACGAAGTTCTGCTCTATCACCGGCGTGCGCGGCGAGTCGAGCAGCAGCATCTTGCGGAGCGGCTTGTCGAGGACTACCCCTCTCGGCACCCTGACGAAAGTGCCGCAGTTGAAGAAGGCGTTGACGAAGGCGGCATACTTGTCGGTCTCCGACTTCACCAGCCTCCCCCTGACCAACTCCCTGACCGCCTCCTCGTCCTGCCCGAGGGCGTCGTGGAGGGACGTCAACTCCACCCCCTTGGACGACAGGTCTCTGCTGAGCTCTGCATGGACCTGCGTCTCGTTCCCCTGGAGCAGGATGTCCGATTCGTTCCCAGTGAGATACCCTGTGAAGAAGCTCCGGAAGTCGATTTCGCTGCGGCCCGGCGCCGCCTTGAACCTGTCCAGGGCGATGTCGAACGTCTTGGCATATTTCGTGTAGAGCGGGTTCTTCTCCGGAGGGAGGGCCACGAACTGCCGGAAGGCTTCGAGCCTGGCGTCGGTCAGCCACGATGGTTCGCCTAACGAAGCCGAAATCGACCCCACGAGGCCCTCGTCGAAGGAGGTTAGTGACGCCTGAGGCATTCCACGCGACCCCGGCCGGCCCTAGCCGACTGCGTTCGTCATTTCGAGCGACATGAGGCGGTTGAACTCCACCGCGTAGGTCATGGGGAGCTCCTTCGCGAAAGGCTCCATGAACCCGTTGACGACCATGCTCAGTGCGTCCCCCTCCGATATCCCCCGTGCCATCAGATAGAACAGCTGCTCTTCCCCCACCTTGCCCACGCTCGCCTCGTGGGTCACCGTGGCGTCGTCCTCCTGTATCTCCATGTATGGGTAGGTGGCGGTGGTGCTGATCGGGTCCAAGAGGAGGGCGTCGCAGCGGACCGTCGACTTCACGTTCTTGGCCCCCTTGGCTATGTGTAGGAGGCCCCTGTAAGCGGTGTGGCCACCCCCCTTGGAGACCGAGCGGGAGATTATCTTGGACGTGGTGTCTTTCGCCAGGTGAATCGCCTTGGCGCCGGTGTCTTGGACTTGGCCCGGGCCTGCGTAGGCTACCGAGATGATGTCCGCCTTCGCCCTCGGTCCGAGCAGGTAGACAGATGGGTACTTCCTGGTGAGCTTGGCGCCCCCGTTGAAGTCCACCCAAGAGACCGTGGCGTCTTCGTGAGCGTGAGCCCTCTTCGTGACGAGGTTGAGGACGTCCCTGGACCAGTTCTGCAGCGTGGTGTATTTCACCAGCGAGCCCTTCCTGGCGATTATCTCGACGATGGCCGAGTGCAGGGACTGCGACGAATACACGGGCGCTGAGCAACCCTCGATGTACCCTATCTCGCTGTGGGGTTCCGCGACTATGAGGGTCCTCTCGAACTGCCCCATGTTCCTTTCGTTTATCCTGAAGTATGCCTGCAGCGGCATGTTCACCTTCACCCCTTCGGGGACGTAGACGAAAGAACCTGCGCTCCAGACGGCGGTCTGGAGGGCTGCGATGTAGTTGTCTTGGTATGGGACCACGGTCCCGAAGTACTTTCTCATGATGTCCGGGTACTCCTTCAGGGCCGTCACAGTGTCCGTGAAGACGACCCCCTGCTTCGCCAGCTCCCCCTGGATGCTGTGGTAGACCGACTCACTTTCGTAGATTGCGCCCACCCCGGAGAGGAACTTCTTCTCTGCGTCGGTGATCCCGAGCTTGTCGTAGGTCCGCTTGATATACTCAGGGAGCTGGTCCCAGGATTGGGCGGCCTTCTTCGTGGGGTTCGCGTAGTAATAGAAGTCCTGGTAGTCAATCTCCTTCAGCTCCGGGGCCCATGAAGGAGGTTCCCGCTCTAGGAAGTGCTTCAGGGCCTTCATCCTGACCTGCTCCATCCAGGCGGGCTCGTCGTGCAGCCTGACGATCTCCTGCACTACCCGCTCGCTCAGACCCTTGGTCCCCCTTACCACGTATTCGTCTACGGGGTCGCTGAACCCGTACTTCTGCTTGTAATCGTCGGTGACTACATCTGTCTTAGAAGCCAAATCAAGAACCCCTGTATAACATACGTTATTTTCTCCCTATAAGGTTTGCCCGACCTGTGGGGGCGCCTGCTCCTCTTCCCTGTAGCCCCTGATCCATGTGTAGCCCTTCTCCTCAAGGAGCCTCGACAGCTCCTCGCCGCCGGACTCGATTATCCGACCTTCGAACATCACGTGGACGAACTGGGGTCTCACGTACTTCAATATCCTCTGATAGTGGGTTATGAGGAGAGAGCCCATCTGGGGGCCGGACACCTTGTTGATCCCTTCGGCCACGACCCTGAGAGCGTCGATGTCCAGTCCTGAATCGGTCTCGTCCAGAACCGCGAACTTCGGCTGCATGAGCGCCATCTGAAGGATTTCAGCCTTCTTCTTCTCCCCGCCAGAGAAGCCTTCATTCAGATAGCGGTTCAAGAAGGATTCGTCCATGTTCAGGAGCTTCAACTTCTCAGCTACGACTTCCTTGAACTCGAATATGGTGGGGGGCTCCGAGCCTGCCGGGCGGGAGTTGTTGTAAGCGGCTCGAAGGAAGGAGAACATGCTCACTCCTTGGACGCTCACCGGGTATTGGAACGCGAGGAAGAGACCCTTCTTCACCCTCTTGTCTGGGGGGAGGCCCACCACACTCTCCCCGTGTATCAATATCTCACCCGAAGTCACCTGGTACTTGGGGTGCCCCATGACGGTGTAGGCGAGGGTGCTCTTACCGGAGCCGTTGGGGCCCATCAGCGCGTGGGTCTCCCCCTGGCCGACGGAGAGGTTGACTCCCTTGAGTATCTCCTTGCCTTCGACTGAAGCATGGAGCTCCTTTATCTCTAACTTCATAACCCGAATCGCTGAACCCCGGTTCGTATTTAAAGATTATAACGTATGTTATTGAATTCTGGCTACCAGACGGCACTGACCTTCTTTGCCACAGCTTCAAGGAACTCCTTGTCGACGGACGAGAACGCGTCCAGTTGGTCGCTGTCTACGTCGATCTCCCCCACGACCCGTCCATCGTGCAAGATCGGCACCACGATTTCCGCCTTCGTCGAAAGAAAGCATTGGATATACCTCGGGTCCTTCCCTACGTCAGAGACTATCTCTGTCCTCCCCGCCTTGGCTGCGAAGCCGCACACGCCCTTCCCTATCGGGATGCGGGTGTGTTCCGTTGGTGAAGGCCCAGCCCAGGCCTCTAGGACAAGGTCGTTCCCTTCGACGGCATAGATCCCTGCCCACGAGTAGGTGGAGACAGAGGCGTTCAGGAACTTTGCGACGGCGTCCCTCGCGGCCCTCCCATTGGAACCCCCTAGCGCGGAGTCAAGGCCGACGAGGACTTCCTTTGCCTGCTCCCTGCTGAGTCTTCCCATCGTGGACTTCAAACTCCTCACTATTCTCCTGATTTATCTGTTAGCGACCCTTTTCAGGCTCTGCTCTCTATCAGGTACCTGTAGACCAGCCCGGCGGCGATCCCACCAAGCACAGGGCCGACGAGATAGATGTACCAATAGCCGGGGTAGAACCCGGACGCGATCATAGGGCCAAACGCCCTCGCAGGATTCATTGCCGCGCCGGTGAGGTTCCCAGCCACCAGGACGTCAGCCACCACTGCAAGTCCTACGCCCAGTCCGCCTATCCGTGGGGCCCTGGGGTCGACCGCCGTCCCGTAGACGGCGAAGACGAGCACGAACGTCAGGAGCCCTTCGACTGCCATCCCTTGGGCGGCTGTCAGGGCGCTGCTGAGGGTCGGCGAACCCCACTTCACGCTGTCCCCGAGGGCCGATGGGAAAGAGGCCTCCAGCGCCAGTCCGGCGGCTGTCGCCCCAACCAGTTCCGCGAGTATGTACGGCACTACGTCTCTGGACTTCAGCTTCCTCCCCGCCCAAAGACCCAGGGTGACCGCCGGGTTCAGGGCCCCGCCGGAGACGGCCATTGTGGCCGAAATCGCCACCCCGAGCCCGAGCCCGTTCGCGAGGGCAGCGACGAGTATCGCAGCGGCCGAGTTAGGACCGACCAGGCTTGCGGTGCCGACGGCAGACCCAGCGCCGACGAGGACGAAGACGAAGGTCCCCACGGCCTCAGCCGCGAGCTTCTTCGAAAGGGCCGGTGCGGTGGACAAAACGTTCGGCGGCGTCCTTAACTGGCCGCACTTAAGAATTCCCTCTCTCCGTACGGATGCACTTCCTCGACCCGGAACAACTCTTATAAACCGTCGGTTGTATACCGGACTTTATGTCAGCGACTGGACAGCCTGTCATAATTCTGAAGGAGGGTTCCGGTGAGTCTAGAGGGAGGGAGGCTCAGAGGAACAACGTCGCCGCAGCGAAGCTCATCGCCGAAGTTGTCAGGACTTCACTGGGGCCGCGGGGTATGGACAAGATGCTCGTCGACTCCATGGGAGACGTCACCATAACCAACGACGGCGCGACGATGCTGAAAGAGCTCGACGTCCAGCATCCGGCGGCGAAGATGATGGTTGAGATAAGCAAGGCCACGGACAACGAAGTCGGGGACGGGACGACGTCAGCGGTGGTGGTGGCAGGGGCGCTGCTCGAGAAGGCAGAGGAGCTGATCAACAAGGACGTCCACCCCGTGGTGGTGGTGGACGGGTACAGCCGAGCCGCAGAGAAGGCCCAGGAAATCCTCGAGGCGATAGCGGAGAAGGTCAACCCCGAGAGCAGGGCAGACCTGCTGAAGATAGCGAACACCAGCATGATGACGAAGCTGGTGAACGAAGACTCTCCACACCTGGCCGGGATAGTGGTCGACGCGGTGCTTCAGGTAGCGGAGAAGCGGGGGGACGGGTTCAAGGTGGACATAGACAACGTCAAGGTCGAGAAGAAGCCTGGCGGAGCCCTCACAGACACTCAGATGATCAAGGGGCTGGTGCTGGACAAGGAAGTCGTCCATTCGGGGATGCCCAAGCGTGTAGCCGAGGCGAAAATCGCTCTAGTCAACTCGGCCCTGGAGATTGAGAAGACTGAGTTCTCAGCTGAGATAAGGATCAACGACCCTCAGCAGATGCAGCAGTTCATGGACGAGGAGACGAGCATCCTGAAGGGGATGGTGGAGAAGGTCCGGGCGGCCGGGGCGACCGTTCTGATCTGCCAGAAGGGGATTGACGACCTCGCGCAGCACTTCCTCGCGAAGGCAGGGATCCTGACAGTGAGGCGCGTTAAGGAGAGCGATATGACCAAGCTGGCGAAGGCGACCGGCGCCAGGATCGTCACCAACCTCGACGACCTCAGCTCGAAGGACCTCGGGTATGCGAAGCTGGTGGAAGAGAGGAAGCTCGAAGAAGACAAGTGGGTGTTCCTAGAGGGAGCTAAGAACCCGAAGGCTGTGAGCATCCTCGTGAGGGGAGGGACCCAACGGGTGGTGGACGAAGCCGAGAGGGCGCTCCACGACGCGCTGATGGTGACGAAAGACGTCGTCGAGCTTCCTGCGGTCGTAGCCGGCGGCGGTGCTCCCGAAGAGGAGGTCTCGATACAGCTGCGCAACTGGGCGCAGAAGCTCTCTGGGAGGGAGCAGCTCGCTGCCCTGAAGTTCGCCGACGCCATGGAGAGCATCCCATTGACGCTCGCAGAGAACGCGGGGATGGACCCGATCGACACGCAGGTCGACCTGAGGGCGAAGCACGGCAAAGAGGGGAAGTGGTATGGAGTCGACGCTCTCAACGGGAAGGTTACCGACATGTACTCGAAGTCGGTGTGGGAGCCCCTCGCGGTGAAGCTCCAGATACTCCGCGCGGCGACCGAGGCGGCGTCGATGATCCTCAGGATCGACGACGTGATAGCGGCGAGCAAGATGAAGGCCCCCCCTACCCCGCCAGGAGGCGGAGGGATGGGCGGCATGCCGCCCATGTAGGGTAGAGGCTCAGACTAGCTTCACGTCAAGGAAGGGCCCGCCAGCCCTCGCCGATTCGTACAGCGCGTTGGCCACGGCGACGTCTTCGATGGCCGCCCCCCCTGACTTGAACAGGGTACGTCCCTCGGGCCGCCGCCTCCCTGCGACCACCTCGCCCAGCTCCACAGCCGAGTCCCATGAGAATTGCCCCGCTTCTGCCGCTCTTATCAGCTCCCCGTACTCGAACTTAGCCTGGGCAAGGTCGTCGACTGCCACCGTCTGGAATGACGCGACCGCGTCGGTCGAGATTTCGGCGTGCGTCGGGACGTTGGAGCCGCAGATGTTTGCGTGAGATACGCCCCTGAGCATGCCACCGTCTAGGAAGGGCAAGGTGGACGAAGTGATGGTGGTGGCAATCTGGGCACCCCTGACGGCCTGCTCAGGAGAGCCGAACGCCTTTGCGGCGAAGCCTTTCTCTTCCAGCGCCCTGGCGAAGGCGCCTCGGCTCCTTTCGTTGGGGCTCCAAATCCGCACCTCCTCCACCGACATGATGGATCGGAGGGCGAGAATCTGGGTCAGCGCCTGCTTCCCTGAGCCTAAGATTGCGACCGACCCAGAGGCGTTTCTGTACAGATGTTTCGTAGCCACGGCAGAAGCGGCCCCAGTCCTGAACCTGCCGAGCATGTCCGCCCCCATCACTGCGAGCGGCTTGGAGTCAGCTGCGTCGAAGAGGATGACCACGAAATTCGTGCCGGCCTTAGAGGAGAGGTAGGCTTTCAACCCGGCGCGCCCGAGATATGGCATGCTGGCGTGCATCACGCTCAGCGTGGACGATGCCCCCCTGGTCCTAGTCCGCATGAAGTTCTCCGCTTCGCCCTGCCCCTTCCTCCGGAAGGCCTCTTCCACGACACCCACCACCTCGTCCATGTTGAGGAGGCCCTCGACGTCAGCCTCCGACAGGATTAGCGTCAAGCCCGCTGCGCTTCTTCTCTGCGTTCCTCCGCCTCGGGCGACCCCCAGCGGCCTACCCGGGGGGGGTTCTTCGTCCTGAACAGCGCCATCCCCTGCTGATATCGCTGGAGCTCTACCTCCAGAAACTTGATGTCCGACGCCACTGATGCCGAGTCCTTGTCGGTCCCCTTCTTCCCAGTCAGCTCGGCCAGCTTGGCCCTCTTCTCTTCCAGCATCCTTGAGAGCAACTGCTCATACTCCGTGGTCAAGGGAACTTGGGGACGGCGGAGCCTCGAAACTATAAAGACGTTGTCAGTGGGCTGGAGCTACGATGTTAGCCACCCCCAGAGAGGTTTCATCGGCGAGGGAAGGCGGACCAGTCAGGGACGAAGTGAGCTTCCGAGGTCACCCGATGGTGAGGTCCACCCATGCTACCACCATGGAGGTCACCACCGAGGGGCATCTGACGGAGAAGGGCGACTGCATAATAGGCGTCGGGGCTGACAAAGGGTGCTCCGGGATCAGCCATGCTGTGAGGGAAGGGTTGCAGAGGTCAGGGGCCAAGGTCACCATCAGGATTAGAGTCGGGGGACGCACCTTCCAGGCCGCGGCTCAGGGGGACTCCAGGCTCGAGCTGTCCCATCCGCATGACATCGTGATCAGGAAGAGCGGGTTCGTCAGCGACAGGACGCTGGCGGTGGGGGCGAGCGCGGCCGCGAAGGACATCCCCAGGGACATGGTCAGGCTGCTGAGGAGTCCTGCGACCACGGGGACGCTCGAGATAGAGGTGGAGTGACGTTGGCGAGGTTCAGGGCAGAGGCGTACACCATGCAGGCGCTGGTGAAGTATCACGGCCTCAAGGACTGGAAGCTGAGGCTCCCCTACCACGACAGCATCTCAGTCAACACGACCTGCATGAAGACGGAGGCGTCTATCACAGACACAGAGAGGGGGGGCGTCTTCATAGAAGGAAGGCAGAACGACTCTGCCAACGTCCGGCTCCAGGGGGTCGTATCCAGTATGGACCCCTCGAAGAGGGTCGTCGACTTCAGGATAGACAGCCGGAACGTCCCAACAGGGAAGGCGAAGGGGATAGGTTACTCATCATCGGCTGGCGCGGCGCTGACCCTCCTCGCCCATAGGCTCCTGACCGGGACCACCCCCGACCTACCCCGACTCTCCAGGAAGGCTCGGCTGTTCGCAGCGTCTGCCTCACGGTCTCTGGTCGGCGGCTTTTCGAGGCTGTACGCGGGGAAGGATGACGAAAGCACCTACGCCGAGAGGTTCGCCGACGCCAAGGTGATGGACCTGCGCATGGTGGTCGTCCCCCTTCCGTCGAGGGTACGGACAGAAGACGCCCACAGAGAGGTGCTCACCTCCCCCTTCTTCCAGGCGAGGGTGGAGTCAGCTCAGAGGCGGTGCGACGAGATGGAGAAGGCCATCCGGGGGAACGACCTCGACGCCATCGGCAGGCTGGCAGAAAGGGACACCCTCGAACTCCACAGCCTGACCATGACCGGGGACAGCGGCCTGGTCATAATGACAGAGGACTCCATCAGAATAATCCGGAGGGTGAGAGACATGCGTGGGGACGGGATAAAGGCGTACTACTCCATGCAGACCGGGCCGTCGGTCTTCATCAACACAGACGAGAAGGACCAAGACAAGGTTCTGAATGCCATGGAGAAACTCGGTTACAGGGCGTACCTTTCAGGGGTCGGTGGAGAGGCGAGGATCCTATGAGCGAAACCCTCAGCGTACGCGACTACCTACGGCAGCTGGAAAGGACCAAGTCAGGGAAGGACGAACAGGCGAGAGAGGGGCTGGAGACGTTCATCGGCCTATGGGAGAAGGCGATCGAAAACGGGGTAGTCAGCGAGGCCGACAGCGTGGAAGCCGCGCTGGCGAAGCTTGAGAAGACAGGGGGGCTCTATCGCGCAGCGGGGGCCTAGCGGGGCGCTTCTCCCCCGTCGAGGGACACCACCTGCCCGGTGATGTAGCTGGACTCGTCGCTGGCCAGGAAGAGTGCGAGGCTGGCAGCCTCCGACGGTCTTCCGAACCTCCCCAGGGGGATGGCGCCGAGGTAGGAGCGCTTCTGTTCTTCGCCCAGCCAGCTCACCCAGGAAGTCTCGATCGACCCGAACGCCATGCAGTTCACCCTGATCTTCGGGGCGAGCATCTTCGCCAGCATCCTGGTCATGGAGACGACCGCCCCTTTGGCCGAGGCGTAGATCAGACCGTCGGTGTCGCCCACGAGGGCCGGTATCGATGCGACGTTGACTACGGAGGAGCCCCGTTCCATCAGCCTGGCTGCGCCCTTTACGCAGAGGAAGGTACCGAAGGTGTCGACGGCGAAGACCCGCTTCCACATTTCGAGGGTGGCGTCTTCCAGGGTGAGGCTCCACAGCTTCGGGTCTGCCAAGCCCGCTGTGTTGACCAGGATGTCCAGGCCCCCCAGCTTCCCACTGACTTCGTCGAACATCGCATCGACGCTTGAGCTGTCCGAGACGTCGGCGTGGACAACGAAGGCCTTCCCACCAGCGCTCTTGATGGACCGGAGGACTGGCTCCCCGTGAGGGGAGCGCCCACGGTGGTTGATCGCTACCGTCGCCCCTTCTTTAGCAAAGAGCCTTGCCACCTCCGCGCCTATCCCCTGAGAGGAACCGGTGACAAGGGCCCTCTTCCCCGCCAGCCTCAAGCAGTCCGACGGGCGGGCCCCCATGACTTAAGGGTTGGAGGCTAGGGTCTGGGGGCTCTGTCCCTGGCTGTCTCCCCTGAGGAGGAGTACTGCTTCAGGAACCTTATGTTGAAGAGGGACGCCTTCGCCGAGTTCCTGACCATCTCGTCGGGGTCAGACTCCGCCTCCATGAGGACGGCCTCCGACTCGGGGCTCCCGACCGAACCGAGGGCGGCCGCTGATTCGTGCCTGACGATTGGGTCTTTGTCTTCGATTACCGCCTTGGCCAGCGCCTTGTTCCCCTCCGAGAGCCCGATTTGACCAAGAGAGAAAGCCGCTTCATGGCGGACCAAGGGGTCGGGATCATGAAGCAAGACGTCCGCCAGGGCTGGGACAGACCCCTCCCCTCCGACCTCCGCCAGGATGCAGACGGCGTGGACACGGAGGACCAGGCTCGGCTCGTTCCTGAGGACTTCGATGAAGTACGACTCGTCCTTGCGCCCCCACGCTTCTTCCATCCCTTTCATGACCGTCATGGCGTGGGCCTCGTCGTCTACTACCGTGCTGGTGTACAACGTACGGAAGTCGACCTGGCTCGGCCTATAAACGAAGCGAAACCCTGCTGTGTTCAGGGGCTCAGGAGGACCTTCCCCTGCACCTCGCGGGACTCGACAATCTCATGGGCCTCCTTCGCCGAGCTGAGCGGGAGATTCCTGTATACAGCGGGCTTCAGTTTTCCTGAGGCAGCAAGCGTCATGACCGCGCTCAGGTCTTCCCTGGATTGGCCGTAGACCCCCATCAGCTTCAGCTCATCCTGATACACTCTGCGGACGTCTAACTCTGCCTTGGCCCCCGAAGTGAGACCGAGCGTCACCATCCGCCCTCCCTTCGCGAGGCAGTCGAGGCTGGTGGGCCACGTGTCCCCCCCTACGTGGTCGAAGACCACCGAAACGCCGACCCCGTCGGTGAGGGCGCGGACCTTCTCTACGAGGTCGCCAGACTTCAAGACGACCACGGAGTCTGCTCCCAGAGACTTCACGAACCCACTCTTCCTATCATCGCCCACCACGGCGATGACGGTCGCTCCGAGGTGTTTGGCGACCTGGACCGCCGCATGGCCCAGCCCGCCGGCGGCCCCCCAGACCAGGACCGTGTCCCCTCCGCGGACGCCGGCCTTCCCCACGAGGCCGTTCCAGGCCGTCCCGAAGTTTACAGGGAGGCACGCAGCGGTCTTGGGGTCCAGGCCGCCCAGAGGGATTAGATTGTCAACTGGGACCTTGACGAGCTCTGCGTAGCCTCCGTCTGTCGCGATTCCGACGAATCCCCTGGATAGGCAGAGGTTCTGTCTGCCCTGGCGGCAATAGACGCACGACCCGTCGGAGAGTACAGGATAGACCAAGACCATGTCCCCAGGCAGGGTACCCTTGACCCCCGGCCCTGATGCTACTACCTCGCCGGAGATGTCTGTCCCCGGGATGTGCGGCAGAGACGTCTTGTATCTCCCGCTCCGTGCCCATACATCGATTCTGTTGACGCCACAGAAGGACACGCGCAGGACGACCTCTGAAGCACCCGGTTCGGGGTCGCGGACATCTCTGTAGGAGAGGACCTCCGGCCCCCCAGGCGTTTCGAACTGCGCGGCCTTCATTCTCCGACCGCCTGGAAGGACGGCTACTTACACTAAACGCCCTGCGCCACGACGGCTTTGGGCCTTGATACCAGGGTCGCGACCAGGACTATAACCAAGTTGAGGGCCAGAGCTGTCGCGCCTACATAGAAAGCCCCGAAGGGCGGGGTGTTGAAGAACGAGGTCGACCACGTGCCGAACTTGTTCGCGTCAGCCATCAGGTAGATTCCGAGAATCTCGCTCGCCACCAGGCCGACGATGAGCCCGTACTTGTTCAGCCTGTTCGTGATAAGGCCTCCGAATATTGAGGGGAGAGTCTGGACCACGAGTATCGTCCCGAAGAGCTGCAGTTGGACCGCGTATGTCGAATTGACTACGAAGACGAAAGCCAGGGCGATGAACTTGAAGGCGACGGAGGCCCACTTCGCTATCTGCGTCTCTCTGGTCGGAGACAGGTTGGGCCTGAAGACCTTGACGATGTTCCTCGTGAGTAGGTTCGCCTGGGAGATGGCCATGATAGCGGCCGGGACGAGGCCCCCGATGAAAATCCCCAGGAAGGCTATACCTGCGGCCCAAGGCGGTAAGACGCTCTGTATTATAGATGGGACGACAAGGAGGCCGCTCCCACCGTTCGCCTTCACGAAGTGAAGGGCCGCGGAGTTTCCATAGATGACGACCCCGTACAGCGCGAGCAGTCCGAGCCCTATGCCATAGATCGGAAGGAGCGCGGAACTCTTCCTCACCTTTTCTGCGTCCTGTGCGCTGAGGACCCCGTTCATTGCGTGCGGGTACAGGTAGAGCGCCAGCGCGCTAACGATGAATATGCTCCAGTAGGCGTTCTCCAGCGCCGGAGCCAATGTCGAGTAAACAGGCTTGGCGGTAAAGCCAGCGGAGAAGCCCCCGCCGATGGCCACCGCCGCTATCACTGCTATGACCCCTCCGAATATCAGAATGTCCTTCAGGACCGCAGTGAGGGTGGCTCCCCTGAGCCCGCTCGTGTAGGTGAAGGCGGCGAGGACGATGAACGCGATGATGAGCGATATCTCTGAGTCGGTCGTCACATTTGACACCCCGGCCAGCATCGTGGTCAGGATGGCCTGCATCCCGACTATCTGCAACGCGATGTAGGGGAGCTCGGCGACGATCCCTACTATGGCAATCAGTATGGCCAGAGTCGTGCTGTTGAATGTCCCTTTCGCGAAGTCGGCTCCGGTGATGTACCCCTTCTCGCGTGTGATGCGCCAGAATTTCGGCATGAACAGGATGGCTATCCCGAACGTCAGAGCGACGTAGGGGACTGCGAAATTGTATATGGCGCCCTTCGCATAGACCCCGGACGGGATCGCGATGAAAGTGTACGCTGTGTAGAGGTCCGCACCGACGAGGAACCAGACCAGGTACGTCCCCATTCTCCTCCCCGCGAGCGCCCACTCGCTGAGGTTGTTCATGTCGCCCCGCCTCCAGCGTGAACCGAAGAACCCGAGGGCGACGAAGACGACGAACAGCGAGAGAAAGGCGATCACTCCGTCTATAGCCATCATGTCAGCCCTTCCTCCCTAGTAACAAAGCCGCGATGAAGAAGAATACGGCGCTGATGGCAAGCCAGACGGTCTGATACCACCAGAAGAAAGGAACTCCCCCCCACAATGGGTTCACCACATTGTATGTTGGGATGGCGAAATACACAAGGAACGGAATCGCGATCAGTATGCCAGCCACGGCATCTTTCGACTTCACGCGCAAGGGGTCCATACAAGGACTGGATATAAGATTGAGCGAACGCCGAGTCGGATGGGGGGGAAGTTAGATAACTGTCGAATCAGGACCCCCAGACGGCACTTCAGGGGCGGAGGGGTTGCCGGGGGAGGACCCTGGGCTAGTCCGGGAGAGGGGCTTCGTCCTTGCCGTCCATCATCTCGCGGTAGTACCGCCCGGTGGTCCGCCTTGTGAAGTAGTAATCGTAGAGGGAGACGTGCCTAACCTCGAGCCCGAGCAGGTACTCGTGAATCCTCTGGCCTGCGTCCCTCCCCTTGGCCATAGCTTTCACGACCAGGCTCTCTCCAGTCACCACGTCCCCCGCCGCGAATACGCCTGGGAGCGAGGTCATGGAACGGTCGTCGATAGCGATCCCGCTCCTGTGGCCGGGCTCGAGTCCGGCCAGCTTCCCGATGAACGAGTTCGGGCCGCGGCCTATGGCGACGATGACCGAGTCGCACTCGAGGTCGACGGTCTCGCCGGTGGGCACAGGGCTCCTCCTCCCGGAGGCGTCGACCTCGCCCAGCTTCATCATAGACATGGTCGCCTTGGTCACCCTCCCCCCCTCCCCCGAGTACTCCTTCGGGGAGAGCAGGAACCCAAGCCGAAGCCCCTCCTCCTTCCCCTCCTCGATCAGTATCTTGTCGACCGGCATCTCTGCCTCTGTCCTCCGGTAGACAATCGTGACTTCGCCCCCCGTCAGCCTCTGGGCGGTCCGGGCGCAGTCCAGGGCGCTGTCCCCTCCGCCTATGACCAGGACGCGCTTTCCAAGGTCGTACCTCGGATGCTCGAGGTAGCTGTCGACCCCTTCGACGAAGACGTCTTCGAGGAACCGGTACCCGTCGTAGACGCCTTTCAGGTCAGACCCGGGGGTGTCGGGCTTCGGCACATCCTTGGCCCCCGTGGCGATGAGCACGGCGTCGTAGTCTGCCCGGAGGTCGTCGAGCCTGACGTCCTTCCCGACTTTCGTGCCTGTCCTCGCCTCCACGCCCATCCCCACTATCCTTCCCGCTTCGTAGCGGAGGACGTCCTTGGGGAGGTGGTAGTCCGGGATGCCGTACCAGGCTGTCCCTCCTAGGTTGGGGAGTTCGTCGTAGATGGTCACGGAGTGACCGAACCTCGTGAGCAGCTCCGCCGCGGCGAGGCCCGCCGGGCCCCCTCCGACCACCGCGACCCTCCTGCCGGAAGGAGGTCTCAAGACGGGGTCAGGCTGCCTGGACACGGCCCTCTCCCAGTCGGCAACGAAACGCTGTATCATCCCCGAGGCCACAGGTTCTCCTCTGGTCCCAATGACGCAGGCAGATTCACAGAGACTGTCCAGTTGAGGACAGCAGCGGGCCGTGGTCCCCAGGAGAGGATTGGTCTCGCGTATCCTGCGGTAGGCGGTCGCCAGGTCCCCCCTAGACACGGCTTCGCACATGCCCCTGATGTCCGTCTGGAGCGGACACACGTCCATGCATACCGGATTCCCGCAGGTGACGCACCGGCTGGCCTCCTCCATGGCCTCTTCCATGGTGTAGGGAAGCTGGACTTCTTCGAAATTCCCCGTCCTAGCCTCGGCGTCCAGTTTTGGGAACGGGAACTTGGCAGTCCTCTCTGTCTTGAGCGACAACTATCTCAAAGTCTGCGCCACGGAGTTGGGCTAATAAGGAAACGTGACGATTCTCAGGTTTGGGAGATGTGGGACCACCGACAGGATTGTGGACTGACGTAAGGTGTGGTGGCGGGCCCTGTGGGATTCGAATTCGCGGGCGACTTTAGCGCCTCCCACGGCATGCTGGTGACTCCCACAGCTAGCTAAGAGCCAGCCGCTCTAACCTGGCTGAGCCAAGGGCCCACCGAAGGTGCGGCCGATTGGCCGGAATTAAAAGGGTTCTCAATGCCATCGACCAGCCAAGCGACACTTGATAGACGGTCGACGCATCATAGCAGGGGATGGGCGCCCCACGAAGCCAATCTGGATTGATATAATGGGCCGCGTCGGGCAGACCCATGGGCCGTCTCACATTTGTCGGACTGGGCCTCGGGTCAAGGGGAGCATCACTAGAAGCGATCGACGAGCTGAAGGCGGCCGATGTCGTATACCTCGAATACTACACTGCGCCCCATGAGCCCGCCCTTCTAAGGGAGATTGCGAAGGCCACAGGGAAGGAACTGACAGTCGTGGACAGGGAATTCGTTGAGAGTGGGAGCAGAATATTGGATGAGGCGGCGAACAAGAGCGTCGCGCTAGCGACGCTGGGAGACCCGATGATAGCAACCACCCACAACGAGCTCAGGGCGAGGGCCATCAAAAAGGGAATCGAAAGCCGCGTCGTGCACTCGGCGACCATAGCCTCTTCGGCCGCCAGCGAAAGCGGACTGCATTCGTACAAGTTCTCCAGGACTGTCACTGTGACAAGGGAGTCAGTGGGCAAGCTGACCCAAGCCTACCACATCATCCACTCAAACCTGCTGGAGGGCGCACATACCCTTCTCCTACTCGAGTACGATGCCCAGAGCGGAGACGGGGTGGCCCCAGGGGCCGCCATGGCAGGGCTGCTACTGGCCGAGGCGAACTTCAAGCGCGGGGTGGTGTCTGAGAAGACGTTCGCCATCGTTCTTTCGAGGCTCGGCCGCGGAGGATACAAGTCAGCCGCCGGGAGCATTGGTGAACTTTCCAAGATTGAGTATGGAGAGCCTCCCCACAGCGTCATAATCCCGGGACGGCTGCACTTCTCCGAGGTCGAAGCTGTCGCGGCCATATTCGCCCTCTCGGATAGGGATGTCAGGAGCAACTCGGATGGTGTGCTCAAAACCGCTCAGGTGCTGGTCCCGAGATACGTGGCCAAGACGAGGAAGGCACTTGGGACGCTTAAACCGAAGCTGGGCGGGCAGTACGAGCACGTTGTGGAGAACGCAGAGCTCTACGTGAAAGACGCCGAGAGCTTCTTGGCCAATGGAGAGGATGAGATGGCCATGCTGAGCATCGGGTACGCCGAAGGGCTTTTGGATTCCCTGGCGTTCGCAGGCGTGGCAAAGATAGACTGGTGACAGATGAACAGCAAGAGGGTCCTCGCTGCCGTGTATTCGTTGCGGGTCACCGGGAGGAACGCGGGGGCAAGGGAGCTCGCTGCGAGGCTCGGTCTTGGGCCGAAGGAAGCAAGAGACGAACTCGAGAAGCTGTCGAGGCTCGGGCTGGTGAGACTCGGGAGCAATGGGGCCGAGCTGACTCCGCGCGGGAGGAGGGCGATCAAGGTCGTTTTCATAGGAGGGGGCTTCGAGGTGATACACTACGGGCATCTGTACACCATAAAGAAGGCCCGGGCTCTGGGAGACGCGCTCGTGGTCTCCGTCGCCCGGGACAGTACGATCAGGAAGAGGAAGAATCGGGAGCCCCTCGTTGGGGAGGGGGACAGGGCGAGGCTTCTCTCGGCCCTCAGGTACGTCGACGCCGCCGTACTAGGAGTCGAGGGGGACATCTACCTCACACTCGAGAGGACGGGTCCCGACGTGGTCGCCCTAGGTTACGACCAGTATCACATGGAGGAGGAAATCGCGAGGGAGGCGGCCCAGAGAGGAATGAAGCTCAAGGTGGTGCGCCTCGACTCCCCCTACCCAGACATCAAGACGAGCAGGCTGCTGAAGGACTTCTAAGTCGGACGCCCGAGCTTCTTCTCCAGCCGCGCCATGGAGCTGCTGACAGAGTTCCGGCCAATCTCCTCGGCTAGCAGGCCCCTGGTGTCCTCGACGAGCATCCGAGCCACGTCGATTTTCCTCCGGACCCCGTTCACGACATGGTCATAGACGGCGAGGGGGGAGCATGCAGCATATAGGTCCTCCATGACCTTGAAGTACTTCTTTGCGCCCTTGAGGTCTCTCCCCAGGATCGAGTCTAGCACCAGCCTCTTCAGCTCTCCCACCGCGTCAAGAAGTCCGAGCAGATACGCCTCAGGGGAGGAGTCGATGCTCTCCATCGGAGGGATTGGTTTCCCCTTCACGAGTGAGATTACGACGGAGGCCTCCACCACCTCGGTTTCAGGGGAGATGATGTACCTCGACAAGGAGCCGTCTGTGTCCTGTTTGAGCTCTTTCAGCAGCGACTTCGCCTTCGAAAGCTCTCTTTCGCCGTCCTTGATCTTTCCCAGATGGACAGATATAATCGCCCGTGAGGACGCCGAGATGACATCCCTGCTCCCCTTGATGACCCGGTCACGACGCTCAAGCTGCTCAGAGAATCTTACCTCCGTCGCCTTTAGGGAACGTATTACCGCTTCCAAGCTCAACAGGGGTGGAAATCGTCGCGTCTTAAGTCTGCCAGGTCGCCGGCCTCGGGTGCGCGCAGTTTTAGCGTCCTCCGGTCGGCTCGCAGGCGGCCGTGAGGGTTGGCTTTTATCTGCTTCTCGCTCTGTGCTTCGCCTGCGACAGCCGGCGAGGTCAATCAGTGTGAATCGAGAGTGTGCACATGGCGGCCATGGAGCACAGGCGTGGCATCCATGGCCCAGACAGCCTGCAGCGTCCACGTGTTCAGCCCGATTTCCCCAAATACCAGTCAACTCCAGCCGGTGGTTCGAAAGCAGAACTCATGCACTTGTCGGAGCTGGCTCCACGTGAATAGCAACTATGTAAAAGGCAGATCCCGCGAGTATCAGGCGATGTCGAAGCTGAAGAAAGAGGGCTGGATGGTATCCAGGAGCGCCGCCTCCCACGGGGCCGTCGACGTCTTCGCAGCCAAGGATGGCAAGGTCCTGCTGGTTCAGGTCAAGAGCGGGAGGGCGAGGGCGACCAAGGAGGAGCTCGGGGAGCTTGCGGAGTGGGGGAAGAACGCGAACGGAGACGCAGAGGTGTGGCATTACAAGGGGAGAGGGGAGCTAGTCAGGAGGAGGGTGTATGCGGCCAGGAGAGGGGTGTCCTGAAGCCGAAGTGCTACTTCTGCGACACCGAGCTCGAAGTGGCGTTGCACACATTCAAAGTCGGACCGAGGGACGAGCCTGTCTGCGAAGAGTGTTACGTGAAGACGGCCAACAGGATGCAGGCGAAGGCAGAGGAAGACGAGCGACGGGACTCAGGCTGAAGCGCATTCCCGCCTGAGCTCGTTGACCAGGACGGAACACTCGGCGATTCGTTCTTCGTCGTCGCTCTCCCGGTAGCAGCACAGGGCCCTTTCGTACTCGAACAGGGCGCTGATCGCCCTGACCGCCGGCGATGCGCTCGGCTCCGAGAGTATCAGCCGCCCCGCCGTCGCGTACCAGCCGCCTGCGTCGGCGTATTGTTCGAGCTGGAGGAAGCAGGCCGCGATAGACTCGCAGGCCTCGACTTTGTGCGGGGAAGAGGGGAACTTCTCGAACTGCTCCTTCAGCTGATAGACCGCCGCGTTTCCGCTTCTCATCTTGCCTGCCCCGAAGGCCTCAGAGATGTCGCGCAACAGCCGGACGTGGGTGGGTCGCCCCTATGTGCAGGATGCTCTAGTTTTGTTGAGCCCGGAATCAAAAGAGGAGGTGCATCTCAGCTGCTGTCCATTACAGCCTGGGTAGCCTCTCGGAGCCTCCGCCTTGCGAGGCCCTCGTTGAATCGCTTCTTCTCTATGCTGGTCACCGGGTTGAGTGGCGGTATGCGGGTCGGCTTGCCCTTCTCGTCCAGCGCCACGTAGGTCAGGTAACAGGACCCGGTGTGCGTCCCCTTGCGGGTGGACGGGTCCACGGCCTCGAGCCTCACTCCGATCTCCATCGAAGTGGTACCGACATAGTTCACTGCCGCTTTGAGTATCAGCAGGTCGCCGACATAGACGGGAGCGTAGAAGTTCATTCTGTCGATGGAAGCTGTGACCACGTTCTTGCCTGCATGGCGCCAGGCGACGATAGCGGCTATCTCGTCCATGTATCTCATGATCGCCCCCCCGAAGACGTTCCCCAGCACGTTGGCGTCGGTCGGCATCATGAGTCTGGCGGTGGTCATCTCGGACTCTGCGGGCCCCTTGGCCTTCGACTTCGCCAACTAAGGACGAACTCCGGCTGAAGTTGATAAACGTAGAGGCATGAAGTCCGGCTCAGAGCGGCTCAGCCGAACCACTTCTCCAGGGTCTCCGTCTTGGATGAGTCGGCACTCGAAGACTGCACCCGCGCTATGGCGGCGTCGACCCTGTCCCTGGAGAAGGAGTGCTCCCCGACCAGAAAGGACACGACCCTTTCCTTGTCGAGAGGCTTCCACTCGGGGCGCACCCCCTTGATCGAGGGGGCGTCGAGGTAAAGCTTCCGGATCTCCTGGTAGTTGACCTCCTGCAGGGGGCCTGCGAGCTCCTTGACTTCCTCCAGCCTGCCATACTTCCTGAGGTACTTGAGAGCCGTGGCCGGCCCTACCCCCGCGAACCCGTCAGGATTGAAATCGGTCCCGAGCAGTATCGCGAAGTCGACCAGCTGCTCTCTGGACAGCCCTGTGGCGGTCAGCGCGTCCTTGAGGGTTATCCGCTCCGGGACCACGTTGATCACGATCCCCTTGCTCGGGAGCCTTCGCTTGCCCGATACTGTGACGTTGCGCACAAGGACGGGCGCCCCGAATACGATGGAGTCGTGGTCCTGGGACGCCACGGCGTTCACTGTCCCCTCGATCGCCATGACCGACGCTTGGGCCTCGCCCTCGGATGGGGCATCTACCCACGGTATCCCCATCGCGTCCAGGAGCCCCTTCGCGTCGGCGACCATCTCCCTCCTGAGGACCGTGGAGGCCTCCGCATATTTCCTCGCCTCAGTCATCTCGCCCGCCTGGAGGGCGCGGAGGTACTGGTCCTTGGCTTCCCTCCGCTGCTCAGAACGCCTCCTGATCTCCTCCATCTTGAGTTCGGGGGGGCGGCCGTCGAACACATAGACAAGCTTCATGCCAAGCTCCAGCAGGTTGACGTTCCTGTAGAAGAGCCCAGAGATGTGGGAAGTGACCCGTCCCTGCTTGTCCTTGAGGTGGCCGCCGTCCATCCCACGGATGATGGCAAGGAACTGGTAGAGGGTGTTGTACCCGTCGACGGCGAGCTTCCACCCGGCGATGTCCTCGAGCTGTATCTTCTCTCTCGGTATGGCGTCACCGAAGTCTACGCCCATGAGTGGATGAGCCCACACCCGCCCGATTTATCGGTTCGGTTACTCTCTTATCCGTGGCATGCGGAGGTCTTCGGCGGGCTTGTCCTGAAACTCCACTCGCCGTTTGTCCTTGGAGACCCACCTTATGCTGATCAGGCCTAGGATCTCGAGTTGCATCAGCGCCTTGTCAAGCTCGTCCGGAGAGCACCTGCTACCGTTCTTGTTCAGAGCATCCAGGATGTCTTCGTCCGTAGTGCTCTTCTTCTCCTTAATCCATTCGTATGCTGTGTATCTAAGAGGGAATCTCATCAGTCCATCACCGTGCGGGAGAACGGCTGACGCCGGGGGGACCCCGAGGTATAAAAGGTATCAGACGACGCAGCTCTGTGGCTGCTACCGCGGCGGGAGCTTGCTGGACATCCTGCTTACCCCGATGACTTCGCACTGGTTGACAAGCGGGGATTTGGACACGGCCTCTTCGATTCTGTCGACCGCGCCTTCCTCCTCGGGGACGACCAGATCGAGAATCACGGCTGAGAGGCCGAAAGCGATCGGCTCTACCTTGTGCGCCCTGATCTGCGCTGCCGCCGGGAGCAGCCCGGCCACCGAGTGCACCAGTTTCTGATGGTCTGTTGTTGTATCCGGAGGGAGGAGCTTGAGCCTGATTACGTAAGAACCCAAGGGGTCTTCCCTATGGCCCTTCGAAGCCGCAGTTGAGGCACTTGTACCGCCTTGAGAACTTCCTGCATTTCTCAGACCTCCATATCACAGTCTCATGGCAGTTCGGGCAGCTGAAGTGGACTGCCCTCTCGGCAGGCTTTATGGGCCTGTTACACGAGTTGCATAGAGGGAGAGACACGACGCCCTGCGACATTTCTCGAGAGCCCTTTCTGGCCCGACAGATATAGGTTGCTGCGCGGGGGCCGGCTTCACCGCTCTAACAGAAGAGAACGCACCTCTGCGGAAGCCACCAACCCTGCAATCCTCAGGAGCCCAGGTACTCCCAAGGCGCCCAGGAGGGCTGTTGCGTGGAAGTCGAAGTCCGTCTTGGACAGCTTCTGGGCCAGTTTGGAGGCGGCTAGCACCGAGAAGACGCCCTCCAGATCCTGGTTCGACAATTTCTCGAATACCCCCCTCAGCCTCAGCATGGCCTTCATCTCCTTCATGAAGTCCCCTTCCCACTCTTTCTGGTAGCCGGCCGGCAACGACGGCCGACCCTCGTGTATGCTGGATGAAACCCACCTGGCAGCTGCCGCAGCCCCGGCGATGGATGTCATTATCCCACCCGCGGTGGTGGGTTTGACCTGCCCGGCAGACTCGCCTACGTATATCCGCCTCCCTCTGACGAATCTCTGAGCCGGTCCGCCGATGTATATCGGCGCAGCCACCTTCCTGAGCACCGTCGTACTGCGACCCTCGAGGAACCCGTCCAGAGCCCTGAAGGGGCTGACGCCCCGCCCAGCTGCGCCGACCTTGGCCCTGTGCTCCCCGAAAGGGATGACCCATGCGAAGAATCCTGGATACTTCCTGGCATCCAGGAAGACCTCGACCACGTGCTCCCTTATCCACTCCCCCTCGACCTCGTATTTCGCCGCTGGCAGGATGCCATGCTTCGGGCTAGAAGCTGGCCCTGTGGCGTCGACGAGGAACTTCGCCTGGACTTCTTCGTCCCCCGCCTTCACAGTGACGGAGTCGCCTGTCTCAGTTACTTCTCCCACCCTACGCCCGGTCATGATTGACGCCCCCGCAGCCTCTGCGGCGGCCGCGACCTGCTTGTCGTAGGCGCTCCTGTCGAGCACGACGACGTCCAGCCCATCGGCGTTGACTGTGAAGCGCTTCCCCGATGGAGAGTGCAAGACCGCACAATCGATCCGGTCTTGGACCACCTCCGCCCCAGGAGGGTACCCGTACCTCCTGAGGCCCCTCAGGCTCACCAGGCCGTCGCACTTCTCGGGCTCGCCCACCTCGAGGTGCTCCTCGGCCACCAGGACGCTGAGCCCCAGTTTCGCAGCCTCTGAAGCAAAGGCCAGGCCCGCGATGCTCCCGCCGGCCACAACGACGTCGCAGGTTCGGGACAAGGGCCAGGACTCTAAAGGCTTAATCGGACTTGTAATAACCGTTGGCAAACACCAGGCATGAAACAGGCCATCGTCGTCCGAACTGATCTCGGGATGGGGAGAGGGAAGGTCGCCGCCCAGGCCGCGCACGCGTCGCTTTCTGCCGCCGAAGCGGCGCAGCAGAAGAGGCCTGGATGGTACGGACGGTGGAAGGAGTCGGGTCAGGCCAAGATCGTCTTGAAGGTAGACTCTGAAGAGGGGCTGAGAGAACTCTTCCGCAAGGCGAAGAGCGCGGGACTCCCCGCCGCACTGGTGGAAGACAGGGGGCTCACACAGGTGGAGCCTGGGACGACCACCTGCCTGGCGGTAGGTCCGGCCCCCGAGACGGAGGTCGACGCGATCACAGGGAAGCTCAAACTCCTTTGATGCAGTCCGCAGAAGCAGAACGGGAGGGAGGGATTCTGTGCTATGCGACTGGCGGTCCCAGTTGTGCGGGGAGGGTCAAGAGCGCCCCGGATGACTTCCATGTCGAGGAAGTAATCGACACGTCCAGGATGACCGCCGAGTGGGCGGATGGGAGGTATCCCCTGTACAGGGTACAGAAGGAGTCCATCGACACCATGCATATGGCCTCAGAGCTCGCCTCCATCCTGAAGAGCAGGGTGAGCTACGCCGGGATGAAAGACAGCAGAGCCGTCGCGGTCCAGTACGCCACTCCCACCAGCCTGAGGTCTGAGCGCCCGGCGCTGGTGAACGGAGGCAGGTTCACGGCGACCCGCATCGGGTTCCTCCCCCGGCCCCTTTCGCACTCTTCGGTTCTGGCGAACAAGTTCGAGGTCACTGTCAGAGGGTGCTGCCCTGAGGTCGGAGCGAGGGCTTCAGAAGCCTTCGAGCTCGCTGCGGCAGGGAAGGTTCCGAACTACTTCGGGCTCCAGAGGTTCGGGGCGTCAGGCCGTGGGACCCACGAAGTGGGGAGGGCCCTGGTCAAGGGCAAGTTCGAGCAGGCGGTGGGCATCCTGCTGGCTGTGAGCCCCGAGGCCAGGGAAGCGGCCGCGGCAGGGAGATACAGGGAGCTGTTGGACCTTCTCCCCCAGGGGAATGACGTGGAGAGGAGAGTAGCCAGGGCGCTCGCGGCGAGGCCCGGAGAGTGGGTCGGGGCGCTGCGGGCGGTACCGGTCAGGCTTAGGCGCCTCTACGTCCAAGCGTATCAGTCGTTCATATTCAACAAGACCCTCAGCTCGGCGCTTGAGAGGGGGGAGGATATCTCGAAGTACGCCGCTGGGGACAACTGGGGAGAACGCGGCCCCGAAGGCCTGACGGTCTACGGCGTGAGGGGGGTGAAGGAGGCGCCGACTGAGGGGGCGGTCCCTTTGGTCCAGCTGGTGGGCTACGCCTACAGAGACTATGGCTCCAGGTTCGATTTGTGTGTCCGCGATACACTCGCGTCAGAGGGTGTCGAGCCCCGTTCGTTCTATGTCAAAGAGATGCAGGAAGTGTCGTCAGAGGGCGGGTTCAGGCGCCCCCATCTGGCCATGAAAGACGGAGCATTCGTCGTCCAGGGGGACACTGCAATTCTCCGTTTCACACTCGCCAGAGGGCAGTATGCCACCATTTTGCTTCGTGAAGTCCTGAAACCCGACGACCCCATAGCCTCAGGATTGGCCTGACCCACGAATGCTTATACATGGAGCCCGGAGGTCAGGGCCGAGTTCCATGTCCGGCGACGTCTATGACATCACGATTGTAGGCGCCGGGCCGAGCGGCCTGTTCGCGACGTTCTACGCTGGACTCAGACAGATGAAGACGAAGGTAATCGACGCCTTGGAGGAGCCCGGAGGGCAGGTCGCGGTGCTCTATCCTGAGAAGTACATCTTCGACGTCCCCGGATACTCAAAGATACTGGCGAAGGACCTGGTCAAGTGCCTGGTCGAACAGGCGTTCCAATATGGGGCCACTGTGGCCCTCGGCGAGAGGGTGACATCGCTCCACAGAGACGGCGGCGTCTTCGAACTCGAGACCAACAAGGGGACCAAGCACTACTCGAAGGCTGTTCTCATAGCCGCAGGGGTTGGGGCCTTCTCACCGAACAGGCTAGAAGCTCGCGGTGCGGCGGACTACGAAGGGAAGGGGGTGTACTACTTCGTCAAAGACAAGAGCGCCTTCCGAGACAAGAGACTGCTCATCGTGGGCGGGGGGGACTCGGCTGTTGACTGGGCGCTGAACATGAAGGACACGGCGAAGAAGATCACGCTGGTGCACAGGAGGGACGTCTTCAGGGCGCACGAGGGGAGCGTCGCAGAGCTGATGAAGTCGGACGTAGACCTCAAACTGTTCTATGAGGTCAGTCAGGTGAAAGGGGACGGGTCGAATGTGACCCAGGCGGTCGTATTCGACAACAGGTCGAAGGCCGAGACGGTGCTGGACATCGACGCAATACTCGTCAACATAGGGTTCAGGGCGGACCTCGGTCCGATAAAGGACTGGGGGCTACAAATCGACGGCAGAGAGATCAGGACTAACGGGAAGATGGAGACCAACATCCCCGGGGTCTATGTGGCTGGAGACGTCGCCGGTCCCCAGGACGGGATAAAACTGAACCTGATTGCGACGGGCTACGCGCAGGCAGCCGTGGCGGTGAACGTCGCCAAAGCCTATGTCGATCCAGGGTCTAAGGTGTTCCCCGGTCACAGCAGCGAGATGAAAAGGTAAGCTCAGACCGTTATCCCGAGCGCCCGTCTGTAGTCGTAGTCCCGTCTGATCGCAGGATTCAGCGGGTCCACAAGGATGCACTCATACCAGGCGTGCATTCCATCCTCCCAGACAGGATAGGACCCGAGGACCTTCATGTTGGGGTGCCTCTCCTGGACCCTCCTCTCAGCGACCTGCTTAGAGGACACGGCAGACTTTATCTTGACCACCCCCATGTGCTTCGGCCTCCTCCCAGACGTAGGCCGCTGCTTACGCATCCCGCCGCGTGAAACGCGCATCCTGACCACTATGACCCCCTCCTTCGCCTTGTAGCCGAGGGCCCTGGCCCTGTCCAGTCTCCAGGGGCGGTCCACCCTGACAGCAGCGGGCTGCTTCCTGAGCTCGACGGCCCTGGTCTTCATGTCCCCTCCCTTTTCATGGAAAATCTGCTGCCAGGTCTTGGAGATCTGGCTGTACATGGGCATTTGAACGCCTCGTTCCCGGTCGGCAAATAAACGTTCCCGGGGCGTCTCAGGGGGCTTTGAAGAAAGCTCTGACCTTCTCCCCGATTACCTCGATGGCGTTCGCCTGAGCCTCCTCTGTCTGCCCGCCGATGTGGGGGGTGAGGATGACGTTCGGAGCAGAGAGGATTGCCCCCGACGGAGGTTCCTTCTCGAAGACGTCCAAGGCTGCTCCGCCGATGCTCCCCGCCCTCAGGGCCGAAGCCAGCGCATCTTCGTCCACCACCCCCCCTCTCGACATGTTGACCAGCACGGACCTCTGCTTCATCGTGGCGATGCGCGGGGCGTCAACCATGTGCGCGGTGTCCGGGGTCATGGGGACGTGGAGAGTTATGTAGTCAGAGGACGCGAAGAGCTCGTCGAGCGGCACCATCCTTGCGCCCAGGGGCCGCGTGACGTCCGGAGGGACGGCGACGACGTCGTAGGCCAGTATGGTCATCCCCAGAGTCTTACCTATCTCGGCTATGCGCCGTCCGATCCTGCCGAACCCCACCACCCCTAGGACCTTCCCCCTCAGTTCCCTGCCGACCAGGGCGTTCTTCTCCCACTTGCCGGACCTGGTCCCCGTGTCCGCCTGTACCAGCTTCCTGCTTAGGGCGAGCATCGCCAAGACCACCTGCTCGGCGACTGCCTCCACCAAGGATTCGGGGCTGTTCGCCACAGCCACGCCTCTCTCCTTGGCGAAACCCACGTCAACGTTGTCCAGGCCAGTCCCAGGGCGGGCGACGAGTTTGAGCCGGTTCGCCCTCTCTAGGACCTCGCGGTCGACCTTCGTCCTGCTCCTCACGACAAACACCTCGTAGTTGCCCGCGACCGAGAGCAGCTCCTCCCTGCTCAGGGCCGGCCTGTAATCCACCTCGAAGGACGGCCCAAGCGAGAGCCGCTTGATATCTATCTGATCGCAGACTAGCACCCTGACCATGACGTAAGCCCCAGCCTAGCGGTGTCTGACACCGCAGATATATCGCTTGAACCATGGTGCCCGTAAGCCAAGGACCTCAGCGTGGCTGAGCCTGAGGCTGATGAGCCGAGGCCGCCCGATGGGGAGTCTGCTGGCTCGATCACCTCCGCGCCGATCACCCTCCCGGTACCGCGCTCATAGACCAGGCTGCAAGCCGAACAGCCGCTCCACCGCCGCCCTACCTCCCGGACGTCCATGCCCAATGACTCGCACGTCGGCGCGTCTGGGCCAGTCCTGGACCACCTCAGCCCAAGGACCGACAGAGACCAGGAGCGGACCGAGCCGATGGTGATGTTCCTGCCCGCGGAGTTTGCGCCGGCAGTCCGCCCAGACAGCCTGGGCTCATCGACCAACGTAGCCCTAGGCGGGAGCGACCCGTCCAGCTCAGCGCATCCACCAGCCGCGAAGACCCCAGGCGCCCTCGCCCTCAGGTACCTGTCGACCAGGACCCCACCGCTACGGCCGGGCGGCGCGGCGAGGCGGATGGCGACAGGGACCCGCCTGGGGATGAACGCGAGGGCATCGCAAGGGACCACGTCCCCTCCTGCTATCACGGCCTCCGTGCGGGCGAGGCCGACAACCCTGCTGACCCTCCCCTGACCGAGGCTTATCCCCCTCGCACGGGCCGCGTCAGAGACGACACCCAGCACCGGCGGGCTTGGTCTCCCCCGCTGCCAACACGACACCATCAGGGAAGGCCTCGCCCCTCTGGCAGCGAGCCGCTCGGCGACTTGCAGCCCTCTCGCGCCCTCGCCACAGATGAGTATCCGGTCAGCTGAGGCGCTGGCCGAGCCGAACTCTTCGTACCGAGCAGCGGAGTCCAGCACGAAGGAACCATGCTTGCGGATCCCTTGGGCTGTGGGCGGCTCGAAGGAGGAGCCAGCAGCGATGACCACGGAGTCGGCGCGGAAGCGCGACCCGTTGGAGGCGACCACCTCCCCATTGTGGACCGCTACTACCTCGGTCCCGAAGATCGAGGCAGAGGCACGCGCCTGATGGAGAGGACTGGAGACCGTACGGCTCTGGCCCTCGAGACCCATCAAGTCTGGCCATGACGTCCATGGCGGTTCCGGTTCGTCCAGGCGGTCGATCACCGTAGCGTCGATCCCTTGCTTTGCGCACTCCTCGGCAGCCGCCGCCCCCGCGGTGCCGCCCCCCACTACCAGGACCCTGGACACGCAGGCTGACCGTCCCCTGAGATGTTATAACCGGCGGACCCGGCGGAGGGGGCATGTTAGTGGGGGTCGTCGGCAAACCTAATGTCGGCAAATCGACCTTCTTCGCAGCTGCCACCATGAAGGACGTACAGATAGCGGACTATCCGTTCACCACGGTCAAGCCCAACATAGGCGTGGCAAACATCGCCACGCAGTGCGTGTGCAAGGAGATGGGAGTGGTAGACAACCCCAGGGGATCGAGCTGCATAGGGGGGAGGAGGCTGGTCCCCGTGAGGGTGATCGACGTCGCGGGCCTCGTGGAGGGCGCATCCACTGGGAAGGGGCTGGGGAACCAGTTCCTCGACGACCTGAGGCAGGCGGACGCTCTGATCCAGGTGGTCGACGCGTCAGGTTCCACCGACCTCGAAGGGAGGAAGGTCCTCCCAGGGGCCCATGACCCCGCCGAGGACGTCGAGATGGTCGAACACGAATTCGACCTGTGGATGTACGGCATCCTGAAGAGGGACTGGGAGAAAGCTGCCCGGTCCTTGGAACAGACCGGGGGGAAGGTGACGAACCACCTGGCTGAGCGGCTCTCCGGCCTGTCTGTGACCCTTGCAGACGTCGAGGCCGTTGTTCTCCGTCTACGTCTCCGCACGGAGAAACCGAGCGGCTGGACGGACGACCAGTTGATGCAGTTCGTCGTGGAGACGAGGAAGCTGACCAAGCCATCCCTGGTCGCAGCCAACAAGGCGGACCTTCCGACGTCGTACAGGAACATCGAGAGACTCAGGGGGGCGGGGAGGCGGGTCGTCCCTTGCGCTTCCGAGGCGGAGCTCATGCTGCGCAGGGCCGCCGAGCGGGGCCTCGTCGCGTACGCCCCGGGGGACAAGGGGTTCAAGGTCCCGGACCCGGGGAAGCTGTCTGGGGCCCAGGCAGCAGCCCTGAAGATGGTGGAAGAGAAGGTGATGAAAGTCTACGGTGGGACGGGAGTCCAAGAGGCGGTCAACGAGGCCTTCTTCGGGCTCCTGAAGGCCATAGTGGTCTTCCCGGTGGAGGACGAGACTAAGCTCACCGACAAAGACGGGAAAGTGCTCCCTGACGCCTTCGTGATGAGGGGCGGGTCCACAGCGCTGGACCTGGCTCGGACGGTGCACAGCGACCTGGCTGAGGGCTTCCTATATGCGATCGACGCCAGGACAGGGAAGAGGCTGGCTGGAGACTACTCGCTGCAGAACAGGGACATCTTGAAGATTGTGTCAAGCGGCAAGAGGGGCTAGCTGCTCGACCTTCCGCGGCTCCGGCTTCGCGATAAGTTTGCTCTTCCTCACCCCTACATGCCTCAGGTGGGTGATCTTCTTGGCCTCGTTGTAGACGTCCGACGCTACTTTCTGGAGCACCAGCTCCTGGACGAAACCTTCGTAGTTCATGCCTGCGGCCTTCTCGCCTATCACTTTGTCCATGATCAGCCTTAGGTCGCGCTTCTTCGAGGTGTTCATCTTGCCCTGGGAGAGCGCCGTGCAGTAGACCCTGACGACGTATCCGTCCTTGGTGGCGTAGTCCTTGATGAAGTCAGACATAGATGAGCCTCTGCGTATCAGGCTCCTGAGGAACTCCCTCGAATATTCGTGCCCCTTGAACACGGTGTAGGCTGTCTCGCCTTCGACTCTGTCGATCTGGAAGAAGAGCTTGAAAGCGTAGTGCTGAGGGTCCTGCTTCAGTATGTCGTAGAGGGTAGTCTCTATGACCCTGCCGGCGGGCTTCTCGACGTCTGTGAGAGGGACGCGCGCAATCGGGGCGTTCCCGAATGAGGGGGACGCTGTCACTGTGACCCAGGACTTCAGCTTCCATTTGTCCCTGACCTTCGCCACCTTCTTAGGCAAACTAAAGCGCCCCTTTCGAATCTCGCTTATAATGTCAGCGTCGCTGGAGGCGGTCGACCCCCCCCATGTAGGGGACAAGGGGCTCCGGGATTGTCACAGTGCCATCCTTCTGCTGGAAGTTCTCGACGATAGCCACCAGGGCCCTGGTGGTGACGGCGGTGGAGTTCAGGGTGTGGACCAACCTGGTCGCGTCGTTCTGCTTGTCCCGGAACCTTATCTTCAGCCGCCTAGACTGGTAGTCGGTGCAGTTGCTGCACGACACCATCTCCCTGAACCTCCCCTGGACTGGCATCCAAGCTTCGAGGTCGTACTTCTTCGCGGCCACCGTCCCCATGTCCCCGGTGCAGACGTTGACCACCCTATAGCGGAGCCCCAGGCCGCTGAATATCCCCTCGGCGTTCGCAATCAGCTGCTCGTGGAGGGCCCAGCTGTCCTCCGGGCGGGAAAAGACGACCTGCTCGACCTTGTAGAACTGGTGGGTCCTGAAGATCCCTTTGGTGTCCTTTCCGTGCGCGCCGGCCTCGACCCTGAAACAGGGCGAGAAGCCGCAGTACTTCAGCGGGAGCTCCCTCCCGGATAGTATCTCGTCGGAGTGCATGGCCACCAGAGGGTGCTCCGAAGTCGCGATCATGTACAGATCCTCCCCCTCCACCTTGTAGATGACCGGCCCGAAGTCGTTCATGTCTGTCACCCCGCCGTAGGGCTGCCGCCTCATCATGAACGGAGGCTCCACCGGGATGAACCCCTTTGCTGAGACGGCGTCGATGGCATACCTCATGATTGCATGCTCGAGCTTCACCGCGTCCCCCTTGAGGATGAAGAACCGGGAACCAGAGATCTTGGCAGCGCGCTCCATGTCGACCATCCCCAGGTTGGCGAGGACTTCGACGTGGTCCTTGGGTTCGAACTCAAACCTCCTCTCCGTCCCCCAGGTCCGGACGGTCACGTTCTCTGTGTCGTCCTTCCCTACCGGCACGCTCTCGTGGAGGATGTTCGGGAATGACATCAGGATGCTCTCCAGGGTCCGCTGCTCTTCGTCCTGGGCCTTCGCGAGACCGTCGAGGCGCTCCGAGAGTTCAGCGACCTTCGACTGCTCAGCCTCTATGGGCTGCTTCTTCCAGGCCAGGTCGGCGATGACCCTGTTGGCGCCGTTGAGCTCGTGGCGCAGCGCTTCCGCCCGGGTCTTGGCCGTCCTCCACTCGGAGTCCGCCTTGATGGCGTCGTCCACGAGGTGCAGCTTGTCGAGCATCCCTCTCTTCTTGAGATCGGCCCTGATCACTTCTGGATCCTCCCTCAGTAGCTTTACGTCTAGCATCGGGTTGCCTCAACCCCGCTTCGGTTCCGATAAAAGCCATACCTCCTGGAAGAGCGTCGCGTCTCTCATGACTGCCAGGGCGGTCGATAGAGAGCTGGAGGCGGAGTCGGATTCGACCGTGAACGTCAGGTGGTCCGCCTCCACCGCCGAAGCCAGCTTCATCCCCCTCGGCGCGCCCTCGTTGTCAGGCGCGAGGACCGACGCTAGGCCCTTTACTGTCGAGCCGTCCCTGCAGCCGATCCGCAGTTCTACCCGGGTCTTCAACCGGCAACTCTCGCCAGCACATCCCTAAAGAAGGTCTCCGTCCTCGATGAAGGTATCTTGGCGCCCGCGGCCATTTCATGGCCTCCCCCGACCCCGTCCACGGCCTCTGCCGCTTCCTTCATCACCAAGCCCAGGTTCGCCTCCCCTGCGAAGGCGTCCCCCACCCTCGAGGATATCTTGACCTCTGCGTCCCGCCCCGTCGCCCTCCCCACCACCACCTTGTCTCTGAACTCGGGGGTCGAGGTGAGTATGGAGATCACTGGGCCCAACAGTTTTTCGTCCACCAGCCCCTCCCCGTTCACGAAGACGAGGCTGCCGTGCCGCTCCATCCTCGACGGTTCCGAGGCGAGGCCGCTCAGTGCCTTGTTTATCCCTCCCCGGTACTCTGACAAGGACTTCATGGCTGCGCTCAGGGCGTGGGACCTGTCTCCTAGGCAGATCGCGATTCCTATCCCCGGAACGCCCATCCTCCCGCATGAGTTCAGGAGCGTCCCGAACTCCCTCGCATCCCTCAGCGGCGTGAAGGCGTCCTCGAACCGCAGCGTGTACACCTCCCCAAAGATACCCGCCAGCGCGTCGCTTGCGCCCTCCTGGGAGCCCAGGGCTGCCGCGAGGGTTTCGACGAGGCTCTCCTTCTCTCCCTTGGAGAGGGATGAAACGGTGCGCCAGGACCCGCCATCCTTCAGAGGGAGCCCGGACTGGTGCAGAAGGGCGAGGACCGCGTCCCTGCTCCCTGTCAGCCCCTTCAGGAGAGGCGTGGAAGTAAGGGCCACCGCCTCGTGGACCGGCCTAGTCTCTCGCCCGGTAAACATCAAGTCAGTGGTCACGGACATCAGCCCGCGCGACTGGGCGTCCGCAAGCGCGGCCCTGTTGAGCCCTGTCAGCGACCTCCCAGGTCCCGCATCTTGGCGGTCTGCTACGGCCCCCACCACAGCTAGAGGCGAGAGGTCCGCGTTGGCCCGGTCGAGGGTTGCAGCGAAGAAGTAAGCCATAGCCGAGGAGCACGCCTCCTTCCCCCCGTCGAAGCCGTAAGCCCAGGCGTTGACAACGTTTGGGCTCCTTATGTCAGCCTCTGAGATCTGATGGTGGTCTATGACTAAGAAGTCTTTCCCGAAAGTCCCCTCGAGTTCCGTGACCAGGGTTGACCCCAGGTCGGTGAAAATGTGGAACTCGTATCCCAGCCCCTTCAGTGACCCGATGGTCTTGGCGTCGAGGTCGGGGACGGTGCGTAGGGCGACGTTGGCGCCCTTGCGCTTGAGCGACGCGAACACGGCCGACCCGCTGCATAAGCCGTCCGCGTCTATGTGCGTCACCACGAGGATCCTTTTCCCGTCGGTGGCTATCTTCA
The DNA here is from genome assembly GCA_027386095.1 of Nitrososphaerota archaeon. The sequence continues at coordinate 88,286 of DAHXUN010000003.1, read as the reverse complement.
GGATGTTCGGGGCCATGGCCCTGTATCGCGCGGTGAGCCCTTCGATGTCGGCCACGGGCCCGCCCCCGTTTTACGCCAGCTGTGCGACGACGGCGGCGTACTTGAAGTCCTTCGAAATGACACCCTTTTCCTTGTAGTATTTTGAAAGCCGGTATATCTTTGCCTCGATGAGCTCGAGAGAATGCACGTTCTTCCTGTCGCTGCCGTGCACGTCAAGATGCTTCTGAACCCGTTGGGCCCTTTCAATCAAGTCCTGCAGGTCCTGGGGCATCTTCGGCGCGATTTTGCCTTCTGCCAAGACCCTCCCGATCGACTTCCCCGCCAGGGGCTTGAACAGCGGGACACCGTAGTCGTCCCTGAGCGTCTGCCCTATCTTGCTCGGGGTGAGCCCTTCCTTGGCGAGCTTGAGGACGACGTTCTTTGCCTCGTCAGGGGTGGTGGTCACCCAGCTCGGATTGCTCCTGCTGGGGGGCCTGGTCTGGTGAGACTTGCCGTGCCTGTGCGAATGGATTCTGGCCATGCTTCAGAAGTTCAGGCGAGTCCTCCGGGTTTGACTGATAAACGTTGCCCGCCAGGTCCTCGTCTCATGCGACTCGGGCGTACCTCCCCCTCCGCTCGATGTTCCGGAGCTGGCTGCGGACCCTCCGGAACCTTGGAGTCCCGGCCTTGGCCTCGTAACCCCTGAAGAAGGCGTCCAGGGCTGCCCTAGATATCCCTGGATGGGCACCTACGAGCGTCTCTTTGATCAGACGGAGGTCCACGGCGTGGTCCTCCAGCCTGCTGGTGCGATGGGCCAAGCCGAAATCCAGGAAGACGAGGGACCCCTCCCTGGAAACAACGTTGGCCGTGGTGAGGTCCCCGTGCATCATCCCCGCCGCGTGGAGGCGGGCGACGCCTTCCCCGAACTTGAAGAACGGACCCTCCACGTCCTTCTCCGCCATGTGACCCGCCAGGTCCCTGAGCATCTTCCCGCCGATGTACTCCATGACCATGGTGGACGCCTGGAGGTCGAGGTGGTAGAGGAATGGGGTCGCGACCCCGGCCCGCTTCGCATGGCGTATCATCTCAGCCTCGTGCACCGTCCTCTGACGCCGGATCTCCTGGTCGAGGGATGCCAGCCTGTAGGTCAGCGGCTTCCTGACTTTGAACACGGCCGGGAGGCCCTGCCAGTCGCCCAGCACCACATCCGCCTCGGCCCCCCTATAGAGGAGACGGCCTGGGACCCATTCAGCCTCGCCAGGGGATGTCAACTACATCGAGCCTCCACGACTGCCTGACCGTCGACTCGGCCACCGGGACCTCGATACCGCTCCCGTGGGCGAGGACCCCGGTCCAAGCTATCTGAGCGCCGCAGTCACCGCTGTATTCTAGGGGGACCGACAGGGCCTTCGCCGCGTGCCTCTCAGCCATGGCGGACATCATCTGCGACAGGCGCTTGTTCGCAGCCACCCCCCCCACTATCATGACCTCTTTCTTCCCCGTGAACGCAAGTGCCCTCTCGGTGACCTCGGCCACCATCGAAAACGAGGTCTCTTGAAGAGAGTACGCCACGTCCTCGAAGGAGGCCCCAGCGTCGAGGAGGGACTTCGACGCGGTCAGGAGCCCTGAGAATGAGACGTCGTTCCCCTTCACCGAGTACGGGAGCCTGAGATAGTGGTTGGACCTGGACGCCGATTCCTCGATGGCACGCCCGCAGGGGGATGCCAGGCCGTGGTGCCTCCCGAACTGGTCGAGCAGCTGCCCGAGAGTTAGGTCCAGCGACTCCCCAAGGATCCGCCATCTCAGTCCAGAGTAGGCGATGATCATTGTATGCCCCCCGGAGACGAGGAGGACCACCGGGTCCTTGGCCCCTGTCAGAAGGCACCCGAGCTCTATGTGCCCGACGGCGTGGTTGACAGGGACGAGAGGGACTCCGATGGAAGCGGCCAAGGTCCTGGCGGCGACGGCGCCGACGCGCAGGCAGGGGCCGAGCCCGGGGCCCATGGCGTAGGCGACCGCGGAGAGGTCGCTAAGCCCCACCCCTGAGGAGCGGAGCGCCTCAGATAGGACCGAAGGCGCCGCGGCAAGGTGGTTCTGGGAGGCCTCGAATGGGTGGATCCCACCCCCCGGAGGCGCCTTATAGACCGACTTCGGGTTCGAGAGTATCTCGCCGTCGGAAGAGACCACGGACGCTGAGAACGTGTGTGCTGTGCTCTCCACGCCGATGACTATGCTCTTCATCCCTGGTTACATCTTTCGCGTCTGGCGGTAGAGGTCGCCTAGAAGGTTGACGTAGGGTTTGACCTCGACCAGGAAGTCCTCGAACTTGGCCCTCTCGAAGGTGACCGCGTGCTTCCCCCCTTCGAATACGATCTTGGCCGCAAGCACGATCCCTCCGCTCCTGTCCGGGTCGGACTTTAGCTTAGGGAAGTGGATCAGGGCCCCGTAGCCTGTCTTCTTTTCCTTTTTAGTGAACACGACGTTGTAATACATGCTCAGGGTCTTGGTGAACTGGGCCAGCTGCTTCTTCCTGCTCTCGCTCCGCTTCACCTGGTCGAAGTCAGCCGCCGCCAGGGTGTCTATCATCTCCTTGAGCAGCTTCATCTCGCTCACCTTCCTCGTGTACCCAGCGTATTCGATCGGCATCTGATAGACGCTGTTCATTACCGAGTCCCAGTCGTCCAGGACCGCGAATGTGTCGGTGTCGAGGTTCATCTCCCTCTTCAGCTCGTCCGACAGCACGTCTTCCACGGTCAGCTTGCGCGGCACGCCGAGAGCGGCTACCGACGCATAGTTAACGTTGACCCCGGCAGGCCGGCCCGAAGGGGGTCCTTTCGTCCACGAACTTATACGCACAGACCCCCTGAGGAAAGGTGTTGAAGCCCCCCATAGCGTCAGTCGAGGTTTCATATCTGATACACGCCACGGAGGACGAGAAGAAGGTCGGGGACGCTGTGGCGAGGCTCCTGGGCGGTAGCCCCGTACTACAGAGGGAGGCCCTCGAAGGTCACTTTGGGAACCAGATCGTCAGGATAAGGGTCCACCTTACAGGCGACGTGGCGGCCTCGGCGTTCAGGCATATCGTCGCGGGGCTCCCGCCGCAGGTGCGGGATGCCATCTCCGACGAGCTTGCATCCCTCGTCGACGAGCACTCGGCGCTGTACCTGCGTCTGGACAAGCAGAAGCTGATCTCCGGGGCCCCCGAAATCGGGACGGCTGACTCCATCAGAGTGAAGGTCAAGCCGAGGCTCTATGCCATGCGAAGAGGAGCTCTGGAGTTCTACTCGAAGGAGTTGGAGGGGACCTAGATTGCCCAAAAGGTACCTCCTCCTGATGGCCGAAGGAGCGGTCCTTGAGGAAGAGATGAAGGCGCTGGCGAAGGTGCTTGGGAGCGAGTTCGGCGGCGTGAAGGTCTTCGGGGTGGACGGGAACCCCCGGGCGGTCATAGTCAAGGGGACGGTGGAGTCAGCCCAATGGCTGAGGGAGGCTTGTGAGAGGGGTGCGGTCGGGGGGAGGAAGATGACCCCTGTCCTTACGTCGGGTGCAGTAGGTAACCTCAAAAGGCGAGCAAGAGGGGCAGCGACCTCATGGCCAAGTTCATGAGCGATGAGTACATCGCCCAGGTGCAGTCCACGCTCGCGGCCGACCCCAAGTGGGCCGAGACCACCAAGGGGTTCAAGACGAGCATAGCCTTCAACGTCACCGACTCCGGCCAGAGCCACCTGATGACCGTGGAGAACGGGACGACGGCGATCAAAAAGGCTGAGCCAGGCGCGAACGCCGAGTTCTCTTTCGATGGAACCTACGATTCGTGGTGCAAGGTAGCCAAGGGCGAGGTAGACATCCAGTCGGCTGTCCTGAAAGGCCAGCTCAGGTTCAAGGGCTCCCTCCCCAAGATCATAATGTATAGAGACAGGCTCGTCAGGGTCGCCGAAGTCATGAAGGACGTCCCGAAAGAATTCTAGGCAGGGACGAAGACGTAGTAGGGGCTTCCGTCCGACCTTGTTCTCGCCTCCACCTTAAGCTTCATGCCAGAGGTTGCGTCTTCCGCTCTGACCCCCTCGAGCCAGGCGAGGACCTTGACCCCCCCTCGAAACTCCGCTATGGCGACCGTGTATGAACCTTCAGCCGAGAAGCTCGCAGGGACCGTCATAACCTGGGTGTACGTGACCAGGGTGGCGTCCTGACCCAGGTCGACCCAGTGGAACTCGCTCCCCATGCACTTGGAACAGTCTGACTGCGGCGGGAAGGAGACGTTCCCGCACTTCGAGCACTTGGTGGTGACGAACCTACCGGCCCGCAACGAGTCCCAGAACTCGTGGGTCCTTGATATGGGGATGTCGAACCTGAGTGTGAGCGGCCGCCTCGAGTGCAGCGCAGGCGCTTCTGACATGCCTCAGTCCCTCGAATAGACGGTCACGTAGGCGTAGTGGCCCGTCCCCCCGATGTTGTGAGTCAGCCCCAGTCCCTTCTTGATCTGAGCCTGGTGCCTCCCGGCTTCCCCCCTCAGCTGCTTTGTGATCTCGACAGCCATCGAGACCCCTGTGGCCCCTATGGGATGCCCCTTGGCCTTCAGCCCGCCGTCCAGGTTGACAGGGATCCTCCCGCCGAGTTCGGTCTCGCCTTCGCGGATCATCTTCGCTCCCTCCCCTTTCTTACAGAACCCTAGGTCTTCGTAGGCCATCAACTCAGCTATGGTGAAGCAGTCGTGTGCCGTGGCGACGTCGATGTCCTTGGGCGAAACCTTTGCCATGGCGTAGGCTCTCGCAGCGGCTTCGACGGCCGCCCGGAGCCCGACGTAGTTACCTCTCCTGCTGAGGTTCGCTGTGTCGGATGAGTAGCCCACCCCTCGGATCCAGACAGGGGTGTCGGTCAGTTTCTTGGCCGCCTCTTCTGAGGCCAAGACCACCGTGGCCGACCCGTCCGACAAAGGACATGCGTCATAGAGTTTCAGCGGCCAGGCCACCATCTGTGAGCCCATGGCCTTCTCCAGCGTGATCTCCTTCTGGAAGTGTGCCAGCGGGTTGCTGGCGCCGTACCTGTGCGCCTTCACAGACACCCTCGCGAGGTCCTCCTGGGTGGTGCCAAACTGGTTCATGTGTGCTACTGCGTAGAGCGCGTAGTAGGCCGGGAAGGTCATCCCGTAGTTCTCGAATTCCCATGTATAGGAGCCGGCCCTCCCGATGAGCTCGACCGAGGTAGGCGAATCCACCTCGGTCATTTTTTCCACCCCAACCGCCATGGCAACCTCGGTCTCGCCGCTAAGGATGCTGTTGTAGGCTGCCTTGACCGCCGCGCTCCCGCTTGCGCAGGCCGCTTCGACCCTCATGGTCCCGGCGCCGCTGAGGCCTGCGTATTCTCCGACCACGACGGCGGGGAGAGACTCCTCGTACCAGCCTCCGGCGCTCCCCACCACGACATTGCCTATGTCCCTACGCTCGACGCCGGCGTCATCGATAGCCTGCTTGATAGACTCGAAGGCGAGTTCTCCTATGTTGACGTCAGTCCGCCTTCCGAACCTGCTGTGGCCGATGCCGACCACGGCGACCCTGGTCACCGTGAGGGCACCCCGGAGGTCGACATAGCTTCTGTCTGCATTGAGGGTAGATCAGCCGAGGACGCCCATCTCTTTCGCTACTTCCTTCATGATGGTGAGCCTCTGGATGTCGTTGGTCCCTTCATATGTCTTGATGATCTGCGAGTCCCGGAGCATCCTCTCCACCTGGCTATCTGTGGAGACGCCGTAGGCGCCCATGATGAGCATGGCCATATGGGCGTTCTTCTCTGCGGCCTCAGTGGCAGTGATCTTCGCTATCGACGACGCCTTGATGAAGTCCTTCCCTTTCTTCGTCAGGGTGGCCGCCCAGTAGGTGAGGAGCCTGGCCGTGTGGACCGCGGCGGTCATCTCCGCTATCTTGAACTGGACCTGCTGGTAGCTCAAGAGGTAGTTGTCGAAGGTCTGCCTCTGAGTCGAATACCGCAGCGCCGCTTCGAGTGCCCCCTGGGCTAGGCCCGTCCCCTGGGCCGCGACACCGACTCTCCCATGGTCGTAGCAGGTCAGGGCGATCCTCACCCCTCTCCCGACTTCCCCCACCACGTTCTCTTCTGGGACCTCGAGGCCATCGAACATAAGCTCGACCGGCTGGTCCCCCCTGAGCCCGATGACGTCGGTCCGCTGCCCGACGTTGAGTCCTTTCATCCCTTTCTCGGCTATGAACGCGGTGATCCCCTGGTGCCTCTTCCCCCCCTCCATGGGGCTGGTCCTGGCGAAGATCAGGAAAGTCTCAGCCTTGTCACCATTGGTGATGAACATCTTCTTCCCGTTGATGACATACTTGTCCCCTTCCTTCTTGGCGCTGGTCGAGATGGCGGCCACGTCGGAGCCGGTACCCGGCTCGGTCATGGCGTGGGCGGCTATCTTCTCCCCCTTCGCGATGGGGACGAGGTACTTCCTCTTCTGTTCCTCGGTCCCGAACAAGAAGATCGGGGTGGAGACCAGATAGGTGGCGCCGACTACCGCTGAGAACGCCGCAGAGAACCGGGCGATCTCTTCTGTGGCGATGACGAGAGAGAGGTCGTCTCCCCCCCCTCCGCCGTACTCCTCTGGGAAGGGGACGCCGAAGAGGCCCAACGCGGCGGCCTTCTTCACGAGGCCCATGTCCATCTGGTTCTCCCTGTCTATCCTCTGGGTCACCGGCGCGAGTTCCTTCTCGGCGAACTCCCTGACGGCCTGGCGGAAAGCCTCCTGCTCCTCTGAAACTGAGATCACGTAGTCGGACGAGCTCGGCGTTAAAGTGCTCATTTGATTGGTTGTCCCCCGGCCATATATACGCGATTACTTTTCGTAACCTCGCTTTCCAGTGGAAAGAGCCTTAAGCCGGCTGCCCCTGCGTCCCAGACCATGGCCATCGAGAGAGTGACGGTAATCGGCGCCGGAGACATGGGCCACGGCATCGCAGAGCTCTTCGCGGTCAACGGGTTCCATGTGACGCTGGTCGACAAGTTCCCGCAGGCGCTGGAGAAAGCACAGGGGAGGATATCGTCGAGCCTGGACAAGCTGGTGGAGAAGGGGAAGGTCACAAAGGAGCAGTCCGAGGACGCGAAGTCGAAGCTGGCGTACTCCGGAGACCTGGGCGGCGCGGTGTCGGCAGCGGACCTCGTGGTGGAGGCCGTTCCAGAGTCGGTCGAGCTGAAGAAAGGAGTCCTCAGAGAGGCCTCGGCGTCGGCCCCCCCAGGGGCGATCTTTGCGTCGAACACTTCGAACATCAAGATCTCTGACCTGGCCGAAGCCACCGACAGGCCGCAGAGGGTGGTCGGGATGCACTTCTTCAACCCCCCAATGCTGATGAAACTGGTCGAGGTGATTCCTGGGACGAAGACAGACCCCGCCGTCGCCCAGGAGGTCTTCGACCTCTGCGGGAAGCTCGGGCGTACGCCTGTGAGGGTGCTGAAGGACTCCCCCGGATTCATAGTCAACAGGATTAACGCAGCCGACACCCTCTTCTTCTGCCTGCTTCTCGACCGAGAGGTCGCGAGCCCCTCGGAGGTTGACACGTTCGCCAGAGGGCAGGGGCTCCCCATGGGTCCATACGAGCTGCTCGACTTCGTCGGAGTGGACGTAGGGGCGGACTCACTCGCATATTTCGCTTCGGCTCTCTCACCGGAGTACGGCAAGGGGACCACCTTCGTGAAGATGGTGAAGGAGGGCCGCCTGGGGAAGAAGACCGGCCGCGGGTTCTACGACTGGTCGAACGGGAAGGCGGAGATTCCGAAGTCAGACCCCACCGACAAGGTATCAATCATGGACATCTTCGCCCTCGAGATCAACGAGTCAGTGAAGCTGATTGAAGAGGGGGTGGCTACGCCGGACGACATAGAGAAGGGGGTCGTCCTAGGGATGAACAGGCCGTTCGGGCCCATCTCCGTCGCCAGGGACCTGAGCAGCGCGGAGGTCAAGGCGAAGCTCGAAGAGCTCTCGACCAAGTATGAGTGCGGTGTATTCGCCCCGGCTCGCTCTATAGCAGAAGGGAGGCTCCGCGACGCCATCGAGGGGAGGGTCCACTCCGCACCTGGTCGGGAGGCGCCGGTGGTCGAGGCGAACGCGGCGGCACCCACCGGGGCAAGGGGGGCGATCCGCCTGGAAAGGCTCGAGGGAGGGGTCGCCAAGATCGTGATAGACAGGCCAAGGCTGAACCTGATCAACGGCGATGTCCTTGACGGGCTGGATGGGATGTTGACCGACCTGTGGAACGACAGGGAGATCAGGGCTATCGTAGTGACAGGGGAGGGGACGGTGTTCTCTGCCGGCTTCGAGATGACGAAATTTGTCTCGAGCGCGGCAGGGATGATGGAGTTCGCCAGGAAGGGAGAACGGACCATGAGGCGGCTGAGCGAGATCCCCAAGCTCACGATAGCCGTACTGAAGGGATATGCCCTCGGAGGGGGCCTCGAGCTTGCCCTGTCCTGCGACCTCAGGCTCGCCACCGAGGACGCTGAACTGAGGTTCCCTGAGCTCACGCGCGGCCTGGTGCCCGCATGGTCAGGGACTCAGAGGCTCGGCCGGCTGGTCGGGCTGTCACGGGCATCCGCCATGATACTCGCCTGCGAAAGCGTCACGGGGAGTCGGGCGCACGAGATTGGGTTGGTAAACCGGCTCCTCCAGGGAGGAGACCCTGACGAGCAGGCGGTGAGATATGCGAAGGAGCTCGCGTCTTCGGAGGCGCCGGTGGCCGTCATGCTGGCGAAGAAACTGCTCAACAAGGGGGGGGAGGTCCCGATGGATGTAGGGCTCGAGATGGAAGAGATGGCTGCGGGCGTCCTCTTCGGGACGGAGGATCTGAAGGAGGGGATATCCGCGTTCCTGGGCAAGAGGAAGCCTGAGTTCAAGGGGAAGTGAGGGCACATGGTCGAGCTCAAAGACGCATACGTGGCTGACTACCTTAGAATCCCTTTCTCGAGGTCGAGGCCCTCCCAGCCAGAGAAAGACGTGTACAACTCGGTCAGGATGGACCAGGCCCTGAGCCTCCTCATACGCAAAGCCCTGGACAGGACGGGCTTCAAGCCTGAAGAGATCGGAGACGTGGTCACCGGCTGTGCATTCCAGACCGGGGAGAACTGGCTCTACGGCGGGAGGCATCCGGTCCTGCTTGCCGGCCTCCCGGTGTCGGTCCCTGCCGTGGCGATGGACAGGGCATGTGCCTCGTCCATGAACGCCGCGGCAGAAGGCGCCATGGAGATCATGACAGGGAACTCAGAGGTCGTCCTCGCCGGAGGGATGGAGCATCTCACTCACGTCCCGATGTCGAACAACCCCGCCCTGGCGCCTAACACTCGGCTACTCACGAGGCCGGAGTACATGAAGTACCAGATGAGCACGGGCTATTCGATGGGGCTCACCGCGGAGAAACTCGCGGAGATGGAAGGGTTCACCAGGGAGGAGATGGACAGGTTCTCCGTGGGTTCACATGCGAAGGCGTCGAATGGGGTAGACGAGGGATGGTTCAGGGGCGAGCTGCTGCCGATGAAAGTAGAGTTCGAAGGGGAAGAGCGGGTCATCGAAACTGACCAGAGCATAAGGAGGGGGACGACTATGGAGCAGGTCGCGGCCCTCCAGCCTTCGTTCAAGTCAGGCGGACTCATCACGGCGGGGAACTCCTCTCCTCTCAACGCTGGGGCGTCCATGGTCGTCCTCGCCTCGAAGGAGAAGCTGGAGGAGCGCGGAGTCAAACCCCTGGCCAAGATAGTGTCCATGGGCTGGGCAGGGGTCGAACCGAGTGTCATGGGGAAGGGCCCGGTGCCTGCGTCCAAGAAGGCGCTCGCGAAGGCTGGGCTCAGTGTGGATCAGGTCGACGTATGGGAAATCAACGAAGCGTTCGCCGTCGTGGTTCTCTATGCCATGCGGGAGCTGCGGCTCGACCCGGAGAAGGTCAACGTCCATGGAGGGGCGATAGCCATCGGGCACCCGCTAGGGGCGTCCGGCGCCAGGCTTGTGGGGACGCTGGCGAGGGAGCTCGTCCGGAGCGGCAAGGAGTACGGCATGGCCACGCTCTGCGTAGGGGGCGGGCAGGGGTTCGCCATCCTGATGCAGAGGGCGTAACAGCTACTGGATCGCGCCTCTGGACTTCATCCGCTGCGTAGCCGCAAGGGAGTAGCCCAAGGACTTCATGATGGAGGCGGTGTCGTCTCCCAGACCGGGGGCCGCGGTGCAGGGCCTCTTCCGCATAGGCGGGATTGTCCTGAGCGGGCCGTTGAGGACCTCTTCGCGTCCGACTCTCGCCAGCATCCCTAGGCTCCTGGCCCAGTCGCTGTCAAGCGCCTCCTTTATGGTCAGCACCGGCGTCACGCAGGTGTCCCTGCCCATGAGCGCCTTGGCCCACTCGTCCCTCGTCCTTGTCGCGAAGACGCGCTCCAGCTCTGAGGTGACTCGGGCCCTCTCCTCGGCAGTCCCGGACCTCAGGGGCTCGAGCTCGGGGACGCCCAGGGCGGCCAGCAGGTTCCGCCAGAAGACGGGCTCGATGGCAGCGACCGCCATGTATCCTCCGTCGGCGGTCCTGTAGACGTTGTAGTAAGGCGTGGAGCCGAAGATGAGGCTGTCCCCTTCGCTGGGTGCCCGCCCTGTCGCCAGGTAGACGGAAGCGGGGAGCACCATCCAGGATATCAGTGAGCCGACTATTGGAACGTCTATGAATGCAGGCCTCTTGCGGCCAGAGAGTGCCCCCAGAATCCCCAGGGCCGCGTACATCCCAGAGGCTATGTCTCCCAGCTGGAGGAACGGGACTCCCGACTCTGTGGAGTACGCGAGCGTCCCAGCCACTGACTGGAAGTTGATGTCGTGTCCAGGCATGGAACTAAGCGCGCTCTCCTGGCCGTAGGCCGATATCGAGCAGTAGACAATCTTCGCATTGACCTTCTTCACCTGGGTGAAGGACAACCCGAGCCGGGACATTGCCCCGGGGCGAAAACCTTCTACGAACACGTCGGCAGTTCGGAGGAGACGTCGCATCACGGCCTTCCCTTCGGCGGATTTCAGGTCTATCCCGATGCTCTTCTTGTTCCTGTTGACAGTCGCGTGCACAGGACTCCTCCCGCGACTAGTAGGAGGGGTTGCCCGCATGTAGTCTCCCAGGCCAGGCTGCTCCACCTTGATCACCTCGGCACCCATGTCGGAGAGGAGCATTGTGCAGAACCCTCCGGGGAGGAGCCGCGTGGCGTCAACCACCCTCACGCCATCCAGGAAACCCAATGTTCTCCCGTCCCTCGCTGAGCAGATAAAGGCTAAATCCCGGCCCTGGCCCGAATTTCCTGACGATGAGGTGAACGCCGTCCCAGTCATAGTCCGGAGTAAGCTCCCGGACAGATGATGATCTCGCGACGATACTGAGTCAAAGACAGTCGAAGACAGCGCGCTTTGGAGACCTCCGAGCGACGAGTAGCGGGAGCTTTGGCCGACGCGACGATTGGAAGAGGCGTTGGGGCTCGCCGCGCCGCCGAGGGAGGTCAGATGGACATGGCTCGGCGTGCCCGAGAGCGAGACGAGGAGCAAGCTCCAGTTCCCTGTGCATGGGAGCCATGGAGTGCCGCCTGAAGGCTGCCAGCCTCCTGGAGTTCATGAAGGTCCCCCATCAAGCTTGAGACACCCTGAAGAAGGCTGACTCGGAGACACGGTCCGGGGGTCCCTCGGCGCCACAGCCTCGCGCGCTTACCTCGTCGCGCAGAGGAAAGAGGGATACTTCCCAACATTAATAGCGCCAACGCAGGCGAACAGGCAGATGGGCAGGAGCGTGAAGGTCCATGACGACACCCACCGGGCACTGATGCAGCTGAAGGCGAAGAGGAGGAGCGCGAGCATAGACCAGGTGGTACGAGAGATGATCCGGGAGTCGACGGGCTCGGCCGTGGGGGCGCCCTCACAAGGGGAGGAAGACCTGGCGAAGTATTCGGAGTGACGGTCCGGCAACACAGAAATACGAACCCGCTGAGCCTCCCGACCCATCAATGGCAAAGTTCGACGGCATAGTGGGGAAGGCCCTGCTGACCGTGGAGGAGAAGGAGAACGAGCTGACCCTAGTCTTCGCGGACAACAGGTACCTCTTCGTGAAGCTAGAGAACGGGAAGATCAGCTCCGTGAGCGTCCCCGAGTAGCCTACTCCTGTTCGAGTATCTTCACGGTCTTCGAAGCGCCGAGGAGCTGCTTGAACCTCTCGGCATCTGCCTTCGTCCCCACGATGGATTGGAAGTGCATCGGGACGACGACCTTTGCCTTCATCCCCTTTGCCGCCTCGGCCGCCTCTTCCGCGGTCATGACGTAGGTCCCAGAGACAGGCAGGAACGCGACGTCGACGTCCACAGACTTCAGCTCCGGCGTGGCGTCACTGTCGCCGGCCTGATAGAACCTCACCCCATCGACTGTGACGATGTACCCGACCCGGCCGTCCTCCCTGGGGTGGAATACCTTGCCAGGTTCCCTGAACTTGTTGAGGTTGTAAGCGGGGACGGCCTCTATCTTCACACCCTTCGCTTCGATGCTCGACCCAGGCTTCACGAAAAGCTTCTCTTGCCCGTAGGGCTTCAGCGGCTCCTCGCATATCTTGGGCGCGACGATGGTCGTCGCCGGAGTGACGAACTTTCTGATGTCTTCGTCGCTCAGGTGGTCGAAGTGCTCGTGGGTGATCAGCAGCACGTCGGCCTTGTAGTCCCCTTTCGCCTTGAATGGGTCGATTATCACAGTCCTTGACCCAGACAGGACAAAGCCGTCGTGTCCAAGCCAGCGCACCCTGATGCCTTCGTATGTCCACAAGGAGAACCGCCCCTACAGGTCTATGCCTTCTTCCTTGATGCCCGTCTTGTCGACGGTCAAGATGTCAATCCCGTTGCCGCTCATGGCGTCCCTGGCCACCGCCGCCTTGATGGCAGCTATCGCGAGGTCTCGTGCCTCTTTCTGGGCCATGTTGGGGTCGTACCCCGCTTCGATCACCCCGATGGCGGTCTCCTCGCCAGTGCCGACTGTGGCGTATTGGTCTGAGATCACGCTCCCCAGCGGGTCGAGGACGAAGACCACCGGCTTGTCGCCGATGCCCCCCAGGATGACCTGCGTCAGCAGAGGGGCGTACCTGTTCTGGAACATGAGAGTCGACATTAGCTTCGCGACAGAGTTAGGCTTCATCGACCTCCTTGATTCGAGCTCCTTCAGCTTAGAGTAGACGGAGACCTCCTTCACCAGGTTCTGCATGTCAGCGATCATCCCGGCGCAGACCGCACCGACGTTGTCGGTGACCTTGAAGACCTTCTTACCAGACTTGCTCCTCACGAAGTTCCCTAGGGTAATCCGGCGCTCCGCGCCCATGACGACCCCGTCTTTGTAGGCGATGCCGACGGCAGTCGCCCCTGGCATGAACTGTTCATAGGACATCGGGAATCTGACGGGGCGCCTGTGCCCGTCCTTTTAGACATTGTGCCGTTCCGCGCGACGTCATCCCCCGCGGGGGTCACCGTGACCATGACCCCATCCCCTGAAGGGTCTACCTTCCAACGGCACCCGGTAAAGAGCCCCGCCAGCCTGAGCCCCGATTCAAGGTGCGATGTCATCGACGGGATCTTCACCCGCGACTCTCGCTTCGCCATGGAGAGGAGCGGGAGCAGCATGTCCGCCAAGTTCGCATCCAAGCACCCTCCCGACCGCTCGGCTGCGAGGAACGCCGCCGCTGCGTCCCTACCCACCCCCTCTGCGGGCTTCCCTTTCGCCCCGATGGCGTCTGAGCCGAGAAGAGCCTCGCTGCTCACGCGCGCGACCAGCACCGAGGTGCCTGGGGAGGCAGACTCAGCGGCGACTACCTCGGACTGCGCGTCGATGCCTGCCTTTCGCAGGAGCTCGACCGCCGAATCAGCCTGGCGCTGGGCGACTGCCTTCGGGAGGCTGCCACAACGACTCAAGACTCGGACAGACTTCACCGGGGGCCTGGAGGTCATGTCCAGGGCGGAGACGCCCCCGCAGGGCTCTATGGAGGCGGTGACGACGCCACCGCCCCGCGGGTAGTAGCCGCGGCTGGATGCTTCGACCTCGAGACACATACCGAGTTTCCCGTATCCCGCTCTCACAACCTCGCGGAAGTAGTCGAAGGTCGGGCTCCAGGGGACGTCTGTCCCTCCCACCAGGTGGAGCCGGAGGCGCGAGCCGCTCAGCGCGACCGCGGGGACCACGGCCTGGAGGACCAAAGTTATGCTCGCAGCGGTCCCCATGTCGGCCGATACGGCTTCGCGCCGCGGGGACCCCGGGGCGAACTTGACCTCTTGGGAGCCTTCGGTCGCCCCGCTTAACTCCCCGCCAAAAACATCAGCTAGGACCCTCAGCGCCGAGAGGTGCTGCCTCTTGAGCCCCGGGACTTCTCTCCCTGCCCTGATATTGACCACGCGGACGGGGACACGCCCAATCGCAGAAAACGCCAGCGCCGAACGGAGGATCTGCCCTCCTCCTTCGCCCTGCGAGCCGTCCACTTCGACGTAGCCCATGGCGAGCCTCGTCAGACCACGACCTGTTAAGTTATGGCGCTGGTCTTCTTAAATAGAGCCTGCAGGGGCGGGCCGAACGAAGTCGGATGCGGGTCGGTCTTCTGGTTGGCCGGTTCCAACCGTTCCATCTCGGCCATCTTGGAGCTGTGAAGTACGCCTTGCGTGAGGTGGACTACCTCTACGTGGTGGTAGGGTCAGCCCAGAGGAGCCATGAAAGGGACAACCCTTTCACGGCAGGGGAAAGGATTGCGATGATCAAGGCGGCGCTGGACGGTAACGGAGTGGACCCTTCAAGGTGGATGGCGATACCCATCGCGGACGCCGATTCGCACTCTCTGTGGGTGTCCACCGTGGTGTCCATGGTCCCTAAGTTCGACAGGGTATTCACGAACGACGCGCTGACGTTCCTGCTCTTCAGAGAAGAAGGCATCCAGGTGAAGGCGGTGCCGTATCTAGACAGGGAGAAGTACTCGGCCACCAACGTCAGGGACAGGATTCTTGAACGCAAGGACTGGGAAGCGCTGGTGCCGGCCCAGGTGGCCAGGCTGGTTGAGAAGTTCGGCGGAGTGGAGCGAGTGAGAGCGCTTATCCGTAAGGACCTGAAGGGTGGCAGGCATGGATAAACAGAAGCTTATCATGCTTCCTGGACCCACCAACGTTTCAGAGAGGGTCATGCGGGCGATGCTCAACCCTGTCATCAACCACAGAGGCGATGAGTTCACTGAGCTGTACAAAGGGGTCCTCGACAAGACGAAGCGCCTCTTCCAGACGCAGGGAGAGGCGGTGGTACTTTCTTCGTCAGGCACAGGTGGGGTAGAGGCTGCGGTCTGGAACCTCATACGGCCAGGGGACGTAGCTGTGGTCCCTGTCTTCGGCGAATTCAGCATGAGGCTCGCGGAGACCGTGGAGCTAGCCGGTGGAGTGGCGATTCGGGTCTCGTCTGACTTCGGGAAGGTTCCGACCCTGGAACAGCTGAAATCTGCCATGGAGCAGCATGAGAAAGTCAAGGCAATGTTCTTGGTGCACAACGAGACCAGCACGGGGGTGGCGGTCCCCTACGTCGAGGAGGCCACAAGGCTCGCCAGGGACAGTGGGGCCTTCGCGGTGATAGACGCCATCTCAAGTCTTGGAGGGTACGCCATCCCTGTCGACAGGTGGGGGGTGGACGTTTGCATCACCGGGAGCCAAAAGTGCGTCGCAGCCCCCCCTGGACTGGCGCTGCTATCCGTGAGCGATAGGGTGGCAGATTACCTGAAGGGATCCCCACCAAAGACCAGGTACTTCGACCTCCACAGGTACTTGGAGTATGGCGCCAAGGGGCAGACGCCTTTCACACCGGCCCTCCCGCTTTACTACGCGCTGGACGAGGCTTTGGAGGAGCTTCTCGAAGAGGGGCTGGAGAAGAGGGTCGAAAGGCACGACCGCATGTCTGTGGGCATATACGACGGCCTGGCGAAACTGGGCCTCAAGGCGGTCTCGGAGAAGTCCGTGAGGTCCAAGACGGTCGTCGCTTCGTACTACCCCCAAGGGGTTGACGACTCGAGGTTCAGGGAGGAGCTAGCCCGGCGCAAGGGGGTCGTGATAGCAGGCGGGTTCGGCCCGTTCGCGGGCAAGGTGTTCAGGGTCGGATGCATGGGCCAGATCAACGAGGCCTACGTAGAGACCACGCTGCGAGCCATAGGAGAGACCCTTGCCGCCTTCGGGAGCTGAAACTCTTTAAACCCAACCTGGAGGCTGGTCGAAATCCATGGCGTTTGAGAAGGGCAGCCTGATATTCGCAAACTACACCGCGTGGGTGAAGGATACCGGCGAAGGCATCGAGTCCACTGTGGAGTCCGAGGCCAAGCGGCTTAAGATATACGAGGAGGCGAGGAGATACGAGCCAAGGCTCGTGGCCGTGGGCGAGGGGTGGCTCATCACCGGCCTGGACGCCGAGGTGGCTAAGCTCTCAGTGGGGGACAAGAAGGAGATCGAACTCTCCCCGGAGAAGGCGTTCGGCAACAGGGACCCGACCCAGCTCCGCATGATCCCGCTCCGGAAATTCGGGGATAGGGAGCACGAGCTAGCCGTGGGCGACAGCGTGGACGTGGACAACAGAGTTGGCATTGTGAGGTTCATCGGGTCTGGAAGGGCGCAGGTTGACTTCAACCACAGGCTCGCTGGGAAGTCCATTGTCTACGACTTCGAAGTCCTCAAGAAAGTCGAAGCCGACGGCGACAAGGTGAGGGCTCTGATCGACAGGAGGCTGGCAGGAGAGGGGAGCAGAGCAACGTTCGAGCTGAACGGCGGCAACCTGACTGTGACGGTCCCGCAAGACCTGTTCCTGGTCGAAGGGCTCCAGATAATCAAGAGAGGGATTGCCAACGACGTGTTCAAGTTCGTTCCAGCGATCTCTTCGCTCGCCTTCGTGGAGACATTCAAGAACGAGAAGGTCCTTCCGAAGGAGGAGAGGAGCGAAGGGGCCGGCGCTGGGAAGGCCCAGCCGGATGATGGGAAGGCGCCGGTGAAGACCGGCACGAACGCTGAGACCGCCTAGATAACGCCGGTAGCCCTGGCCAGCGCCTTCGCGCTCCTTTCGTCGAGCCTCCTCTCAGAGAGGATCGTGTACCTGTCGGGCCTGATTGTGCTTGCCTTGACCAACGACTGGACCACAGGCGAATCACCGATGCCTATTGCCGAGGCCTCCACCGGGGCGCCTACGTTCAGGAGAGCGTCCCTCACGCGCCTCCAGTCGAGCCCGTGGAGCCGTGCCATCATTATCGTCCCGATCCCGCACTTCTCTCCGTGTAGCCCGACCCCTGGTTCCAAGACGTCAAGGTAGTGGCTGAAGAGGTGCTCTGAACCGGAGCATGGTCTGGAGCTCCCGGCTATGCCAGCGGCCACACCGGTGCTGATCAGCGCTTCCACAAGGTCGCGGACACTCCCTTTCCCGAATCTCCCCATGGCCTTGGACCCGTTCAGGACCACATCGGCGCTCATGAGCGCCAGGCTCGCTGAGTATCCTCCATAGTACTCTCCGGTCGCCTTGTGCGCCAGCTGCCAGTCCTTGACCGCCGTCAGCTTCGACACAAGGTCCCCACACCCCGACGCAAGCAGCCTCTTTGGCGCGGAGCCGATCACCTCTGTGTCGGCGAGAATTCCCACGGGAGGTTTGGCCTTCACGGAGTAAGGCCTGTCGAGTCCCCTGAGCGACGCGAACGGGCTGGATATCCCGTCGTGGGACGCGCTGGTGGGGACCGAGTAGAACGGGACCCCGAGCTGGAACGCGGCCAGCTTCCCAACATCCACGCTCTTGCCGCCCCCCACCCCTATTATCCTCCCGGCCCCCCTAGCTGCGCGCGTCACCTTGTCGACGTTCTGCGTGTCTGCCGCCGTCACTTCAACCCAGACAGGTCTCTTATCCAGGGTGCCGTCCACGGTCGCCCTCACCTTCGAGGTGACGTGGGAGCCTGACGATATCACTGTCTTCCGGGGGCCTTTGTCTGTCACAAACCCCCCCAGCTTCTCGATGACCCCGTCCCCAATCAGTATCTTGGTGGGGAGCTCCATTAGGTGGTAGCCGGGGTCCATGTGGGGGGCGCCTCGCCTAGTGCCTTAAGGCCACTTCGGTGGGTCAGGCGCCGCACAGAGGCGACTCGCCGGGGGTCTTGGCAGTTGCCATAGCGGATTCGTCCAGGCGCCGACCGCCGGTCGAAGCATGGGGCATCCCCTGGTCGTTAGGCGCAGCAGGGGCACCCGTGAAACCGCATGCGTTGTAGAAACCTGCGGTGCTCGGCTCGGAGCCCACATGAGCCTACTCCGAACCCTCGCTCAGGGAGGCCTGCCAGGAGTTCCACAAGCTCCCCCAACGCGTTTTCTGCGGAGAGGTGGGTGAAGGGCGGCCCGATGAGAGGAGGGCGCTGGCCTCGCCCCCAAGCAAGAGGAGCAGACCCGCGAGCTCTTCACGTTCGGGAGCGCAGGCATGCACAATGCTCGCCCTCGTGCCGGAGGTGATGTCGGAGAGCTCGCGTCGAGGCCACGCGCCGGCATCGATGACGGAATCTTGTTTGGACGCTCGCGGAGAGGGTCCGACACCAGACGGCTGCACGGAGGCCCTCCGTTTCTCCTTGTGCGTCGAAAATCTGTATCAGGGCGTGCAGGATGCCCAGGCAGGGCGACTCCCGACGCTCGGCTCCGTTCCCCCGTCGCTGAAGGATCGAGATCCGCGGAGCTTGGAAAGATTAAATAAGCAACAGGGGGCGCGGCGTCTGTCCGTTCTGAGGGGTTTGTGGACAAAGTGTCTAGAGAATACAATCAGACTGGGGGTAAGATGCTAGGGTCGGCCAGGTATCACGGCACCACCACTGTTGGACTGGTCTGTCCCGACGGGGTAGTGTTGGCGACAGACACGCGGGTCACAGCAGGCGGGTTCATCGCGCACAAGAGAGGCAAGAAACTTATCAGAATCGACGACAACATCGCGATGACCATATCCGGCGGGGTGGCGGATGCCCAGAACGTGACCGACACAGCGAAGTATTACTCGAGCATGTACAGGATGGAGAAGAGGAGGCAGATGCCAGTGAAGGCGGCGGCACAGGTGGTGTCGAACATGCTCTTTTCATCGAGACTTTATCCTCTGATAGCAGACGTGCTGGTTGGCGGAGTAGACTCTACAGGTGGCTCCCTTTTCAACGTCGACATATTCGGTTCGCTCAACCAGGAGAACATGATAGCCACCGGGAGCGGCTCGCCTGTCGCCTACGGAGTGCTGGAGGCAGAGTTCAAGGCAGGGATGGCGGTGGCGAAAGCTTACCCGCTGGCCGCCAAGGCGATAATCGCGGCCACCAGTAGAAACGTGGCGACGGGGGACCACTTCGACGTAGGGATAATCGACAAGGGAGGGTTCCGCGAGCTGACAGAAGCTGAGAAGGACAAGCTCCTGGCCCAGTTTACAACTAAAAGTTAGTCTTGGAACAGAAAGCCAACGGCGTGAGCCTGATGAGCGCTATTCTGAACAATATCCCAGCGGAGGCTCAGATCACAAGGATAGAGTATGAGGGCCCCAGGATAGCCCTCTATACAAAGAACCCAGCCTACCTCCACAAGAACAGCTATGTCATTTCAGAGATAGTGAACTCCTTGAAGAGGAGAGTCGTCACCAGGACTGAGAAGTCGATAAGGAAGCAGGAGAGCGACGCGAGGCAGGTCCTCGAGAGGGCCGTTCCTCCTGACGCGGGGGCGTCCAACTACTTCTTCGACGACGCGCTGGGCGAGATAACCATCGAAGCGGAGAATCCCAGGCTGCTCTCTCAGGACGCTGGCTTCGATCTCGGCAGCGCGATGGAGAATACGGGATGGAAAATCAAGGTCCGCAAGGCCCCGCACATAAAATCCACCGCCATCCAGAACGTATACTTCGCGCTGAAAGCAGGGTCCGAGATAAGAGAGAAGTTCTACCGGGAGCTGGGCGAAGCGATATTCAGACCGAGGATCGCGGCAGAGGAGCACGTCACCATCAAGACCCTCGGCGCATTTCAACAGGTGGGAAGGTCGTGCGTGCTCGTCGAGACGGCTGAGAGCAAGGTGCTACTTGACTGTGGCATACATCCTGGCTCGAGGAACCCCTGGGACGCCTATCCGCGCCTCGACTGGGCCGACATATCGCCCGGAGAGATAGATGCTATAGTGGTGAGCCATGCGCATCTCGACCACCAGGGCTTCGTCCCTGCCATGTACAAGTATGGCTACGACGGACCTGTGTACTGCACAGAGCCGACCCTCCCTCTGATGACCATGCTGCAGAACGACTTCGTCAAAATCGCCCAGATCGAAGGAGGGAGGCTGATTTACGACCAGAAGGACATCAGAGACGAGATTCAGCACACCATCACCCTCCCCTACGGCATGGTGACAGACATATCGCCCGACATCAAGCTCGTGTTCAACAACGCGGGGCACATCCTAGGGTCCGCAACTGTCCACCTCCACATCGGGGAGGGCGCGCACAACATAGTCTACACCGGGGACTACAAGTATGGGAGAACCCAACTCTTCGACTCGGCTACCTGGAACTATCCCAGGGTGGAGACTCTAATCACCGAGAGCACCTACGGAGCGAAGGAGGACATCATGCCGGTACGTGAAGAGGTGGAGATGAACTTCGTCAACGCCATCAACGGCACCCTCAGAAACGGAGGGAAGGTGCTGATCCCAATCCCAGCCGTGGGGAGGGCACAGGAGATACTTCTGGTGATAGATCAGTACATGAAGAACAAGGTGCTCGTGGAGGCGCCGGTCTTCACGGAAGGGATGATCTCGGAAGCCACGGCGATTCACGTCTCCTATGCCGACTATCTCTCCAGGGAGCTGAGAGCCAAGATACTCGAAGAAGGGGTGAACCCGTTCAAGTCTGAGTACTTTACCGAAGTAGAGCACCCGAGCGACAGAGAAGAGGCGTACAGAGAAGGGCCTGCCATCATCATGGCGACGTCGGGGATGCTAGAGGGAGGGCCTGTCCTCGACTACTTCGAACACCTCGCCCCCTCAGAGAAGAACAAGATAATCTTCGTCTCATACCAGGTTCAGGGGACCATAGGAAGGAGGGTCCTCGACGGGGGGAGCCAGGCGAGCCTGATGGGTCAGGACGGCAAGATAAAGATCGTAGACGTCAGGGCTTCGGTCCAGAAGGTGGACGGCTTCAGCGGCCACAGCGACTACAACCAGATAATCCGCTTCGTAGGCAAGGTAAGACCGAAGCTGCAGCTGGTGCTCGTGAACCACGGAGAGAAGAGGAAGACGGAGAACCTCGCATACGCCATACAGAGGATTTACAGGGTCCCCGCGATTCACCCCGCAGTCCAGGAAGCAATCAGGGTCTACTGACACTGGCTCGGACCCGGCAACGCCCCTTGG
Source organism: Nitrososphaerota archaeon (assembly GCA_027386095.1). The sequence continues at coordinate 66,908 of DAHXUN010000003.1, read as the reverse complement.
GCCTGAAGTCCGTCCCCGTGACTGGTTCAGGTCCGTGACGGGGAGGCCCGGAGGACGTGGCTCGCAATCTGTTCGTGCCGGCGCCCGCCTTTGTTGGAGCTTACGGCGGAGAGCCGCCGTAGCCGCACGTGCTGCATGGAAGCGGCTCAGGTCTTCATGACACGAGGGGCCTACTGGAGCCCGCGCCAGATCCTCACGCCCGGAGGGGTGATCACGACCCTTTCGTCCCCAAGCCTGGCGATGTCCCCACCGACCGAGGTGGCGAACTCGTATAGCTGCTCGACCGAGGACTTCAGCTCTTCGAGGCTCTTCTGGGCCAGCGGGGTCACTTTGAGTATCACTATGGTCTTGTTGGAGACGTCTTCCTGAATCTTAGGCAGCTCCTCGATGCTCTTGAGCGCCAGCGCCTTCAGAAGAATCTCCTTGCTCTTCCCTTCGAGCTTCCTCTCCTGCATCACACCGGACATTTGAAGTGGCTCTCCGTGACTCATGGCCATTATTAAGGGTAGGGCGGCGCCAGCAATTCTGTCACGGCCCTGAATTAGTTAGACACCGTTGTAGAGAATAGTTCTCCGGGCGGGGATTTCGTTCTCAGCTTAAAAGGAGAGGGGGGCGCGAAAGTAAAAACGATCAGAGGGATTTGTGGGCGGCCCAGTATCGGTCTCCCACATGGTGCAGGTTCTTCACGCACTCACCTTTGGACATTGACTCAGCTTCAGCGCCTGGGACGGTCGCGCGGCCGACCACTATGGCGCGCCCCTTCTTCTCCTCCCTGACGACAACAAGCTTCCCTGGCGCCCCCCAGTCGTCCATCTTCCTTATGCCGGGCCGCATCACGTCGGCCCCGTTGATGAGGAACCTGATGGCGCCCTCGTCGACCACGACTGACGGGAAGAGGGCGAGGGCAGGCTGAGACCCCAGGAACGGGAAGAACACGTCTCCGGACTGCACTAGCTCGTAATCTTCGAGCTTAACGAAGACGATGCCTTCTTCTGGCTCCGCACACTCCGCCTGGGCAGACTTCGGCAGGCTGAAGGAGACGCCCATGGACCCCTCCAGCTTCGCGATCATCCCTACCGAGTCTCTGTGTGACAGGACCCATCTTTTCAACTGGGGGAGCGTTCATGACTGCTTTAAATAAATGAATCCAGACGGCAGGTTCAAGGGAACAACTTGTCCGTAGACATGGCAGTCAAGGTCCTAGACGAGAGCTTCGGGAAGGTCGTCTTGATCAAGCTGAAGGGAGGGAAAGTCATCAGAGGGAGTCTTCAAGGATTCGACCAGCACATGAACCTGGCCCTTGAGAAAGCGGAAGAGGTGTCCGACGACGGACAGTCGAGTTCACTGGGTACACTGATCGTGCGTGGGGACAACATAATCATGATATCCCCTCCGCCGACCTAGAGCGAGAACACAACGCAACGTCCCGCTGAGGGCGCAGTGGCTCGCGCGAATCTGCTTTTATACCAAAGCGCCTAAGCGCGGGCAAGGATAGGCGCGCATGGTCGATGCTCTGACAGTGGTGGTCGCCGGTATTGTCGGCCTCGGCCTAGGCGGACTGGCGTCGTACGTTGTGTTCTACAGGAGGCCGAAGCAGGCGAAGGTGTCCGTGAGGCGGGTCGACGCAGAAGCTAGGACCGTCGAGTCCACCGTGACCACTGCTGAGCTGGAACGCTCTCGGAGAGAGATGAGGACGATTATGGTCGAGAGAGACCTCCTCTCCTCCGCTATGATGAAACTCTACGAAGCGGAGAGCGAGGGGAGGATAACCCGCGAAGAGAGGGAGATGATATCCAAGCGATATAGCGACCAGATCAAAGACCTCCAGGCTAAATTGAAGGACGTCGAGCTGGTCGTCGAAGTAGGAGAACTCGAAGGGCTCCGAAACGAACTGGTGACCCTCTTTGAGAGCAAGATACGGAACATCGAGTCCAGGCTGGACGTGGCGAAGCAGAGGCTCGGACCGGCAGCTCCTCAGCCCGTTAAGGAGGCCGCCCCCAAGGTCGAGAAGGCCACCGACCTCGAGCGGGTCGTGGAGAGGAGGGCCAAACCCGAGATGAGCGAGTCAGAGAAGAGGGTCAAGGTGATCAGGGACGAAGTGATGGACGCCCTCACTAAGCTAGAGCAGATAGACATCGAAAAGAAGCAGCAGGAAGGCTGATGGACAAGTCAAGGGACGCCCTGAAGGGAGTGGCCAAGGAGCTTGCCGAGCGGATCTCCCCAGGCATGACTCTCGGCCTTGGCAGCGGTTCGACCGTGGCGGCGCTCCTCGAAGAACTGTCTCCCCTAGTAATGGCGAGGTCGAAGGCGATCAGAGGTGTAGCGACCTCGACCCAGATCGAGATGGCGGCGGCAAAGTGCGGCTTCGAGGTCGTACCGTTCAAGGGCTCGGTCGACCTCGTAATAGACGGCGCCGACCAGGTGGACGCCGGACTTAACCTGGTCAAGGGAGGAGGCGGGGCCCTGCTGAAAGAAAAGATCGTCATGGGAGGCGCGAGGTCCGTCGTGATTGTAGCGGGGGAAGCAAAGTTCACGAAGAAACTCTGCGAAAACGGCGTGAGGGTCCCAGTCGAGGTCGTCCCCATGGCCAGGGAGAGCGCCAAGCTGAAGCTTTCGACGCTCGGCGGCACCCCAGAAGAGAGGCTCCTTCCCAAGGGGTATCCGTACTTCACTGAGAGCGGGAACGTGATCCTAGACACGCTGTTCGAGCCAATTGACGACCCGAGGGACCTTGAGATGAGAGCGAAATCCATCCCCGGGGTGGCCGAAGTGGGGATCTTCACGATAAAACCAATCGCAGTCTACAAGCTCGGAGACGACGGAGGCTTCGAGCTCATGTCTAACTCTGGATAGGTCGCAACGGAGTCGCCTTGGGACGAGAGGCGACGTTTGGGCACGCCTGATGAGGAGAGAGGCGACTGTCACGTCTAGACTCCGTATCACTTATAACTACCTGACGGTGGCGATGTTTGACAGTCATGACACGTGATGTAGGTTACAAGTCTGCGCCGATCGACCCGAACTTCCTGTCGAAGCCCGACCAGTTCCCAGAAACAGGGGAACACAGCGGGCACAAAGTGAGGGCAGCAGGAGTCACGAGGAACGACGGTGAAGGAAAGCCGTATCCGACCACCAACGGGATCCATGGCACCCAGGTGGCGATCGACTGGGAGTCGTGCGTCGCGGACGGAGTCTGCATGGATGTCTGTCCGGTGTTTGTGTTCGAATGGTTGCTCAACCCTGGCCAGGCGGGCACCGGGAAGGACAAAGTCATCGAACAGGGGACCCCCGAGTGGAACCAGTACAGGAGCGACAAATGCGACCCTGTGAGAGAGATGGACTGCATCTTCTGCATGGCCTGCGAAACCAGCTGTCCAACCCAGAGTATCAAGATTACCCAACCATAGTGCCCGCTCGGCGTAGTAGGCAGCCCATCCCCGCAGAACAGGGAGGTGAGGGCCACGAATTACGTCGCATTCTGGGCACCACCTGCGCTGGTGTCACCCCCGAACGGAGCCTGACCATATGCGGCAGGGCCTCCACGCCGGGCGCCGCCGGTCAGCAAGCGTTTTATTGCGACAGAAGCCAGCGACCTGAAGGCAATGGCTGAAGACACCGACCTGAAGCTCCTAGAGCAGCGGAAGCTCGAGGAGCTTAGGAAGAGACTGAAAGCAGCGGAGCAGGCTCCCAGAAAGGAGAAGACCGACAGGGAAGTGGTAGAGGCGGTACTCTACGACAGAGGGGCCGAGGTTCTTGAGACGGCGTACTCGTTCTATCCCGCCGAGACGGAGAGGCTGATCAAAGAGCTCGCGGGGATGGTTCGTGCCGGCCGGCTGAACGGAACGATTGGAGGGGGCGAACTGCTATCCATATTCAGGCAGCTCGGGCTGAGGTTCCGGATGAAGACATCGATCAAGGTGATGGACCAGGGGAAGCTTGTTGACCTGAGCGAGAAGCTCGGGAAGAGGGAGGAATGAGCGCCACGACGGTGGTCAAAGAGAGGGTTCTTTCGGTCCCAAGGGGCATGCAGCCTGTCCTTGTCTGCGGGCTCCCCGGGAGCGGCTACGTGGGGAAGCTCGCGGCGGACCACCTGGTGACCTCGCTCAGGCTGAAAAAGGTCGCTGAGTACACCAGCGCCACGTTTCCGCCTCAGGTGAATGTGAAGGAAGACGGGACAGCGGAGCCCCCCAAGGGCGAACTCTTCTTCGCGTCCATGAAGGGGAAGAGGAGCATCATGGTATTCACCGCCGACACTCAGCCGACGACCTCCGAAGGAGAGTATGAGCTTTCAGACAAGGTGGTGAAGTTCGCGAAGAAGTGCGGGGTGAAGAGAGTATATACGCTGGCGGCCTACATAACAGGCTCATTCACGAAGTCTCCAAAGGTGTACGGTGCAGGAACATGCAAGGAGATGGCAGACGCACTGTCTGCCAACGGAGTCACGCTGATGAAAGACGGCGGGATAAGCGGAATGAACGGGCTGCTCATAGGGGTGGGGGCGCTCAGGGGATTGGAAGGCGCGTGCCTCCTCGGGGAGACGTCAGGCTATGTCGTCGATGCTACGGCCTCCAAGGCCGTCCTCGAGCTGCTGTCGAGGGTGCTAGACATACCGATGGACACGTCCAGGCTGAATGAGAGGGCCGAAGAGACGCAGAAGGTGATCAGCCAGCTCCAGGCGATGGCGGAACAGTCTCGTGAGGCAGCTCCACAGTCGTCGCGCGAACAGAGGCCAGGCTACATCGGATAGAGTCAGAAGGGATAGGAGGCGGGGAAGCCGACCCCGAACGCGCCTGTCAGAGCCACGTCCAAGGCCATCGATATGAACCACGCCAGGACTACGACCGCGACGGCGCCGAGCCAGGAGGTGTGGAATGCCCACGTAAAGGCAGCCAACCAGCCTAGGAGGCCGAGGAGGAGAGCCACCGCTAGCGTCGGTGAGCGCTAGACCGCGCCCAGAGCGAAAGCGACCACGAGGTACACGACGCAGTAGACCACCACCCCACCCAAGGTAGCGCCCATCGCGCCGCCGAAGGTGGCCCTGTCTCCCTTGACCAACTTCCACGCGAAGTATACCGGGACTGACACCACCGCCCAAAGAACAACCAGCCCGACTAAGACAAGCAGCCCCACGCCTCCGGTGAGCAGGTGCAGCGTGAGCAGCCTAGCTCACCCCTTGATGTTGCCAACGGGCCGGAGCGCCACGACCTTCTTGGAAATCCCTGCCCTGTCCATGGTCTCCACCACCTCGGAGATGTCTTTGTAGGCCATCCCGGCCTCCTCTGCGAGGCCGTCCATGGTGGCAGCCTTCACATAGATGCCTCGGTCCAGCATATTACGCTGCAGCTCTGCACCGCGCACTTCGCGTCTCGCGGCTGTCCTTGACATGGTCCTCCCTGACCCGTGCGCGGTTGAACCAAAGGTCTCCTCCATGGCCTTCTGGGTCCCGACGAGCAGGTAGGACCCGGTCTCCATGGACCCTCCTATAATCACGGGTTGTCCTATTCCCCGGTATGGAGCGGGGATGTCCGGGTGCCCCGGGCCGAAGCTGCGCGTCGCCCCCTTCCTGTGCACGAGGACATCAGCACTCTTGCCTTCGTAGAAATGCCTCTCCACTTTCGCTACGTTGTGGCATACGTCGTAGATGAGGTGCATGTCGAGGGCCTCGGCTTCCCTGTGGAATGTCCTAGAGAAAGCCTCCCTGACCCTCTGCACTATGATCTGCCTGTTTGTGAAGGCCATGTTGGCCGCGCAGACCATTGCCCCGTAGTAGTCCTTACCCTCCTTCGACGCGAAGGGGGCGCAAGCTAGCTCTCTGTCCTTGACCTGGATTCCATATCTCTTCATGGCGCCGTCGAAGACGCGGAGGTAGTCGCTCCCTATCTGGTGGCCGAACCCGCGGCTTCCACAGTGTATCATGACTAGGACCTGGTCATCCTGGACGATTCCGAAGTGCCTTGCAAGCTCTTGGTCGAAGTACCTGGCAGGGTCGACCACCTGAACTTCGAGGTAATGGTTGCCTGAACCCAGCGTCCCGAGCTGGTCGATCCCCCTGGTCCGGGCCTGGCGACTGACCTTGGACGGGTCAGCCCCCTTGATGTAACCCCCTTCTTCTACGTGGGCCGGGTCGTCCTCCCACGCCTGGCCATTCTCGGCGCACCATTTCACCCCGTACTTCATGATCTCGTCGAACTGAGGCTCGCTGACCCTCAGGAACCCCTTTACGCCTACTCCTGCGGGGACGAGTTTGAAGATGAGGTCGACTAGCTCCTTTATCTTTGGTTTGACCTCTGAGTACGTAAGATTCGTCCGTATCAAACGCATCCCACAGTTGATGTCGAAACCAATCCCTCCAGGCGAGATTATCCCGTCCTCGATGTCGAACGCTGCCACCCCTCCTATCGGGAACCCATACCCCCAGTGAGCGTCGGCCATGGCATAGGCCTGCCTGACGATCCCCGGGAGGCAGGCGACGTTGGTCACCTGCTCGATCACGCCGGTGTCCATCGCTTCGAGGAGCTTGCGCGTGGCATAGATCTTCGCGGGGACGTTCATCCCGGGCTTGTAGGACTGCGGGATCTCCCACGAGTAATCTGAAAGCTGCTTGAAAGAGCTTGTCTGTGCCACCCAGAGCCCCTGCCCTTTTCCTTGCCTGCGAGTTGAGCCTTTAAGGGTTTGGAAGTCTCAAATGTCGAGGACGACCGTCGCCATCCACTTGCCCCCCTCGTGCCTGATGCCGAACATGTGCATGGTCACGGCTTTCACGTCGTTCCTTAGTGAGTGGCGTTCCCTGTCGATTGGCTCCCCCCGCGCCGTCGCCCGGAGCGAGCGGCCGTCGGGTGCTGTTTCTATGCTGTACTCCCTGAAGAGGAGCGAGTCCACGTCCTTGGCTATTATGAGCTCAGTGAGGAAGTCGTACAGGAGCCTGTCTGCGTCGTCTGATTCCAGGGATATGTCTCGCGCTACCGCGGGCTTGAGCGTCGCCGGGTCCACCATGATGTCAGTCAGTGCGAGGGCACAGGATTCGAAGAGCTCGCCGAGTGACCCGGCTTCAGCCTCAAACGCGACGTCGGCGAGTGCCACATCAGGGAGATAGCGGAAGGTCAACCTGCTTCTTCTCGCGTCACCAGGCCTGGCTCTTAACCTGTACGCAGCCTAAGCATGGCCTTGAGCACGGACCACGCCGAGCTCCTTCCCAGCGGTCTCGAAGGCGCCTATGGCGAAGTCGAGGTCCTCCTTCGTCAGGGCGGCATTCATGATGGTCCTGATCCTTGCCTTGCCTTGGGCGACCATCGGGTACACGATGGGGAGTGCGAAGACCCCGATTTCAAAGAGCCTGGAGCTGAGCTTCTTTGCCTTCCCGCTCTCTCCGACCATCACCGGGGTTATGGGGGTCTCGCTGTTGCCGATGTCGAAGCCAAGGTCTTTCATGGCCCTCTTGAAGTAACGGGTGTTGTCCCAGAGCTTCTGGACGTGCTGCGGCTCGTGCTCCAGCACGTCTACGGCTGCCAGACAGGCTGCGGCGACCGCCGGCGGGTGGGACCCGCTCAGAAGCCAGGTGCGGGACTTGTTGTAGGCGAAGTTTACGAGGTCCTTCGAACCAGATACATGCCCCCCCACGACGCCGAACGCCTTGGAGAAGGTCCCCATCTCCACCTGGACCTTGTCCCTCTTAAGGCCGAAGTGGGAGACAATCCCTCTCCCCCCATCGCCGAGGACGCCTTCGCCATGGGCGTCATCGACATACACCATGGCTCCGTGCTCGGCGCCGAGGGCTGCGACCTTGTCGAGGGGCGCCACGTCGCCGTCCATCGAGAAGACGCCATCTGTGATTATCAAGATGCGCCTGTAAGCTGGAGCCGTCTTCTCCGCCTCCGCGAGCACCTGGGCAAGGTCGTCCATGTCAGCGTGTTTGTAGACCTTGCGATCGGCAGCTGAAAGCCTGACCCCGTCGATTATGCTTCCATGGTTCAGCTCGTCGCTTATGATCAGGTCCCCCTTTCCTGCCAACTGTGGGATCAGTCCGGAGTTCGCCGCGAAGCCTGTCTGGTATACGAGGGAGGCTTCGGCGCCCTTGAACTTCGCGAGGCGCTTCTCGAGTTCCACGTGGATATCCATGTTCCCCGCGATGGGTCTGACCGAGCCCGAGCCTGCACCGTGGGTCCTGACGGCTTCGATGGCCGCCTCCTTCAGCTTGGGGTGGTTGCTGAGCCCGAGGTAGTTGTTGGAACAGAACATCAGGACCTTCTTCCCGTCGACAGTGCACCATGAAGTGCTCGGTCCCCCAAGGATACGGAGCTTCCAGTCGAGCTCCTGACGGACAAGGTCACCAAACTCTTGTGCGAGAAAAGCGGTAGGATTCCTCATTGATGGCAACCGCCCCTCCGTATGGTTAAACGCCTTTCCCCTCACGCCTCAGCCTGAGCTTGGCCAGCATGTCGGCCACCATCCTGGCGAGGTCGTACTCAGGTTCCCACCCCCAGTCTCGCCTCGCCTCTTTGTCGTCGATGGACTGAGGCCAGGAGTCGGCTATCTTCTGACGGGAGTCAGGGGAATAGGTCACCTTGAACCCTGGGACCAGCTTCGCAACCTCAGACGCTAGCTCTCCGGCAGAAAAACTGAACGCGGCAAGATTGTAACCGAGGTGTCGAGGGACCTTTGGCGCGGGCGCCTCCATCAACTGGACAGTGGCCTTTAGGGCGTCTGGCATGTACATCATGGGGAGGACGGTGTCTTCACGCAAGAAACAGGTGTACGAACCGGTCCTGACGGCTTCATAGAAGATCTCCACGGCATAGTCCGTGGTCCCACCTCCGGGAAGAGCGACGCTGCTGATCAGGCCAGGGTATCGGAGGCAACGGACGTCGAGCCCATACTTCGCGTGGTAATAGTTGCAGAGAAGCTCTCCGGCGACCTTAGTCACCCCATACATAGTCGTGGGGTTCAAGGGGGCATTCTGGGGGGTGTTGGTCTTGGGCGCGTCGGGACCGAAAGCGCCTATGGAACTCGGCCAGAACACCTGCGAAACGCCGTTGGTCCTGGAGGCTTCGAGGACGTTCCTTAGCCCGTCCATGTTCACAGTCCAAGCTAGCTGAGGGTCCTTCTCCCCCTTCGCGGACAGAAGCGCCGCGAGGTGATAGACGGTGTCGACCTTGTACTCCTTCAGGGCTGCCACGACGGCTGCTTGATCTCCGGTGTCGAGGACGACCATGGGGCCGTCACTGACGGACGGGTCCCTCGGGGACGCGTGGACAGCCGCGACCACGTTGTCCTTGCCGTAGAGAGAACGGAGACGAGGGACTAACTCAGCGCCAATCTGGCCAGCCGAGCCTGTGACCAAGACATTGGGGGCCAACTCAGGAAGGCGCAGGCGTAACGCGTTTAAGCATTAGCGGCTCAGAGAAGTATCTTCATCGTTATAGTGGAGACCACCCCTGGCTTCGACCTGAGGTTCTCAGCTATGATGGACTTTACAGCCTGGTCGTCCGCACCCTCCACTATGACGAGCAGGTCATAGAGCCCATACAGCTGATAGACAGACTTTATGCCCGGAGTCCCCTTCAACGTAGTGATGTTCTGCTCTTCTGAACCTGGGCTCAGGTTCACCAGTACTATCGCCCGTTCCATGCCTCACCAGACGAGCGGGGGCCTTCGATTAAAGATTACGGCAGGTCTCAGGCGCGCGATGCCAGCTTGACAGCGTCCTCCAGCGGCATGGTCTCCTCGGTGCTCCTCTTCATGTCCCGCAGGGTGACAGACCTGGCCTTGGCTTCCCTGTCACCTACGATCACGGCCCATGTGGCCCCGATCCGGCTGGCGTCTTCTAGCTGCTTCGACAGTTGCCTATCCTGGAGTGAGGCCTCGCATGGGATCCCCGCGTCCATCAGGGCCCTCCTGACCTTCGCAGCGTAGGCCCCGAAGCCTCCACCAGCAACTGCGACATAGACTAGCAGCCCGGCGGTCTTGGTCTGGGCGGCGATGGACAGCGCCATCCTCTCGACCCCCCCTGCCGCCCCGCTGGCCGAGAGATCTAGCCGTCCGAACATCCTTGGAAGGGCGTCGTACCTCCCGCCCCCGAAGAGCGAGCCGAGCCGCGGGTTCCTGTTGTCCGCGGCTTCGAAGACTATCCCGGTGTAGTAGTCAATACCACGCACTATGCTCATGTTGTACTCCACGTTCCGCACACCTCTGGAATCGAGCATGTCAGCCAAGACCCGGAGGTCCTTGGTCGCATCCTGGCCCAGCTCAGAGACCTTCGAGAGGACATCGTCAGGACGCCCGCGTATGCTACCGAAGCCTAGCAACTCGCGCACCTGTTCAGGGTCGAATCCTTTCCCCACATATTCGCCTGTCAGCTCGTCAGCAGTCTTCTTCTCGACCTTGTCAAGGGCCCTCATCAGATCGACCAACTGGGTCTCGTCGGTGATTCCGACCTTCCCTCGGATGAAGCCCTCCACCACCCTCCTGTCGCCTATCTTTATCGTAGCTTCCGACAGCCCAAGCCTGCTGAGCATGGCCGAGCATGCGTCCAACACCTCGGCGTCGATTTCGACTGACGGAGGTCCAAACACCTCCAGGTCCCACTGATGGGACCACCTGTATCTCCCGTACTGGGGCTCGTCGTAGCGCCAGATCCCCCCGGAAGCGGCGAGCTTGACCGGGAGCCTCAGCCCTTTACGAGAGCAGACGTAGCGGGTCATACCCACGGTCATGTCGAACCGGAGCCCGATGTCCCTCCCTCCCTTGTCTTTGAAGGCGTAGATCTCCTTGTCGACCGCTTCGCCGCTCTTGGCTCTGAGGACGCCGAGGTGCTCAAGCGAAGCCGGCTCCATCAGCTGGAAGTTGTAGAGCCGCGCCACCTCCTCGAAGGCCGACCTCACCTTGGAGTGGAGCGCGTACCTGTCCGGCCCCACGTCGTCTACCCCCCTGGGGAGCGCGAGGTCCAACTCTAGCTTGCCTTCTCCTTCAGCGAGGAGATCTGGGCGAGCATTGCGGTGAGTTGGAGCTCAGGCTGCGACCCCTGCACGAGGCGGAAGTCGTACTCGGCGAGGATGGATATGACCTTGCCTAGTTCCGGAGCCTTGAGGCCCCCCAGGGACTCGTTGGCGTACTTCAGGAAATCTCGCTCCGGGACGCCGTAGACCCGTGTAAGCTCCACCATCTTCGACCTCGCTGTTTCGAAGTCGCCGCCGAGGGCCGCCTCCATGACGTCCGCTACGCGCCCTTTCACAGCGGCGCCGGTCACGGATTTCACCGAGTCCAGGGTGATTTCGCCTGTGGCTGATGCGGCCTGCAGCATGTTGATCGCCTGTCTCAGGTCGCCCTGGGTGGCTTCGTAAATCGCGGCGAACGCGGACTCCCCCGAGTGTTTCAGCCGCTCCTTCCTCGCGATTGCCTTCAGGTGCTCCACCACTGGTCCTTCACCGTATCTCTGGAACCTGAAGATCGCGCACCGGCTCTGCAGAGGCTCGATTATACCTGACGAATAGTTGCAGATGAGGATGAAACGGGTGTGCTCGGAGTTCTCCTCCATGATGCGGCGGAGGGCGGTCTGGCCGTCGGAAGTCATCTCGTCGCTTTCGTCGAGAATAACCAGTCTGTATGGCACACCTTCCCTCCTGTCTGCGAACCTGGCGAAGGTCTTGATCCTCTCCCTAACCACGTCTATCCCTCGCTCGTCGCTGGCGTTGAGCGAGAGCGTGTAGTCCCGCCATGGTTCGCCGAGTATCTGCCTAGCGATTATCATTGCGGTAGTGGTCTTCCCCGAGCCAGGGGGGCCTGCGAAGAGCAGGTGGGGGAGTTGTTCTTTCTTCCGTAGGAGCGCCTCGAGCCTCTGCTTGACCGACTCCTGGTCGACGAGCTCCGCCATGGTAGACGGCCTGTACTTCTCCACCCACATCATCTCTGAAAGCGGCATCTAGTCCATCCCTCGCGTCGCCCAGAAGTTCCGCATCTCCGAGAAGACTGGCATCCGGTTCTTATTTATCCGTTCAAGGAAAAGGAGACCCTGTCGAGGACAGCGACGCGTTCCAGCTTCCCCTGGGCGACATCGGTGGGCCAAAAGCTTCTGTCCCCATACGAGGCGTCCGCCGACGCGCCATAGGCGCCGGCGTCTGGAGGCGGCATATGGGACGGAGTGAAGCGAGGTCTCATGTCGATCGAGCGCCCAACGTTTATTATCGAGGCGGGCCACTTGTTGCCTGGTTTGTCCGATGAACGGGTCGCCCTGAGACAGATGCTCGAGCGCAGGGAGAGGGAGTACCTGCTAGGGACGGCCAGGGCGAAGATGCGGTCATCCCTCGAGAACCTCGATGTCGGCGACTTCCAGGTCGAGAAGCTGTCCGAGGGGGATGCGGTCGAACTCCCCAGATGGGTATTGGACGAGCTGGTTGCACAAGGCATGGCTGAGCCGTCGGAGGCCCCCTTCGAGAACGAGGTCTTCAACTCCCTCAGCAAGGAGAAGATGATGGGACCGCTGCAGCTTTCAGGGCTGGCACAGGATTTCTACCTGAGGATGAGGAGGCGCCTGGGCGCGCTCAGGGCCGCCGTGGCCGAGGGGAAGGCAAGGAGGGAGGAACTGGAAAGACTGCGGGTCATCTGCTACGACCTTATCGGGATAAGGCTAAGCAAGCTCCTTTCGCTCTCCAGCTCGTCGACCCCAGCCTCGACCCTGGCGGACAAGCTCACCCCTGAGGAGAGAGAGTTCTTCGCCTTATCTCAGTCACTTTCCAAGGAGTGGAAGGCAGGACTGCTTGGGGGCTCGAGCTAAGTGGCTACGCTCACCAGCGGTAAGCTCTCAGAACAGTTCGAGGACTTCCTGAAGTCGGTCCTCGACCGGGACGGGGCCCCAGTATACAGGAGCAAGATTTCGCAGCTCATAGCGACAGACGGCAAGTCCCTGGTCGTCGACTTCGGCGACCTCCTGCGATACAACAACGACCTGGCGAACAGGCTACTCATGGAGCCTGACTCGTCCCTCGGTTCTTTCAAGATAGCCGCCTTCGAGACCATGAGGAGCGAGAACGCTCTCTATGCCGACAGGGTCAAGCGGGAGCTGACAGTCCGGCTGAGGAACCTCCCTGACCTGGTGCCGCTAAGGAAAGTTGACACTTCGTACATCGACCGCATGCTCGCCGTTTCAGGGATGGTGGTAAGGACTTCTGAGCTCAGGCCCATGATGACGGAGGCGGCGTGGGTCTGCCCGAGCGGCCACCTCACCTACCAAGAGCAGGACGACATGGTCCTCAAGCGTCCCCCGAAGTGCGAGCTCTGCGGCGAGGTGAGGAACTTTGAGCTCGATAAGAAGCGTTCCAAGTTCGTCGACTTCCAGGTGCTCAGGATCCAGGAGCTCCCCGAGGAGCTCCCCCCTGGTCAGCTCCCGCAGTTCTTCGACGTCAATGTTGAAGGGGATATCGTGAACATGGCGAGGCCGGGGGACAGGGTGATGCTCACCGGAGTAGTAAGAGCAGTCCCCGACTACACCCTCGGCCAGGTAAGAACGAGGCTGTTCAGGTCGCAGGTCGACTGCAACCACGTCGAAGTAAAGGGGAAGGAGCCGGATCAGGTGCTCGTGACGAAGGAGGACGAGGAACTGATCAGGAACATAGCGGCCGCACCGGATGCCTACGAGAACCTCGTCAACTCTATCGCCCCCGTCATCCTGGGTCACCAACAGGAGAAGGAAGCGATTCTCCTTCTGCTTGTAGGCGGGAGCGCGACGTCGCTCCCCGACGGGACAAAGCTGAGGGGAGACATCAACGCGTTGTTCGTCGGCGATCCTGGGACCGGGAAGTCAGAGTTGCTGAAGTTCGCGTCTCAGGTCGCGCCGCGCGGCCTCTACGCCTCAGGGAGGGGGACCACTGCCGCTGGCCTCTCCGCGGCCGTGATCAGGGAGAAGAACGTGCTGATGCTCGAAGCAGGGGTGGTCGTCCTGGCCGACCTCGGCATTGCAGCGATAGACGAGTTCGAGAAGATGAAACCTGAGGACAGGACAGCGCTCCATGAGATGATGGAACAGCAGACGGTGACAATCGCGAAGGGCGGGATTTACGCGACGCTTAACGCGAGGACGGCCATCCTTGCGGCCTGCAATCCTGTGTTGGGGCGGTACAACCCGTTCCAGAACCTCATCGAAAACATAGGGACCCTCCCTATTCCGTTGCTGACGAGGTTCGACATCATCTTCGTCTTCAGGGACCAGCCCACCCCCGCGGACGACGAGAAGCTGGCCAGTCACATCCTGTCAGTGCACGCCCGCCGGTCGTACACAGCCCCTCCGCCGATCGAGTTCAGCCTCCTGAAGAAGTACCTGGCCTTCGCCAAGAGGATTTCTCCGACGCTCACGAAGGGGGCCATGGACAGGATAAGGGAGTACTACCTCGACCTGAGGAGGTCGAGCGGGACAGAAGACTCGATCCCTCCCACGCTGAGGACGCTTGAGGCCCTGATCAGGATCTCGACCGCTCGGGCGAAGGTACTACTCAGGGATGAAGTCACTGAAGAGGACGCTCTCGCAGCCATAGGCCTGATGAACAGGATGGTGGAGGACATCCTCACCGACGCGGCGACGAAGAAGACCGATTTCGGGATCCAGCTCGGGAAGCCGGCTGGAGAGACCAAGAATCTCAGGTCCGCGCTCGAGGTGCTGAAGGCCCTGGAAGGCCCTGAGAAGAAACCTGTCGAGCGCAAGCTGTTCAAGGAGGAGCTTGTGAAGGCGAAATTTGCTGACGAAGACGCGGAGAAGATGATAAGGACCATGTTCAGGGAAGGCATGGTGTACGAGTCGAAGCCGGGCTACATCCGCAGGCTGGGCGCCTAGGATGGAATCGCGAGGTGCAGGGGAGCGTTGGAAGCGCAGAGAGCCATCAGCCTGACTCTCATGGCAGCCAGATGATAGGTGGGCATCCGTGAAGGTAGACGAGATAAAGGCCCCAGAGGAGTTAATCCAGTTCGTAAAGGAGAAGGGCATCACCGAGCTCTACCCTCCTCAGGAGCAGGCGATACGCGCTGGGCTCTTCGAAGGGAAGAGCCTGGTGGTTTCGTCCCCTACTGCCTCCGGAAAGACGTTGCTCGCCCTGATGTCTGCCTACTTCAGGGCGAAGCTGGAGAGGAGGAAAGTGGTGTATCTCGCCCCTCTGAGGGCGCTTGCTTCTGAGAAGTACGCCGAATTCTCTGAACTGGCCAGGTTCGGCATACGCACAACCATCTCGACCGGGGACTACGACTCGAGTGGCGAGACCCTCGGGAAAGCTGACGTCGTAGTTCTCACCAACGAGCGGTTCGACTCGGTGATGAGGCACAGGGCGTCATGGGTCAACTCCGTGGGGCTGTTCGTCGCCGACGAAGTACACCTGGCAGGAAACGACAGGAGGGGGCCCACCTTGGAGATGATCCTCACGAAGGTCGTCCACCTCGGCCTGGATGCGCAGCTGCTCGCACTCTCGGCGACCATCAGCAACGCGAAGACGATAGGGGAGTGGCTCCACGCAACTCCGGTCGAGATGGACTGGCGCCCTGTCCCCCTGAAGGAAGGGGTCTACGACTACGGCAGAGTGGTCTTCGCCGACGGGGACGAGAAGCCCATCCCCAGGTCGACCTACGGCTCTCCCATAGACGTCGCCATGGACACGGTGAAGGAGGGAGGCCAGTCGCTGATATTCGCGAGCACAAGGCGCAGGGCGGTGAGCCTGGCGACCAGAACGGCAGAGCTCACTCAGAGGTATCTGAGCCCGGACGAGAAGAAGGCGGTCTCCGAGGCGTCCAGGAAGATCCTTGCATCGGGAGAAGAGACAAGCCTGAGCAGGCTCCTGGCCGAGGTCGTGGCCAAGGGATCTGCATTCCACCATGCCGGACTCGAGGGCGAGCACAGGAGGGTCGTAGAAGAGTATTACAGGGCCAGGGCGATCAAACTATTGTCCGCTACTCCGACACTTTGTTTGCCAACCGGTGAGGAGATTTTTGGGAATCCGGGCCCGGTACAGATCCAAGAACTCGGCGTCAACGACCGTGTTCTCACGCATGGTAATACATTCGAGAAAGTCATCGGCCCGACTTCGAGGCCGTACGATGGACCACTGTTGCGCGTGACACCTTGGTTCCAGCTTCCAATGAGGATGACCCCAGAGCATAGGGCTCTGAGAGTCACAAAGGTACGCCATTCTATCCATAGCAAGTTGGAGAACAGGCACTGGTGGACATACTCTGAGCCGGAGTGGACCGAAGCGAAGAACTTGAAGCCGGGCGATATGGTAGTGTTTCCAAGAATCAAGACAGTATCAGACATGGAGAGGCTGACTCTACCACGGATTGGTCCCCTCCGGAACCAAGGAGGGGCGCTCGGCAGCCATTGGTCACGTCTGAAGGTGAAAAGCATAGGGTTGACTTCAAGGGACCTTGAGCAACTTGGGATGTACTTGGCGGAAGGGTTCAGTGAGCCACAGGGGCAAGTATATTTCACGTTTGGTACAAAAGAGGATGAACTCACGTCCCTGACCGTAAAATGGTTCAAAAACCTCGGCTTGGTTCCCACAGTCGAAGACACAACGAGACATAGGCGGAGGGTATACGCCTGCTCAAAGCACCTCGCCTCCCTGTTCAGGGAAATGTTCGGGACCAAGGCTCCTGAGAAGAGAATTCCACATGAGTTCCTGCTCCTCCCGGTTGAGAAGCTCTCAAGTCTAGTCAGGGGAGTCTGGAAAGGAGATGGCAACGTGGCCAGAAATGGTCCCAAATCGGCAAGACTAGACACCACTTCCAGAGCCTTGGCCAAGCAGCTCTTTGCAATTCTCGTCAAGATGGGATACATGCCCTCTCTCAAGGTAAGCCGGAGGGCGAGGAAGAAGTCGAGTGGGAAGCTAAAGATGACACATCGGCAAGACCTCTATACTGTTTCGATATCAGGGAGCCAATACCATAGATTCGCTGAGACAGTCCTCCTCAAACCCAGACGCGCCGTCGATGTTAACCGCGAATTCAACAGAGGGCATGTCGACGATGACTTCTACTACATGCCTATCAGAAAAATCGAGTCCGAACAATACTCCGGCATGGTTCACAACCTCGAGGTTGAAGGGCACTCTAGCTATGTTGGATCCTTTGTAGTGCATAACTCGGCTGGCGTGAACCTCCCGGCACGAAGGGTTGTGATAGCAGACATGACCCGCTACGACGTCGAAAAGGGAGGGAACTCGGAGATTTCGGTGCTGGAATACAGACAGATGGCAGGCAGGGCAGGGAGGCCCCAGTACGACGACCATGGGGAGACGGTGATGGTCCCGCCCCCCTCGCAGCTCGCCGCGGACTTCCTGGCACATTACACGAAAGAGCCCCCCGAGCCGATAAAGTCCAGGCTGTCGGACGAGGCGTCGATGCGGTCGCACACGCTGGCGACCGTAGCAACGGGGAGGGGCCTCTCGAAGGGTCGCCTCGACAGCCTCTTCAGGGAGACCCTGCTAGCCAGGGAGACCGGCCAGGCTGAGGTATCGAGGCTGACCGAGAAGGCCCTCGGCTACCTTCTCTCCGAGAAGCTGCTCGAGTCCCACGGAGAGCTCTTCTATGCGACGGACTTCGGGACCAGGGTTTCTGTCCTCTACATAGACCCGGCCACCGCAGTCCTATTCAGGGACGCAGTGAGGCGCGCCGAGCCTGGGAGAGACTACACCGCTGGTCTGCTGCACCTGGTCGCCTCAGCGCCGGACTTTGAACCGAAGTTCCCTCTGAGAAGCAAGGACTACGAACAGGCCATGACGTTCATGGAAGAGCATGCTCCCGAGATGCTGGCGAGGCATACTACGAGGGAGTTCTCCGATTACGACAGGGCCCTCCAGGATGTGAGGAGCGTCATGGCGCTCCATGGATGGATAGAAGAATGGAGGGAGGAGGAGCTCTTGACGAGGCTTGGCGTGGAGCCGGGCGACATGCACAGAGCGGTCGACAACGCCGACTGGCTCCTCCACGCTCTTGGAGAGCTCTGCAAGCTGTTCAAACTCCCTGACATGGTGAAGCAGTCAGAAACTCTGAGGAGGAGGGTGGCGAGCGGTGTCGGGAGGGAGCTTGTGGAGCTCACGACGGTCGGCGGGGTCGGGAGGGTGAGGGCGCGTGCCCTGTACTCAGCCGGATTCAGGACACTCGAGGACCTGAAAGAGGCGTCAGCAGACGAGCTTGCCAAGGTTGACAAGGTGGGAGGAGCCGTCGCGAGGAAGATCAAGGAACAGGTGAAGAGGCGCTGAGCCCCGACCACATTGGAGGAGCAGCCCGCGAGCTCGCGGGGCGCATCCAGGCTGCGGTGAGAAGGTCAGTCGCCGGCGAGGAGAAGGTTGCCGTCGCATTTTCCGGAGGGGTAGACAGCTCGGTCGTGGCGAGGTGTGCTGCGGCAGAGACCCGGCTCGTCGCGTGCACTGCCCACGCAGACGGCGCATGGGACTCGCTACGAGCCCGCAAGGCAGCCGACGCCCTGGGGGTGGATCTTGTGACCACCCGGCTCACCCCTGAAACGGTGGAGCGAGAACTCGTCGGGGTAGACCTCCCCTTCGAGACCACGCTGATGGACCGGAGCCTCTGGTGTCTCTACTCAGTCGTCTCTCGGAGCGCGAGTGAGGCAGGGGCGCGGGTCATTCTCCTGGGCCAGCTTGCAGACGAACTGTTCGGCGGTTATGCGAAATACTCTGCCGTTATGGCCAAAGAGGGGGCGGACGCGGCCACCGCCATGATGGAGGCCGACTTGGAGGGATACTTCAGCAGGGGGAGGGTCAGAGACATGAGAGCCTGTTCCAGGTGGGTCGAGCCGAGGCTCCCCTTCGAACAGCTCGTCGGATATGCAGCGACCATCCAGACGTCCCTCAAGCTGACGGACGGGGTCAGGAAGGCTGTACTGAGGAGGGCCGCGGTGGAGCTCGGCGTCCCCGAATGGATAGCCTGTGAGCCCAAGAAGGCGGCCCAGTACAGCTCTGGGATCCAGAAGCTGGTAGCCAAGGCACCCTTTTAACAGCCCGGAACGGAGGCAGTCCATGATACCTTCACCTCAGCCAAAGGGGAAGCTCGTCGGGTTCAAGCCCCTGCAAGAGAGGTTCAGTTACTACGCTCTCGATGACGGGACCGTGCTCGGGATAAAGCCTGCTATGGTGAAAGTATACAGGCTCCAGAACCCTGATAACAGCCTAGCCACCTCGCCTGACGGGACCCCGGCGTATTACTATACGACCCAGAACATAACCCAGGTGCTCACCCCCGCAGAGTACAAGTCCCTGAAGGAAGACGACCTGACCGAATGAGCGGGGAGCCGTACCTCGCTTCAGAAGACTCTGCGCTCCTCAGGGGGGCGTTGACCGCATACTCAGGCGATAGCTGCCTGGAGATTGGTGCGGGGAATGGTGGGAACCTCCTCGAACTGGCGAAGAGGTTCAGGACCGTGGTAGGAACGGACCTGGTCAGACCTTCCATGACAGACTGGAGGCGGGACACCAACTTCGTCTTGGCGGACGGGGCGGCGTGCCTTCGCAGCTCATGCTTCGACTTGGTTGCTTTCAACCCCCCCTACCTGGAGGGGGACGAGACCGGAGACGTCGCGGTCGAGGGAGGAAGACCGTTGGAAGTCCCGAAGGCCTTTCTGTCGGAAGCATTCCGCACGGTGAACAGGAGCGGGAAGGTGGTCTTCCTCGTCAATGATGGAACGGACGTGGAGGAGCTGAGGGGGGCGTGCGAGGAAGCGGGCTTCACGCTCCGGCTGCTCGCCTCGCGTAGGCTGTTCTTCGAAGTGCTGTCCGTATACGAAGCGGTCAAGCGGTCAGAGGGTTGACCAGGGGGATGTCCCGCTTGCCCGGCTGCGGTGAGCCTGGGAGCCGGGACAAGGTCCTAAACTCGAAGAGCTCGTTCCTAATGCGTTAGGGGAACGATTCAATAGGGTGATTTCCACTTCTGGAAATCGTCTTTCCCGGTTAAATATACGTTCGATACCCTAACCTGTTAAGCGATGCTGAGACAGATTACGCTCCAGGTGAGGACGGAGAGCATGCTCCAGGAGGTAGCGAAAGCGAACGGCGTCAAACTCAGCGTCGTGGACTGCAAACCGTTCAACAAGACCGGGATGTCGCTCCTCCTCGAACTGAAAGGGGGCCCCAAGAACGTCCGCTCCGCCGTGACGGAAATCCGCAGGACGGAGGGGGTCAGGCAGGCGGTCGAAGGGGAGATCGATGGGGACTCTGTCCCGCTCCTTGTGGTGCTGTCCAGGCCAGCGATATGCAGGGCATCGAACGACGCCGCCATAGTATGTCTTGAGTGCCCTTTGAACTCGGAGTCCCAGCCCGCTTCGTGGAAGCTCATAGTCAGAAAGACCAGCGACTTCAGACAGGTGCTGTCGAAGCTCGAGGAGGAAGGGGTGGAGGCGAAGATTGAAGACATCTCCCCGCTCGAAAGGAAGGCCACACTCACAGAAAGACAGAAGGAGATCATGTCCACGGCAGTGGCCAAGGGATACTTCGAGTTCCCGAGGAAAATCAGTCTCACCGGTCTGAGCGAAGTGGTGGGCGTGAAGCCCTCGACGCTCAGCGAGATTCTGAGGAGCGCAGAGCGCAGGATAATGTCGAACGCCCTGGGCGTCTCTCTTCAAGAGGAATAGACCCGCCAGAATCCCGGGCTTTGCCCCGCCGCGGAAAGGTCGCGCGGTACACATGAAGCTTTTTGAGGTCTCCAGCAGCAGCACACTTCTGATATTTTGAGCGGTTCGCCATTGATAGCGCGGGTCAACCGCGTCATCCAGCAAGGGTATCTCGCGAAGTGGGTTGTGGTCGGCCTCATGATAGGAGTCGTCGCAGGGGCCGGCGCGGTCGGATTCTACGTGGCCATCCAAGCAGTGAGCAACTACCTGCTTGGCGGAATAACAGGGTTCTACCCCCCCAACCCCGCTGGAGAGGGAGCAGCCCCGATATCAGTCCATCCGGACTACCTGCTCATACCGTTGGCGACCATAATAGGAGGGCTCGTCGCGGGGTTTCTGGTCTACCGCTTCGCCCCCGAAGCCGAAGGGCATGGGACGGACGAGGCGATAGCGGCGTTCCATCGGCACGACGGGGAAATTCGCCGGAGAATCCCTCTGATCAAGGCGCTGGCGTCGGCCTTCACGATAGGCTCCGGAGGGAGCGGAGGAAGGGAAGGGCCGACAGCCCAGATCGCTGCGGGGTTCGGCTCCTTCATCGGGGACATCCTGAAGCTGCCTGTGAAGGACAGGCGCATCGCCGTAGCGGTTGGAATCGGGGCCGGGATCGGGTCCATCTTCAAGTCCCCCTTCGGCGGGGCCATCCTGTCCGGTGAGATACTCTACAGCGGCGGGGACTTCGAGGTCGAGGCCCTGATCCCGTCGTTCATCGCATCCCCCATAGGGTACATCATCTTCGCGTCGTACACCGGGTTCACCCCGATCTTCGGGAACGGGCTCACCTACGCTTTCACCGAACCCAGGAACCTGCTCATCTATGCCGCACTAGGGATCATTTGCGGGCTCGTGGGGAGGGTGCACACCACGACATTCTACTCCGTGAAGGGCCTCTTCGCCAGGATGCCCTTCACCAAGTACCTCAGGCCGATGGTAGGCGCTGCGGTCGCCGGGGCGATTGGGATCTTCTTCCCCCAGGTTCTAGGCTTGGGATACGGGTTCCTTCAGATTCTGATCAACGGCAACGGGGTCGGCGGACTGGCGCAGGAGAACTTTACCCACCTCGCCCTCCCGCTCTTCGTGTTCTTGGTAGCGGTCGTCTTCCTGAAGATCGTGGCTACGGCGTTCACCGTAGGCTCAGGTGGGAGCGCCGGAGTGTTCGCCCCCTCGCTTGTCATAGGGGGCTTCGTAGGGGCCGCTTTCTGGCTGGTGGTCAACGCGTTCCTCCCAGGGTGGATCCCCGACTCGGCCCCTCTGGTGGTGGTCGGAATGATGGCTCTGTTCGGCGGTGTAGGGCGCGTCCCAATCGCTGTGATGCTCATGGTGAGCGAAATGACGGGGTCTCTCAACCTCCTGGCCCCTTCTATGGTGGCAGTGGTTGCGGCGTACTTCGTGACAACCCCCAGGTACACCATCTACAGGAGCCAGGTCTCCAAACGCTCCGACTCCCCCGCTCACAGGGGTGAGTACAACGTCCCGTTGCTCACAAAGATTTTCGTCTCAGACGCCATGAACAACGCGGTAGTCACGCTCTCCTCCAGCGACTCTGTCGGCGCAGCCTATCAGGTGGTAGTCGAGAAGGGATACAGGGGGATCCCCATCGTCGACGGGGAGAAACTGGTGGGCATCGCGACTGTGAGCGACCTGATGAGGATTCCGCGCGAAAGGATGGATGCGACTCCGCTCAAGGAGGTGATGACCCAGAACGTCCTCGTCGCGCACGTCGACGACACCATGCTCACAGCGCTCGAGACCATGACCAATAACGGGATCGGTCGCCTCCCGGTTGTCTCCATGGATTCCAGCAGGCTGGTCGGGATCGTCACGCGGACTGACATCATGAGGGCGTATGAGAGGGCGATGAACCTCCTTTCGAAGTCTGACCTCACCTAAATCCGGGAGGGAGTCCTTGCGCAGGCGGGCCCGGTGGGATTCGAACCCATGGTCTCTGAGGCTAAGGCCTCTTCAGCTCCGAAGGCTGACGCCTTAATCCGTGCTAGGCTACGGGCCCACGAGGGCGGCCTGGCGCCGGCTAATTAAGCCATGGAAGCGGCGATGGTCTCTTCGAACGGCGGAGACAGGAGCCCTCTCTCAGTAATCATCGAAGTGACCAGGTCCGGTGGTGTCATGTCGAAGGCAGGATTCGATACCGGGACCCCTTTGGGGGCTATCCTCTTGCCTCTGATTTGTACCACCTCGTCAGCCCCCCTCTCTTCGATTGTCACCTGGTCGTGGGTCCGCGCCAGGTCGAAGGTCGACCGAGGGGCAGCGGGATGAAACGGTATCCCGTGCCTCCGTGCCAGGACTGCTTCCTGGTAGGTCCCAATTTTGTTGAAGACGTATCCGTCTCTGGTTATCCTGTCTGCCCCCACCACGACCCTGTCGACCCTCCCCAGGCTCATCATGTAACCGACGGCGGTGTCGGAGATCAGGGTGCATGGTATCCCATCGTGTGCCAGTTCGAAGGCGGTCAGCCGCGCCCCCTGAAGGGCGGGCCTGGTCTCTGGGACCAGGACCTTGACGAGCTTCCCCTGTTCCACGGCTGCCCTGACCACCCCCAAGGCGGTCCCGTAGCCGACAGTGGCCAGCGACCCGGCGTTGCACTGGGTGAGTACCGTGTCCCCGTCCCTTATGAGGCCAGCCCCTACCCTTCCGAGCCTCCTGTTTACCTCCACGTCCTCATTCTCCATCCGCTTCACCTCTGACTCGAGCTCCTCCTTCGCGCGCTTCACCGACGGCGAAGACCTAGCCTTCGCCATGACCCTGTCGACTCCCCAGAAGAGGTTCACCGCCGTCGGCCTGGTAGAGCGAAGCATCGTAGCACTCGCCTCGAGGTCACGGACCAAGCCGGGGACATCCGCAGCCTTTGACCTGCGTGCGGCGAGCGCGACCCCCATCGCTGCGGCTACCCCGATCGCCGGTGCGCCGCGAATCACCATCGTCCTGATGGCGTCGGCCACCTGCTCCGGTGTGGTATAGACCACGTAGGAAAGCCTGTTGGGGAGGACGGTCTGGTCAATCATCCTCACGCGCCCGTCCTCCCACGTCACTGTTCGGAGCGAAAAGAAGCCAGCCACACAGGCGAACACACCGGAGCCCACTAAAGGGTTTCCGGAGGCGTTGTCCAATCATCTTCAAATAGAGTCGGCGGAGCGTCCGGCACCGGATGCAGGAAGCTGGAGCCGCGGGGGAAGAGGTCAGGCCGTACAACGCCCTCCTTGAAGATGGGACGGTGAATGTCACCGACAGGGAGCGATTCGGGGAGCTCGAGGAGTCCGGGTACGGCACGCGGGAGGGGAGCCGTCTGGCCCTGCGCGACTACGAAGCGCTCTACCTGCTATACGCCGGGAAGCTGGAGGTGACCGAGTCTGGGAAGAAGGTGAGTTTCGACAGGCTCGCTGAGCTCGCCCAAGGCAGGGCTGGCGACTCCTGGACGAAGTTCATAATTTACCGGGACCTGAGGAGCAGAGGATACGTGGTGAGGGACGGCTTCGGGTTCGGGACAGACCTCCGGGTCTACGAACGCGGAGACTACCCCAAGAAACCCGCGAAATACGTGGTGTTCGCCCTGGACGAGGGTATCGAGAAGGGTATGTCGGAGCTCCAGAAGTCGGTGAAAGAGATGGCGAAGATGGGGAAGGAGGCGATCATAGCTGTGATTGAAAGGCGCGGTGAGGTCATCTACTACAAGGTCAGCAAGGCCAGGTTCTGACGCGATGAACCCCCGGGGGGCTATCAAGCTCATCAGGCCGGTAAACTGTGTCATGATAGGCTTCGCGGTGATAGTCGGCGCTTTCGTGTCTAAGCCGCCGTCGGTCCTGCCAGCTCAGCTTGCCCTCGGGTTCTTGACTGGTTTCTTCATATGCGCCTACTCCATGGTGGTCAACGACGTCTACGACGTAGACGTCGATAGGGTCAACAGGCCCGACAGACCATTACCGAGCGGGAGCGTCTCGATGCAAGAGGCGAACGCGATTTCCACTGCCACCCTCGTCGCAGGACTGGCCTGCGCCGCCCTGTCGCTCGACCTCCTTGCCTTGGTCGTAGCAGCCGCTTACGCTTTCTTATCATGGTTGTACAACAGCCGAGGGAAGAAGGCAGGCCTGTGGGGCAACCTCATCGTGGCCTCTTCCCTGGCCATCCCGTTCATCTACGGCGGAGCGGTGGCGCGCGGGTCGCTGTTAGGCTCTCTGCTTCTCATGATGGCGCTCACAGCCTTCTTCTCAGGGGTGGGGAGGGAAGTGGTGAAGGCCATGGCCGACGTAGAAGGAGACGCCAAGAGGGACGTGAACTCCCTTGCTAGGAGGCGGGGGCTGGCGACTGCATCCCGCATTGGCGCCCTCTTCTTTCTCCTCGCTGTCGTCGCTAGCTGGGTGCCTCTCCTGACAGGCCTGGCGAACGAAGTCTACGCCATCGGAGTCGTCGTCCCAGACGCCATATTCGCATACCTGGCGGCGGCGATAGTCTACAGGCACGACCCATCCAGCGCGCTGCGGGTGAAGAACATAGCCCTGGCCGGGATGACGGTCGGGTTGATAGTGTTCATAGGGGGCGCCCTCTGATATGTGGTCTGAGAAACACAGGCCCAAGACATTGGACGAGATGGTGGGGAATGACGAAGCGAGGGCCAAACTGATCATTTGGTTCAAGAAGTGGAAGCCCGGGGGGAGGGCAGCGCTGCTGGTCGGCTCCCCCGGGACGGGGAAGACCACGAGCGTCCACCTCGTGGCGGAAAGCCTGGGGTTCCAGCTGGTAGAGCTGAACGCCAGCGACGCCCGCACGAAGGAGAAGCTAGCCAAGAAGCTCGGCGAGGCGATGGCGAGCTCCAGCCTGCTCGGGGGACATACAGCGGTGTTCCTTGACGAGGTGGACGGCCTCGCCGGGAGGGCTGACTACGGGGCGATTGACTTCATCAAGGATGCCGTCAAAAGGAGCGTAGCGCCGGTCCTCATGGCAGCCAACGACCCCGACTCAGACGAAGTGAGGAAGCTTGGGAGCGCAGCAACGAAGATCGAGTTCAGGAGGCCAGACGACCGGACGGTTCTGAAGAGGATTCTGGCGGTCTCGAGCAAGGAAGGTATCCGGGTCGGAGACGAGGAGATGGCCAAGATAGCAAGGGCGGCGAACGGCGATCTTAGGGCAGCGATGAACTCCCTGCAGACTGGGACGGCGGGCCAGAAGGACGAAGAGCTGACGGCGTCAGAGTCGATCAACGCGTTCTTCGACGCCGTCGATGAGAGGGCTGCGCTGAGGGCCCTCAGGGCGTATCCCGGCCAGCCTAGGGAGAAGCTGCGAGACCTGTTCACGGCCGTTGTGAGGTCCAGGGTTCACGAAGAGCGGAAGGCGGCGGCACTCGAAGTCATCTCCAGGGCCGATGTTGTCATGGGGAGGATGATGCGCGGGAAGGACTGGAGGCTCCTGAGGTATCTCGACCCAATGCTTGCGTCGGAGCTCTGGAAGGCGCTAGGGGACGGGGGGCTGCGGTACACCCTCGACTCGGTCCCTTGGCCGCTGCAGCTCCGGATATGGAATGACTCGAAGAAGCTGAAGGAGATGGCCTTGCTCTCGGCGAAGCGGATGGGGACGAGCCAGAGAGGGTTTCTGGTCCAAGACATGCCGTTTGTCCTGCTGCTTTGCGCTGACAGGGGTTTCAGGGAGAGGCTGGTCAGGGGCCTCGAGCTGGAGGAGAACTACGACGCCTTCCTAGCCAAGGAAGCGTTGAGGCAGCCCAAGCGCTAGTTTAGCGGTAGCGCCTCGGCGGACCCTCCTACTTCCTTCCAATCGGCATAGAATCTGGAGAGGGCGCCTGCCATGGGGCTGGCTGGGTCGAGCCTGAATATCCTTATCCTGTTGAAGCGCTTCTCTGTCAGTATCCCGGACCTTGTGAGGAACTCGAGATGGCGGGAGGCTGAGCCGTGTGATAGCCCAGACCTCCGGGTTATCTCCGAGATATTGAGCTCTCCCGTCTCGAGCATTATAGTGAGCACCTTGGTCCTGCCGTAGGAGGACAGGAGCTTCTCAAGCTCGAACGTCTGCGAGCATCCCCTTCTCGAGCTCTCCCATCAGTTCCTTGGCCGATACCAGAGACAGCCCAATCATGGTCGTCCTCCCTCTCACCCCCTTTCCAGAGAGCTGCGTCTCGATGATACCTTTCCTCGACAGCTCGTTGACGTCGCTCCATACCTGGGTATGGTGGTACGGAGCCACATTCCTCCCCTCGCAGAGGGCAGAATAGCTCTTCTCCACTTCCCCTATGGTGACATAGGTCGAGGCCTCCTTCTTCAGGAGCGAAGAGATGGCCATGAGCAGCAATTTCTGGTGGGTGGTCAGGTAAGACAGCTCCTCCTTTCTCAGCTGCGGCGGGAGCGAAGCCTTGGCAGACCTCACGTACTCAGGCAGCACGCGGGGGGACCCGGAGTCGTCAGCCAGCTTTCCCGCGCGCCAGAGCAGATCCAGCGCGTACCTGGCATCTCCGTAGGTCCCTGCTATGTCTGCAGCCAACTGGATGATGTCATCGTCAACGGCGCCGTCGCTGAAAGCCTCGCTGCGCGAGTTCAAGATGTCAGCGAGCTGCTCCGACGGGTAGCTGTCGAGGGCAATCTCGTTCCATTGGAGGGAGCTCAACGTGCTCAGGTCCACCTTCTTGAGGTAGTCCGTCGTCTTCGATATGAGCAGCGATGAGAGGACCTGGGCCCCTGGTGACATCTCCCTCAGCCTGGTTATGGTGTAGAGCGATGCAGGATCAGACAGCACGAGCGAATCCACTTCGTCGAAGGCCATGACTAGGTGCATCCTATTGCTCCTCAGCTCGTCGACCAGCGCGGCGAGAAGCTCCTCGAAGCTGTAGCCTCTGGTGGGGTAGTTCTGCCCCAACGACTTCAACGCCTTCACCATGATGGCCTGGAGGGTCCTGTCTATCCTGCAGTTGACGTGGACGGCCTTGACCAGGTTCCCATGGAGCGCGGCTTTCCTCGGGAGCGACTCGAGCAGCAGCTTCTTCGCCAGCATGGTTTTCCCTGAATTATGAGTTATGGTGAAATCATCCAGAAGATACCGCTGGTCTGAATCGACTCTGAAACCGAAGTACTCCTCCTCCCCTAGAGGTTTGAGCGTGAATCCGGTCCTCAAGACAGACTTGTGTTTCCGTTGCTCGGCCTGCCTCCTCTGGACTCTGGTAGGTATCCTAGAGAGGTCGCCCGCGATGCCAACTCTGTAGTACAGTCCTTCGCGTCCAGGTCGACCACAGGAATGCTTCTCTCTGACATAGGCATAGAACCCAAGACTTCTAGACACGAACGCGACGTCCTCGGCCAGCGTTTTCGACCTTGTGATGATGTCGAAACATCCCCGCGCCAGTCGGCCATCTGTGTCGAGCAACCCAGCCAGTACCCCTAGACGCGTCTCTCTCGAGCCAAATTTGTACTGGAGTGGAATGAACTCCGAATCGGGTGTTACGTTGAGCCCCAGTGCTACCAAACCTCTGGCGGTCGTATCCGTCAGCGTTTGCCCGCCTGTTCGTTCCACGGCCAACATGTATTGCCGTGCATTGCCCACTGGATGCTGTAGCACTGATTGCGCATGCATTTCCGACTGTGCCCTTGTGGTGGCTGCTATCTTTTGACCAGAAGCAACACCGATGCTGCCATCTGTGCTTGCTCCATCTCCCAAGTATACGCCGAGAAGATGCGGGTCAATCGGCCCTTCTGGGATCTTAGGGAAATCAACCCCTGTTCTAACCAGCTTGTAGACCGCCTTAGGGCCGACGAGTCGTTTCGGAAGCTCCAACAACTCGCTTATCGGGATGTCTTTGATGACCCCTTCGGGGTCTTCGGACGGCTTGCACGAGCCCTTCTTCAGGCGGGTTTGTATCACGGTGAGTATATGGTCTTCTGAGACCACGAATGGCTTCCCCTGTGTGGGCCGCACCTCGACCATCTTCCCAAAGCCGCGTATTGTTTCTAGGACACGCCTGGGAGCGCTATCTGGACCCATCAACAAGTCTCCTTGAACCACATCTTCGACGCGCTTCATTGAACCGTCGAACATCAAAACGAGTTGCCCCTTTCTGTGACAGCCCACAGGCCCGGTTATCATGACTGTCTGGCTGGCCTTGGAGGCGTTCTGCGCGACCCCCTGAAAGTAGAGTTCGAGCCTCTTTAGCTGCGCTTCACGGTGAGGTATCTGATGCGGGAGGTACTCCTGCAGGAGAATGGCTTCGTCTCTGAAAACCGAACGCGGGAGCGTCATGAGAGTTGCGAGATTCCCCCAATTTCTCTTATAACCTTAGTCATGTGTTCAATAGAACGAAAGATAGAGGGCTCGCCGAAAGTGTCCTGGCAAAGCGGAAATAAGCGCGAAAGGTAGCCAGGGCGTTGAAGGCAGTCAGGTTCCACAGCCATGGCGGCCCCGAGGTGCTGAAGTATGAAGACGCCCCCGACCCGTCTCCGAGCGCGGACGAGGCGCTGGTAAGGGTGAAGGCGTGCGCGCTGAACCATCTGGACATTTGGGCAAGGAATGGGCTGCCAAACGTCATGATCCCGCTGCCACACATCTCCGGGAGCGACATAGCAGGGGTCGTGGAACGGGTCCCTGCCGAAGAGAAGGAGTTCGCGGCTGGAGACGAGGTCATAGTCAACCCGGGGATTGGGTGCGGGCGCTGCGACAGGTGCCTTTCTGGAAAGGACGACCAGTGCAGGGACTACACCATAATCGGATACGGCGTGGACGGAGGGTACGCGGAGCTGGTGAAGGTCAGGAGGACTCACCTGATCAGGAAGCCGGAACAGATGTCTTTCGAAGAGGCCGCTTCGTTCCCTTTGGTGTTCGAGACCGCATATCATATGCTGGTGACAAAGGCAAGGGTGACCCCCCGAGACACCGTCCTCATCCTCGGCGCCAACTCAGGAGTGGGCTCGGCGGCCGTCGAGGTGGCAAAGCTCTTCGGAGCGAAGGTCATCGCCACAGCGGGGGACCAGGAGAAGGCGAAGAGGGCGCGCGCCCTCGGCGCCGACGAGGTGATAGACCACTACTCCCAAGACGTCCTGACCGAGACCCGACGGATTACAGGCAAGAGAGGAGTCGACGTGGTGATCGAGCACGTTGGGAGGTCGACCTGGCAGGGGAGCGTGAAGGCGCTAGCGAAGGGGGGGAGGCTGGTCACATGCGGTGCGACCACGGGGGCAGAGGTGACCACGGACCTCAGGTTCGTCTACAACAAGGAGCTGACCATCTACGGGAGCTTCATGGCGGGGATGGGGGAGCTGTTGGAGGTGGTAGACCTGTTCAAGGCCGGGAGGCTGAAGACTGTGGTGGACTCGGTGTATCCCCTCGCCGAGGCGAGCGCCGCCCAGTCCCGGATGGAGTCGAGCAGGCACTTCGGGAAGATAGTCCTGAAGGTTTAGGGGACTATCTCATAAGAGTGGGTAATCTTCGCGGTGGGCTGGACTGTCGCACCCACGCTGCAGAACTTCTCTGTGCTGTCTCTGATGGCTTCCTCCACGTAGCGCTTCTCAAGGTCCGCGCCAGACAGGAGGTACTTGATGTGTATAGACGTCCAAGGCTTTGGGAGGCCGTGCTCAGGCCTCTCCCCCGAGACTAGAATCCTTAACGAGGCCAGTTTCTGTTTTCGTTTCTTGAGGATTGCCACTATGTCCATCCCTGTGCAGGCGCCGAGAGAGGCGAGGAGGGCGGTCATCGGACCGATGCCTTTCTGCTTATCTTGCATTGCGTCGAAGACTACTGTGTGCCCAGCTGCGTCAGAGCCTAAGAAGACGTTGTCCCCGTTCCAGTCGACCTCCGCTTGCCATTCTCTGTCACTCAATTTCTACCACCACAGGCTTCGACGTCGACTCGACTGCACCCTTCTCTATGAAGCTCCTCCTTCCCCATCGCACCCATACCCCGGCGAAGAGCCCGTGGTGCCCTGGCCCAAGTGACGAAGCGGGGAATCTGAACTCCTTCTCAAAGTCGAACATCTTGGACCTTGCGTCCTCCACATTTCTGGGTATCTTGGGGGGACCGCCGTCTTCGGGCATAATCATCGCCCAGATGCGATAAGGTAGGTCCGGGTCACGGCTCCAATAGAAGCTCGCCCTCCGCACTTCTTTCTTGACCTCATCGAGCTTCCGCGGGCGGATCCCCCTCCTTGCACCCAGGGTAAGCCTGACGGTGAGAGGCATCCTCTTGTCGAAGTCTTCCCAGGCGACCGTCCACACGTCTGGGTGGAAAGCTTCCCTCAGCCCCCCGACGACTCTATAGGCGACGTTGACTTTCACAGTGTCCTCTGAGGCGTAGTTCTTTTTGTCGGTGACCAGACTGACGCGGTCAATCATGGTGGGCGGCCAATCGTACTCCCCGCGCCTGTCCTTCAGAGACAACGGGGGGAGGCGGGCTCCGCAGGCGGTTTAAAGTTTGGCGCGTTATTCAGAGTGGGCGTTCGGAACGCTTCGCAGAAGGCGAGGGGCGACCGACTCTGAAAGCGCCACCCTGAATGAGCAGACTTCGTCCTCCTCAGTCAGGCACTGGACCTCGTTCACCTCGAAGGTCCTGCTGAAAGTCCCCGACATGAACCCCCGAAGGTGCGCCCTGAAGAACGTGCTCCTCCTGTGTAAGTTCTGCTTCGAGTTCGACTCGCATTCGAAAAGCTCCTTCGCGTTCACCACTATAGGGAAGTCCGAGGTCTTGCCTCGTTCTATCGATACGTCGGCGTATCCTAGAGCAGAATAGGTCCCGATTAGCTCGTCGAGTTGTCCGACCGCGAACTTCGCCCCGAAGTCTTCCGCGATCTCCTTTGCCGAGTGCCGTCCCATTGCCTCCGCCATCTGGTCTATTATGGTCGCCGCGCCGGTCCCGAACACGGTCCACAGTCTGTTCAGCATTTCGTTCAGCGCGTCGGCCCTCATGATTATCCCCTTCCGGCCGGCCCACTGCACGGGAAAATGCTGTTTGTCCACCATGAACCCGTCCTCCGCTGCGATGGCGTCAACAGATTCAATGAAATCCATGGACTGCAGCGACTTCTTCAAGCCCGAAAGCCCCTCTTCAGCGTCCGTGATGTCAGCGAAGAAGCTCAGGGTCGCTGTATTCGACCGCCCCGGCGCGGTGAAAAAGCCTGTAAGGACGTTTACGCCGCAGTCACTGACAACCTGACTGCACCTTGCGAGGGCTCCCTTCTCGTTTCTAATCCTGATGACTATCTCAGCCAGCCTGCGACCTGGAGCATATTCCCATATCTCTATGTTCTTCGGATAATGCATGACCGATTGGTCTGACCCCTGATGTATATTCTTAATAAATGCTATCTTTGGTACAGCGCCCTGTGGAACAGGGCTGTAGTCCCACCGGGGAGCGAGATATCAAGACTACGGATTTGGAATCTACACCGCGTAAATCCGCTCGAGGAGCGCCGTCTTCAGGTACCCTGGAGGAGGACATGACGGCAATAGGACAGGAGATTGACAGCACGAATACGAGGACAGTGCAACTGGTGAAGCTTCTCTCTGTTCTCGGTCCTGATGTCCCGGAGATTTCGAGGAAGCTGGGGCAATTCAAGGAGTCTGTACGCTACAGGTACAAGGAGAAGATCGTCAACCGCGGCATAGCTGTTCAGGCGGCCGTCGACCACGAAAAGCTTGGCCTGAGGCGGATGATGGCCATAGCGGACGTGGCAGAGCCCTACAGAGGATATGCCCATGCTATCTTCACGGCCATGCACGAACTCTGCTACGTCGTCGGCTTCGCGAAGACCTTGGTAGGCGGGGAGTACGTGATCAACTTCAGCATCCCTGAAGAGCACGTCCGTGAAGCCCGCGACCTCTTCAGAGGGCTGGAAGAGAAGGGCATGTTCACTCGTCTTGAAGTCTACGAGTTCGACTGGTTCCGCACCGTCCCGATGAAGGCGGAGCACTACGACTTCGACACGGGAAGGTGGGACTTCGACTGGCAGGGGAGGGGCCCTGAAGACTTCCAAGCTGCAGCCGGCGTCCCTTCAGAGAGGGGCAGATTCGACGGCGTGGACCTCCTGATAGTGAAGGAGTTACAGATGGACGCGAACAAGTCCCTCAAAGAGATCTCTGACAAGCTGAACGTGAACTACAAGAAGCTCGCTTGGCATTACTCCTCTCACGTCATCGCCAGGAAGCTGATATCAGGGTACACGGTCAACTGGATGGGGACAAGGTACGACTACACCCTCGAGAAGGCTCTGCACCGAAGACACAGGTATTTCGCCGTGGACCTCTTCGTCAGAGAACTCGGTGAACTTGAGACAATGACGCTCAGACGCGGGCTCAACAGGCTGCCGTTCATTTGGGGGGAAGCCGGCGGCGGCAGCTACTTCGCGGAGTTCGCATTCCCAGTCGACAGCGTGGTAGAAGCGCTTCAGTTCATCGGGAACGCCACCCATGGGCTGAAAGACAGGACCGGCGTTTACCCAATTGACCAATCAGAGGCTGCCCGCTTCACCATAGCCTATCAGTTGTACGACCCTACTAAGAAGCAGTGGAAACTCGACGGAGAGAACATGTTGTCGAAATTCGAACAGCTGATGGTCCAGATAAAAACAGGGGTCAGCTAGGAGCGCCTAGCTGACACCGAAGCCGCCGATTACTTCAAGCGGCCCGACCTTGAGGCCCAACGACGCAAAAACAATGCTTGCGCCAGTCAGGGCAATCATCCCGTACCGGATTTTTTCGTCCAGTGTCATGACGGCAGCCGTTACGCGTCTCGGCTTTTAAGAATGAGCCTATGCATGACGAGGAGGGTCCTGCGTCAGGCGAAATCTAAGTGCGAGCCAGGCCGCGCCGACCCTTTGTACAGGCGCCAACTTCTAAATAAGAACAGCCGAACGACTCAGGCGAGTCGAACTGCCCACCAGCCCCGAAGAGAAGCACCCCCACATTCCAGCTCGCAACCTCCTAGACAGGATAGTCTTGGGTGGGAGCGACGGAGCGATCGAGGGGGTGGCGATGACCTCTGCACTCAACGGAGCAGGCCTGGCGTTCGGGACCATAGCGGTAGCGGGCGTCGCCTTTGCCGTCGCAGGCGCCCTTTCTATGTTCTTCAGCAGCTACCTCTCCAGGAGGACCGAGGTGGACTCGCTCAAGATTGACTTGGCGAGGGAGAAGATGGAGATCGAGACGGAGCCTGAAGAGGAGATGCAGGAGATGGCTGACCTGCTGAAGAAGGACGGCTACGGCGGACGCGAAGTCGAAGTCATAATGGGGAGGCTGAAGAAAGACAAGGAGCTCTGGCTAAGGGAGATGCTGCGAAGAGAGCTGCGCGTGAATGCCGAAGACGTCAACACTGACCCTTACGGCCATGCACTCGCCGCAGGATTGGCGTTCTTCTTGCTTTCCATCCTCTCGCTTTCGCCGTACCTCATCCTTCTCCCCAGAGCTGACGCGCTCGGGGCGTCCGTGACGCTGTCGCTCGTCGCGTTGTTTGCCCTGGGTTCTAGGGCTTTCGTGCCTCGTAACTTCAGGCCGAGGTCTGGCTTTGAATCGGCAGCCGTGGGGGCGACAGCAGGCGTCTTACTCTATGCCATAGGTATCCTGTTCTCGACGCTCTGAAGAGCCCCACCGGGCCGCCGGCCACTCCCGTCCCCGTAACACGATGGGCAACACGAAGGGTAAAGCGCCACCCCTCCGGGAGACACCGGAAAGGAAAAGGGCTGGGGTTCCACCCCAGAGGGGGTGAAAAGGCTCCCGCTGGGGAAGATCCCAATCGAAGTCTTGAACGACACTGTGCTGAAGCTAACCGGGGCAGTCTCGGACCAGTTGGTTGCCCAGCCAAGGGCGGGGCTCGATTTCGCGGCTGTCAAGGTAGGAGACAAGTTCATGGTGGCGTCGGCCGACCCGATAACTGGCGTTTCGGAGAATATTGGCGCCTATGCGGTGCACGTGAGCGCCAACGACGTAGCCACCAGCGGGAACAAACCTCAATTCGCGGAGGTCGTGATACTGCTCCCGCGAGGGTCATCTGATTCGGACCTCAAAAAGGTCGCCAGGCAGGTTCACGAGGCGGCCCTGAAGACGGGGATTACCATACTAGGAGGGCACACCGAGGTCGCGCCTGGCATAGACCACCCCATCCTCATGGCGACGGTGTTCAGTATTGTGGACAAGTTTGTCACCTCAGGGGACGCACAAGATGGCGATACGATGATGATGACGAAGACAGCAGGCCTGGAAGGTACCGCGGAGCTGGCACGAGAGTACAGGTTCCGCCCGGGAGACCTACGCCCCTCCACCCTCAGAAGGGCGAGACGGTTCATCGAGAAGGTCGACATAACGAAGGAGGCGGTCGCATCATTCGGGACTGGGAAGGTCCACGCAATGCATGACTGCACCGAGGGAGGTGTCATGGGGGCGGCCTTCGAGATGTCCCTGGCGTCTGGTCTCGGCTTCGTGCTCGAAGAGGCGGCGGTCCCGGTCGCCCCTGAGACCAGAGAGATATGCGATGTCCTGTCCATCGACCCCCTGCGGCTGATAGGCTCCGGCTCGCTTCTGCTTTCCGTGGCGCCCGGAGCCGAGGCGGAGGTAGAAGACGCGCTGCGAGGAGTGTGCGATGTCACCAGGCTAGGCTCCTTTGCAAGCGGCAGGAGATTCGTGGTGGGGAGGGATGGCTCCTCCCGGGAACTGAAGGACGCCCCTCAGGACGAGCTATGGAGAGTGCTCGCCCGGCGTCGAGGCTCGAGGTAGAGGCCTGGCCTCCGCACCGGTTGGGACCCACTTGGAGGAGGTCTTGAGGGCCCAGGCGAACTTATTCTGGAGGGACTTGCTGTAGACCTTCGCCCATTCGAGCCCCACATAGTCACACCAGGCCTTGTAGACCCGCGGGTCGATATAGTTCTTCATCGACGTGTTTAGGTTGTAGTTTTTGGTCCTCTCGTAGAAGTCGAGTTCCCTCTTCAGCCGGGGGATGCGCTTGACATCGTTTTTGGCGATTGCGTCCTTTAGCTTCTGCTCCTTCTTCCTGCGAGCCTCTTCCCAGCTCTTCGGGGGGGTCCTCTGGTGGTTGCAGAACATCGCCGCCCGGAGGTTCGCCTCCTTCGCATGGTAGAGCTTGTCCAGGTCGTCTGCGTCTCGCATGTCTTCCGAGCCGAGGTACTCCCTCGCCTGAGCGGTCGCGTGGTAGGTCCTGAATACCTTCGCTGTGACCCCGGGGACCGTGGAGGACAAGAACTGGTTGACCATGCTCGAGCTAACGTCGTGGAATATCTCGTCGCCTGGCTTCTTGCCGTGCATGAACTCGTGGAGGTTGTCGACGACTGACTGGGGGAGGGCCTCCGTTTTGTTCCAGGCGACCGAGTCCTTCCCCAGGAACTTGAACTCGGCCATGTTTCCCCTGAGGTTCACATGTTCCACCCTGAGGGTGCTCGCGCCTACAGTGTCAGCCTCGTCTTCGTCCTTCTCGTCCCCTACCCTCATCCCGAGTGTGTCAATCAGATAGCAGATTGTCGCGACCTGCCGTACCTTCTCTTCCTTCGACTCCAGGCCCCGAAGTATCCTGGCCCTGATCTTCTCGAGGTGGGTGCCTACCTTCAGCGCATTATCATACTTCGCCTTGCTCCTCGACTGCTGCAGCGGGGAGCTCTCGTGCAGCCACACGTACTTCTCCTTGCCGGTCAGCCTGTCGATCCACTTGGCCATCCACATGGAGTCGTGGTCGTGCACCACCGCCTTCCATTCCCCGGGCGGGGTCGGCGACTCCTCTCCAAGATTGAGCACTACATCGGAAGGCTGTGTCCTGGGCTTCCACCTGCCTCTCAGTGGGTGCTGACCCCTGCCCATGAAGAGCCCTGGGGGCTCGACCATCCAGTTAGCTATGTCGACCTCCTTGCCGTCCAAGACTGCCCGGCCGTACTTTGCCTTCAACGCCTCTCTCCTCTCCTTTCTCGCCGCGGCGAGCGCTTTCTTCTCCTCCTTGGACATCCCCTCCTTCGCCGCCCTCTCAGCATCGACCTTACGATAGAGCTTTGAGAAGTCTACACCCTCGAAAGTGACACCGTTGCACCAGTCAGGGAGCAGCTTTATGAAATCAGACATGAAGTTGGACCGGAAGACAGTGTCTTGGACGTAGGGGGTGTCCTTCTTCTTTGCGAAGTTGTACGCCATCTCTTCGGCCAAAGGCGAGAGCAGCACCTCTTTGCCATCTACAGAGACTGTGATACCCTCCGGGACATATGGGTCAGGGAAATCGACCCCGTTGTGAGAGAGAGTCTTCCAGTAGGCACTCATGAGCCTTTGTGGAGGTTTGTGCCTATCGTGTATTAAAGTCAACTCAGCTTTTGGCCGATGGTACTACGAGGGTTAAATAAGAAGTCGGGCCAAGAAGTCATCAATACATGTGGATAGACTACGTAGGTTCGCGCCCAACCAAGTTGAGGTCTCCAGCGATGGTCGTGGCGGTCTCGACGTCGATGCCCCAGTATCGCGCACTCTATTCCCAGGCCCGCGAGTTGGCAGACTATATGCTGAAGAAGATGAAGTTCGAGAGGATAGGGACGGTCAGGGCCTCCGCGTTCCCGCCCGAAGTGCTCCTTCGAGACGAGGGGATATCGACCCTCCCCGAATGTGGTTTGTATCTGAACAGGGGGAAACGCGACACAATCCTCTTCGCCGGGGACTCTAGCCCCATGGACGAGCAGTACGAGTTCACCGAGTTCCTCCTTGGGAAAGCGGAGGAGCTGGGCACCGAAGAGCTCTACTCTATCGGGGCAAGGTGGACCGAGACCCCCCTCCCCCCTGAGACAGACCCACAGGCGCTCGGCTTCGCGACCGACGCCATCGGCGTAACCAGGCTGCGGAGGAGCGGCGTGAAAATCGTGACAGAAGAGCCGGCGCCTTTCTTCGCTTCGATGGTGGTAGCCATGGCGAAAGACCACGGGATCAGGGGGTACAAGCTGTCGACCGACCACGGCGAACCGAGCCCTCATACCAGGTCCGTCGTGAGGTTGATCGAGGCTCTCAGCGAGCTGGTTGGTTTTCAGATAGACCTGGACGAGCTGAAGTCGAAGGCGCTCCCCACCCTTCCAACTAGCCAGTCCGGGGGCAGCTCCATCTACCACTAACCTGTCGGTGCCCGCGCCCGCGCTATGTTTATCCATGTGGCGGGTCTCCTCGAAGAACCAATGCGCCTTGCAAGCAGCGACAGACAACTACAGAGCACACTCGACTGGGCGCTCGACAGGATGCGCCAGAAAGGGTATACCGTGAAGTCGAAGGTCACACTCAACGTCGAGCCGAACCTCGCGATAATGGGTTACGCCAGGAAGGAGGGAGGGACTCACAAGATTATGATTTCAGAGTGGGCACTCGACTCTGAGATGCTGGGGGGTCTCGTGCTACACGAGCTTGCCCATGTCTACTTCACTGAGCGAGGGGCCAGCTCGCATGACAGCGACGCCTTGGAAGAGGTCCTGGAGGGGCTGAAAGAGCGGGACGGCCTGAGGACCAAGGAGACCGAGTGCCTGATAGACGCCTTCAATCACCTTCAGAATGTGATGGTGGATGACGTGGTCTTCGCCGTCATGGGGGAAAAGGAGAAGGCGACGACGAAGAAGTTCTTCGCTGAATGGGTGTCTGACAAGCCATCTGGGGACCCGGTGACCGACACAGAGCTCCTGTGCAGGAACGCCTTCGCCGTCGCTTCGCTCAAGAGGCGTGGCCTGTTCGACAAGACCAGCGAGATGCACCATAGGAACGAGTCGCTCATATCCTCGCTAGGGCCCAAAGCAAGGAGGGAGTTCGAATGGCTTGAGTCGTTCTTCGCGACCGCGAGCGTGGAGTGGGAGGCCGGGAGGTTCAGAGATGCCCTCGAATCGTTCTTCGACAGGCTGCTTTCGCTCATGCGTTCATCGGCCAAGCTCGACGACCTCCGATAGCTGACCCGCACGGGGCATCGGCTGGGAGACACCTACCGAACCCCGAGTTCAGACATCCCATCATGGGCTGGAGCAGGCGCCTGCGCCTTCCCTTCGTTTATTAGAAAGACAGCGCGCCGGACCTCGCTTGGCGCGAAAATATGAGGGGGAAGAGAGCCGCCCCCATCCGGGGGTTCTTAGCGCGGAAGCGCTTGAGAGGAGGTTTCAGGACTTCGGAGAGGTCGCGACAGCGTTCGTCAGGGAGGTGAGCGCCACTGGGGCCTTCTCCTACAGGGGGGAGACGAGGTCTGTGAAGGACAACCTGCGGGTGACGAAGATGGTGTTCAGCAAGTGGTCCATCGAGATACTGACCAGCACCTATTCCCTGAAGACTGCTGGCTTCGCGGACCTGAGGAGGCTGCTCCGCGGGATAAGCCCCCGGGTGCTCTCAAAGAAGCTGAAGGACCTCGAAGAGTTGGGGTTCATCCGGAGGGAGGTAATCGGCACGCGGCCACCGAAGGTCAGATACACCCTTTCGAAGAAGGGCGAGGTA
The DNA here is from genome assembly GCA_027386095.1 of Nitrososphaerota archaeon. Next base: position 27,851 of record DAHXUN010000003.1, on the reverse strand, counting down.
CTTGCAAGACTTGGGGAACCCGTCATCCTCTATTTGCGTGAGTCAAGCGGGTAGCGGCCCCTAGAAGGGACCCAGCAGGCGCCTGAGCGCGAGGCCGGTCATCGCATAGTTCAGGAAGTACATCGTCATGCAGACAGGGCAGACGGCGTGTATGACGCCAAGCTCGAGGTACCACAGATAGAGCGTGAACAGGTTCCCCACCATCAGCGCGGGGACCATCACCTCTCCGTCTAGCGAGCCTTTCCTACGACCATACCACATCCCGAGCGCGACCATTAACGGGAACCAGACCAACCCATAGACGTAGAGGGGTATGCCGTACGGGCCAGGGGGGAAGGTCACGTCTCCGCTGGCGAAGACACTCCCACAGGAGAAAAATGCGTTGACGTTGCACACCCTCGATAGCGGGGTGGAGAATGCCGTAATCTCATCGTATGCGTGGAAGGTAGCCACCGCCACCCCGACGGATGCTAAGGCTACGAAGCCCTTGGTCAGACGGTCCATCGTGGGTCACAGATCCTGGCTGGGACTGCCACCAGGGCTGTGGATGTCCCCTGGGCTGGCGACACGTTCGCAAGGGTAGCGGTCGCGTATTGCTGGCTGCACACTGACCCTGGCTGGCCGCCATCTACGTTGCAGATGGCGCTGATCAGGTAGTTGGCGGCGCCGTCTACCAGCTGCGCAATCGGGCTACCGGGCGTATTGAGTTGGGAAGCTATCTGGGTCCAGTTCATGCCGATGATGTTGGGCTGAGATGGAGATGTCAGGTATTGTGATTGGTCGGGGAGCTCGAACTGGGCACCACAATTGACTGCGTATTGGTTGGCTATGTCGACGAACGGAATGCCTCCGGTTGACGGTGTCGCCGAAGCCGAACATGTGTCGTACTGGGACACGAGGCTGGTCTGGGCCGGCGTGAGAGCCTGTCTCACGTCGCTCTGGCCTGCCCGACCGTACTCCTCCACTGCCACGAACGTGATGTAGCTGCTGGTGTAGGTGACGTTCGCGAATGTGAACGTCGGTGTGTTGGCGTTGATGTCGGTGCTCGAGGAGAGCATGTACTGAAGGCCGCTGAACGTCCCGAAGTGGGAAAGAGCCACGACAATCGCCCACCTCTCGATGGCGCAGAACGGGCAGAATTCCCCGCCGACATAAAGGACCTCGGGCTTCCCCCCGGACGTGAGGAGAGAGCCGGAAATCTTGGCGGGGGGAGACACGCCCGTCGGGGTCCCGATGGCGTTGAGGGTCGAGTCGCTCACACCGGTCACCTGGCCGAGTACGGTCGGGGAGACGGGCTGGCCGATGTACTTCGTGTAGGGGTCGCTGCCGGCAGCAGCTATGAAATAGACGACAACCAGCAGAGCTACTACGACGGCGATGACAGAGATTAACAGTATGCGCCTCCTCCTCTGCCTCGCGCGCAGGGTCGCCTTGATGGACAACTAAGAGCGACTTCCCCATCAGGTAAATAAAGAAAGCCTCGCGAGGAGGCAGATGTCTAAGCTCCTAACTCTTCGGCACAGACCCAGCCAAAAGTCACCCGTTAGTGTTGGTGCAACGAACCTGTGAAGGACTAGTTTTCGGGCAGTCGACAGCAGGTACCCCCGGCGTAGTGTTCTATGTCCCGGTGATCGGCTGGATAGGCAGCGGCTCGCCGTGCTCCCCCGCCGCGCATCCGCATCCCTGCACGTGACCGCCGCGCCTTAGAGTCCCCCTGTAGAGCCCCTCCTCGAGCTTCTTCCCGGTCTTGGTCTCCCACTCTTCGATGGGCATTCCGTACTTCTGCTGTATCCTGTCTCTGTACCATTCCGGTAAGACATTGAAACTACAAAATGGTATGATCCTCAGATCTGGAGTGAGGTAGTGGATGTCGCACCTCTGGAGCCTTTCCTCGTCTTGATTGTATTTGTCCTGGAAGTGCATCATCCCGATGAACATGCTCTTCAAATGGAACTGGCCCACCGAGGAGTAGTCGTGCTTCACGAGGGCGTCGGTGAGGAGCTTGGCGAAACTCAGGCTCTTCGGCTGCTTCTCCTTGTTCACGAAGGACGAAACCCTTGTCAGGACCTTCGCAGCTACCACGTAGCGGTTTGTCCCTGAGTAAATCTCCTCCGTCTTCTCATCGAGATACTCCACGAGGCCAGGTATGTCTACGAACTCCGGCAGTGGGACGAGCCGCTTCTTGTCTGGGTCGTTAAACACGTAGGTCCCTGCGCCGCAGGCGAAGTGAATCGAGAGTTCATACTGCTCCTTCTTGGTGAAGGCCTCTATGAACCCCGTCACAGGGGAGCAGGACGGGACAGGGAACCACCCGTCCTTCGAAATCATGCCGTTGGTCTGTTCCTCTATCCTCTCGATGCAGTCAGGTATGGTTATCCTGTACTTCGCCCTCTCCGACTTCGTCAGCCTGCCTGTGAGCGAGACCGGCTGGAAGTTGACCGCGTGGACGGTGTCGATGTTCTTCGCACCGAAACGTATTATGTCCCCGAGCTCGTGGTCGTTGATCGACTTTATGACGGTCGGGACAAGAACTACGCCCAAGCCCACCTTCCGGCAGGCGTCGATGGCGTAGGGCGCCTCCCAGTGGTTCTTCGGGTTGGTCTTCGGAGTGACACCGTCGAAGCTCATGTAGAGGTTGGAGACACCAGCGTCCTTCAGACGCTTCGCAAGCCCTGGGTTGAGAGCGAGATTTATGCCGTTTGTGTTGAGCTGGATGTGGTCCACCCCTTCCTCTTTCAGTATCTTAATGATGGTCGGGAGCTCCTCGCGGAGCGTCGGCTCCCCGCCTGTAATCTGGACTGAGTTGCCAGCCACGGGCCTTTCTGCCTTCAACGAGCGCCCCATCTCCCTGATCTGGTCTAGGGTGGGCTCGTACACGTAAGCCCCCTCCAGTCCCTTCTTGACGTAGAAGAAGCAGTACCAGCAGGTGAGGTCGCACCTGTTCGTGACTATGATGTTCGAAAGGCCTGTGTGCGATAGGTGGTTGGAGCAGAGGCCACAGTTCGCCGGGCAGGAACAGACGTCAAGCGGGACATTGGCTGCGTGGGTCCCCTTCCCGTCCTTCCAGTAGCGTGAGAACTTGCTGTACATCTCGTAGGAGCCGAAGTAGAGCTCTTCGGTCTCGCCGTGCTGAGGGCACGTCTTCGTCATCCAGACCTTGTTGTCGCGCTCGAAGACGATGGCGGGCAGTATCCGGTTGCAGTCAGGGCAGATGGACTGCGTCTGGCGGATGAAGTTCCCCTTGGAGACTTCTTTCTTCAGTTCAAGGCTTACGTCAGCGATTTGAGCCAAAGTAGGTTCGCTGGAGTCTCTCCCCCGCCGAGCGCATATAAGCATTTTTACTTTCCAGAGGGTGAAAAGTTAAAGACAGCCCGTGCGGTTGGACCGGCTGATGACTCTGAGCGAGCGCGCCATGGCGTCCCTCGAGGCGCTCGGGCTGACGGGGAGCGAAGTGAAAGCCTACGTCGCGCTCCTCAAGGGGGGGACAATGACGGCTAGCGACGTGAGCAGGGAGGCCAGGATACCATACTCCAAGGTATACGATGCGCTCGAGTCCCTCCACAGGCACGGCTGGGTGGAGGAACAGAAGAGAAGGCCGACGGTCTATACGGCCAAGCCCCCCGACACGGCCTTGGAGGAGCTGAAGTCTCGCCAGGAGACCGAGAGGAAGGAGAAGGAGCAGTTCGCGCTCGAAGAGCTGATGGGGATATACGTCAGCAGGGGGGAACAGGAGAAGCCAGACATATGGATCATGCGGGGGACGAACGAGATTCTCTCGAGGGTGAAGAACCTCCTCCTGAACTGCAGGGCGGAGTTGCTCATCGCCCTGCCAGCGCAGTTGGCGCCGTTCACCGACAGAATCGAGCCGTTGCTCGCGACGCTCAAGGAGAAGGGGGTGAAGTGCCTGATACTCACATCTCCTGACCTCCCGAAGGAGGCGGCGGGCCAACTGGCTAGGCACTCGGAGCTCAGGACGAGGAAGACCATGTATGGCGGAGGCCTCGTGTCAGATTCGCGCGAAGTAGTTCTCCTGCTCGGAGGAGGCGAGCAGGGAGGACTCCCGCTGGCCATCTGGGCATCGCACCACGGGCTGGCGAGTTTCGCCAAGGACTACTTCGAGTTCCTGTGGAACTCACCAGGGACGACAGAACGATGAACAGGAGAAAGGACATCAAAGACGAGGAAGGCGTCCTCGAGCGGCTCGGCATGGACGCCGGCCTGTCCCGGGGTGAAGCATCGTTGTACCTCAGGCTGCTCCAGGAAGGACATATCTCCTTGCCCGGAGGAGGGGAGGCCGCGGCCCTCTTGGAGAGAGGGATGGCTATAGTCTCGGGGGATGGGAAGAGGATAATCCCAGTCCATCCCAGGCTCGGCATCGCAAACCACTACAGGACGTGGAGGGAAGCGGTGATAAGGGAGATCAACGAGAGACGGATGAGGGTGGACAGGCTGATCCTCGAGCTAATCCCCCTCTACGAGGCCGCAACGGAGAAAAAGGCGAATGCCAGGGGCGCCTAAAGCCATGGCTGCGCCACATGAGCATGAGATAGTCTTCTTGGGGATGGTCAACGTGAACCGCGACAACTACCTGCAGGGGGTGGTGGACGTTTGGAGGTGCAGAGGGTGCAAGAAGCTCTTCTGCGACGACAAGAGGTATGATGAGCCACTGAAGGCGAGCGTGGGGTTTGAGTCGATCCCCGATGACGAAGAGTGGGCTGTGCTGACGTGTACCACCCCGAAGGATGTGTACATGAACTCCCTAGGGGTCAAACCGGGTAAAAGGGTCACCCACGCATGCAGGGACGGCCATGTACAAGAGTTCGTGGTGGGGGAGGGCTACACGCTCTCGCCTGACACAGGCAGCCCTATCCACAGGCTGTATCTCGTGAAGGACAACCTCAACAAGAACATTGAGGCGGGGCATTACAGACTGACGATGGTGAAGTAGCCTGGCTCTGACACCAAGAGCCTCGGCAGTCCTCAACCTCCTGACCGGGGTATGGGCCGGGGTAGTCGGCTGGGGCTTCGGCCAGTCGCTGCTGTGCCCCACCAGCGGATGCCCAATACCAGCCCTCCAGGCTGCCGTGCCCGTGCTTGGGGCGGTTCTTGTCCTGGACGCGCTTGTGTGCTACGTTGGATTCAGGGTTGCTTTCATGGTGGGCGGCGCCCTCTGTGCGATCGTAGCCGCTATCCCCCTCTACAACTGGGCCGGACAATATGGGGGAGGGGCATGGGCAGGTCTGGTCGTCCTTTCCCTTGTGTCACTGATTTTCAACTTCCTGGCATTGAGGCCCAGGGAGCAACTGAAGGAGCAGGCGAACCCGATGAACCTGCCTGTGTTCGGCTAGGCTTCGAAGCTGAAGAAGCGCCTCCCCCCCAGTATCTCTTCGGAGTTCGTCTTCAGCCGGTCGACCCTGAAGGCCCCGTAGGACGGCTGTGAGAACCTCAGCATCCGAACCGCCCTTTCCAAGATGCCGAGGGCTACCGCGTCTTCGCCCTTCTGATGGTGGACGAAGGCGGCGCAGACCAGTATCATCCCTTGTAGGAGGGCCCTCTCGTCTCCGTTCTTCGTCCGCCAGACCCCCTCTAGAACTTCATGGCACTCCCAGTACCGCTCAGAGTCGAACAGCGCCTTGGCTTCGGAGAGGAGTTCGTGTTCAGGCCGGAACTTTGGCGCGGTGTTCAGGTCGTGGGTGAACTCGACCTCGACCAGGGGCGCCAAGGTGGCCATGAAGAGGTCGAAGTCCGGGCGGCCAGGCGCGAAGACGTCCAGCTCCAGGGCGCCGTATGACGTCCACTTCGGGTTGCGCACATCCATGCCGAGCTCTCTGGCCATCGCCCGCACGACCCCCAAGAGGTCGCCTTGGAAGTGGCCCCCCTCAAGCCTGATGAGAAATCGCAACACAACGAGAAAGATGCCTGCAATGCTTTAATGTTAAGCCAGCCTTGTAGATGTCGTGGGTGATGACCGGATTTAGCCTACTGAACCGACAGATGTCGAGGATCTTGAGTACGAGAACCCACACATCGCCCGGGGTGAGCGTCTCGGCGTGTCGGGAATCAATTTATAACCTCTGAAACGCGCCGCGGGTTCAGGCGAAGTCGGGTGGTTGAGCTTGATCTCACCTGCAATCTAGAGGGGTTCAGGAGGTTTCTGATCAGCAGCACATGCAGGAGCTTCATCCCTGAATCTTACCTTAGGGACCCTGAAGTATTCCCCGAGAAGCAAGGAGACCAAGGGTCCATCTACGTCGAGGCCGTCGACAAAGTCGACCTCAAAAAGATCAGAGACATCACATTCATCAACGCGAGAGACGTGCTTGGCATCATCTATACCTCCAAGAGCGGAAACACGAAGCTGAAGTGGCGCCAGCTCAGGGGGAGGATAGGGAGGATGTCCGGCGACGCCTCTGCGAACTCACTGGTGAACCTCTCGATGGCAAGAATCCTCTCGCCAGAAGACGTCGAGGCTATCATGGCGAACCAGCAGGGCGAGGAAGGTGTCCGGATGCCCCCGGAGGAGCCGCAGCAGGGGTCGCCTGAAGAGACGCACGGCGAGCCCGGGTCAGACGCGCAACAATAGCCCGTTTCCATGCAGCAAACGGAACGCAAACAGCCGGCGCTGAGTTTATACCAGCGGCATGGGACGACGCACCAATGGGTAAGGTGAAGGTGAACCGGATTAGCGGAGTTACTGACCCTCTGACTGGGCTCCCCGCAAAGCAAATCGAGCTGGTTGAGGTCAGAGATGCACGCAGGCCGGAAATGTTCCCTGCCAGCGACGAGGCCAGAGTCGTCCAGGGGATGGTGTCACAGTTGCAGTCCATGGGTCTGATGCCCCAGATGAGGGAAGTAGGGTTCTCCAAGATTATCATGACCCTGACCGAGTCGGAGTACGACATGTTCGGCCTCAGGCTCGACGTCAATGAGGTCTACGACTTGGACATCCGGAACGGTTCGATTACAATGAGGAAGATCACGGAAGGGACCTGAGGACGTTGGGCGGCCCAAAGGTGGGAGACAAGGCCCCGGACTTCACCCTCCCAGCACAGGATGGACGGGCGGTGTCGCTGCATGAGTTCGCCGGCACGAAGAACGTGGTCCTCTACTTCTATCCGAAGGACTTCACCATGGGGTGCACACAAGAGACAAAGGCATTCGGTGAAAGCTACGAAGGCCTCTTGGAGATGGGGGCAGAGGTAATCGGCATAAGCTCCGACACGGCCGAGAGCCATAACGGTTTCGCAAAGGAATGTGGGGCCAGATTCCCGCTGCTCGCAGACGCAGGGGGGAAAGTCAGAGCTGAGTACGGCGCGAAGTCGATGGGCCTCATCCCTGGCCGGGTCACTTTCGTCATAGACAAGAAAGGTGTCGTAAGGCACAAGTTCTCGTCGCAGCTCAAACCAAGGCAGCACATCGCCGAAGCGATTGAGGCTCTGAAAGCTATCAGAGACTGACCGCCCAGGCCGACTGGCCAACAACATCCTCGAAACTGGCAATCGTACAAGGGACGTGATGGGGAAGGGCGTACGGATTAGAGCTTCACCATGACTTCGGTCACGGCGGGCGTAAGTTCCAATGGCCCCGGCTTCACGGCCCTGCCGACCACTGCTCCGAATGGTTACACGGCGCGATTTGTGGTGCGGCCTCCGGGATTCGAACCCGGGCGAGTGGCTTGGGAAGCCACTATCCTAACCACTGGATCAAGGCCGCACTACCCGCCCCCTTGAACAGAAATGGTATAAACCAAGCAGTTTCTCCATTCCAAGCTTGTCGACCGAGCAGATTCTGTCCAAGTTGGCTCCGAGGTTGAGGAAGCTTGGCACGGGCGCCTATGAGAGGGGTTACAGGGCAGGAGGCGCCAAGGGACGGACGAGCACTCACCAGCTCGTGGCCGACCTCTTCAGCTCCCTGAGAATCAGGTTCAAGGAAGACGTACCGGTTCCTGGTGCTGGGAGCCTCAGGGCAGATTTCCAGGTTAACGGCACCTTGGTGTTCGCCGAGCCCAAATTGGACGAGAGGGAATTGAGCCTCCTCAAGGGGAAAAGCTGCGTCATAATCAGGAGGGATGCGCTGAGAAGCGACCGCTTCGACCACGGCATAAGAGTGCTTGGCCTGGGTGAAGAGGGGAGGGTGCAGACCATATTTCTGGACGACCCATCCTTCAACTTTGACTACGCGCACATCCTCCCGAAGACAGAGAAATGCTCAGTGATGCACGGGCACACCTCCAGCGTGCTCGTGGAAGTGGGGGGGAGACCAATTGAAGGGATGGTCGTTGATTTCGGCGTAGCGAAACAGATCGTCAGGGAAGCAGTCAAGGGTCTCGACCACAAGCTCTTCATTCACGGGAAGTATGTGACGTCAGTAGACCGGAAGAGCGTATCGCTGAAGTTCGACACGGTCCATGGAGAATTCTCAATCAAGGCCCCTAAGGACACCACGGTGCTGCTGGATGGAGAGGCGACCGTAGAGAACATGGCTAGGGAAGTGCTCTCTAGGATTGCCCCCAAGATGCCAGAAAACGTGACCTCCGTAGGAGTCTACGTATACGAAGGGCTGAACAAAGGGAGTCACATCCTGGCTAAGATCCACCAGGAAGGTGCGCGATCGGCACGAAAGAAGCCATAGTGCTCCTTTCAGGCGGGATAGACTCCGCTACCGCGCTTCTGCTTGCCAAGGAGACATACATGGTCAGGGCGCTCACCTTCGAGTACTGCGGGGTAGCTGACAGCGAACTCCGGTCCGCCAGGGAAATGGCGGCAAAACTCGGCGTGATAGAGCACCGGTTCGTGAGGCTCCCCGACCTTAGGGAGGCCGCTGACATCACCGGCGCCAGTTTTGGGAGCCTCCCGCCGACATACATCCCGCTCAGGAACAGCGTGTTCTACTCCTTCGCTGCGTCCTATGCCGAAGAGGTCAGGGCGTCGGCCATAGTGGGAGGGCACAACAGGGACGACACAGCCGTTTTCGCGGATGTGAGCGCGGCATTCTTCGCTGCCCTAGAGAAGTCGTTCCACGCCGGGTCCCCGATTCTGAGGATGGAGAGGCTCAGAATCGTCCGCCCGCTAAGGCAGATGCGAAAGCCCCAGGTGGTCAGGCTGGCAAGTTCGATGGGGGTTCCCTTCGGACTCACCTGGAGCTGCCACAGGGATGGGAAGGCGCACTGCTGGAAATGCGCCGGGTGTCTCTCGAGACGGGCGTCGTTCGAAGAGGCAGGGGTTGAGGATCCTCTTGCGACAGACGTAGGAAAAGTTACTTAAGGGGTGGCCGAAGGTTTGAGAACTCGTTGAGGCGGCTAGACAGAGCAACCGACGCCCTAGACTACATTGATGCTACTGCCGACGTGCAGGCTGAGGTTGCTCAAATGCCAGTGGACGCCGGTATCGCTAACTTCAGAGTGATTGGCAGCTCTGGGAACATCGCCATGCCCATCGAGCTTTCAATCCAGACTTCTACAGGGCTCCACAGGGGAGTTCACATGAGCCGAATGGTGAAGGCAGCGAACAGCAGAAAACCTAAGGGGGTGGAGCAGTGGCTCAGATGGATTTGCAAAGAGGTGAATCAGACCCAGCCTGGGTCTAGCGTCACCGCGGACTTTGAGCTTCCCTACGAAGACCAGTTCGTGAAGGTCACAATGAGGGCTACGGAACGCGGCGCGGTAACCTACAAGTACGTGGTGGACGGGATGACGGCCTGTCCATGCTCGAAGAAGATGATAGGGGTGGGGCACATGCAGAGAGCTCAACTGACTCTTATCCTGAAGAGCAACAAGCCCCTCGACTCGATTGCCGTCATCGGAAGAATCGCGGAGTGCTTTTCGGCCTTTCCCATCGAGCACATGAAGAGGCTGGATGAAGCGAAGAAGATCCTCGAGGCGCAATCCAACCCGAAGTTCGCGGAGGATATCGTCAGAGAGTGCGTCAGCAGGTTCCCTAACGCCCTCTTCATAAGAGGGAGGTGCTTCGAGTCGATACACTCCCATGACGCAGTCGCCACGTGGTCTTCGAGGCCAGGCTGGATGCCGATCCTCTAAGAGAAGGGCCCCCAGACTTAAATCGAGAGCGCCGCCGCAGCACGTCCGGTTGACCGACCTTCTCATTGGCACGTCTGGCTGGTCGTACAACGAATGGAATGGGGTGTTCTACCCGAACTCTTCGGTCAACAAGCTGTCATACTACTCCAGGCTCTACGTCACTGTGGAAGTCGACTCGACGTTTTACGCCTACCCCTCCAAGGGGATGGTGCTCGGCTGGGCCAGGTATACGCCCGAGAAGTTCGTCTTCTCGGTGAAGCTCCCCAGGCTGATTACCCACGACAAGAAGCTCGACCTGTCTCAGGGCGTCGAAGCGGACCTTGTCAGGTTCCTAGGCCTTCTGAAGCCGCTCATAGCCGCGGGGAAACTCGGACCCATCTTAGCACAACTCCCGCCGAGCTACACCTTCCAAGATGACTTTAAGAGGCTGAAGGACTTCTTTGACATGGCCCCTGAAGACCTGATGTTCGCGGTCGAGTTCAGGCACCCTTCGTGGCTGAGGGAAGAGGTCTGGTCTTATCTCAGGGGCAGGAACCTGGCGAACGTTATTGTCGACGAGCCGCTCCTCCCCCCAGACACAGTCGTGACCGCTGACTTCGCCTTCGTGAGATGGCACGGGAGAGGGAGCAGGCCATGGTACAACTACAGATACAGCGACGGCGAGCTCGACGGATGGGTCACGAAGATAAGAGACGTCACGTCCAGGGCGAAGAATACGTTCGGCTACTTCAACAACCATTTCAGGGGGTTCGCAGTAGAGAATTCGCTCAAGATGATGGAGAAGTTGGACGTGTCGACCCCTCTCCAGAACGAAGCGAGGGAGAAGGCGACCAAGTTCATCACGACCGGGAGGAGGGATACAGGGGAAGGGAGCATACTCGAATTCGTCGGGGCGGGGAGTGGAAAGTGAAGGCTGCCCTTCTGCTGGACGGCGAGGCGCCCAAGGTCAAGCCGGAGGAGTTGGGCAGGATTGTCATGAAGGCCGGCATCAAGGTGGGAAGGGCGGGCGCGGACTTCGGGATCGTCGTAGGGGGGGACGGGCGGTTCAGCAGATACGGGCGAACTGAGAAGCTCCCGCTGCTTTTCGTGGGGGTTAGATCCAAGGGGGCCGTCGGGTCCAAAGCCCACCTCGCCCAGACCGGCCTCGACGAGCTCCCAGAGGCGCTGGCAAGAATCAGGTCCGGCGAATACGAGATAGACGAACACCCGCGACTGAGGGTCTTCAAGGGGGCCAGGGTCCTTGGGGAGGTGTTCACAGACGTCTACCTTCAGAGGGGGGATGAGGGGAGCTGTCTCCGCTACAAGCTGAGGGTCTCAGGAAACAGAGTTAGGTTCGAAGAGGCAGCCATAGCGGACGGGGTAGTGGTCACCACGCGAGCAGGTTCCACGGGCTACTATTCTTACGTCGACAGGATCAGAGGGAACATGATTGAGCCATCCGCGTTCGCCCACGTCGGGAAGGACGAAGTGGGGGTATGTCACATCAACCCCACCTACACCGAAAGGCTCGGCGCCGGGACCCACCCGTTGAGATACACTGTCCCGTGGGGGAGCAAGATAGAGATCTCGCTGTTCAGGGAGGCGGACGCCAGGCTCTTCGGGGTCGCAGACAGCCGGGCTGGAATCAAGGTCGCGATGGGGGAGAATGTGTCCATAACGGCAGGCAAAGAGGTCACGAGGGTATTGACGCTGAGGTGACGACTTCGGAAGTCAGGAGGATGGCCTCACATAGGTGGCCATGTACCCGACCACCTCTTTCTTTTGACGCTCTTGGGAGCCTCCGTTTTCACCTGTGCCGGGGTTTGGCCAACCCAATTCCATCGCGCCAGAATACGACTCCTGACCCTATCCCAATAGCCACTGATCTTCCTGGCAACAAGTATATACTCGCTATCCCTCGGCCTCAGTGGTGATTCAATGGCAGAGCCCAGAAGGCAAGACTTTCGGAGAGTGCAAAAGACAGGGGGAGACAGCTTCGTGGTCTCTCTTCCGAAGAGCTGGGTCACCGACTTGGGATTGAGGGCGAAAGACCCCGTGGCCGTGCTCGTGCAGCCTGATTCTTCGCTCCTGATAGTCCCTAGGAGGGACATACGGACAGGCGTCAAGTCAGAGGCCACCCTTGAAACCTCCCCGGGTCTCGACAAAGACTTCTTGCTGAGGCATTTCATCTCCTATTACCTAGCAGGCTATGACACCATACGGGTCGCCATCGGAAGATCTGATCCTAGACTCAGAGGGTTCATCAGGGAGGGTATTCGACGTAAACTAATCGGGGTAGAGATAATTGAGGAGTCGTCAGGAGGCATACTCACGCAGTGCCTCTCCGGCTACGTCGACCTTCCGCTGAAGAAAGCGCTAGAGCGGATGGCCATCATTGCTGGGGGAATGCTGACCGATGCTGTCGGAGTCCTTCAGGGTGGGAACGAAGGGATGTCAGGAGAAGTCGTAGAGCGAGACGACGAGGTAGACAGATTTTACCACTTTCTCCTTAGACAACTCAACATTGCAGTGAGGGACAGGTCAGTGATTCAGGAGATAGGCCTGAAATCGACGAGAGACTGCCTTGGATACAGACTTGTGGTCAAGAACGTCGAGAGAGTAGCCGACCATGCGGCGAGCATAGCCGCCGACGCGGAGAACCTCGGCAACCTTTCGGAACAGTCCGTCAAGAAAGTCACTGAGATGACAGCGCTATCCAAGAAGGTGTTCGACAGCTCCATCGCCTCTTTGCTCCGACTCGACGGTAAGATGGCAGAAGAAGCCATAGCCAAGTCGAAGGATGCCCTGCTGATGGAGGAGAGAGTAAGCGGTGAGGTGCTGGCGCCGAGGATGAGTGGAGCTCAGGTCGCCTCCGCGAAGTTGATGTTCGAGAGCATCAGGAGGGTCGCAGAATATGGGTCTGATATAGCAGAGATCGCCATAGACCTCACCGTCACGGATCCCCAAGCTGTCTGAGGAACTGGATGGTCCTCAGGGATACTCAGGGAGCTCGCAGGTCTTCTCCAACATCGCTAAGAGCAGAGCCTCGCCACGTTCGGTTAGCACCAGCTCATCTTCGATGCCGACGTTTGTCATGGTCGATACCACGTCAATGAGGCACTCCCGCTGAAGCCAGCCGAGAAGTCTGTCAAAGGCCGCAGGGGACAACCTGGTACGCCTCCGAAATACGTTGGCGTCAGCCCGCTTCGAACCGACGAGAGCGAGCAGGGCCAATAGGCTCCGGTCGTCCAATTCGCCTCGGAAGACCACATCGCCGAGGCTTGATCTTTCTTGTATTTGCATCGGGCCGAAAGACACACGGGTTCGCTAAAACGGTTCTCGATGAGGTCCATTGGGCAATCATATACTATAGCGTATCACTTCACATGACGAACAGGGGCCGAACTACCAGTTGTGAGAGAGGGGTTTGGCAACCACCGGGGCCGGGACAAGGAAGGCGACGTGCTTCAGACCTGGCGGAAGGTTGAAGGGTGCGACCGTCGGTGTCACGCCCATGGGGTGGTACTACCATACCTGCCCAAAGTGCCGCGAGAAATCTCGGAAACGGGTGCTACGGACCGAGAGAAAGTCCGCCGAGAAGGTAGAACTGTCTAGGGGAACCTGGATGACCAGAGGAGGGGTTCAGGTCAAGGAGCCATTCCATGTGTGGGTGTACTCCTACGAGGTGGAGCATGAATGCAGGTCCTGCAAGCACAGATGGACCGAATACGTCACGAAACAGAGGCCTTGGTGAGCGGACAGGAAGCAGGCAAGGCAAATCCGACGGGGTCCCGCCGAAGAGGAACTTTCGAGGTGGCCTATGTGAAATGACTCGTTATCAGGAAGGCGCAGATATAGGACCAGCAGTCCGGTGGATTTCAATCGCGTAGCCCAACCGAAGGAGCTTCTGGCGCAGCTCGAGTGGCTAGATGGCCGTATCAGGATGCAAAGGACACGGCAGAGAGCATGCATACCTGTGAATGGAGTAAAGGTGAATGAATCGACTTTCTATGGAATCTGCTCGGACATGGACATCGAATCGACCGCACGCATTGGATGTTCGAATAGAGTTCGTAGGCTTCCCTGACCGTTCTTCCTTTCGAATCCAGGGACAGAGGCTTTCGGCTCGCTTACCGGATAGCTCTCTCGCGCGGTAGACTTTTGCAAGAGAGACCCCATCTCCGTTGATTTGGTATGCTAAGTTCTGCCTCCCACGCAGTTTAGCGATCCACTTCTGTGTCTTTGCGATTTGGGGGGCGAACTTGGAGGGTGCAGAGATTGAACGCTCAGTAGAGACGAGCCCCTGATTATGCTTCATTGGGAAGAGTGTCGAGGATACAGGCGTCCAGTTTCTCCAACGGTCGGAGTGACATCAACAGGTCGGAATCGTTACGCGTGCGTATATAGACTTCAGTGGGTGACGACGAGGACGATGTGGAACCACCTCAATAGCGCGGGCAGGCGTTGAAGTAAGAGCGATTGACCTTGCAGAACATGGATCCGGTCTACTTCCTAACCCCAATCATCGTCATAGGATTCAGTGTCGGGCTGGTGCTGTATCTGCGCCTCAGAGGGCGTTTCTCTGCCTGGGTGCTTCTCACCTCGCTTGTCGCCTATGGGGGGCGATAGCCCTCAAGGTCGTCTTCCAGGCATTTACCCTTCGGCCGTTCGAAGCTGCGGTCGGCGGGAGTCAGGTCGCCCTAGGCGCCTACTTCGGTCTTCAGACGGTAATCTTCGAGGTAGGGGGCGCATTCCTTGTCGTGCGGTATGCCTTCTCAAAGGGGAAGATACGGGCTGGCGATGCGGCTGCTTATGGAGTCGGCCTCGCGTTTTGGGAGAACGGAGTGTTGGTTGGGGCGGTCTTGCTCTTGGATTATGTCGTCTACACCCTCCTGCTCTCTGGCGGAGGCGCCGGTGCGCAGCAACTCTTCGCCATCCTGGAGAGGGAGTCTCCTTCCCTCTTCTATGCTCCATCCGCGGCCCTGCCCCTGGTCGGCTACGCGGTCCTGGAGCGGGTCTCTTCTCTCTTAGTGCACTTTTCTTGGGGCCTCCTGTGCGCCTTGGCGGTGGTCTTCAGGAGGAGACTCTTCCTTTGTTTGGCTCTCCCCATGGGTCTGGTGGATTTGTTGGCGCCTTTCTCTGCGCGCCTGGGCGTCCCTGCTTTCGAAGCATTGCTCTTCGGGCTGAGCCTCCTCAGCCTCTGGGTGGCCTTGGTTTCCACCAGCGAGGTAAGAAGGGAAACTTGGAGAGAACAGTCGACATGAGTGACAGGAAGGTCAGGATATCAGTTCTACATCAACTTCAGGCGGGCGACTAGTTTTGGCAGGATTTATCTTGTCCTCGGCGCCTTCGTCCTATTCTTCGTCGCTCAGGCAATCGGGGAACTGGTGACTCTCGGAGGCGCCCGCCCTCTTCGTCGTTACTTCCCGAGACCTTTGCCTGTCGCTATCAGGTTCAGCAGGCTGTCTCTTATGATGGAACCCCAAGCATCTGTGCAGGAGTCGTAGCACTCTAGTTTTGGTATGAGTCCCTTGTGGGCGAAACGAACCTGAGTCCTGCCGCCCTTTCTGGTGATGTCGAAGATGACAACCGTACCCGTCCACTCGTTCTTGTCGTTCACGAATCTAGGACCCCCTTCGGTGACCAGCCAGACCACCCTCTTGCCAGTGACCAGCTCCGTCACCCTTTGCCTGGATTTATGGAGTTCCCCGTACTGGTATGTGAACACGCTGCCTACTCTGTCTGTCCACCCCTCAATTTCTCCTTCCCACCATCCGCGCACGTTGTTGATGGCGGCAAAGGCCTCTTCTGGTGACCGATCCACCGTAAAGGAGGTGGTGTAGTCTTGGCTCTCCATCGGTCTCACTAGTTGGGGTCCCCCGTCCCCCCCTATGATCAGGTCCTTCAAACTCTCCCCTATGTAATGCCCCCACGAATCTGCACATATGCCGTAGCATTCGCATTTAGGAACCAGGCCGATGTGCGTGAATCGAACCTTGGTCTTGTCGCGTTGCTTTGAGATTTCGAAGACCATTCTTGTGCCCTTCCATTCACTCCCTGATTTAGTGAAGCTGAAGTAGTTGTCTAGGACGAGCCACTCGACTCTTTTCCCCGGAGTAAGGTCAGTCACCTTGATTTCACACCGATGGACATCCTTGTAGCGATAGTTGAAGACACCCCCGACCTTGTCAGTTGTGCCTTTGATGGCTTCCGACCACCAACCGCGTGGATTGTTGATTGCCCCGAAAACAGCCTCCGGCGACTGTTTAACGGTGAAGCTTGTTGTGTAGTCCATTTCTACTCAAGCGCGTCCATCCTCGCCGTGGTTTCCCTCAGTCCTTGAGCGAGTTCACGTTTTTTGTCGGTTCCGACCTCCGCGGGCTCTTTCGCACACTGTTCGAGACCGCTCACATCAATGGAGGCGGTCCACCAGATATAATCGGTTCCGCCCCTTGGGGAGTTTTTATTACGTCGAAACCAGAACATGATTATCCTTGCCGAAGGCGAAGAGGAACAAGATGGAGATTTACAATGACATCCTCACCGCAATCAACCAGGAGTCTTGTCACGGCGAAGCCAGGCCGACCCGGATACAAGCGAAGAGCAACCTCGCTTACGACAAACTGATGCGATATCTAGTGGAGCTTGAGGGCATGGAGACGATTACTCGCGAGCCTCTAGTCTTGACTCAGAGGGGACACGACTTCCTGCAGGACTACGACCGTATCAAAGGGTTCCTAGAAGAAATGGGGGTCAAGTACCTGAGGATTAAGGGGGGAAGAGAAGATTGAACAGCACGGCATCGAGCTACCAACCGCTGGGTTTCCTTAGCCGGCTGGGAAGAAACAGGCACGTGGTGATGCTGTATGACGACGAGAAACAAGCGGACCTCTTCATCGTGCGCTATTTCGCGGATGGATTAGCGAAGGGAGAGTCCTGTGTTTTCTTGACTGAGGTGGAGCCGACTCCAATCAGGCAGAAGCTAGCTGTGCTAGGGATTGATGTCGGAGAGTTCGAGGCTGGAAACCACTTTCGATTCTTCCAAACTCCGCGCACGGCCGCCGGCAAGGTGGACGCGTTGGACGTTCAAAGGGCGTTGGTGGCCGAGTCGACCAAGGGGATGAGAGGTCCATTCAGGTTTGTCGGGAGGACTATATCTGACACCGAATCGATTGAGGGGATGAGCCAAGGGATGGAGTTCGAGAAGGTCGGTAACGACCACTTCGAGGAATTCGGGATAGGGCTCCTCTGTTTCTACGACGTCAGAAGGATAGAGCAGTCAAGAAGGGGCCGCTGGATTAGAGGGCTATTGGAGAACCACCAGTCGGTAATCTACGCTTCCGACCCGAGGAGGTCTGTAGCGTTCGAAACGTCACTTCTAGAAATGAGATAGAACACCGCCATCAGGACTGCGGAGTCGTGTGCATGACTTCCAGCGCCCTGACCGCCTTCGTCATCAGGCTTGATTTTTCTAACGCTCCGGGTTTCGCAAGTCTAGCAGGACCATCGTTTAGCCGGATTTAGTTCCTCCTGTCGATCCGAGCTGCGGTGCGGGACAACGATCAGAGCGCCAGAAGTGAGTAGGGGAGACATCAAACGAGCTTCGGGAGGTAAGGAGGTGTACCTCCAGATAATCAGACCGAAGAAATAGATGCGAGCAGATAGGTGTAACGGATGGGAGCCCCGGACCAATCAGTTCCTCCAGAAACTGGGCCGGAGCAGGGCCACATCGTTCGTCGACTTCTCCAGCCCAGGCCACTGACCTCCTATGTTAGAGAGTATTAGTCTGCCAACATACAAACCCCCGCCTCTTAACTAGGAATCTCATGTTTTTTCGGCCCGCACAGCAACGAATGTGGCAGCCTTGAGAATACGTTCGCAGAAGGTGAGAGGGACGCCTATGGAGTTAGGCCACGGCCTCCGCCGCTCACTTGGACATACTGACAGGGTTCGCAACCCTCGACCTTCATTGGGTAATCATCCTGCCTTGCTGCCCAAAGCAAAAGAGGGATTATCGCAGTCCTGAGGTCTTTCCCGTTCGATGTCAAAGAATATTCGACCCTTGGAGGAATCTCTGCGAACGATTTGCGTTTGATGACCCCTATCTGCTCGAGTTGCTTCAATATCCATGCGAGTGTAGAAGGAGACACCCCCCTAAGTTCCCTGTTGAGGTCCGTAAATCTCACTGAGCCATGGTTTCCTATCGAGTTGATAGCGAAGAGAACCCACTTCCTTCCAAGAAGATCCATCGTTCCATTGAGCGCGCACATGCAGTACGTCATGTTTGTTCCATTACTTCGATTCTCCAAAGTGCCTCCAATACTTCGGACTTCATAGTATAAATACTTTGAAATCTGTAGCACAGTTCGATGTCCAACAACACCGTCAAATACGAAATGCAGTTCTGTGTGGGATGCTACCTAGGAGACGCTCTCGCACTTGCGAAGAGCCTTCTTGAAACGAACCCCCATGACGAGAGTCTTTCGCTGACGCTTGTACCGGGTGAAGCCGGGTCCTTCGAAGTCAAGAAGAACGACCAAGTCGTTTACTCGAAGAAGTCGACAGGGAGGCTCCCAACTGCTCAGGACCTTGGATTAGGAAGCGAGAATTCTCGTATCCCATTAGTTCAGCAGGCCAGCGGCAGCCAGTGTTGCTAGGTCGCTCCCACAGCCGGGTCTTCCTTCTCTCTTTACGAACCTCCTCATCCAATCTCCCCGGTGCAGCGGCCCTCATCCGACCGCCACAGATGAATCCTCCGAGTGTGTCGAAGGATGGCGGTAAGTTAGGTGCTGCTGCGACACCGACAGATGACTTCTGTCATACTTCTGTGGTGTTCATGCGACGAAGAAGCAGGCTTGCAGCCCTACTCGCCGCAGCAAGAGTCCGCGCGTCTGATCAAAGTAAATGAATTCCGAGAATCTGAAACAAAAAGGGTGAGATGAGCCCGTCTCATCTCTCCTTCACTTACTTAGGGTAGGCCTTCGCCTTGTAGTCCATCAGCTCTTGCTGAGTGGCGAATGTCGCCCCGCATGTGGGACACTCGGACCTTTGCTTTGTCGTGCCTGACGTGTGCGACTTCCCGTGTTGGATGGGTCCACTCTTTGTTTCGAAGCTGGCGCCGCAAGTTGGGCATTGGTAGGAGGACGTCTCCTTCGGGGCAGCCGCAGAGGTCACCCCTCCAAGGATGAGGCCGAAAGTCAGATGGCCGAATAAAACCCCGCCAGTCATCGTAGTTCCCATCCCCATGAGGGTCATGTCCATGCTCGAAGCGAAGCCGTTGGCCAGAAGGATGAAGAAGACGAAACAGACCGCGACCCCTGCTACGGCGCCTAGCCCGTAGACCCTCTGCTACGGCACCAAGCCGCAGCGGTCTGAGATAGGTGACTACGGTGTCATCTTGAATTCGAAAGACCGTGACAGGACTTCAGCGTAGTCGCATGCACAACAAGGCTCTAGCTCGCGTTCCTTTAGGTGCTCCCTGAATGAGGAGTTGTCCTCGAAGGTCAGTCCGCAATACTGTTTCACTACCTGTTTTTGGATTTCCTTCACCTCAGGGGAATACAAGAACCCGAGCGGATTTGAGAAATGTCGTTCGACACTTAAACAAACCGTTGAAACCACTTCTTAGAACGAAGACCGCGGATTTAGCCGCCTGTCGGCTGATTCAGGTGACTCTACTCGGTGCAGCAACTCATCTTCCCCACATCCCTGTAGAACGACTGGGCAGCCAGCTTGACCGCTTCGGAGAGCGTCGGGAAGACATGGACTGTGTCGATGATGTCGTCTATGGTCAGTCTGAACTTCACTGCCAACACGCCTTCGTGGATAAGGTCTGCCGCGTGAGGAGCCAGGATATGCAAGCCCACCACTCGCTTTGTCCTGCTGTCGGCTACGAGTTTTATCAGTCCCCTTGTGTCTCCCATGATGCGCGCCTTCGGGACCATATCCAGAGGTAGAACACCACAGGCGCACTTGATCCCCTGTTCGTTGGCCTGGGCGTCTGTTAGCCCCACGCTCGCCACCTCTGGATATGTGAACACGGCATTGGGGACCTCCTTGAAGTCAATCCTCTTCTTGCCTTCTCCGAAAGCGTTGTTTACTGCGACCGCACCTTCCTTCGCCGCGATTGTCTCGAGCATCGGCTCTCCGATTACGTCCCCAGCAGCCCAGACATGAGGAGCCCGCGTGTGCATTTCATCATTGACCTTCACGAAGCCACGAGAATCGAGCTCAACCCCCGCCTTGTCGGCAGAGAGATAATCGGTATTGGGAACCCTCCCAGAAGCGAACAACAGCTGGTCAGCCTGGAACACCTTCTCATTGCCTTTCACCGTGCAGCGGACGACTCGCATTTCTCCCCTCTGAACGACCTCCGTGAGCTTAACTCCTGTCTGTATGTCGATGCCTTCGTCTTGCAGGTATCCCTTCAGTGCACTCGAGATTTCTGGCTCGTGCTCAGGCAGGATTCTATCGCTCCGCTGGAGGACGGTCACCTTTGTCCCGAAATGCGCGTACATCTGCGCAAATTCTAATCCAAGCGCCCTGCCGCCCACCACGATCATTGAACGAGGAAGTTTCTTCAGGCTGAGCGCCTCTTCGTTAGTGAGGTATCCTACCCCACCGACGCCTTTCACTGGGACCACCTTGGCCCTAGCTCCAGTGGCTATCAGGAACTTCTTCGCTTTGAGAACCGTGTCTCCAGCCTTCACCTCTTTCCTGGAAACGAAACGTCCCACCCCTGGCACATACTCGACATTTTGCAGACCATTGAGGACGTCGGCATATTTCTCATTCCTGAACCTCTCCACCAAGGCATCCTTCTCCTCTATCGCTTTCTTGAAGTCAAGCCTGGTCCTGCCATAGTGGATGGCGCCGAAGGAAGATTGAGTCAGCCCATGAAACGCGTTTCCGACGGTGATCAAGTTCTTGCTCGGCACGCAGCCCACGTTGACGCATGTCCCACCAACTGTCGCCCCCGAGGTCGCGTTTCCGCCAATCATCGCGGTCTTGATGCCGAGCTCATCAGCCTTGATGGCGGCCGCGAACGCTGCCGAACCCTGTCCAAGTATAATCAGATCGTAATCTTTCATGTTCATTCTACCTTTCCAGCAAGTCGGAGTTCGGGAGGCTGCCGGCAGATTTCCGCAGATGATTCGCCATGATTTCCAAGATCGGTAAGACTGTTTCTTTGCTCAAGGAATAGATTCTAGACTTCCCCAGTCGCGCTACTGTAATCAACCCGCAGACCACGCGACGCCGGAGGTTGTGGGAGGCGTTCGTCTGCTTCACACCAGCTTCATCACTGGTCTGCGTTAGACTCATAGCTGGTTCGCGAAGCGCGTGGAGTATGCGTACTCGCATAGGGCTGGCAAGGGCTTGAAAAAGGACCACGTGGGACTTGATCTCGACAACCTTGTCTGACATGAACGTCATATGTAATCAATGTCATATAAAGGTTCCGAATTGGTCTACTCCCGAGGGGAGCCGAAGGGCATGTTGGAGGTTCAGAATCAGCGGTGATTGATATCACGGGTTTGGCTGACCGGTGTCAACTGGCGCCGAAGCATCAATCAGTTTACTTGATAGCATAGAGAATATGTACTGCCGGAAGGACTTTTCATCCATGAATCACGTGTGGAACAACAAAGCGGGTTCACAGCGACCTGGGGGCGGGCTGAACGGATGAGCGTAGTTCTCTAAGTGAACCCCTTCCCGTTAATGGCCTCGGTTCGAATCCGAAGCAGGTGCTATGATTAGGCGTATATTCAGCCAAACAATCTAGCGGAGGGCATGAAAAACGAGTTTGTAGCCACGCTGATAGTTGTCCTAATCGTGGCTGGTGTGGGGGCCGGATACTTCTTCGGCCGCGCCGAGAGTCAGGTAACCGCAGGTTCTGGATGTGCAGACCAAGTCAGTCCGCAACCTTCTAACGTGAATTACTCCGATGTGTTCATTTTGTCTGCCCCCTCCGAGTCGAAGTTATGCGTCGTTTGGGCTCTCCCGGCGAACGGAAACAAGAGCAACGAAAGTTGGAATTTCGCAGCCGGCATCTCGTCCTACATCGGGGAGAACGGAACCTTGGTTACATGCAACAATGGGTGTGCCGGAATCAACGCATCGGTCTCTCCAATATCGGTCTCTTACCATGGAGCTACTAACGTCACAGCGACCTACACCGTATCGGCGTCCAAAGGAGCAGCCCAGGGGGTTTATTGGATGGCGATCGGAGGCTGCGAATGGATTCCCTTGGTTATTGGACCAATCCCTAACGATATCTCACGCAGCGAGATTCCACTTTGCAGTCCCACCCTGTATTCGACCCTCCCGACGTTTCAAATCGTGGGAGTAAGCAACATGGATGTCGTGGTAGTTGCCTGTGGTCCTGGCGTCGCGGGTCCGGTTGTACATCAGTGCGGATATGTGCAATAAGCTCTTCGTAATCCATGTGCTTTCCATCTAGTTGAGGACGTCATTCCCACATTGCAGATTCTCCGAGGCGTCGACGTACACATTCGAGATAGTCAGAATCAACTCGCATTTGCCTAATAAAGTTCACTCTGAGCTATTTTCAGATGGGCTGGAAGGAACCCAATCACTTCACATCCCGACACTTCCGGCCCAGGTGCTTGGCCCCTCCACGAGGACCGAGCTCGAACCAGACAGGAGTGTTTGGCAAGCCGCAGAGAAGTTCTGCCAGGCAACCCAAGCTAGGCCTTGGCGCGCAGCTCCCTGACCTGCTCTTCGACTGCGGCCAAGCGTCTGGTTACGTCCATACGCTTGTCCAGTTCGTCGATTTTCGTGCCGAGCGTCTCCTCCACCCTCTTGATTTCTGAATGGAGCACCTTGAAATCACCTTCCATTCTTGCGTTCATCGCCTTCAGTTCGCCTTTCACCTCGCCTATCTGCGGCATAAGCACCTTCTGAAGCCAGCCAGGAATCTTCTCGGCCATGTCTCGTAAAAATTACGCCTTGGTCGTATATAACCACCAATCAGGATAGCTACTATTGCCGATTTGAAGTGCCCAACCAATCCCATGGACGGGGACGCGGGAGGACGCGTGCACTCTGAGCTATTTTCAAGATGGGCCGGAGGGAACCTGACCACTTCACTCGTCTAGTTTTCCGGCCCAGACCCTTGGCCTCCTGACAAGGGTTCGAGACGGGGTGGGTACGAGCCTTTGGCACCGAACGGGGTTATAGATCGACATCGGATAGGATTGCCGATAACGTCGCCTAACAGAGCTCGGTCTAGGCTACTTTAGATAGTTCTCCCGGCCACATAAAATCTATCTATCGGACATAAAGCATTTGTATTCTGTCGTGATGGCTCTGTTATGTTGGCCTCAAAGAACTCTGGGCGACCCCAGAGAATTCGGCTGTTCCCTGTTATCGGAGTTGTTGCAATAGTCCTAGTCGCCGCGCTCGTGGCGTTCTTTGTAGTCCCTGACCTGAGGAACACCACACAAGTGACGTGTGTACAAATTGGTTCTATTGGCAGTCTGCGCGCGACTGTGCTGAATGACTCTGGGTTGCCAGTCGATGGAGCAAGAATATCTGGAACTGTTTCGGTGGAGTGCGGCAACGGTACCATGATTACCCCCATATACAATCTAGTTGTACCAGCTAGCGGAACGGTCAACATTCAACCCTCTTATGATGGGAAGTACAGTTTGGTTGTGACTCAGGGTAACCGTAATTACACCGTCTCCGTCAGCGTCGAGCCACAACAGTTGGTATGGATTACGATTCACATACCCTCTGGTCAGAGCTCATCGACTGTGAGCACTTGCATGCTACAGTGTTGATTCTTCCGTTACTCTTGCATGGGGCCTGTTATCACAGGTCCTAGACTCGGTAGCGAACAAGGACGTACTCGGTTCCATTCGACAGTGCAAGCGCCAAGTTTTCTCCAGTTCCCGATCGGACCCCAACTCTCTCTCCCTCCCTGCCGAGCCCGAAGGGCGTAGGCTGGCGCAGGCGAGCTTCCTTCCGTTTCCGTTACTTCGCACTCAACCTGATATGCATTAATGTACGGAAGGAGCATCAGAATCGCCAGATGGCCAAGGCGGATCAGACCTTGCACGAGATAAAAGAGGAAGTACGAGAGCGGATGGTGCTCTACAAAGAGCTAGTGGGCAGAGTCATCCCCGTTGACAAACCGACTGCCGCTGAGAAGAAAGCCATCAAGGGGAGGGACCTAGCCACAGAAAGAGAGCTAATGGGTGCCCTTGGCGTTCGCTATAGCGATTAAACGTCGCGCACTCCGAACAGCGGAAATGCTGGACCCGAAAGGAAGAAGGCGGTCGGAGATGCGATTCTAGCACTGGAGGAAGACCCGGTGCCCTCCAGGTTGTTAGATGTCGTGAAGCTGAAGAGATTTGCTTAATCGTCTTAGCGAATCTCCAGGGCTTGGGCCGTCATCTGGAATGGTGCCGCCCGAGTCTCGCCTGTCGAACGGACTGCATCATGGGCCATTTGGGAATCACTCCAAAAGTGGCGGCACCGCGAAACCACCAAAAGTCTTACAGAAGGCAGGCGAGTGGGATGGCGCACCCTGCTATTGAAAGTCCATGCGGTGCCGAAAGCCAGGAAGGCGGACGTGGTCAAGATAGACGACGAGACCTTCGAAGTTCGGGTCGACGAAACGGCAGAACGCGGAAGGGCCAACAGAAGGCTCCTAGAAATTATGTCAGATTATCTCGACGTCCCGAAATCGGAGCTGGCGCTAGTGAGCGGCGCCAGGGCGAGGAACAAAGTCATCATGGTGGCATCCTAGGGCCCGATTGGACCTCACCGCGGGTCTTTCATTGGGAAACACCTTATAATCTAAAACCCCTAAATCCAATCAGCCCCGAAGCATGCACTATCACGTGATTCTGACGAAAGAATGCAATCTGCTTTGCAAGTACTGCGGAGGTGGGAGTGACACCCCTCCCAAGGAAATCCAGTACTCCACGGCCGAACTCGGGTCGTTCTTGAGGCAGGACAGAAACCCGGTAGTCGAGTTCTATGGAGGGGAGCCCCTTCTGCGTGTTGGAACAATGCAGGCCATGATGGACGAGATGCCCGGGCGCTTCGTGCTGCAGACGAATGGGATTCATCTAGACAGGGTCGAGCCGAGGTATCTCTCGAAGCTCAGCACGGTCCTCGTCTCGATAGACGGGACAGAGGAAGTCACAGATAGGCAGAGGGGGAAGGGGGTCTACGAGCGCGTGGTGCGCAATGTTGAGCTAATCAGAAGGAGAGGGTTTAGGGGGGACCTGGTGGCAAGGATGACCGTGGCCCAGGGGACCGACATCAAGGAGAATGTGCGGCACCTTTTGCGCTCTGGGCTGTTCGACCATGTGCACTGGCAGCTCGACTTCGGGATGTTCTGGGAAGCAGGAGAATACACCGAACCGGGAATCCAGGAGTGGGTCGCGAAATACAACTCTGGAATCTCCTCACTGGTGGACTCGTGGGTGGACGAGATGGAGCGTGCGGGCAGAGTCGAGGGCATGGTTCCGTTCATAGGAGTCATGGAATCGCTGTTGTCGGGCGAGAAAGCCAGGTTGCGTTGCGGCTCAGGCCTTGATTTCTTTTCGGTTCTGCCCGACGGAAGAGTCTCCGTTTGCCCGGTCTCGGTCGACTTCGATTTTTCCATAGTCGGCTCCATTTTCAGAAACACCCCTGCATCTCTCCGCGATGTTGCAACCGTTGGTGATCCCTGTTCGTCGTGCGACATCATAGACGTCTGCGGGGGCAGGTGCCTGTTCGTCAACAGGTCACAACATCTGCTACGACAGGACGGCTATTCTCTAATCTGCACCACAGTGAAGCACTTGGTGAAGGAGCTGCGCGAAGCCCAACCGCGTGTAAAAGCTTTCGCCGAGCACGGAGTTGTGAAGCTGTCTGACTTCAAGTATCCTGTATTCAATAACGGCTGTGAAATCATACCCTAGGCGGAGACATGCGTGGCAGCACGGCTGTGAGCAATCCCTTGGTTGGTCCGCCTGACGACAGACGCTCCGGAGATGTCGGGGGCCAGGGCGATTGAATCGGAGGCGCATCCTGGGCCGCCAGTCTTCGGCTATCTTACAAGGAAGTTCGACAAGAAAATCCCGCTGTCTCTCACTTCATTCCGTACTGCGGTGACCATCGTCGGGTACATCAACACAATGGGAATGGAAGCCTTGGTCATGCTCGGTGTCTTTGGTTTCTTCACATTCTCCGGATTCCCGCAGTTACTCTTGATCATACAGGACTACGTCCAAGGGCCCTCTTCCACAGCTAATTCGGTGGTCTGAGGGTTAGGCAGCCAGGGAGGAATGGCAGTTGGACCAGCGGTAGTTGGCTTGCTCGCACTGAACGACTATTCGGGTTTGACCACGAGCTTCTACCTGATGATAGTGCTGATCTTCGTAGTGGGAACCGCTTTCCTCTTCATGCCGAAGTCTTCGACAAAAAAGAAGAGGGCCCTGTTCTGACGACAATCCTGCTCCACCGACAAACCTTTCCGGATGCGATTCCGAGTCAGTAGAGGAAGAACGTTGTCGTCGCATTCGCGCCTTCGGAACAGAAAGGGCGAAGAAGGATTTCACGCCATGCCAACGTTTGAGCTTAAACGAAAGATGCAGAACCCGGGGCAAATCCACGCACAAATTGGGGTCAGGGCCGGTCTTGTGGTCGCCAACCTGGGCCGCTGGAACGGATTCTTCACTGTTCCCTTCTCGAAGGCCATAGGAGAGAGAGGGAAGGCATACGCAATCGGCCATGATTCCAGAATACTTCAAGGCCTGAGGGAGAACTTGAAGCAGCACGGTGCGGTCGAAAGCACGGTCGTGGCTACGGAGGCAGACGTGGCGAGAACCGCGCTCCCGGATGCTTCGATCAACATGGCCTTCTTCGCCAACGTCCTCCACGACATAAGAGACAATGGCGCTTTCTTGAGGGAGGTCGCTAGAATCATGAAGCCAGACGGGATTGCCGTGGGCATCGACTGGAAGAAGGAGGACAGCACGTTCGGGCCGCCGTCAGAAATCACGCTCACCGAAGTCGAGTCCAGGCGAATATTTGCGGAAAACAGCTTCGAGGTGCTCAAGAGGGTCGACGCAGGGCCTTTCCACTACGGTCTCCTATGCATGCAAGTCCCTCGCGCCGTGCCAAATTCTCGCGTTTTTCACGCATCGTGAACACGATCATCTGTTTGTCCATCTGTGCTCCGTTAAGATTGGGTCTCGTAGCGCCCTTTTTGCGGATTCACATGGGTGTTAGTATGGGCCGGAAGGAGCCTGACCACTTCACATCGCGATATTTCCGGCCCAGACCCTTGGCCTCCCTGACACGAACCGAGTCGATGAGGACTCGAAGGCATGGCACCGAGCAGTGCCGGTGAACTCAACAGCTACCTAACTCTGCGGCCCGTATTTAGTCACCCACGCGCTGCAATCCTTACGGCCTTCACTCGAATTCCGTGCGTTGTTTCTCTGCCTGTTTGATGATGTATTGGATCACGAAGATGGTGACCTCGCCGTGGTGGGGCACCCAAGTCGTCAGGACCCGGTCTCCTAATTTCTTCTTGAAGGTGGCGTGCTTCCCGGACCGTACCTCTTCAAACCCGTTCGCCTTCAGAATGTCGACTACCTTACGACGAGGGAGAGGACGCAGTCTTGCCATGGAGTATGCTTTCCGGAATGCGTACAGGGATGTTCGCCAGGGTGAGCGACATCAGCTCGTCTAGAGACGGCTTTCGGGTATCTGGATCCCTGAGGTATTCGTTGATCAGGTCTGCCAGATTCTCCTTGACCTCCTTTTCGGTCCTGCCCTGAGTCGCGACGTCGAGAATCGGTGAGGACGC
>DAHXUN010000008.1 GCA_027386095.1 Nitrososphaerota archaeon | reverse complement strand
TCGAGGCTCGAGGACTATCTGGAGGCGATATACAACCTGCATGAGGAGAAGGGATACGTGAGCGCCTCCGACATCTCGGACCGGCTGGGCGTCAAACCGCCTACGGTCTCGAGCATGGTAGCCAACCTTGCCAAGAAGGGGTATCTAGAGCACGAGCGGTATCGAGGGATGCGGCTCACCCCCTCTGGTGAGAAGGTGGCCAGATCAGTCATCAAGCGGCACCAGGTCATTTCTGACCTCATCACCATGCTCGGGGTGGACCCCCAGACGGCTTATGTCGACACCGAAGGAATCGAACACCATGTGCACCCGAGCACCCTACGACGGATGGAGAAGCTGGCCGAGTACTTCCATGAGAACCCACACGTCCTAGAGAAGATAATGGATTACCTTAACCGGGACTAGGCAACCTTCAGGCTCCCGTAAGCAGGGAGGTGAGAATCCCATGCGTCAGGCCCCAGACCGTGTAGTCCCCCACTTTCAGGGCGGGGAACTCCATCTGGTTCCCCTCAAACGTCATCATGAAGCTCGATCTGGCTCCCGGCGAGGCCAGGTCACCAAGGCCGACCCACCTGAATGAGGCGACCTCCTCGTTCGGCACCACGGTGACCTCCTTCTTGAGATGGAAGACCGTCGGGACCACGTCCATGGTCCCGGTGTGGGTCGTGGTGAGCCTCCCATAACCGAGGAAGTCTGAAGATGAAGTCAGGTCGAGCCCCACTTCCTCCATGGTCTCCCTGACCGCCGTGCCCCTGGCGGTCCTGTCTCCATCCTGCATCTTCCCGCCGGGGAAGGCGATCTGCCCCGACCACGGGTCCCCGCTCCTTTCTGCCCTCCTGATCAGGAGCACGCTCGGCGTTTCCCTGTCATTGATTATGATGGAGACCGCTGCCAGCCGCTGCCCCCTGGTGGCCGGCTCCTGGAGGACCAGGCTCCTCGATATCCTCGCCACCAACTCGCTGCCCAAGTCAAATCTTCTCGACGCTCCCCCAATTTTAAATATGCATCGAGCTTCGCGCAGCCGAGGCTGATGGCATAATGTCACAGGAGCGCAACCAATCAGAAGCTGCGATGAAGCTTACCGAAGAGAACTTCGACAGGGTCGTGTCAGGGCCGAAACCGGTTTTCGTCGACTACTGGGCGGTCTGGTGCGGCCCCTGCAGGATAATGGACCCAGTGGTGGACAGGCTCGCGAGGAAGTACTCCGACAAGGTCACTTTCGCGAAGGTGAACGTGGACGAGGAGATGGGAATCTCTTCCCGCTACCAGGTGTTCTCGATCCCGACCTTCATGATCTTCAGGAACGGCCAGCCCATGGACGCGGTCATCGGGGCCGTCGGCGAATCATCCCTGGAGAAGCTCGTCATAAGCGCCATCGGCGGCTGACCGAGCTAGGTCACCCTCGTCCCGTCCGTGAGGAATATGTCCGCCCTCTCTAGGCTCAGCGACCTCGACGAGAGCACTGGCCCGAACTGGAAAGCCTTGCTCCGGTTGATGGGCTGACCCCCCACCAGCCTGTTGAACGGGGGCATCACAGTCAGCTTTCCCTTGCCCTTCAACTTCGACCTGTAGCCCGCCCCCTCCATCAGCTCGGCTACGTCGAATTCCGCGGTGACCCAGACAGACTCCCTCGTCCTCGACCCGAACGAGTCGCGCATCTCGTAGGTGAAGTGCGAGTGGCCGATTACCAGGTTCCTCGTCGCAATCGCTGCCTCCGACGGCCAGGCGTGGCCGTGCGCCACCCCGACCCTGTCCTTCCCCTCCCCCAGCACCGTCCCCTGCGACGGATCCAGCTTGACCCGGGGCGGGAGCACCGTCTTGATGTTGCCGTCGTGGTTTCCGGGGACCACCTCCACTGCCTCGAACAGGTCCAGCATCGTGTCGAAGAACCAGGGTATCACCCCCCAGTCTATGTCTTCCACCTTCCCGAC
The DNA here is from genome assembly GCA_027386095.1 of Nitrososphaerota archaeon. The sequence continues at coordinate 9,347 of DAHXUN010000008.1, read as the reverse complement.
CGTGTGCTTGACGTCCCCAAGCACGGCGAGCCGCTTCGCGCCGTAGGTCTCCGCTATTCGCTTCACCCGTTCCACCATCTTCACCGAATAGGCCGGGAGGCGGAACCCCTTCTTCGCCATCTCCTTCTCGAGCCCAAGATGCAGGTCTGAGACCAGAAGGGTCTTCGACTCGGCGGTCGAGAAGATGAGTGCCGCGTCGCCGGGGACTATCTTGAGCAAGCTAAGCGATGAGCGGGAGTACCTGGGAGTCGACGAAGCCCTTGAATTCGGACAGCTCCATCTTGCTGAAGCCGGTGAGTATGCAGTTCCTGGTCAGCCCGAACACGTAGCCGTAAGCCTTGCTCTTGAAGACTATGTACCACAGTTTCCCATGGGTCAAATAGTCACTGTAAAGGCTGGTGTTGCCGAGCTCGGCGCCGTAGAGCGAAAGCTTGGTGATGTTCGGCAGGTCCACTTCCGAATAGAATATCACCTTGGTGTCCTCGAAGTTGGCTTCGTGGAACTTCCTCAGGGTCTCGGGGTCGATCCTGGCTTCCACCACTTGCCCGAGGCTCATGAACACCGCCTTGCTCATCTCGTTCGCGATGTTGTTCGCCCTGCTCTTCTTGTCGTAGACCGTCAGGAACATCCTGTCCTTGTGCATGCTGAAGGTGAAGGGGGCTTCGTATGTCCGCGGGACCGGGACAGGCTCCCCTCGGTGCGGGACCACGAAGACCGAGTCGAAGGAGAACTTGCCCTCCAGGGACCCCTTCCCCACGCTCAGGTCGGTGATTTCAGATACAAGCTTGAACTCCTTGTCTTCGACGCTCGTCTCAGTCTCTATCCTGAACGACTTCAGCTTGTCAGCCAGCGTGTCGAGCTCGTAGTTCTCCCTCACGAGGAAGACCTTCCCTGCTAGAACCAATCTGGCCTGACCCCGGTGTCTCCTGTTAATGGCTTTTCAGTTGCCCCAGTACTGCCTGGTGGTGACGAAGCGTATCTTTGCCTCGAGCAGGTCCCCGTAGAACGCCTCTTCGTCGTCGTGCATCTCAGCCAGAATCCTGGATGCGGTCTGGGGCCCTATCCCGTAGACCGTCTGTGCAACCACGGCTTTCTTCCCATATGAGAGGACGAGGTCAGCCCCCCTCCTGGCCCTGGCCAGCTCGGACCTCTCTTCGTCGTTGAGCTGCGCCTTCATCTCTCTCTTTTTTACGAGGTCGGTCAGCTTGGCTGTCCCCCAGTAGCAGGGCACCAGCAACCCCGAGCCGCAGGCGCGGCATCGCGGCTCCTCCGGGATGTCTCCGACCGTGGTCTGCCCCTGGTCCGCGCCGCACTTCACACATAGGAGGCTCACCTCGGTGCCGAATATGCTCGTCTTCATCCTCTGGTATGACGACCTGCCGAGGGAGTCGGGGGCGACCGCCTCCGGGACCTCAAGGTACCTGTAGAGGAGGTTGTACGCGATGGGGGTCGGCCTGTCTCCCGCCTGATAGGTCTCCACCGCTATCCCCCCGTTGGCGACCTCCACCAGGATCTGCTTCCCCCTTTCAATGTCGATGAGGTCTCTCCCTGTCTCATGCAACGCCTCCTCGAAGATGGGGGTCTTCTCGAACCTCGTCGGGAGCGAGCACAGGTTCGGGTGTGCGATGAGCTTCCCCCGTTTCAGGGCGCCGAACCGCTCTGCCACGAACTTTACCCTGGCCGGGAACGGGAAGTTCCTCTGGGCGGCCACCGCGTAGGTCCTTTCCAGCTGTTCCGGAGTCAGCCCCATCAGCTCCTTCGCCATCTCCTTGATGTCGAGCTCCTCGGTGTCCGTCGTGAGCTCCATCAGCAGCCGATAGCCGTCGAGCCACCAGACCCTGACCAGCCCCCGCCTCGAAAGCACTTCCTCGAACACGTAGGCGAACGTCCGGTTCACCGACTCTCCGAAGCAGAGGTGGACGATTAGGTACTTCCCGAACCCTTCGAAGAGTATCAGCTTGTCCGACGGTACCGGTGCTCCCATCTTCTTGTGTTCGGCGATCTGGTCGACCACCAGCGCCCGAGCAGCCGCCTCTCCGGGAATCTTCTTCTCGACCGACTCCATGGCCTCGTTCCCCCGGTCGAGGGCTTCTGAAATCTCCCTCCTCAACCGCCCTGTCTCGGCCGCAAGTTCGTATGGTATCGGCAGCATCTCCCCGTCCCACCCCGGCACGGCAGCAAGGGGGTCCTCGACGGGGGTGACGTAGATCTTCCTGTCGTCAGCTATCTGCTCTATCTGCCAGACCTTGCCCTTGATGATGAAATGGACTCCCACCTTCGCCCTGAGGAGAACGAACTCCTCGCCGAGTATCCCGACGGTCTGGTTGGTGGAGACGTCGACCACCAGGTAACGGGTCTCGTCCGGGATCATGGATAGGTTCTCGTAGTAGTATTCCCGGGTGAGCCTCGTCCTCACGAGTGTCTTGCCGCCGAATCTAATCTTCCTGAGCTCGGAGAGATAGCTCGCCGTGCGGAGGAACGCGTCCTCAGTCAGGCCCTTGAACGGGGCTGCCTTCCTGATCTCGGCCAGCATCCTGCCTGGCTCCATGGCCTCGAAGTCCATGAGGTAGCCTGCGATCTGGTGCGCTAGCACGTCCAGGGAGTTCACGTAGGGACGGGTCGGTTCAATCCTCCCCCTGCTCGCCGAGTTTATGCCGGCCGACGACTCCAGTATGTCGTCCGCCGACACGGTCACCAGGACCCCCTTCGACACCTTTCCGAGCCTGTGGCCGCTCCTGCCGACGCGCTGGACCAGGCTTGTCACCTGCCTCGGAGACATGTACTGCACCACCAGGTCGACCGAGCCGACGTCTATGCCAAGTTCCAGGGTGCTGGTGCAGACGAGCGCCTTCAGTTCGCCAGACTTGAATGCCTGTTCGACCCTTTCTCGCTCCTCCCTTGGAAGTGAGCCGTGGTGTACCCCTACGTCGCTCCTCAGCCTCGCGAACTTCTCGCCCATCATCTCGGCCAGGGTCCTGCTGTTGACGAAAATCAGGGTCGATGTGTGCCCGTCGATCAGGGAGTTCATCCTGGAGAGCCTTGCCGCGAGGTCGGGAGCGGAGTACGTCTCCTTCGCGGCTGACTGGCTCGACGGACCAGGGACAGGGTATTCGATGGCGTATGAGAACTCCTTGGGGGCGTCCGCCTTTACCAGAGTCCTAGGCCGGTCCCCGAAGAGGAAGGCGGCTGCTACATCGGGGGTCCCAATCGTAGCAGAGAGCGCGACGAGCTGGAAGTCAGGCGAGACCTTCCTGAGCCGCTGAAGACCCACACAGAGCTGGACCCCACGTTTGCTCTCTACAAGGTTATGCAGCTCGTCGACGACGACGGCCTTCAGGTGGGAGAGGTTCTCCCTCATCCTTCTTCCGGGGAGGACGGCCTGAAGGGTCTCGGGCGTCGTTACCAACACATCAGGAGGGTGCGCCGATTGCCTCGTCCTCTGCGCCTGGGGGGTGTCGCCGTGCCTTATGTCCACCGTCAGCCCGAGCTTCGTGCACCATCCCTGGAGCCTCTTCAGTATGTCCCTGTTCAGGGCTCTCATCGGCGTGATATAGAGGAGAGAGATGCCCTCCCCGTGCCCTTCGCGCACCAGCCTGCTCAGCAGCGGGAGGAGGGCCGCTTCGGTCTTCCCCGACCCGGTCGGGGCCACCACCAGTACATCCTCCCCTCTGGCGATGAGTGGCCACGCCTTCACCTGCGGGGGGGTCGGGTCCCTAATGTCGGTGTCAGCCAGAAACCCCCTCACAGCCGGCGCAAGTGACTCGAACGCTGTCTCGTTGGGCAAACACCTTCCGGAGGGCTCCCGCCGATTTAAGGAGTAGCGAGAGAGAGGTGGCCGAAAGTGAATATCGACTTCGCGGTCAGCAATGTCTAAATGCGCCCAGGGTTCGCGCAGCCTGTAAGCTTGTCCAGCGGCGTCAAAGAGGTCTCCCAGGAGAGGCCGTCCCATCTCACGACCGTCAAGGAGATCATCCTTGAGAACTTCATGAGTTACGAATATGCCAGGATCCCCCTCCGTGAAGGGCTGAACCTGATAGTCGGTCCCAACGGGGCAGGCAAGTCCTCGGTGCTCCTGGCGATTTCAGTCGCCTTGGGCCAGGCATACACCGAGCGCTCCCGGAAGCTCTCGGACCTCATCCGAAGGGGCAAAGAGATAGCCCGGGTCTCCCTCGTCTTTGACAACTCCGCGAAGGCAGGCCACAGACCGATACCATATTCGAAGTCCGACACCTTCATGCTGAGCCGCTACCTCAGGCGTGACGGTTCCTACTGGTTCGAGGCAGATTACAAGGAGATCGATAAGAGCGAAGTGGTCAGGCTGCTCCGCGAGTTCGGCATCAACCCCGACAACCTGCTGATCATAATGCACCAGGGGATGATCGAAGAGCTGGGCGCCGTCACCCCCCAGGAAAGGCTGAGGATGGTCGAGGAAGCGGTCGGATTCTCGGCGTACAGGCAAAGGATTCTGCTCGCCGAACAGGAGCTAAGCGGCCTCGTCGGGGAGGAGAGCTCACTCCTTCAGCTGATTGACAACGCCAACCAGGCGCTGGAATACTGGAAGCAGGTGTACGACCGCTATCAGGAGAAGAGGAAGCAGGTCGAGCACAGAGACCTCCTTTCTAAGGAGCTCCTGTGGAGCACTGAAGCCAAGCTGAGCAAAGCGCTCCAGGGAGCGGAGGAGAAGATCACGTCGAAGACTAGGGCGCTGGAGGATCTGAAGTCCCAGCAGGCCGAGGTGACGGCCGACGCCGAGCAGACGCACCAGACCCTGCTCGACAAACAGGTCGAGCTCAGGAAGCTGTACTACGCGCTCATAAGGGCGGAGTCAGAGAAGGCAAAGGACGAATCGGCAAGGGATGCCTATCGTTCTATAAAGGATGACATGGCGGGGCTCTCGAGCACCATAGACGAGCTCTTGGCCAGGGGCGGGGACAAGAGCGGGAAGAGGCTGAAGGACCTGGCCGAATACGTCGAAAAAAAGGGGGAGGCCGCAGAAGAAGACGCGAAGCGCAGGAAGGGGGAGCTCGACAGGGAAGTGTCTTCGCTTCAGCCGGAGATCACCAGGACCGAGGAGCTGATTAAACGGGCCATTGACAGCTACATCTCGTTCAGGGTGAAGGCGGAGGTACTGACATACAGGATCAGGGTGACCGAGTCAGACCTTCACGACCTCGAGCGGAGCGCCAAGGAATACAGGTCCGAGCTGGACAAGCTCGTGCCCGACCTGGAGAACGCAGGTGCAAGGATGGAGACCGTCAGGCAGCCCTACGAAGTGTCAGAGGAACTGAAGCTGGTCTCGGCCCACATCCAGAAGATGCAGGACGTCCCGGACGACGCTGAGAAGATCTACAGCGACTACTCCGGGAACATCGAGGAGCTCAAGGTCAAGCTTGCCAAGCTCCAGGAAAACAAGAAGTCGATGCTCGTGGAGCTCGGGTCGCGCAAGGAAGTCTGGAAGAAGGCGATGGAGGACCTTGTAGAGGCGGTGGACCCAGCTTACCAGGCGGTGCTCTCGGCCGCCGACGCCAGCGGGTTCATCAAGCTCGAGCAGGCCGACGCCATAGAAGATGCCGGGTTCGACCTCTACGTGGGGTTCCGAGGCGGCGCGCCCTCCACTCTCGACCCGTTCACACAGAGCGGAGGCGAACGGTCGGTGGCGCTGATGGCGTTCCTCCTGTCGCTGCAGGCGAGGATCGTCTCTCCCCTGCGGGCGCTCGACGAGTTCGACATACACATGGACCCCAAGAACAGGGAGGCCATGTTCAAGATGATACTCTCTCAGATGAAGCAGAGGGAGGCGTCACAGTACATCGTGATAACCCCCTCCATCCTCACCGTCTTCGACAAGAGCGCCCACGTCATAACTGTCCAGGCAGTGCACGGCGGGTCAGAGGTCAAGGAGCTGAAGTGAGTGGAACAGACGAAGCTCGACGACTATCTGAGGGTGATAGAGCTCTGCCGTGACGTGGAGACGAGCAGCGCCAACCCCTTCGACGTAGACATCAGGGAGAAGATACTGCTCCTGAAGCAGCGCCTTCCCGAGCTGAAGTTCCTCGATGAGTTGCTCGTCGACTCGGAAGCGATGCTCGAGCTCGCCCAGATAGTGAAGCTCCAGGACCAGTGGCTTAAGCAGAGGGCCAGCGCCCTCTACATAGACCCGCTGCTCATCCAACTGAAGCTGAAGCTACTCCACAAGGAGACCCTTTCGGAGGCGTTCGTGAAGAGCTGGCACCCGATCGCCCAGGTGGACCAGCTGTCCTCCCGCGGGCTCGAGAAGGCCTTCGTCTACTGGCGCGAGCTGACCCCCATGTCGGAGCGCTTCAAGAACCAGTTCGGCACATACGGGATCATCCCCGGGGTCGTGGAATATTCGGACCTGGTCAGCCTCGGCGTCTTCACCGCGGAAGAGTTTGAACTCGGCCTGAGCCGCCTCTACGACGAGCTTCTTCAAAAGTCAAACGGCGAATGGTTGGACTACCGCCAGTTCATAGAGGGCGAAAGCTATGGGACCAAGGTCAGGAGGGCGTACCTGCTCGCCTTCCTCATAAGCGAGGGGAGGGCGCTGCTGAAGACCGAGCCCCTCATCGGGAAGATCTGGACGAAGGCGCTCGCTGAGAAGGTAAAGGGGACCCCGAAGTCGGTGGCCATCTCGATAACGGGGGACAGCTGATGGAGCCAGAGACCGCAGACAGGGCGCTGCTGGAGAGGAAGGTGAGGAGGGCATTCCAAGTACTCGTCCTTCAGCGCGGGCGGAATCCGGGGGTCAAGGGGTGGGAGATGAGGAGGCACCTGGGCCGCGAGTACCGGAAGATAATCGGAGTCCTCTCTGAAGACGTGGCGCCGATGGGGCTAGAGGTGTTCGAGGTAAAGGGGCCGGACGGCACCGACGACTCGTCGCGGTTCCTTCTGAGGTTCAAAGAGCCGCCGACGATCAGCGAAGCGGAGACGTCGGGGATACGCATCGATGACCTTGCCGTCCTCGCGGCCAGCATCGCCTTCGTCAACTCAAAGTCAGGGCGCGTCTCCCGGCGCGAGGTCGAGCAGTTCCTCCGCGAAAAGTTCCCGAAGTGGCGCGTAGACTACTCCCTGGACAGGTACGTCAAGAGGGGGTACCTCGACCAAGACGACAAGGGGATGCTGCACATAGGGTGGAGGACCCGGGCCGAAGTCGACGAGAAGACCCTGATGACCCTGATTCTTTCGCGCGCTCAGGAAGCAGCGAAGAAGTAGCGCCTGCGGAGCGCTTCCCTCTCGCCCTCTATCGCCAGCTCGATCACGTCCCTCCCTTCCTTCCTCATCTTCGCGGCCAGGGCCGAGGCGTCGGCCAGCCTGATGCCCCTCCCGGCGACCAGTATGTCAACGGCGTGGCCGTACTCGGCCCTAAGTTCGGCCGACTTCCTGAGCGACTCCACCAGCTTCTGCTTGCTTCCACGGAGGTCCGACCTGCTCCTCGCTTTCATCGCGAGGGAGAAGACGTTCTCGTAGGAGTCGGTCGAGAGCCCGATGGCGGCCTTGCCGCATGCGAGACATCTGTTGAGCCCCTCCAGGTCGACGACCTTCCTGAGTTCGAGGAAGTTCCAGCAGTTGGTGCAGACTACGACCAAGAACGTCTCGTTGATCCTGGCCCTCGTGGACTGCTTGAGAAGAGCCCTGAGCCTCTCGGGAGAGACGATCTCCCCCCTCCTGCTGATCTCTTCGACCCCGATGCGCGCTATGGGGGTGAGTGCTTCGTACTCCACCAGCTTGACCTCGATGGCCCCGGCATGGATCTTTTCGACCACGTCAGACGCCCCTGCCAGGTCGAAGTCGTCGTGGAAGATCACGCTCATCGCCTCTTCGTAGACCGGGGTGTCTCTGAGCGCCTCGATGATCCCTGAAATCGAGACGCTGGCGTAGTCCGCATCTTTGGCTATGGCACCGCATTTTTTCCCTGCGTGTATCAGCCTCCGCTTGAAGATCCCGCTCCTCTCTACAGCCTTTTCGGTCGCCACTATCAGATCGAGCTTGTGGAGTTCCTCGATGACCGAGAGCGCCATGGCGGGCGAAACGTCGGCTTCTATGACTATCCGATAGGGGTCCTGGTGCACCGCCACCGACTGTCCAATCCTCTCCGAGACGATGTGCCCGATGACCCTGGCGAGCAGCCTATTCACCCGATGACCAAAGGCGGCCTGAATCACCAGGAACCTGTCCCACTTCTCGATGGTGATCAGCCTCTCAGAAGGTATGGGTAGCTTCGCCTCGTACTGCTCGGCCACTTCTTTCAGTGACTCTTCGAGGACCGCCCGGGAGACCGGGTATGTACGTACCAGCTCGTCTAGGTACTTTGATTCGGTCCCCTTTGAGAGCTCCTCGGCGTACCTCCTCCTCACTGCGCCAACTTCGGCGGCGACCTCCCTTGGGACGGGTATCTCGTCCCCGACCCAGTTCGGGACGGCTCCGGTGGGGTCTTCTTCAGCCTTAACGTAGACCTTGTTTCCATAGATCTGCTCCACCTTCCAGCACCTCCCCGCCTCGACGAACTTCACTCCGACCTCCCCGTATTCCGAGACGAAGGCCTCGTCCAGGGTGCCGACGAAGTTGTCACCTTCGATGACCAGATACTGCTTCTCGTCAGGGATCATCGAAAGGTTGTCGAAGTAGTAGGAGAAGAGAGGCTTGACGTCCCGGGCCCGGAACACCTTCCCGTCAGACTCGCTGTAAAATGCGAGCCTCGGATACCTTTCCCTCATGTACACGAGGACCTTCTTCAGTCTCTCGGCGTCCAGGTCTGCGTAGGCGTAGCTCCGCCTGAAGAGCGCTATCAGGTCGTCGAAGTTCCAGCTCGTCTGCTCGATGAGGAGCCCGGCCACCTGGTGTATCGCGACGTCGTAGGGGTTGAAGACCGGCTCGAGGGGCTCAAGCTCTCCCATGACAGACTTGCGGCAAAGGACCGCCGCTTCGAGAGTGTCGTCCGAGTCCTGGGTGATGACGAGACCGTTGGAGACCTGCCCGATCCTGTGTCCGCTCCTCCCTACCCGCTGGATCAGCCTCGTGACCTGCCTGGGGGAGTTGTACTGCACCACGTATTCCAGAAACCCGATGTCTATGCCGAGCTCGAGGCTGCTCGTGCAGATCACCCCGAGCAGTTTGCCTTCCTTGAGGCCCTTCTCGACCGCCTCCCGGGTCGCCTTCGAAAGGGAGCTGTGGTGCACCGCGATGGGGAAGCTGGGGTCCCATACCCTGAAGCGGCTCGACAGGGCCTCTGCCTCCGACCTCGTGTTGGTGAAGACTAGCACCGACCTGTACTTCTCAACAAGCTCCCTCACCGTCCTGAGCCTCGCAGCGACCTCCGGATAGGAGTAGAT
>DAHXUN010000010.1 GCA_027386095.1 Nitrososphaerota archaeon | reverse complement strand
AGGCACCCTGAACTGCTTGACCCTCCCGATGTCTCGTGTCTCAAGCTCCTCGGGGTTCTTGATAGTCTTCGGCAGGTCTTCGAGGAAGACCCACATGTGAGCGTACTGCGGCTCTGCGGTGTTGCATGACCCCACCCCGTTTCCTACGAACGTCCCCCTTGAGTTGAAGAGCCTGCACTCCGCGTCGTACTGGAAGTAGGGGACATCCTGTTCCATTTTCTCTACCCCGTTCAAGATCTTCGTGTCCGCGACGAGGTCGAAGTGCCGTGCGAGAAGCTCGGCACCAGGCTTCAGGAGGATAGGTTTCGAAGACCCCGGAAGGGTGTCGTAGTCCGTCCCCTTCTGCATCACCGTCCTGTAGACGGCGTCGAGCATCTTGTTCATCCGCTTGAGCTTCGGTATGCCCGTCTTCTCGTCAGGAACTTCGATTGAGACCATTCTTCTGATATGAGCCTTCTGATTTCGCATTTAACCTCAGATGCCGCGGAGCCATTTTCCAAACGGGGGAGAGGGGAATCTGAAATTGTGACAAGACCGCAGGGTAGGCTCGAACACATTCACTTTCACCTTAGCCTCTCCGGATGGCGGAAGCCCGAAACCTGGCCGAGGTTAAGAACGCGACGAGATCGAGGATGCCAGACATGGCGGACGATAACTTCGTCGAGCGGGTGCACGCGTACTCCAAGTGGCTCCTCGGTCTTGATGCAAGACTCGAAAATCCGAGCGAGGCTGTATCTGATGGGCGAACCAAGCCCGCTGGGTGAAGAGATCGAGTCTTGGAAGGGATTCCCCTGGGCTCTTAGGAAGGATGATTTGGAGCTCTGGCACGCCATGGTCAAAGAGGTCAGGGACGATTTCCGAGAAGCGGTCGAAAAGTCTGGTAAGACTTTCACCACCGACCCATTCTTTATGGCCCTCTTACTCGCCCAGCAGAGGATGATTAGCCGCCTTCGAGGTGAGCTCAAGAGACTCGGTGTGGAAACACCAGATTCATCCCGAGGTATGCAAGCGACCTTAGGTTGATGATGAGGGACCGGAGAATCCGAATTCCGCAACAGAAAGAATGCCGAAGGACATCCCGAAGCTCATAGAGACTTGGGTCCAGCGCTCCTCCTCTGTTAAAAGAGGCAAGAGCCTACGAATGCATGAATCCCGGCTCGACCGTGGACCTTGCCGGGCTGAAGAGGTTCGCCCTCCAGATTCTTCCGCGCGGGCCGCTCCGCGACGACATCCTCTCGCAGCCCGACAAGATTGGGGTCGATGAGTTCCTTGCGAACGCCCGCATCTGGCTCCGCCTGGCCCGCGCCGTCTAGCCGGACGGTTCAAGGATGGCTCTTCCGTCCCCCAGGTTCCCCTTCCAGGTCCACCCCTTGGCCATCCACCCCTCCACCTCCGATGCCTGGACCACCTTCTGCTTCAGCCCCTGGTTGAAGGTCACCTCCATCAGCCTCTGTCGAAGCAGTCCGATCACTTCCTCGTCTGTCTTCTCGTCGACGTGAAGCTTCTCCACTTCCTCGGGCGTGAGCACGGTCAGCAGGAGCTGCTTCCTGATCTTGGTCACCATGTCCTCCTCCCTGGAGGCCTCTGAAGTGCAGAGGTACCGGTTCGCAGCCTTCAGGTACGCCCCCCGCATCTTCTCTATCGTCTCCTCGTCCAGCCCCTTCCTCAGGGTGTAGACGAACTCGATGTTCCCCGCGTGCCCCATCCAGAAGGTCCTCCAGTCCCTGATGAGGAGGCCGTCCGCCTCCCCCAGCATCAGCCGGGTGTCGAAGTACCTCCTCAGGACGTAGGGCCTCCACCCGAAGCCCGACTCCCTGATGGCGGACCTGACCACCTCCCTCAGCTTGGCCGTCGTGAGGTGACGGCCGTAGGGCTTCTTGAACCTGCAGTCCCCGCTCTTCTCGGTCCAGTGGTTGTACTCGCTCACGCTCACGATGGCCGAGGCCGATGTGACCTCCTCCCCGAGCCTGATCCTGTCCTCCAGGTACTGGTGGATGTAGTCGCAGGCCTGGGCTGGGATGAAGGTCAGGAAGGGTTTGCGTATCTTGGATATCTTCTTCCTCACGACGACGAGCGACGGCACCTTGGCGAAGGCGACCCGTCCGTCCTTGATCTCCATCTCGGGGAGGTCCCCCACCTTCAGGCCGTCGTTCCCGTCGGGGCTCGCGAGGGTCGCAGGGCGGAGGCCGCCGAACGCCATCAGCGAAGCCGCCACCTTAATCCTCAGAGGGGTGTGGTCGAACAGGGACTGGACCTCGTCCGGCCTGGGGACCACCTCGTCCGCGTACCTCGCTTCGGCCTCCGGGATGTTCACCTTCTCGTCCAGCCTGTTCCCGTTGAACCGCGCCCAGGACTTGATCGCCTTGACGTAGGAGGTGATCGTGACCCCGCCGACCCCTGCCTCCTCGAGGTCAGAGATGACGTTCGAGACGAAGGTCATCAGCTCGGCCTTGTTCATCGCAGCGATCTGGGCCGGGGAGACACGGGCGACCTCATCGCAGACCCTTCCCAAATGGAGGAGGTATCCCGCGGCGGTGTTGAGTGAACCCCGCAGGACGTTGCGGTACCAGGCCCTGAATGCGCTGTCCTCCTCTAGGAGGTGGGAGTACTTGGACACGCCTCTTTTTCTCTGTCCTTGGGGCACGCCTCCCGAGGCGCCAGCCCCATTTAACGTCCGGTATCGAACCCGGGTGAGTGCGGGCCCGACGGGAATCGAACCCGTTTAGGGGCGTCGGCTGACCCTCGGGTTAAAAGCCCGATGCTCTACCTGAGTTCTCTCCATTTCTGGAACTAAGCTACGGGCCCGCGTCACCCGTCGCAATGCGCCCCGTATTTTACTGTGAACCGCCCTGGGGGAACAGGCTCCGGACCGTCTTCATGGTCTTCCTCTCGGCTGCCTCGTCCCTGTATGGGGTCTCCATTATGATCGGCCTTTCCGCGACCCCCGGGTAACGGAGGAACTCCCTGATCCCGCTGCGTCCTATGTTCCCATCCCCGATGTTCTCGTGCCTGTCGAGTCTGCTCCCGAGCGCGCCCTTGGAGTCGTTGAGATGTACGGCCTTGAGCCTCTCGAGCCCGACCACCTCGTCGAAGAGCCCCATGGAGCTCTCCACCGCGGCCTTCGAAGCGAGGTCGAAACCTGACGCGTACATGTGGCAGGTGTCAAGGCAGACCCCCATTCGGCCATCCTCCTTGACCCTGTCGAGTATCATCTCCAGCTCCTCGAACCTCGCTCCGACGCTGTTCTTCTGTCCCGCCATGTTCTCCAGCAGTATCGCAGTGTCCCCGCCGCTCCCTGCTATCGCCTCGTTACAGGCCTCGGCTATGTTGGCGACCCCCACCGCCGTTCCCTTCCCCAGATGGCTCCCCAGGTGGATCACGAGGTAGTCTATCCCCAGTACGTCGCACCGCTTGACCTCCTCGTCGAGGGAGTAGCGGCTGATCTTCGCGGTCGACCTCTCGGGGGAGGCCAGGTTCGGGAGGTAGGGCATGTGGTCCACGATCTTCCGGAAGCCCGACTCGTTCCTCTTCCCGCGGAAGGCGGTGATCGTCTCGTCAGGTATGGGGCTGAACTTCCACTGGTTCGGGTTCCTGGTGAATATCTGGAATGTGCTTGCCCCGATCTCCTTCGCCCGGTCGAAGGCGAGGTCCATGGATCCCGCAATGGAGACGTGAAGCCCCAGCATGGGCTCTGAGGTCAATGTGCTTCAAAAGAGGGCGGAGTGTGGGTTTATGAACCCACGCTCTCGCTTCGTGTTTCTTGCCTAGCGCTTCTTGGGCTTGGCGAGGGTCTTCTTGACACCGGAGGCGCCCCGTACCGGGGCCGTCCTGCGCCTGTATGTCCGCGTCGGCTTCTTCGCGAGCGTCGGAGCCGCGAACGAAGTCGATGACGGAGCGGAGTAGGTGACCGGCGCTGGCGCTGGCTGTACCGACTCATAGCGCGCTGGCGCTGGAGCTGGTGAAGGGGATGGTGCAGGCTCTGCCGCGACCGGCGTCTCCGCGGTTGGGACTTCCTTGGCCTGCTCCGTCGCGGTTGTGATTGCGCTTGTGGTTGTCGATGGTGACGGCGCTGCCCTAGTCTTCCGGTGTCCGAGGTAGCCCTTCGTCCCCGCGTAGACTACGGCGACCGCGCCCACGCAGGTACCAAGCAAGATGGTGGCTATTTCTGGGACCATACTGATGATACGCCCTATCATGGCTCTTCACCGCCTGAGTCAAACAGTATCAACAAGTCCGTAACGATGATTCGACCAAATTCGGCCGTCGGGAGGCCTACAGGATGCCCAGCAGCGCGTCCAGGGAGAACGCCCCGGACCCGATCAGGAGGATGGCGACCGAAAGCACGAGGTAGACGAAGTCGAGCTCGAACCCAGGCTTCCCCCCAGCCCCCATGAACCCCGCCTTCATCTTGCTGGACTTCATGAGGATGATGGCAGCGAACTGGATGGCGAAGAACGCAGCGACCACCGGGACCAGGAGGCCCACAATCAGGAAGATGCCCCCGAAGAACTCAAGCAGGGTCACAAGCCTCGCCGCCGCCGCTGGGACCCCCATGGTGGCTACCCAATCCCCCGACTGCTTCCCCCAGCCCCCCTTCACCTTGGGCAGTCCGTGGGCCACCATAGCTGCGCCCACTGCGACCCTGAGGATTAGCGATGTGTAGTCGGGGCTGATTAGAGCGGACAAGTTGATGTGGTAGCCAAGAAATACTGGTTAAAGAAGTTGACTGATGCAGGCCTCCGGCGGGCTTGGCAGCGGGCGCGAACGCCTAAAGCGGCCAGGGCAGGGAGCGGGTGCGTGAGCAGCCTTGCTATCGACGGGGCGAAGACGGCCCTCGTCGTCATCGACCTGCAGAAGGGGATAACGTCCATGGACGCCCAGCCCAACCCCACCAGTACGGTGGTAGCCAACGCGGCCCTGCTGGCTGGCGCATTCAGGGAGCGCGGCATGCCGGTATACCTTGTCCGCGTGTCGCAGTCCAGGGGGACCTCCCTTAGCGTGTTGTCCGACACATCCTTCCCGTCCAGAGGAGAGATGCCACCAGACTGGGCAGACATCGTCCCCGAGCTCGGGCCCGCCCCCTCCGACGTGGTGATCACGAAGCGCCAGTGGGGGGCGTTCTACGGCACGGACCTCGAGCTGAGGCTCAGGCGGGGAAGCACGGACTCCATAGTCCTCTGTGGCATAGCGACCACGTACGGTGTCGAGAGCACGGCGAGGTTCGCCTACGAGTACGGCTTTCAGCAGTTGTTCGCCGAGGACGCCATGTCCGACCGCTCGGCCGACGCCCACAGGAACGCGGTGGAGTTCGTCCTGAAGAGGATAGGCAGGGTCAGGAAGACCCAGGAGATCCTCGACGCCCTCCCGCGACCTTGATTCCAGGGGTCTCGCTTATATCTCAGCGCGTGTCGCGTGAGACGTGATGCTGCAGATACAGTGGGACAAAATCATAACCGAGATCTTCAAGTTCGACCGAAGGTTGAGGTCGGCCCAGATTCTGGACCAGAGCGGGAGGCATGTCGCCGGAGGGATGAGGAAGGGAATCCCCTCGCTGGAGCCCCAGAGCGAGGACATCAGGCTCATCGCGGGCATAACCATACAGATCAATAACGACAGGACCTGGGACCGCTACTTCGGGAAGAACCAGTACACTTTCAACAAGAGGGAGAGGCTGAACATCATGACGTTCTACCTCGGGGACAAGCTGGTGCTGGTCTCTGCCGAGCCGGATTTCACCCTCCAGCAGGCACAGGACCTGAGAAACCAGATAATAACGAACCACGCTGACTTGGCGAGATAAAATAGGAAGAGTCAGGTCTCAGGTGAGACCTAGCTCAGGGAACTTCGCCTTGACGAGCCCGAGCTCGCCTTGGAGCGTCCTGATGCGCTCGGCGTACTTCTTCATGTCAGCGGCGTTGTTCTGGACCTTGGCGACCTTGTAGCCGCGCCAGGCCTTCTTCAGAGCACCCCAGGACTGACCCTTCGTGTACTGCGACATGAGAGAGTACCCCTCCCTGAGACGATATAAGCATTAACGCCTCATGCAGCATGGCTTGGGCCGTTAGTTGTGGCGCCCATGGCATGAGGGGTGAACCATGGCTGTAGCCAGCCCATCCCCCCCCACCCATGCATCTCATTGAGCCCAGCCACAGGATACTTCGATGGAGGCTGGAACGTCAGGCTTGAGGTCATGAAGCAGATCAATTGCCTTGAGGCCATCGGCCGCCGCCATGCGGGCCACATCGTGTAACAGACTCCCGATGCGCAAGAAAAGACCCGAAAGGACCACCCGGAGCTCAAGCTGGGCCGCCTCCGCCTCCCAGGGAATGTGGCTATTCAGTCAGCGTCGAAGGGGTCCTTGGCGGGCGCCGACTCCTTCACTTCGAACGGGATTCTGTTCCCGTTGTGGTCATAGACTCCGAGGTTGTCGACCGTGGCATATGGGTACCCCATTATCACCATGAGCTTCCCGGTGGCGTGGAGCAGGTCCTGGTGGGAAGGCCTGTGGTTCCCAGAGGGGTGGGAGTGGGCGACCCCGACGTAGGAGAAGTCTACCGGGAGCATCCACCAGCTGAACGACGAGAACGCGGCCCCGTGGCTGGCGAGGGGCGGGATCACCACCCCGGTCACCTCTACCACCCCTTTCTTCGACTTGCCCCTGAGGAGGAGGATCCCCTCGTTGGGGTAGGCCATGGCTGAGTAGCTGAACAGGCTGTCCACCACCTGCTTCTGGAAGATGACCTTCTCTAGGACCATCCCGCCCGCCTACTTCAGGAGGCCGAGGAAGTTGGCCACCACCCTATCCCCGTCAGGATTAGCCTGAGTGTACCGCTCCGGGTGGAACTGGACACCGTAGAGGGCGCGGGTCCTGTGCTTCATGGCCGCGATGGCGCTGGTCTCGCTTCTGGCCAGGAGGGTGAACCCGTCCGGGACCGACTTCACCACCTCGTACCTCGACTCCAGGAGGGTGAGGGACCTCGGGAGCCCACCGAACAGCGGGTCGTCGGCCAGGACCGTTGTCTTCACCATCTCGAGGACGTGCCTCTTGTCTTTCACCACCTCGGCGCCGAAGGCGTGGGCCATGAGTTGGTGGCCGAAGCAGATGCCGAGGATGGGGACGCGGGCGTCAAGCACCGCCTGGGCCTCGGCCTGGAACTTGTCCTTGGTCCGGGTGTCTGTCATCATCTCGGGGGAGCCGCTCAGAGCGACGCCGTCGAAGGAGTCGAACCTGGCGGCCGACGCCTCACCCCACTCGACGGCGGCCACATCGGCGCCGTTCCCCGCCAGGCACTTTTCCAGGGCCCCGGCGCGGTCCCTGGCAGGGTAGTTGTTCACCACGAGGACCTTGGCCAATGCGAATCAAGGAGTGTCTTCAAGATAAGAACTTTCACGGAAACAGCAAGAACCTCAGAACAGTTTAAAAGGCCAAGGAATTCGTTGGCAAAAAGGAGCAAGGCAAGAAAATGTTTGCACCTTCGGCAGGATACGACAGGGCGATCACCATATTCTCGCCCGACGGTAGGCTGTACCAGGTGGAGTACGCGCTGGAGACGGTCAGGAGAGGGAACCTGGCGGTGGGCGTCCAAACCAAGCACGGAGTCGTGCTGGCTGTGGAAGAGAAGCAGAGGAAGCTCCAGAGCGCAGAGTCGGTCATCAAGATGTTCCAGATCGACGACCACGTCGGTGCGGTCGGGGCCGGCTACATCCCTGACGCGAGGATACAGGTGGACAACGCCCGGGTCCTGGCGCAGAGCAACAGGCTGATCTACGACGAGCCGGTCGACGTCGAAGCCATAGCCAAGCGCATCGCTGACATGAACCAGCAGTACACGCAGTACGCCGGCGTTAGGCCATTCGGTGTCTCCCTCATCATAGCGGGGGTCGACGAAGCGGGGCCGGTGGTCTACCTCGCCGATCCGACGGGGACGTATTCAGGGTTCCATGCCATCGCCATAGGGCAGGGGAGCGACCAGGTGAACGACTACCTGGAGAAGAACTACTCGTCGGACCTGAACCTTGAGGGGGCTGTCACGCTGGCCATCGAGTGCATCTATCTCGTGAGCGAGGACAAGAGCGGGACATCGCACATCAAGGTCGCCGTCGTGGAGGCTGGGACCAAGAAGTGGAGGCGCCTCGCTGAGGCGGAGATAGGTAAGAGCGCTTCTAGTGCCAAGACGAAGTCAGACAAGCCTCCGGCCAAGAGCTCCTGAGTAGCGTCGGCTCAGATGAGCGGATCCTTCGGTCGGAGCGGCGGAGACTTCAAGCCGAGGACCCACGAATCCTCAAAGTTCACCACGGTCAAGCTCGTCGTCGGAGGGGAACACTACGAGATACTGGTCAATCCTGACTCGGCCCTGTCGTTCAAGCAGGGGAGGAACGTCGAGCCTTCTACCGTGATTGCAGTGGACGAGGTCTACTCGGACTCGAGGAAGGGACTCAGGGCCAGCAGCGAGAAGCTGAAGCTCCACTTCGGGACCGACGACCATGCGAAGGCTGCCCTCGAGATATTGAAGAGAGGGGAGCTGAACCTTACCCAGGAACAGAGGAAGAAGCTCACGGAAGAGAAGAGGCGGGCGATAATAGCGGCCATCTCGAAGAACTTCGTCGACCCGAGGACAATGCTCCCGCACCCCCCGACGAGGATAGACCAGGCTATGCTGGAGGCCCGGGTGTCGGTTGACCCGTTCCAGGACGCCAACGAGCAGATGAAGACTGTGGTGGACGCATTGAGGACCATACTTCCGCTGAAGTCGGAGAAGGTCAGGCTACAGGTGAAGGTGGCTGCCCAGTACACCGGCCAGGCCATCGGGGTCATGAAGAACTACGGCGAGATAGTCAAGGAGGACTGGCTGGCCGACGGGACGCTCTCCGCAATAGTAGAAATACCCGCCGGCGGACAGCCCGGCCTGCTGGACCGCCTCGGCTCGACCACGAAGGGGGCCGCTCAGGTCACAGTGGTGAAATAGAGATGCCAATGATACAAAGGAAACAGGTAATCCCGGGAGACGTCGTAGCCAAGGGGAACTACCGCTACGGGAGTTACATCGAGAAGCACGGAGACGAGTATGTGGCCCTCAGGGTGGGGGTCGCAGAGGTGCTGAGGGACGAGATCAAGCTCAACCCCCTCACCGGGCCTTACCTCCCGCACACCGACGACGAGGTGATAGGCAAGGTGGTGGACATCAACGGGTTCGGGTGGGTGGTGGACATCAACTCGTGCTTCGACGGATTCCTCCCCGCCTCATTCGTCTTCGGGAGGGACTTCTCCCCCGCGACCCACGACCTGTCGAGCAAGTTCAGGGTGGGCGACATCATCGGGACAAGGATAGAGACCTCCGAGAGGTCCAGGGACCCTCAGCTGAGCATCAGGGGCCAGGGCTACGGGAAGATAGAGTCAGGGGAAATCGTTAAGATATCACCAACGAAGGTCCCCCGAGTAATCGGGAGAAGAGGTGCGATGATCAACCTAATCAGCGAGAGGACGGGGTGCGACGTCAGGGTGGGCCAGAACGGAGTGGTGGTCGTGGACGGGAGCCCTGAAGGCATCATGAAAGCAGTGAAGGCCATCATGCTCGTGGAGGAGGAGACCCACGCGCCGGATCTGATGTCGAAGGTGGAGGAGGCTCTGGGAGGGAGCGCAGTTGGCGGGAACTAAGAAGAAGCTCATAGACGAGCACGGGATCCGGCTCGACGGGAGGAAGTGGAACGAGCTCAGGCCCATAAAGCTGCAGGTGGGCATAATGAAGAACGCCGACGGGTCAGCCTACATCGAGTGGGGGAAGAACAAGATCATGGCCGCGGTGTACGGGCCGAAGGAGGTGCACCCCAAGCACCAGGTGCTCCCGGACAGGGCGCTGCTGAGGTGCAGGTACCACATGGCCCCCTTCTCCGTTGACGAGAGGAAGAACCCGGCGCCGTCGAGGAGGGAGATTGAAATCTCGAAGGTGATCAGGGAGGCGCTGGTGCCGGCGGTGATAGTGGAAGACTACCCGAGGACTGCCATCGAGGTGTGGGTCGAGGTGCTCCAGTCGGACGGAGGGTCGAGGGTCGCCGGAATCACGGCGGCGTCGCTGGCCCTGGCTGACGCGGGGATCAACATGCGCGACCTCGTGGTCGGGTGCTCCTGCGGCCTCATCGGAGAGCAGGTGGTCTCTGACCTCGACGACACCGAGGATAAGGAAGGGAATGGAGACATGCCCGTGGCCATAATGCCGAACCTCGGCCAGGTGGGGCTCCTCCAGGTGGACGGGGTCTACACGCGGGAGAACTTCCAGAAGGCATTCGAGCTTGCCATCGAGAAGGGGAAGGAGATCTACCAGATGCAGAGGGAAGCTCTGACGACGAGGTTCTTCGGCGGCGAAGCGCAGTCGACCGAAGTAGAGGAGGCGGCCGAGTAGATGTCGATGAAGAAGAACTATGTGGTAGAGACGATCAGGAAGGCGCAGATGGTGCAGCTCCTGGCCAACGGGAAACGTCTCGACGGGAGGGGCCTCGACCAGCCCAGGGAGCTGAAGATCGAGACAGGCGTCATTCCGAAGGCCAACGGCTCGGCCAGGGTGACCCTGGGGAACACTCAGGTCATAGCAGGGGTGAAGATAGCCACGGGGATCCCCTTCCCTGACACGCCGGACAAGGGGATACTGATGGTCAACGCCGAGATACTCCCCTTGTCATCCCCCTACGCCGAGGCGGGGCCACCCAGCGAGGACGCCATCGAGCTGGCGAGGGTGACGGACAGAGGGATACGCGAGTCTGAGATGGTCGACATGAGCAAGCTCAGCCTGATCCCGGGGAAGTCGGTCATCGCAGTGTTCGTAGACTGCAACGTCATGAACGTCGACGGGAACCTGTTCGACGCAACCAGCTACGCCGTGGTGTCCGCCCTCAGGACCGCCAAGATGAAGAAGTACGTGGTCAAGGACGACAAGGTCGAGACGACCGACGAGCTGATCCCCGTCCCTGTAGAGAGGAACCCCGTGTCGGTGACAGTAGCCAGGATAGGCGACAGGCTGGTGGTCGACCCCAGCGCCGAGGAGGAAGGGTCAATGGACATGAGGATCACCATCACCACGGACGACGACGGGAACATCTGCGCCAGCCAGAAGGGCGAGGCTAGCACCATCACCCCGGAGCAGGTGCTCCAGGCGGCGGACACCTCCATCAAGGTCGGCAAGGCGATCAGGGCCCAGATACTGGAGGCGACCAGGTAGTGCCGAAGGCAAACGAGAGCCTAAAGGGCCTGGGCGCGAAGTACGGCGGCACCCTCAGGAAGAGGTACGCCAGGGTCTGGAGAACCCTGAAGCAAGCGAGGGAGTGCCCGTCGTGCGCGAGCATGAAGCTCGCCCGGAGCTCTTCAGGCATCTGGAAGTGCAAGTCCTGCGGCTACACCGTGGCCGGAGGGGCCTATGAGCTCGCGCAGGCGAAGTCGAGATAGCCCCATCGAGTCAGTCGGGCTGAAGATCACTTTCCGAGCCGACAGGCGGACCGCCGCGAAGATAGCCGAGAAGGTCCCCTCAGCGGTCGTCAGGGGGGGCCTGTGCGTAGTGAGCATCGAAGGGGATGGGCCCGGGGATGTGGCGGAGAAGGCGAGGGCGGTCCTCGAGCAGGTGAGATCCGTCGAATCTGCGTCGAAAGGCTTTAAGTAGAGACAGGGGTCGCTGGTCCGAAAGTTGAGCCAACCAGAACTTCCGCCGCTCCTCCGAGAGCAGCTCGCGAGGTACGACCAGGCGCAACAGAACCTGCAGGCCGTGCTGGCCCAGAAGCAGCAGGTCGAGCTCGAGCTAAGCGAGACGGAGAAGGCGCAGGAGGAGCTCGGCAAAGCGACGGACTCGGAGGCGGTGTACAAGTTCGCGGGGAACCTGCTGATCAAGACCAAGAAGGAGGACGTGGTGAAGGAGCTCAATGAGAAGAAGGAGCTGGCAAACACCAGGAAGATGGTCCTGGCGAAGCAGGAGTCGAGGTTCAGGGAGAGCCTCAAGGACCTCCAGACCAAGATAGACGAGGCCGTGAAGGCGAGGCCGCCGCAGGCGCAGCAGCAGCCGCCCGGGGACGCATAGACCGTGGCGACCCTTGGCCCTTGAAGCGAAACCGGAAGAATTCCCCTTCCTAGAGCCCTCGGTCCTCAGGAAGGCGGCCGTAGTCTGCCATAGGAACGCCGATGCGGACGCCTACCTCTCGGCCTACGCCCTCTCCACGCTCATCGGAGCCCTGGCCCCCGGTTGCGAGGTCCACATTGCTACGCCGGGGGGGATGACGACCCTGACCCAGAAGCTCAGCGCGAAGTTCCCCCACAGAATCGCCGAGGGGAGCGGGGGGGACTACGACCTCTACGTCGCCGTGGACGTGGGGGACGAAGAGCTGCTGAACGAGTGGAAGGAGAAGTTCAGGGCGAGCCCGGGGGTGAAGGTCCTCGTGGACCACCACCCGCACAGGGGAGGGGACCTCTACGGCCACGCAATCGTTGAAGAGGCGGCGACCTCGGCCGCTGAGGTGGTCTGCGGGCTCTTCGAGCGCAAGGGGGTGACCCCGGACCCCCAGACAGCCCAGGCGCTCCTGGAGGCGATGCTCTTTGACTCCTCTCACCTGGCCATTGCAGGGCCCTCCGGACTCCGGGCTGCTGTGAAGTTGATTGATGCGGGGGCGGACCTGGCCCTGGCGAGGCGGGAGCTCCGCAGCGAGCCTGACTATGGTGAGGTCCTGGCGAAGCTGAAGGGGGCGCAGAGGATCACGATATTCAGGGCGGGGACATGGGTGGTGGCGACCAGCCACGTCGGCTCGTTCCAGGCCCACGTCGCCAGGTCCCTGATCTACCTCGGGGCCGACCTGGGGCTGGTGGGCGGGGAGTCGGATGGGGAGACCAGGGTGAGCCTGAGGGCGACCCAGAGGCTCCACGAAGCGACCGGCGTGAAGCTGGGGTCCCAGGTTGCCGAGGAGATGGCGAAGAGGCTCGGAGGGCACGGCGGCGGACATGCGACCGCCGCTTCATTCTCCACGCCCACGGCGGAGGAGGACACGGTGCAGGCGACCTTGAAGCGGCTCGAGGAGCTCCTCGGTGAGCTGAAGAAGCTGGACTAGGAGTATCTGGCGGACGCCCTGCTCTTCAGGAACCCCTCGAAAGAGAGCTTGAACCAAGGCGTGTAGAGGTCCGGGTGCGCCCGCATATCAGCGGCCACGTCAGCGACCCTGGCCCACCTCACCGAAGACATCTCGTCCCCGTTGGGCACGATCTTCCCGTCGAAGTCTCCCACCAGGACCCTGCAGAACTCGTTCTCGGCGTTGGGTCCCTGGGGAGCGAAATAGACGAACGAGTGCACGTCCTCCAGCCCCCCCACGGTCGCGCTCAGCTCTTCCTTCGCCCGGCGCGAAGCCGCCTGCTGGTATGTCTCCCCAGGGTAGACGTGGCTCGTGAAAGAGACGTCCCAGGCGCCCGGCCAGAGGAGCTTCTTCTGACTGCGCTGCTGCAGCAGAAGCTTCCCGTCGTGGAAGATCAGCGCGGTGTACGCTCTGTGCCGCCTCCCCCTCCCCGCGTGGCAGTTCTCGCGCGTATCAGTCCCCAGCTCGTTGTCATTGTCGTCCACGAGTATCAGTATCTCTTGCTTGGCCAACTCTCCCGCATCCCCCATGGATTCTAGATAAGCCAATCGGGCTTTTAATCTCAGCCCCCGGAGGGCGCCTGATGCGCCTGTCGGTGACGGGGACGGTGTTCAGCGGAATGGGGAAGGGGAAGTACTACGTCGGCCACCCTGAGTACCAGAGGCGCTTCAGGGAGCGGCTGGGCTATTCCCCCTACCCGGGGACACTCAACGTGAAGCTCGAAGACGGGGCGCTGATACGGAAGCTTGAGGAGATTAGGAAAGCGGACGGGGTGAAGATAGAGGGGTTCACGCTGGGAGGGGAGTCGTTCAGCTCCCTGACGTGCTTTGAAGGTGAATTGAGAGGGGAGAAGGTCACGCTCCTCTTCATCGACATCACCTACTACAACGAGACGGTCGCTGAGCTGGTCTCACCGGCCTACCTCAGGGGGAAGCTCGGCTTGAAGGACGGCGAGTACGTGACCTTCAGCGTCGACGTGCCCACCCCTCGCCAAGGTAGGCCATGACGGCGCACTCGTCGCCGTCCTTCAGCCCCAAAGACCTCCTGAGGTTGACCGGGGAGATCACTTCGAGGACCGAGCTGTCGTGATGGGTCCTCTCGATGGCCAGGACCGCGCCGGGGTGCCTCCCGGCCACCTTCGCCCTGAAGCACTTCACCCCACCGTAGGACCTCTTGCCGTCGCTGAAGCCCGGGATCTCGATCCCCTTCAGCAAGTCCAGGCGCCTCCGCTGCCCTATCATCGCTTCGCTGGTAAGACGCAAGTTGAGGGTTCCGGGGAACGGCTCGAAGCCGAGGGCCCCGGCGAAGCCTTCGGCATACCCCTTCATCGAGACATAGTACGCCCCCTCGTTCAGCCCGGTGAAGACGGTCCCTCGGAACTGCATCGTGTCCTTCCCTCGCTCCAGGTTGGAGCCCACCTCCGCGAGGAAGGTCTCCACAGCGTCCAGGCCGCTCTCGGTCAGCCTCACGGCCAGGCCCCGCCCTGAGTGTGCCCTCTCGGCCAGGCCCGCCCTCTGCAGGGCGGCGAGCCTCAGGGAAGCAGCCTGCTGACTGAGGCCCATAGATTCGCCCAACATCCGCGTGGTGACGTTGGAGAAAGAGCGGACGGCGCCGAGCTTCACCAGGTGGAGGAGGGCGGTAAGCTGCTCCGAGCTCACCCCGGCGTTCTGTCTTGGCATCTACAAGTACATTGGTAGCTACCAAAGCGTTATAAGTATAACTGGGCGCGCGGCCCCAGCATGGGCACTGTATCGAGGGGGCGTCTTGACACCGCTTCCATCGCCGGGAGCGCGATATTCAGCGCCCTGGCGCTCATCCTCGCGGCAGGGTCCCAGGCCATGGGCCTGAACTTCCCTCTCGTGCCATACCTCCAGTTCGACCTCGGCGAGGTCGCCATCATACTTGCTTTCTTCATCTTCGGCCCCGCCCCCGCCCTGGTCTCTTCGTTCGTGGAGTTCGCGGGGCTGATGGTCTTCGGCCAGCAGATACCTCTGGGCCCCCTGCTGAAGCTGTTCGCCCTGGTGTCCACGGTCGCGGGACTCTGGGCCGGGTCCAAGATCGCTGCCCGGGGCGGGAGGACCAGTTTCCTCAGGCTCGCGGGGTGGAGCACGGCGCTGGGAGGAGCCGTAAGGGCGCTGGTGATGACGGTGCCTAACTTCTACCTTGTCGTTTACATTTACGGCCTCCCGGCCATCGAAGCGTTCGTGAAGGCGCCCTTCGCCGCGATAGGGATCGGGCTGACCTCCTCCAACGCCCTGCTGGTGGTCCTCGCGTTCACTGGGGTGTTCAACATCATTCAGCTGGCGGCCGTGATGGGGATCTCGTCCCTGGTCCTCAGGGTCCCGTCGGTCCCAAGGCTGAGGGTCGGGGGGAGGACCCCCTGGTTCGCCGACGTGGTGGCGCCCCCGGCCGTGACACCCCCCAGGGATAGGCGCTAGCCCGATACGGTGGCGGCCGCATGGGAGACATACTCGAGGTCGAGGGGCTCAGCTTCAGGTACCCAGAGGCGCCTAGGAACGCCGTCTCAGGCTTCGACCTAGCGATCCCCGAGGGTGAGATAGTTGTGCTGGCCGGCCCGTCGGGGTGCGGCAAGTCCACCCTCCTCAGGACAGTGAACGGGCTGATCCCTCACATGTACGGCGGGGAGTACTCTGGGGACGTGCGCGTAGCCGGCTCCAGCGTCAAGGACTCGAACATGCGCGACCTCGCCCAGTCGGTCGGGTTCCTGTTCCAGAACCCGGAGAACCAGATATTCATGTTCTCGGTCGAGAGGGACGTGGCGTTCGGCCTCGAGAACCTCGGCGTCCCCAGGAGCGACATGAGGGCGAGGGTGGACGAAGCCCTGAGGCTCCTGAAGATCGGAGACCTGGCGCAGCGGGCCCCCCACGAGCTCTCCGACGGGCAGAAGCAGAGGGTCGCCCTGGCGGGGGTCCTCGCGATGCGGCCCAAGCTTGTGATACTCGACGAGCCGACCTCCCTGCTCGACCCCAAGACGGCTTCCGAGCTGGTCGCCCTGGTGGCCAGGCTCAGGAGGGAGCTGGGGACCACCTTCGTGGTCGTGGAGCACCGCCTTGACCTACTCGTGGAGGTAGCGGACAGGCTGGTCGTCATGGACGGAGGGAAGAAGGTGCTCGAGGGGACCCCCAGGGACGTGTTGTTCGGAGAGGAAGCCGAGGCCCATGGGGTGGCTGTCCCCGCGATCACCAGGGTGCAGAAGATGCTCGCTGGCAAGGTGGGCGTGAGCGCTGATAGGCTGCTCGCCCCCTCCGAGCTCGCCGCTGCCGTGGAGGGGAGAGGGGCATGATAGAGTTCATGGACGTAACCTTCGTCCACCAGAACGGGGTCAGGGCGCTAGATGGAGTGAGCCTCAGGGTGGAGGCGGGTGAGGTGGTCGCCCTGGTTGGGGAGAACGGCGCCGGGAAGACGACCCTCGTGAAGCATGTGACGGGGCTGCTCAAGCCTGCGTCTGGGAGCGTCCTCGTCGACGGGGTCGACACGCGGAAGGCGAGCACGGCCCAGCTGTCGCGGAAGGTCGGAGTGGCTTTTCAGAACCCAGACCACCAGCTCTTTTCAGAGACCGTAGAGGAGGAGATGTCGTTCGCCCTCAGAAACTTCGGGTACTCGCCGGAGCTGGTCCAGAACCGCGTCTCCTGGGGGCTCGAGCTCTTCGGCCTGGAGGAGTACAGGAAGTCGTCCCCCCTTGTCCTCAGCGGGGGGGAGAAGAAGCGTCTCACCCTGGCGTGCATCCTGGCCTGGGACCCCCAGATGGTGATACTCGACGAGCCGACGGTGGGCCAGGACTCGATCCAGAAAGAGAAACTGGCGGGGACAATACAGATGCTGATGTCAACGGGGAAGACCATTGTGGTGGTCTCGCACGACATCGAGTTCCTCTGGCCGATGCAGCCGAGGGTTGTGGTGATGAAGGGAGGGAAGGTGGTGGGGGACGGCCCCGCCCGCGAGCTCATGCAGGACAGGGAGCTGCTGGACTCCGCCAGGGTTGCGCAGCCCCAGCTGGTGGAGTTCTATCAGCTGCTGGAAAGGAGGCCCCGGGCCCCCTTCGTCCACCCCCTGGACGCGGGGCGCTGGGTCGAGGAGGGCATTCGGCCATGATGTGGCTGAGCGGCGGGTTCATCTTCAGGAGGGGGGAGTCGTTCTACCACAGGCTGGACCCCAGGACGAAGCTGTTGAACTCCGCGCTGATGTTCGTGACGACCCTCCTCGCGAGGTCTGTCTTCGAGATGGCCCTGGTCATCGGGTTCATGGTCGGGCTCTCGGCCGCCGCCACGGTCCTAAAGAGGGTGGCAAGGACCATGGCGTTCACCGGGCTGTTCTCCGGATTCATCTTCGTCGTGAACATAGTGTTCACCAGGAACCTGGATACGTCTCTGCTCTACGCCATCAGGTTCATAGCCATAGTGGTCTCCACCAGCCTCTTCTTCATCACCACCTCCCCGGACGAGCTCGAGCAGGTGATGAAGATGTTCAGGCTCCCCAGGGACGTCGTCTTCGCCTTCGTGACCGCCGTCAGGTTCATACCCGTGATGATGCTTGACACGATGCAGATCATGGACGCCCAGAAGTCGAGGGGGCTGGAGCTGGAGAAGGGCAACCTGGTTCGGAGGGTAAGGAACATGATCCCCATACTGATCCCCCTGGTGGTCAACTCGGTGGTGAGGAGCGGGGAGCTGGCCGAGGCCATGGAGTCCAGGGCGTACGGAGCCGTCCCCAGGCCGACCTCCCTCCTGGTCTACAGGGCGAGGGGGACGGACATCGGGGCCGCCTGCGCCGCCGTGGCGCTGTTCGCCCTGGTCTCCTACTCCTTTTATTTCGTGATCCCAGTGCACTTCCCGTGATACCCGCCCGGGTGGTGGCCGACGAGAGGGAGAAGGCGAGCGGCGTCCCCGACGAACTGGCGAAGCTGAACGTCAGGGTCTACTTCAGCAGGCTCCCGGTGGCCGACTACGTCCTCAACCCCGAGGTGGCGGTCGAGAGGAAATCGGTGAGGGACCTGGTGTCCTCGGTCTACGACTCGCGCATATTCTATCAGGCTGCGAAGATCTCCGCGGCCTACGCCAAGCCGTTCCTCCTCGTCGAGGGGGACTCCAAGGAGGTGGAGGGCCTGGCACGGAACCTAAAGTCGTTCTACGGCGCCATTGCGAACGTGACCATCGCCTACGGGCTGAGGGTGCTCTACACTGCCAACCCCAGGGAGACTGCCTTGGCCATCTCAGAGCTCCTGGTCCACGCGAGGGCGAAACCGCTCGCAAGGCTGCCATCCGAGGTCCCCCGCAAGGCGCAGAGCGCCCCCCTGCAGCAGGTCTACCTGGTGTCGTCTCTCCCGGGGGTAGGCAGGAGGCTGGCCGAGAAGCTCCTGGCCAAGTACGGCACCCCCAGGCGCGTGATGGCCCTCACGGCCGGGGAGCTCGCCATGACGGACGGCATCGGGTGGAAGAGGGCGGAGAAGATCAAGGGGGTGTTGGACTCGAAGTATGCGAGGTACGTCGAGACTTCCCCCCAGTCGAGGCTGGAAGAGTGAAGGTCGCCGTGCTCGGTGGGACCGGCCGCATGGGGGGCGCCATCGCCATGCAGCTTTCCAGGAGGAACGAGGTGGTGATAGGCTCCAGGGACCGGGCGCGGGCGCAGGAGGCGGCCGGGAAGGTCGATGGGGCCACGGGGACAGACAACCTTGGCGCGGCGCTCGCGGCGGAGGTCGCCGTCTTCGCGATGCCCTACGAGGGCCTGGGGGCGGCATCAGAGCTCGCCTCCGCGCTGGCAGGGAAGCCCGTAGTGTCCGCAGTCAACCCCCTGAAGCTGGAGGGAGGGTTCTTCAGGTACGCCCTGGAGAAGGGCTCTGCTGCTGAGGAGCTGGCCAGGCTCCTCCCCGGGAGCAGAATCGCCACTGCGTTCAACCACGTCTCCTCCCTCTTCTTCGAGAAGGGAGAGCCGGTGGCCATGGACATCCTTGTGGCCACGGACTCCAGGGAGACCTTCGAGGTGGTCGCGGGGCTCGTGAGGTCGGTCCCGAATCTCAGGCCGCTCCACGCCGGCCCGCTCTCCGAGGCGCGCGTCATCGAACAGATGACCCCGCTGGAGCTCAACCTCGCCAAGCTCAATAGGACCGGGAGCCTGACAACGAGGTTCGTCTCGGTCAGGGACGAGAGGTAGGAAGCCCCTGCGTGGTCGACAGCTTGGGATGTACGATTCTGGGAGCCGTCGACGACGCTCCCTCCGCCGTGCAGAGCCTGAGCGCCATAGCCCCTCCCTGAACAATCGGCGGACCGCAGGCACTGAAAGCCGGCTTTGGATTCTCTGAACCCGTCGGGCTCCGCGCCTAGGTTCCTGGGTACCGGCTCAGCTCCCCCTCCTGCCAGCCTGCATAGAGGATGGGCCTGTACCTGTGATAGTCCCAGAAGCCGCTGAACCCCCCTGTGGTGTATGCGGCTTCCACGCTCGCGACAAGGAGCAGATGGTCGCCGAGCCGGCTCGTCGACAGCAGCCTGCACTCCAAGGTCGCCACGGCAGCGCCGAGGACTGGGACCTTCAGCTTCATCCCATCCGAATGCGCCAGCCCGGCCTGCGCGAGCTTGTCCTTCACCGCCGCGCCGCTGGTTGTGGCCAGCTTCGAAAGGGCGGAAGCGTCCTCCCTGTCAAGAACTGAGAGGGAGAAGCAGCGCGACCTCCTGGCGAGCCGGCAGGTGAAGCCCTGGGGGGAGCACGCCACAGCGACGATGGGGGGCTTCTCCGACACTGAGAGATAGGACACCACGGGCATGGCGGAGGCCCTCCCCCCCGCCTTCGCGGCCATCACCAGGGGCACCTGCGGGTAGAAGAGGCGGTGGACCAGCGACGGGTCGACTTTCATGGCCTGAAGCACGAGGGTGGCTGTTAGTTAAGGGGAGGTTCTGAGATGGAGAGGACGGCCATGGTGGAGCCCCGCACAGAGCACCGGACAACGGGGTCGTCGCTCGGGGGGACAGGACTCGGCCAGGCGGTACACGGGAGCGCGACCGCCTCGGCCCCGGTTCCTTCGAAGACTCCGAGGGCAGCCAGGGCCTAGTTCCGCGGCTCCTTGGCGAGGAGCCTCCGGCGGAGGCTGGAGTTGTTCTTGAGGCCCTCCATCGCTCTTGTGAGGCTGGAGCCTCCCTGCTTCATCCTCCTGCCGGAGAGGAACCGCTTCACCTCGGCCTCCCTTCCGACTCCGCACACTGGCAAGAGGCGCATCATATAGAGGTAGAACTGCTGAGACCCCCCGTACATGTCGTAGATGGCATCGTAGTTCTTCGTAAGCCACTTCCAGTAGACGTCCCGGGCGCCGGTGTTCAGGGCCCCATACAACATCGGGTAGGCGGAGTCAGAGCGGCTGACCTCCCCGCTCATTCCCAGGTCCAGGGTCTCCTCGACCAGTGAAGGGTCCCTGAAGGAGCAGAGGGCCCCGTAGATCTTCGCCCTGTCTACCTCCCCCTGCATGGTCTTCACCATATGCACCAGGGGCCCCTTGGCCTTCTCCCCATGGGTTATCGCATAGGCAGAGGCGACGGCGCCCCTGAGGTTCGGGTCGAGGTCACGGTAGCGGTCGAACTTCTGGGCCAGCTTCGCAGCGTAGGCTCCGTCGACGGCCACGTACTGCGAGGTTAGGTCCTCCCTGGAGGCGCCGAGGTACTCCGGCTCGCCGGCCCTGGGCTCTTCGCCGATGCTGGCCATGAGCGGCGGATAGAACTTCGGATAGACCCCCCGGAGCCCTGGTGAGTCCCAGGCGATGGCGTTGAGGAGCCTGAGCTGCCCGGCAGCCACCTGGACGGTGACGTTGTCGGGCGCTCCTCCGCAGAGACATATGAACCTGAAGTACTCCTCCCGGCTGATCTCTCCTGCCTGCAGGAAGAGGAAGAGGTCGTTGATCAGGCCCGCCCTGTCGTGGGCGCCCAGCTTGGCGAAGCGTGCCGCCAGCCTCTGGTACCCCTTCTTGTCATAGAGAGTGACGTGGAAGCTGCTCCTCCCGGGGTTGAGTAGGACGTCCGAGTCTGGGTCCACATCGAGGGTCATCGACCTCTTGTCGAAGAACACCCTCCGCTCCTTCCCCCCGGCGGTGACGGCCGTCGTGATGGGCCAGGGGGACGCTGGAACGCTCCCTGTTATCAGAAACCTCTTCTGAGAGACCTGGATCTTCTTGCCTGCGGAGCGGACCCTCACCACCGGGAAGCCTGGCCTGGTCAGCCATTCCTTGGCGACCTTGGCCACCGGGAGGCTCGAGGCCCGGCCGAGGGAGTCCCAGAGGTCCTTGCCTGAAGCGTTGGAGAAGCTGAACTTCCTGAGGTAGTCTGAGACCCCCTTCCTGAAGGCGTCCTCCCCCACATAGGATTCGAGCATCCTCAGTATGCTCGCCCCCTTGTTGTAGCTGACCGCGTCGAACATGTGCATGGCTTCCTCGACTTTCCTGACGTGGGCCTGCACAGGGTGAGTCGTCTTGACCGCGTCGAGGTTGAGCGCCGCCAAGGTCTCGTCCATGAGAAAGATGCTCATGGTGTCCCACTCGGGCCTGAGCCTGTCAGTCATCTTGTACCCCATGAGGGTGGCGAAGCTCTCGTTCAGCCAGAGGTCATCCCACCACTTCATAGTCACCAGGTCGCCGAACCACTGGTGCGCCACCTCGTGGACCATGGACATGGCCCCCCTGTTCTTCTGGCGGAAGGCGGCGGCCTCCGTGACAAGGGCATAGCTCTCCCGGGATGAGATTGCCCCCCAGTTCTCCATGGCCCCGGTGTGGTACTCTGGGAGGGCGACCACGTGGAGCTTCTTCAACGGGTATGGGACCCCATAGTAGCCCGCAAAGTCGTGGACGGACCCGGCGACCATCCTGAGGGCGAGCGCAGAGTTCTCCGCTTGGCCTGGGCGGGTGGCGGTGATCACCTCGACGTCGCCGGCGCGGGTCCGCGTCTCCTCCATTTCCCCTATCGCGAAGAAGAAGAGGTAGGTCGACATCAGGGGGGTCTCTTCGAAGACGTGCCGCGTCCGCCCCCTTCCCAGGTCCTCGACCCGGGACGCCTGGGTGTTGGCGATGACCTTGAGCCCCGAGTCCGTGGTAATCTCCAGCCTGAAATGGGCCTTGTAGGTGGGCTCGTCGACGCAGGGGAAGACGGTCCTCGCCTCGGCGGGTTCCAGGTCTGTGGCCAGGATGTAGTCCTTGCCGTACTTCGACTTGTAGAGGCCGAATATGACCTCGTCGGACACTTGTTTGGTGTAGGATACGTCCACCCTGGACCGCTTGCTCGGGACCCCCGGGATGACTAGCTTGGACCGCTTCTTGTCATGCCTGAACTTCGCCGCTTTTCCGTCGACCTTCACGGAACTGACATCCAGGGCTGAGCAGTCCAGCGAGAACGGGGAGGCCGCGCCTTTGACCGCGATCGTCTCTTCGCCTTTCACGAAGGCCTTCCGGAAGTCCACGTCGAGCCTCAGGTCGTAGGATAAGATCTCCGTTCTCTAGCCGCCGGCCCTCTGGCCGCCGAAACCCCCCTTAAAGGATGCCTGACGGCCTACTCCTTGTCTATGAATTCTTCGGCCTTCGGCGGATCCGGCGGGAGGCCCTTACGCTTCCTGATCTCCGTGACCAGCCCCCAGAGCATGTTCTGAGGGACCGCCTGCCAGGTCTTGAAGTGGGTGTTCCAGACCGCCTTGCCTGCCGTTGCCCCCCTCATCTTCTCGCTGAGGTCGAAGGTCTCGGCGGCGGGGATCTCACCCTCCACGACCGTCATGACCTCCTTCTGGTCTATCCTCACGAGCTTGCCCCTCTTGGAGCTGATTACCCCGGTGACCGCACCGATCAGCTCGGAGGGCCCCTTCACCTCTATCCCAAGTATCGGCTCGAGCAGCGTGGGGTTGGCAGAGAGCATAGCGCCGAGTATCGCGCGCCTGGAAGCCGGCATCAGCTGGGCGTAGGTCCTGTGGGCGGGGTCCTCGTGAGGGACGAAGTTGGTGAGCGCCACCTTCACTCCCCTGGTGAACTCGTAGGCGAGCGGACCGTTCTTCATGATGTCGTCGAAGCCCGCCCTGATGGAGTCCATGGACTCCTGCAGGAATTGGACCCCCTTCGTCACTTCGGTGAGCACGTTTCCCCTCTCGTCTACGGCCTGGAAGTTGCGCGCCTGGTCCGGATCCCAGCCGTGGTCGCGGAGTGTCTTGATAACCGCCTTCTTCTCCACGTTTTCGCCGATGGTGCCGTTGCGGATCAGCTCTATGACCTCCGGCTCCAGTGGCTCCACCTCGACGAAGATCTTGTTGTGGCGGTTAGGAGACCTGGACATTATGGGCCCCGCCCTCGCGCGGATGGTCTCCCTGTAGTTGATTATCGGCGGCGACGTGACTATCTCGAGGCCTGCCTGCTGGATCTGGGTAGTGGCGATCTCGAGGTGAAGGACCCCCATGCCTGACATCAGTGTCTCTCCAGACTCTTGGTTGATGGTGACCACCAGGTTGGGGTCCTCGATGTTCAGCCTCCTCATGACTTCGACCAGCTTGGGGAGGTCGCGCGGGTGCTTCGCCTCCACCGCGACGGTGACCACAGGCTCGCTCACGTAGTGGATGGACTCGAAGGTGGCAACGTCCTTCCTGTTGGATATCGTCTCCCCGGACCTGATGTCGAGGCCGAGGAGGGCCGGGATGTTGCCCGCAGGTAGCGAGTCGACGATCTCCCTCTGGAAGCCCATGAATATCTGGACGGACTGGATTTTCCCCTCCCGCTTGGAGTTGAGCAGGTATATCTGATCCCCGTTGGTGACGCTCCCCGAGAAGAGGCGCCCCGTGGCGACCAAGCCGGCCGCCGGGTCGACCACCACATTGGTGACCATCATTACGGTGGGGCCGTTCTCGTCGCAGGCGAGCAGGGCTTTGCCTATATCGCTGGTTAGGTCCCCTTGCGGCCAGATCTTGGGGATGCGGTAGGCCTGGGCGACGTGGGGGGGCGGGTGGTGCCTGACGACCATGCCTAGGAGCGCTTCGTGGAGCGGGAGCTTCTTGCCCAGCTCCTCGGGGGTGGAGCTCGTGTAGGCGTTGATTATGTCCTTGAAGGACATCCCCGCGGCCTTCGCCATGTCGAAGTTGAAGCCCCATTTGTCCTTGGAGGAGCCGAAAGCGACCTGGGCGTCCTGGACCGACACCTTCCACTTCTGCTTGTATTCGGGCTCAGCGTAGGTCTCGACGAGGCGGTTGAAGTCTCTGACTATGCCGAAGAGCCACTCCTGCATCTTCTCCGGGGTGAGGCGGAGCTCCTTGATGAGCCGGTCAATCTTGTTGATGTAGACGACGGGGCGCACCCTCTCCTCAAGCGCCTGGCGGGTGACCGTCTCTGTCTGGGTCATTATCCCCTCGACGGCATCCACGACCACTATGGCGCCGTCCACGGCCCTCAGCGAGCGGGTCACCTTCCCGGTGAAGTCGATGTGCCCAGGTGTATCGATGAGGTTGATGACGTAGGGCGTGCCATCCTTCTCATAGTAGAGCGTCACGTTGGCGGCCTTGATGGTCATCTGCCTCTGCTGCTCGAGCTCCATGTAATCCAGGGCCAGGGCCTGCCCCGCCACAGAAGGCGACAGCATCCCCGTTGCTGCCAGCAGGCTGTCGCTAGTGGTCGTCTTCCCGTGGTCCACGTGGGCTATGATCCCCAGGTTGCGGATCTGCTCCCTGTTGTGGACTATCTTGAGAGCCTCAGCTGTGGTCTTGAAACGCGGCATGATACCTTGCGACCCTTGAAACGACCATTCGGGAACGGGTTATGAAGCTTTCCGTAGACTCCCTGGCTAGCCCGCCCAGCGAGGCGGGAGCCGCCTTCCCGGGCGCTGCCACCTCCAGCTTCCGACCGCCGCCGCACGAAGGACTAGCTGGCCAACACTGCACCGGCTACGCCGAAGGTCACGCGCTCATGGACGAGCCAGATGGGATCCACGCCCTCCCAGAACATGGAGGGGTCGTAGAAGCTGCCCAGCAGCCATTCGGCCATGGAGAGGCCGCCATAGGGCCGGGACGAGGATAGCCAGCCCTCCAACCGTGACTTGTTAGGCGC
Source organism: Nitrososphaerota archaeon (assembly GCA_027386095.1). The sequence continues at coordinate 90,315 of DAHXUN010000010.1, read as the reverse complement.
CCACCACGTGGTAATTCGGGTTCCGAGCGTAGGCCTGGCAACCGCACCCATCGACCGTGCACCTCCCCCGCTTGGTCGCGTAGATTGTCTTGAAGAGCACCTCGTGGGCGTCGGCGAGATGGCGGCAGTTGCACACCCCTGATCCCGTCTTCTCCCGGATCCTCCCCAAGCCGACCGGGGCTCTCGGACACGCGTCGACTTATGAAGGCTTCGAGGCGGGCAGCTCGCCGGAGCTTCTCCACGAAGGTCTGTTCAAGTCGTGGAAAACGCATGGGGCCATTATCAGCAGACAGGAGGGCTGGGCCCAGCGGTCGGCCTTGGACCCGGCGAGCGTCCTCCTCGAGGGTTGGGCATTCGCAATTGTCTGGCTGGTAGGGATGCTGCACCTCGATGGAGACTGGGCTGGCGCCGATCGCCTTCGCGGTCGCCGTCCTCGTGAGGGCCCCGGCGGCCTCACCTGTAGATTCTGGCCACAGCCCTCAGCTGCGCCCTCGTGAGCCTGACTTCGGCCCCGCCAGGAGTCTCGACTGTCACCTTCCCACCCTCCTCGCCCTTGGTCCTGATCTTGTCCGCCAGCGGCTCCGCCCGTGACGCGTCCATGGCAGCGAGGAAGGTGGAGTACTCGTCGGGACCGGGCCATCCGTTCTTCTCGCCTATCTTCTCCACCACTTCGGCGAGGAGCGGTGGCCTGGGGACGGAGAGGTCCGAAGCTGGTATCGACGCCGGTCCGCCTTGGGCCGAGACCCTGAAGGCTCGATGCGAGACGACCACCCCCTCTCTGGCCCTGAGCGCGAAGACGTCGAAGGGGAGGGAAGCGACTCCCTCGAGGTCGACCGTGCCCATGTTGAGCCTGTCTAGAGTGAGGGACAGCCTCCGGACGGCGTCCGCGCTGTCCAACGGGAGCAGATGTGCCCCTCTCTGGGAGAGCATCCTGGAGCAACTCTGCAGGTCCCTGATCACCCTCTCCTCGGCTTGCCCGTACCTGAGGGCGCAGACCGCGACGATCAAGAAAGCCGATGGAGCCCTCCCGGCGAAGACCAGGAGCCGGCCATCCATGGCGGTGATCCCCCGCGTCTGATCCCGTGACTCGAGCTTGACCTCGGCTACCGTGTACCACCGGAACGGGAAGGCCTTGCTCCTTAGGAGGACCGAGTCTTTCACAGGGACCACCAGGCTCGTTAGTCCCCCAATGCGGAGGATGGGCCAGAAGACGACCGCCAGGCCGGCCACGAGGAAGACCAGGGGGGAGAGGGTTCCGCCTGCGCCCAGTGCGATGACCGACAACAAGAGCAGCACCCCACCCAGGACGAGTCGGCCCCGGGCTCGATGAGGTCTCGGAAGCACTTCCTGCCTGAGAGGGGCGGCCCTCGGGCGCCTGAGAGAATAGACGAGATAGATCAGAACGATGAGAGAGACGGGCCAGGCCCCCAGGCCGAATGCGAAGATGCCGACGAGGGCGGCCAAGATGCGGAGGAACCAACCCATCAGTGGAATCCTTCCCCATCCTGGCGGGCATAGGCGAACCTGGTGTACTCCTCGAGGGCGGGGTGCCTGGCAGCCCAGAAGGCCTTGGTGCACCCCTCCTTCTCATCGGGGTTGAGCGCCTCGGGGCCCCTGTCCTTGTTCCTCGTCGCCGTGGACTTTGTGAGCTCGAGGGAGAACTTGGCGTCGTGGCCGAGGATGACCCCGCCGTAGGGAATCCGGTCCCAGGGGTTGATGGGGTCGATGGAGACATGGCTGGTGACGAGGACGGCGATCCCGAAGTCGGCGCAGAGGCGCTGGGCGTGGGCCAGGAGCATGGCGAGGCCAGCGCTCCGTGCGGGCAGGTCCTGGGTGCTCGGGAACGACGCCTTGAAGGGCGCTGAAATCGAGTCGTAGACCAGCAGCCTGGCCCCGGTCTCCCTGATTATGTGGTGAAGAGCGGATTGGTAGGTGGGGGTCTGCCTCATCTTCAGCTCCACCCTCCCCCCGCTCGAGACCTCCTTGGCGGCGTCTATGCCGTGGAGGTTCAACAGGTCCACTACCTCCGGGGTCTGGAATATGAGGACCGAGGGCCCCTTCGGAGGGAGTTCTACGAAGAAGTCCGGGGAGAAGATGTCCGCCACCGCGCCGAGATGGGCGTCGGTGTAGGAGACCCCGAGGTGGCCGAGGGCCACGTCGACCGCGTTGATGAGCTGCCCTCTCGTCACTGGCTTCCTCCTGGGGGACACCTTGGGCGCCCTCTCGAGCTTCACCTCCGCGACGTTGAGCTCCTTCCCGAACCTTTTGGCCATCCTTTCGCGCCAGTAGGGGACGAGGTAGCTCGAGTAAGACTGCTCCGTGTCGAGGATGACTGCGCTCCCACCCACCGCGGCCACAGAGCAGGCGGCCTGGAAGGAGATTATGCTCTTACCCAGCGCCTTCTCACCGAAAATCTGAGTCACGGTCCCTGCGGCGAGGCCTCCGTCGGTCAGGGAGTCAACTGCCGAGCAGCCGGTGGCGAGATGTTCCATCACATGCTCAGCCCCTGAAGGAGCCGCCTCCCCGCCTCTGTCACCGTGTATGAGAGTATCTTCGGACCGCCCCCGCCCTCCTTCGGCTCGAGTAAGAGGTACCCTTCCGAGTGGAGCCTGTCCACCTCCGCCGCGACGTCGGCCGCAAGGAACTGGGGAGAGAGGTATGAGACAATGGACTGTCTGTTTGCAGCATCATATCTTGAAACCTCGTCGAGGATCGCCCTCGTGAGCTCTGGGCTTGCCCTCGTCGGAGTGCTCTGAGGGAGGCCAACGGACGCGCGTTTCGACCTTATGAAGCGGGGTGCGAAACCCAGAGATGCTCCGGAGCGGTCGTCGCAGACTGTGTAGGAGCACGCGAGGGCAGCGGCCTGTCTTGGGGTCCTGAGGTGGTTCCATGCCTCGCTGGAGTAGAGCCTCACTGGCATGGAGTCCGTGAGTTGGTCGCTCAACAGAGCCGGCAGCGGGGTCGAGAGGATGAGGTGGATCTGAGACTCCAGGAGCCCTGCGAGGAGCTTCCCAGAGTGCTGGAGGCGGGCGAGGTTCCTGAAGAGGCGGTGGGCCCCTGTGACAAGAAGGGCGTCGGGGCCCGAGGCGGCTCTCGAGAGGAGGTACACGAGCTTGGCGAGGTAGAGCCCTGCGGCGAGCTCGGCCGCCTGGGGGTAGGGGGCCGTCGCAAAGCTCACGAGTGCTCCCCCTTCCGTCAGTGAGTCGAAGGACTCCCCCCTGGTCGCGTCGAGGTGGCGGAGGGCGCCGATCCTCCCCCTCAGCTTGTCGACGTAGTAGCCCCTGAACCCTTCGACCGCCCCGAGGACGTCGTACAGCGAGGTGGGGGTGGCGAGGTCGTCCTGCTCCGAGAGCCTCTGCAGGGCGGCTGAGAGGATCGCCTCCTCCTCTGATGCGAGGTCCAGGGCCGCGGCGTAGGCGGAGGCGACGAGTTGACCGTGGGTCGCGTCCTCTCCCTCAAGGTGGAATGACTCGTAGAGCATTGCGCGGTAGTCGAGGGCGCGGTAGTAGCCGCGGACCTCCTGAGACACCGAGCCGTCGAGGTCCAGGACTGTCAGCCTCGACCCCGCTTCGGCCCCTGCGTAGGCGAAAAGAGTCGCCATGGGACCGGCCTCCCTCCCCAGGATGAGGATGCGGTCTCCCAGCCCCCGGACCCCGACGCGGCCCCTGGTCCCATCCAGGGCGTATCCAAGCCAGCCTGCGGCGCCGTGTGCGTTCAACGGATGGATGCGCCCGGGGTTTGCTTAAGGCGCTGACGCACAACTTGTTAGAACAACTTGTACTGACAACTTGTTCTTATCGTCCCCCTCCGCGCTGAAGGCGGTTGAAGAACAGGGACACGACGGTGATCCTCTGGGTCCTCCTCAGGGCGCTTGCGTCGGGCCCCCAGATCCCGTCCAAGCTGGCCCGGGTCGCCAACGTCCCGTTCGGCAGGCTCGAAGAATACCTTGGAACCCTTGCAGCCAGGGGGTTGGTGAGGGTGGAACCGGCGGATGGGCACGAGATGTACTCCATCACCCTGGTCGGGATGGACGCGCTTAACCATCTCGACTCGGGCCTTAGGATGCTCTTCCCCGCCCTGGAGTGACAAGTTGTGAGCATGGGTTATAAGCGGTGGAGGACATGAAGCGGGCCATGCCCGAAGAAAAGGACGCCGGCGTCTCGATAATCGAACTCCAGGAGGAATTCATACAGCACATGGAGCGGGGCGGGAAGAAGATCAGGCTCCTATCCCTCGTCGCCACCATAGTCGGCGCCTATTTTGCAGTCAGCTACTTCGTCCAGCTGGTGGTCCTCCCCTACGGACTGGGGATTACAAGCCAGACGGTGGACCTGGTGAACCCGGGCCTGGTGGGGCTTGGCATCCTGAGCCTCGCCATCTCGCTGCTTTGGTGCTACGCCGGGGTGAGGAACCTCCTGTTCGAGAGGAAGCTCGCTGAAAGGATCAGGGAAGTGAGGGAGCTCCAGGCGGAGAGCGCGAAGAAGTACGGGCTCGGGACCTGACTAGGGCGGTCGTGGACCTCTCCGCCATCGGGGTCAAGGTCTTCCTGGCCCAGGGCCCCCAGGAGCGGGGCACGTCAGGAACTCGACGAGGCGTACCCATTCATGAAGGAGGGCCGCGAGGTCGTCACAAAACTCGCCTGAGGGCACAGGAGGAGGCCCGAGGTCACGTCGTTCACCCAGGCCGCTGTGGTGGCGGCCGCACCTGCGCAACATTAATCATGCGGGCCCCCTGATCCACCACCATGCAACTTTCAAACCAGGCGAGGGAGCTTTTGGACGGGAAGAACTTCGCATGCGTGGCGACGATCATGCCCGACGGATCCCCCCAGGTGGCGCCGGTTTGGGTCGAGCGGGACGGGGACACAGTGGTGCTGAACGCCACCGAGTCTAGGCAGCGCACAAGGAACCTCAAGAGGGACCCGCGGGTCGCCCTCGCGGTTTTCGACATGGCCAACCCGTACAAGAAAGTGCTGATCCGCGGCAGAGCCGTAGAGATAACGCGGGAGGGAGCCGAGGATCATATCGACAGGCTGTCTGTGAAATACAACGGGAGGGAGTACCCTGACCACAGCCTTGACGACCCCAGGACCATCATCAGGATAGTCCCGGAGCGCGTCACACACTGAGGCTGCGGGGCCAGGGACCTTCGGCGGGGGAGCGCCCGCCCTGGTCTATTTCTCTGGCTGCTTCCTGAAGACGTAGTTCTTGGAGGCCAAGGAGAAGATTATCGCCAGGAACATGGCCGCTATGCCGAGGTAGAACACGTAGTCGAAAGCGGTAGCGTTCGGGAAAGACAAGGGAATCAGGACCCCGTCGTGGGGGACCCGGATGGTCGTGGTATAGGTGCTCATGATGGTCGTGGCGACCACCGGCCCTATGGCGCCCCCTATGTTCCTGAGCATCGTGTTGAGGCCCAACCCAGTGGCCACTGTCTCCCTGGGGAGTGAGACGCTGATCATGTTGACAATTGGGATTATGACCGCCACCGCCCCGACCATAGAGATCGCCACGGCTATGACGACGTCGGTGGTGGTCGCCCTGTTGTAGACGAACAGCGTGAAGCCGGCTATGGCTATCGCCCCTCCGACCACCAGGGCGGGCTTGGGCCCGGCTTTGGTGACGACCCTCCCCACAAGCGGTCCCGCTATCAGCATGAGGACTGCCGCCGGCCCGATGGTCAGCCCGGCCGAGATAGGGTCGAGCCCGAGGCCGAGGGGGGCCGGGTCTTCGGCGTAGAAGGTGACAGCGAAGAAAAGCATGAAGAGCCCGATCCCAGAGATTATGCCGATGCCGTTGGCCACCAGGACGTTCCGTATGCGGAGGAGGTTGAGCTGTATCAGTGGGTTGGACTTCCTGCTCTCGGCGACGAAGAACCCGACGGTCAGGGCGAGCCCCGCCCCAAGCGCTCCCAGGCCGTAGGGCGAGTACCACCCGTCATAGGGCCCCTCGGTCAGGTAAAGGAGGACCAGGGAGACCCCCGCCATGAGAAGGACCACCGTCTCGTAGCCCACCTTGCGGCCGGTCCCGGGATGCCCCCGCGGAAGGAACCGGGCGACGACGGCGAAGAGTACCAGGCTGAGGATGAAGGCCGAGTGGAAGGCCCACTGCCAGCCGAAGTCCTGGATGATGTAAGAGCCCCCTATGAGCCCTGCGGCAGCCCCGATGGCGAAGGTCGCGCTTACCACCCCCTGGGCGGTCGCAATCCTTTCGTTCGGGAATGTCTCCGCGATAATGGCGAGCGCGAGCGGGACTATGGCGAACCCAATCCCCTGGATAGCCCTGGCAGCTATGAGGAAGTAGATCGTGGGGGAAAAGCCAGCCATCCCGACGCCGGCGGTGTAGAAGACCAGGGCGATCAGGAACATCCTCTTCTTGCCGTAGCTGTCACCCCACTTCCCGAACAGTGGTGAGACGGCCGAACCCACGATCAGGAAGGCGGAAGTGATCCAAGCCACAGTCCCCTCGGTGGTCGAGAAGAACGTCTGGATTGTTAGTATTCCAGGGATAATCATCGTCTCTACATAGTTCAGCAGCAGCGACACGCCCACCATCGCGAGTAACGCCCTGAGCTGATGGGACGTTGTCCCATTGGGGATCCCAGGTTGAGCGGCGTCGGTCGACTGAGGCTGCATCTTTCGCAGGCCCCTTCGGGGGTTCGTTATAAAATGCCCTGAGTCCTTTTCCGTGTTCCCGGCCCCCGAGAATCGGGCCTCACTCCTGGATGCTAATCGGAGCCCGCTTCCGCCGGAGCTTTAGAGAAGAGATGTGCCATGACCGCGGGGACGGGTGACGACCTCCCGAAGATGCGGACGGCCGACGACGAGACGGACAAGAAGGTGAGAGCGGAGCTCGACCAGTAGCTCAGTAGGGTGCAACCAAAAAGGGGGAGCCTGTCCTGGCCTGCGCCACCAAACTGGTCATCGGCCGGGGGCCCCCCGGTCCACCCTGAGGCCAGGCCATGCGAAGGAGACCCGGGCGGAATGGGTTGCAGGGGGCCGGAGATTCACGTCGATTTTGCATCCTTCCTCAGCACTATCCTGACGTCCACCGCCAGCGTCCCCCTCGGATAGACGAAGAGCGGGTTGATGTCGATGGAGTCGATCTCAGGGACGTCCGTGATGAGCCTCCCAACCGCGACCAGCGTCTCGGCTGCCGCACCGACATCCAGTGGGGGCGACCCCCTGAACCCGGCCAGGAGCCTGGACGCCTTGGTCCCACCCATCATGTCCAGGGCCTCCCCCTTCGTGAGGGGGGCGAGGCGGAAGGACACGTCCCTGAACAGCTCCACGTAGACGCCCCCCAGGCCGAACATCACGGCGGGACCGAATTGGGGGTCGCGCGTAGCGCCCGCCACGAACTCGTGGCCCCTGGGCGCCATGCGCTGCACCAGAATCCCTTCCACGACGGCCTCGGGCTCCGCCCGCTTCACGTTGCCCAGGATTTCGGCGTAAGCCGCCCTGACTCCTGCCGCGGAGCTGACCCCCGCCTTCACTCCCCCCACGTCGGACTTGTGGAGGATGTCCTTGGAGACCACCTTCAAGACGACCGGGAACCCGAGAGCCTTTGCCCTGAGGACGGCCTCCTTTCCGGACCGAGCCAGCGCCGACTCGGCGACCCGGATCCCATATGCCGCGGCCACCCTGTCGGCCTCGGACTCCAAGAGCCCCCGCCGGCCGGACCTCGCCGCGGCAGCGACAACCCTCGACACCGTTTTGTGGGCGTCACGCCGGGTCATCGCAGCTCGCCTCCGCCTTTGAACTTCTCCAGTTGCCTGTGGCGGGCCATGAGTGCGTACATGGCGTCCACCGCCCGCTCGGCGCTTGGATAGACCGCGAACCTCTTCTCGAGCATCCTCGAATAGGCGACCTGCGAGAGGTGTCCACCGACGAAGGCGGCGGTGATCGGCTTCTCCAAGATGTCCCTGTCCCTGGCGTCCAGCATCGCCTGGGCTACGAGAATGGGGTCTATGTTGGCCGTCTGGCAGAAGAGGGCGATTACGCAGTCGACGTCCCTTCGCCTGAGGACGATGTCCAGGACCTTGCCGTAGAGGACGTCATCGGCGTTCGCCGTCAGGTCTATGGGATTCTTCACTGACCCGAAGCTCGGCGTTATCGCCTTGATCTCATCCTTCAGGTCATTGGGGAGCTCGGCCAGCTTCAGGCCGAGCCCTTCGCACTTGTCTGTCGCGAGCACCCCGAGCCCCCCTCCGTTCGTCACGATGACGACGTTCTCTCCCTTCGGGACGGGGTTCTCGTTCAGCGCCTGTATCCAATCGAAGGCCTGGGTCATCCCTTCAGCCCGCATGATCCCTGCCTGCTCGAAGGCGGCCGTGAAGATCGTGTCCTGGCCCGCTATGGACCCGGTGTGTGAAGACGCTGCCCGGGCCCCGCGGGCAGACCTGCCCGCCTTGATGACCACGATGGGCTTCTCTCTGACTGCTCGCCGGGACGCCTCGAAGAACTTCCGGCCGTCCCTGAGGCCCTCCATGTAGATCAGGATGGAGCTGGTGGAGGGGTCCCGGGAGAAGTACTCGACCAGGTCGGCGTCATCGACGTCAGCCTTGTTGCCTATGCTCACGATCGAGGAGACCCCGTACTTCTCTTCGGTGGTCCAGTCCATGAGGGCGAGTCCGAGGGCGCCGGACTGCGTGATGAAGGCAGTCTTTCCCCAAAGCACCTTTCCGGGGCCGAAGGTGGCGTTCAGCCTGCTCGCCGCGTAGAAGACGCCGAAGGTGTTCGGGCCGATTATCCTGAGGCGCCGACGGGCGATGGAGACGACCCTCTCTTCGAGCTCCTTGTTACCTACCTCGGAGAATCCGGAGGTGATGATTATTGCGGCCTTGACCCCCTTCTCGATGCAGTCTCGGACGACCCCTTCCACCAGCCCCGCGGGCACGGCGATCACAGCGAGGTCGACCTCGGCCCGGATGTCTGAGAGCCTGCCGTAGCATTTCAGGTCCAGAACGTTCTCGGCGTTCGGGTTGACGGGGAAGACGCCCCCGGAGAACCCCGACAGCTTGATGTTTCTGACTATCTCGTGGCCGATCTTCCCCGGGGTCTGGGACGCCCCGACGATGGCGACGCCTTTGGGGGAGAAGAATGAGGAGATGTCGTCGCTCTTGTTCACGACGCGTTCAGGCTCCGAGGAGGCGAGGGGGGCGACGGAGGGGGGGAGGAAGCGTCCAAAGCGGGCCGCGCCCCGCCCTGTCCGGACGCGCGCTGGAAAGCTGGCGACGCCGTCAAGCTCGTTCCACCCGCGGTCCGCTGTGCTGGGGGCTTTTAACGGCGGCAGACAGTTCTCGCGGTTGACGCCGACGCTCTGCCCGGAGGGCTCCCATACGCTTCAGGGTCGCGCTAGCCGATTATCTTCTTCCCGAACAGGGAGAGGGCGAGCTCGACGGCGAGTTCTGCGGTCTGGTTGGTCAGGTCCAGGATGGGATTCACCTCGACGAACTCTGCGGAGGTCACCCGGCCGGACTCGTAGAGCATCTCCATGGCCAGCTGCGCTTCGCGGTAGGTGAGGCCACCCCTCACTCTCGTCCCAGTCCCCGGGGCCTCCCTGGGGTCGACCGAGTCCACGTCGAAGCTGAGGTGGACCTGGTCCAGGCCGGTCCCGGCGACCTTTATGGCCTCCCGCATTACTCCCTTCATGCCGAGCTCGTCGATCTCCTTCATGGTGAAGACAGTCATCTTAGAGCGGGATATCGCTTTGGCCTCCTCTTGGTCGAAGTCACGGCAGGCGACGAGGACAGTGTTCTTCTCCACCGCCTTGGGGGATGCTCCGCCGAGGCCCACAAGCCTGGGATGCCCGTAGCCCAGGATGGCGGCCAGCGCCATCCCGTGGATGTTCCCCGTGGGGGTCGTCTTCGGGGTGTTGAAATCGCCGTGCGCGTCGAGCCAGACTATCCCACGCTCTGTCCCGTAACGCGCGAGCCCTGCCAGCGTCCCGACGGACACGCTCTGGTCTCCGCCGAGCACCAGAGGGAAAGACCTCTGTTTCACGCATGCGGAGACCTTGTCCGCGAGGAGGCCGCACTGCCTCACGACGTCGTCTAGGTACCGCACCCTCCGGTCCCCCATGGGAGCCGTGGCCATGTCGGCCGCGGGGATGTTCCCGTGGTCCTTCACCTTGTGCCCCAGGGCTTCGAGGCGCTCTTCTAACCTGGCAATCCTGATGGCGCTGGGCCCCATGTCTACGCCTCGCCTCTGCTGGCCCAGGTCGACGGGGGCGCCTATGATGCCGATGTTCAAGCTGCACGGTTCGGGCGGAGCCTGGTTATTAATCGGTCGGAGGGGAAGCTTCAGAGGATAAATAACGCCGCCAGGGCGCCGGCCTATGCACAGGTCCCAGGTCGCCGGGGCGCTGATGATACTCCTGGGGGCGGCCATCCTCATACTCCTAGCCAGCTTCGTCGTGAGCATCATAGTCGTAATCCTCCAGCTCGTCGCCGTCATGCTGGGCATAGTCCTCGTGCTTGGCGGCATCGCCATGCTCATGTTCGGGAGGCGGTTCTGGCGCCGCGGCGGCTGGGGCGGTGGGCGCCCGGCCGGCGCGTGAAGCGTCATCATCATTTATACCCGGCCCCCGCGCCGGCATCCTGATGCCCGCCATAGAAGTGAACGGACTCAAGAAGAAGTATGGCGACATTCAAGCCGTGGGCGGGACTACCTTCACGGTCGAGGAGGGCGAGGTGTTTTCGCTGCTTGGGCCCAACGGCGCGGGGAAGACCACCACCATCGAGATTCTTGAGGGGCTGAGGAACAAGGACGCTGGGACCGCCAACGTCCTCGGGCTGGACCCCTGGAAGTCAGGGTATGAGCTGCACCGGAAGATAGGGGTAATCCCCCAGGGGTTCAAGTTCCTGGACTACCCAACTCCGAGGGAGGCCATATCATACTATGGGGCGCTGTTCGGCAAGAAGGTCAACCCCGATGAGCTCCTGAAAAGGGTCATCCTCGACGACGCATCCAACGTCTGGTTCCAGAACCTCTCAGGAGGTCAGAAGCAGAAGCTCGGGATGGCCCTCTCTTTGGTCAACGACCCCCAGGTCGTGTTCCTGGACGAGCCGACGACCGGGCTCGACCCCCAGGCGCGCAGGGCGGTCTGGGAGGTCATCAGGAAGCTGAAGGAAGAAGGGAGGACGGTGATGCTCACCACCCACTACCTCGATGAGGCCGAGGAGCTGGCTGACAGGGTGGCGATTATGAATCATGGAAGGATCGTGGCCATGGGGACGACTGAAGAGATAGAGTCCAGGTTCGGGTCTGGGCGGCGGATGGTCGTGAAGGGGGGGGAGGACCTCCTGAAGTACCTCAGGGAGAACACCAGGCTGCGGGTGGAGGGGGACGGGGACGAAGTGGTCATCTTTCTCAGGGATAAGGCCGACGCCATGGCTGCGCTGGGAGCCATAGAGGAGTCGGGCGCCGACTGGGGAGATCTCACAGTGAAGGGGGACAGTCTGGAGGACGTGTTCCTGAAGCTAGTCGGGGAGAGCGGGACCATCGAGAAGGGGGCCGAGTGATGAGGTTCAGCCTCGGTAGGATGCTTTCTGACCTGAAGATATACGGCAGGTCGAGCCTCAGGAGCAGGGAGGGGTTCTTCTTCACCCTCATCTTCCCCATCATCCTCATCCTCCTCTTCGGCGCAATCTTCTCTGGCGGGGGGGCGAGCCAGGCCACGGTCTACGTGCAGAACCACGACGCCGGGCCGGTGGGGTCGGCCTTCGTCTCTGCCCTGAACAGCACTTCGAACTACTGCAGCAACAGCAGCGGCGCCGGGCTCTGCCTGCGGCCCGTCCCCACGGACCTTAACTTCTCGCGGTACCTCTCTTCCAAGTCGGCCTCCGATGGGGTAGTCATCCCTACCAACTTCAGCCTCGCCTACGAGTCGGGGCAGAAGGTGAACGTGACGGTGTTCGGCAACCCCTCTTCGACGACCAGCGCACTCGTCTCTGGGATAGTCGCCGAGGTGGTCAACGGGTTCAACGTCCACGGTGCCACAGGGGTGCACCAGGTGGGGATAGCCCAGCGCACGGCCGTGGCTTCGAACTACAAGTACATCGACTTCCTGATCCCCGGCCTCGTCGGCTTCGCCGCCCTGACCAGCCCTATGTTCGCCTTGGTCAACATCAGCTCCACCTACCGGCGCGACAAGGTGTTCAAGCTGCTGTCCCTCACGCCCCTCACCAAGACGGAGTGGCTGCTGTCTAAGATAATCTGGTACATCGGGACCACCGTGGTCTCCTTCATACTGATGACCGCGGTGGGGGTGTACGCCTTCGGCGCCCACATAACGCTCAACTGGGGGATAGGAATATTCCTGCTGCTGGGCCCGTTCTTCTTTGTCTCCCTGGGGATGCTGGTGGGGACAGTCTCCAACAGCCCCGAAGCTGCGTCGGTCGTGGGCAACCTCGTCACGTTTCCCATGATGTTCCTCTCCGGGACATTCTTCCCGGTGAGCTCCATGCCCAAGTACCTCCAGGCAATTGCCCACGTCCTACCCCTCTACTACATGATCGAAGGGCTGAACGACGTGATGATCTACGGCAACTTCGGCGCTGCGTACTTCGATATGGCGCTCCTCCTCGCGATCTCCGTCGTGGTGTTCGCCCTGGCGGTGAAGTTCTTCCGCTGGCGCGAAGACTGATCCTTTACCGGCTCAATCCGACGTAGCTGAGCGGGTGCTTCGCTAGCTCCTCGTCGAGCTTCACGAAGCTCGAGACGGTGCCGACGTCGAACCACTCCTTCTCGGTGTAGAAGGCCCCCACCTTCCCGCCCCTCCGGATCATCTCCGGGACGAAGTCGGTCATCAGGTCCGGCTTGCTCCGGCCCGCGAACTTCTTCATCAGCGCCATGGCGTCCGGGCCGACGACCATGGGACCGGTGGTCACGCTCAGGGCGATATTCGGCTTCTCCCTGAAGGACGTCACCAGCCCTTCCTTCACCTCGGCCACCCCCACAGGGAGGGAGTAGCCCCTGTCCAGGACAAGGGTGACGTCCGCCCTGGTCTTGCGGTGGGTCTCGAGCAGGCCGGTCACGTCGAGGTCAGTAAGGATGTCGCCGTAGTAGATCAGGAGCTCGTCGCAGCGTACGGCCCCGTCGCGCAGGGCGTGGGCGACAGCATTCAGGCTCCCCTTGAACCCCTTCTGATCCTCTGAGTAGGAGAGCTTCACCCCGTGCTGCGAGCCGTTGCCGAAGTAGCGCCTGATGTCCTCAGACCTGTATCCGGTGAGCAGGGCGACGTTGGTGACCCCGTGGCGCTTCATGATGGCTATTGTGTAGGCTAGGAGCGGGAGCTTCTTCGGGCCGATGGGGATCATCACCTTCTGGAAGTAGTCGGTCAGGGGCTTCAGCCGCTCACCCCTCCCCCCGCAGAGGATGGCGGCCTGTGTGGTATGTCTCACGCCGGGCCTCGCAGCGCTTTCTGTATAAACCGTTGGCGGCGGGTTGGCCCTGCAAGCGGACGCTGGTCTGGCGCGCTCGCTGCCTAGGCGGCCCCTGGCGCCTTTGGCCGCGCCTAAACCCCTTATCTCCCCATGGCCTGTTGGAAGGGCGGCGCCTCCGTGGGGCTCACGTCAAGCGTCCCGGGCCGGCCGACCCTGTTGATCTCGAGCCTCACGCGATTCCCCGCGGACGATCCGGCGATCGCAAGCAGGAGGTCTTTCGTGTGCTTCACCGCCTCGCCTTCGGCGCCGACTATGACATCGCCGGTTCGAAGCCCCGCGAGGTGGGCAGGACTGCGTGGCACGACCTCAGCCACGAGGAATCCCCGTTCGGTCTGCAGATTGTACCTGCGCGCCAGCTGAGGGGTCACGTCGACCCCCGAGATGCCGATCCAGCGCCGGCTCACCCTGCCGTTGTCGAGTATCTCTTGGGCAATCTTCTTGACCGTGTTGATTGGGATGGCGAAGCCCATCCCCTGGGCGTAGGGTATCATCATGGTAGTCATCCCTATGATCCTGCCGTCCAAGTCTGCCAGCGGACCCCCGCTGTTGCCCGGGTTCACGGCAGCGTCCGTCTGGAGAAGGCCTTCGAATATGAAGTCGGTCCCCGGGAGCGGCCTCCCCTTGGCGCTGAGCACGCCCATGGAGACTGTGGGGCCGCCGGGGAGCGCGAGTGCGTTGCCTATGGCGAGAACGAACTGGCCGACCCTCACCGCCTCGGAGTCTCCAAGGTCTGCGGCGGGGAGGTCCGAGGCTTCGACCCTGATGACCGCGACGTCCGTTGCCTCATCCGACCCGACCACTTCCCCGGTGAAGGTGCGCCCGTCCCCGAGGCCTACGTTGACCTGGCTTGCCCCGTCTATGACGTGGTTGTTCGTGACGATGAGCCCGCGCCTGTCAAGGACGATCCCAGACCCCTGCCCTTCTAGAGGCACCACGCCACGGAGCCTTCGCTCCAGCCTCATGCTGGCGACGCTGACTATGCTCTCGCTTACCTTCCCGACCGCACCCGTCACCTGGCTCTCGAACCCTGATACTGCCATGGTCAACCCCCGCCCCCTTGGCCCCTATTGTTGAGTGCCTTTGCTAGGTTGTCGCTCACAGCCTGCCCGCGCGCGGCGAGGCCCCGCCTGCCGTCGAAACTCCCTGGCCGAGCGCCAGCCGGGGGGGCCGCTGAGGAGAGCCAGCTCTAGCTACACTTTAAAGCCAAGAGCCCCAGCAACGGCCAGCCATGGCCAGCCTTACCAGGTCGGAGCAGCTTGACCGGAGGGTGCTTGATTCGTGCGCGGTCGTGCATCAGACCTGGAACGAGATCACGAGAACATGGACCCTGCCGACCATCCACATGCTGGGGCAGATCGAACCCACGAGGTTCAACGAACTCAAGCGGCACATCGTCGGGATTAGCGCCACCTCCCTGGCCGAGCGCCTCTCGCAGCTCGAGAAGTTCGGCGTGGTCCAGAGGAAGGTCTATGCAGAGGAGAAGCCGAGAATCGAATACTCGCTCACGGTGAAGGGGCACGAGATCTACAAGATACTCTGCGAGCTTGCATCCTGGTCGAAGCGCTGGGCAGGCAAGGAGCCCAACAGCAGAGAGTTCGTCGTCCCGAAGTGAGAAGGGTTTCGACTGGCCGCCCGGGGCGGCTGCGCTGCGTCTTGCTTGAGGCGTCAGATGTCCACCATGTCATCCATGGCTCGGGTTTCGTGGAAACGGAAGGGGATATCCCGACAGCCGTATTAACTGGAGAGGGCGCGCTTTCACCATGGAGAAGTTCACGGTCAATCCTGTCGATGTCATGAAACAGTACAAGACGATAGCCGTGGTAGGCGCCTCGAAGAACCCTGAGAAGGAGGCGTTCACGGTGCCGGCGTACCTTCAGGCCCAGGGCTACACCATCATCCCCGTCAACCCCACCGCCGACGTGGTGAACGGAAACAAGGCGTATCGTGCCCTCGCCGACATCCCCATGGAACTGGCCGCGAAGGTGGAGGTGGTGGACGTGTTCAGGCCAGCCGAGGAGTTTCCCGAGGTCGCAAAGCAGGTCGCGGAGATGAAGAGGAGCACCGGGCGACCCTTCGTCTTCTGGGGACAGCTTGGCCTGGAGAACGAGGAGGCGAAGAAGATCCTTTTGGACGCGAGGGTCGACTATGTGATGGACAAGTGCATGAGGGTGGAGCATCGGGTCATGGTCGGTTGGAAGTGATGGGCCGCCGTCTGCTCCCCCGGAAGCCCTGATTGAGGTACCTTGACCGAGGCGCATGACCCCCTCGGGCGATATGGTTCCATCGGATGACGGCATCAGCGCACTTCGGCCGCTTCGATTTTCTACCGCATGGAGGCCAACGACGGCGGTCAACGAGAGGTAACCGCACCGGGCCAGGTGGTCTCGCCCTGTGTGACTTGGTTTTCCGTCGGCCCTTCCTTCCAGGGCCCGTCGTCTTGGCGATCACCACCCGCAACGCATGGGACAACCTTATCCGAACCTCGTATGGAAGGCGCTGAAATTGGCCATTCCGTACAAGTACGTCGTACTCATCAACACCACCATAGGCGCGTTCATGGCCATCCTGGACTCCAACATAGTCCTCATAGCCCTCCCCACGATAACCCACGACCTCCACGCGAGCCCCTTCGAGGCGGTCTGGATCATAATGGGCTACGTCTTGGTGACGGCGTCCCTCCTCATGACGTTCGGCAGGCTCTCAGACATCTTCGGGAGGGTGAAGCTCTACATCCTCGGTTTCGCCCTATTCACCATAGGGTCCGCCCTTTGCAGCATCGCTCCCAACGGGCTGTCCCTGGTGGCGTTCAGGCTCGTGCAGGGGGCGGGCGGGGCGCTGATATTCTCAAACGCCGCCGCGCTGCTCACCGACGCGTTCCCAGCAACCGAGAGGGGTAGGGCCCTCGGGCTGAACCAGGTAGCTGGAACCGTGGGCTCGGTACTGGGACTGGCGCTTGGTGGGATTCTCGCTGGCTCGTTCCTCGGCTGGAGGTCGATATTCTGGATCAACATCCCCTTCGGGACCTTCGCGACGGTCTGGGCGTACTTCAAGCTCAAGGAGCTCTCCGAGCCGCGCCGGGGCGAGAAGCTTGATTCTTTGGGGAACGTGCTGTTTTCAGGAGGCCTGACGATCTTCCTGGTGGGGCTGATGCTCGGAGCCCTGATTGGCTGGGCGCCCCTCTACCTTGGCGTTATGGCCATAGGCGTCGCCATGGTGGGGAGCTTCGTGTTCGTCGAAACGAGGGTGAAGTATCCCCTGATGGACCTGTCTCTGTTCCGGATCAAAGCCTTCGCCACCGGGATGGCGAGCAACCTGCTCGCATCCATCGCAAGGGGGGGCGTTTCCCTCGTCCTGGTCTTCTACTTCCAAGGGGTGCTGCTCCTGGACGCATTCACGGCCGGGCTCTGGCTCATCCCATTCTCAGTCGCTTTCGTGACGTTCGGACCCCTGAGCGGCTACCTCTCTGACAAGGTCGGGTCCAGGGGGTTGGCCACCGCAGGCCTGCTCGTAACCTCGCTGGCGCTGTTCTGGTTCGGGATTTTCCCGCTCGGCACCTCGTCGGACTACCTTGAGCTGCTAGTGCCAATGGTCCTCGCCGGCGCAGGCGGCGGCTTGTTCGTCGCGCCGAACGTGGCCTCGATAATGAACGCGACCCCTGCGCCGAGGAGGGGGATAGCCTCGGGGATGAACTCGACCATCGTGAACGCAGGGTTCCTGCTTAGCCTGGGGCTAGCCTTCGCTGTGATGGCGGCCAGCGTACCCACCACGGTGCTCCAGGAGATATTCGCGGGCACCGCTTCGTCCATCTGCCCCACGATCGGACCCTGCGCGATCCTGGAGCGGTTCGTCGGGTCTCTGCACGGTCTTTTCCTCATCATGGGATTCATCAGCCTGTTCGCAGCCGTCCCGGCCTACATGACGAAGAAGCAGAAGGCTGAGTACAAGGCGGGGCCGGCCGCCGGCATTGACTGACAGCCGGCCGCCGGGCGGGCCTTCACTTCTTCAGGTACTGGTCCAGGATTTCCTCGTTGTTCTCCGCGTGGAAGAAGACGGGGACGTTCTGAGTGGCCGTAGCCTTGAAGCTGGTCAGGAGCCAGTCCCCGTTCTGGAAGGCGAGGGTCCGCTCCATGAAGGCGTCGTCTATGGCGAATGTGTCGGAGATCAGCTGCCTGTCGTAGGGCCTGGGCATCGTGGAGACGAAGTAGCTGTGGAGCTGCTGCAGGGCGTTCGTGTTCAGGTGGGCTACCCTCTGGGTGCTCACCCAGCAGTTGAGATGGTACTTCCTCCCGTGCCTGAGCAGCCTCTCCAGGGCCCTGCTTGACTGGTCCGTCCCGTCCTCCTTCCTCGTGTTCTGGGGTATGAACTCCTGGGCTTCGTCGACGATGAAGAGAACCCTTGGTGATAGGGTGAAGCTCCTCTTGCGCTTCCTGAAGACCTCGTTGATGACGTTGGCTGTTTCGAGCCTGGCGTCTTCGGCCTCGGGGAGGTTGATGACGAATACCCTCGGCGAGTCCTTGTCTGTGGAGAGTATCTCGTCCGCCATCCGGTTCCAGGTGTAGCCCGTCTCTTCCTCCTCGTCACCTGTCATCTTGACGACCGTGCCGAGGCTGTCGAAGGTCTTCTTCAGTGAACTCCGGTTATCCAGGTCCGCGAGGAGGGGCTGCACCTTCGCGAGCAGGTCCGAGGTCCTCGAGTCGAACCTGGTCTCGATGTCCAGATTCCTGTCCTTCAGGAACTGCTTGATAGTGTCTATGACCTGCGGGATGAGGATCTTTTGCTGTATTGCGCCGTACTTGTCGGCCAGCAGGGAGGAGAGGACGTCTATCAGGCCCTCGTAGGTGCTGAACTTTGCGACGTCGTCCTCACCGGCGATGTGGGTCTGGAGAAACTCGACCTTCCCAGCGGCGAAAAGCTCTGAGATTTTGGCGTAGAAGTCGGTCTCCCTCCCGGCGAGGGCCTCGGGGGTGGCGTGGCGCCTGAAGTATTCCCCCTCCGGATGTTTGGGGTCCTTGAACGAGTCGGTGAAAAGGACGCGGCTGGGAAGCTGGTTCAGGACGTCTATGATGTGGATGCCATACTCGGCCGACACGTCGAAGATCACGACCTTGAGGTCGGGGATTGCTTTCAGGGCTTTCCGAATGACGGTCGCCGTGAGGTTGGACTTGCCGCTCCCGGTGAAAGCGAACGTTCCGCTCATGTAGTGTATCAGCTGCTCCAGGTTGACCGAGAATGGGATGGACCCGTCGGTGAAGCCGTGTAGCCTTCCCAGTGAGTAGTCCTCTGTTTCGCCTCCGGGCGGCTTGAAGCAGATGAGCTGTTCTATTGCCTCCCTGCTGAGGAGCCTGACCTGGCTGCCCGTCAGGGGCGCCATGGCCATGCGCTCGAAGGCCGCCCCATGGTCGTCGGTCTTCATCACGTAGCTCAAGGGAGCAGCGACTATCTCTATCCAGGTGCTCTTCGAGCCCTTCTCCCATTCCTTTTGGATCAGGTCCATGAACTCCGTCCTGATGGCCGCTGGCTGCGATCGGTCGAGGGTGAGCATCGAGTAGTGCATGGGGTAGACGTCGGCGATCTCGTAGAGCGAGTAGCAGCTGTTCGCCCCCAGCGCCTGCACGTTGGGGATGGCGACAAGCTGCCCCATGGCGAGGCGCTTGATCACCTTGGGCGTGTACTCGCAGTCAATCCTCGCGGTGCGGAAGGTGACGGTCGAGTTGTCGACCGTGGAGCGGGTGGTGGTCGCTATCTCCCGGAGCCGGGCCTTGAATTCGCCGTCGATGTCGTCGAAGAGCTGCATCGTTAGCCCCCCCTCCTGCGTCCCTCTATTTGGCTGCGGTAGTCTCTGAACCTGCGGGAGAAGAGCACCTGCTGGTCGAGGTCTGACTTCGCCATCTCTATGGCCACCGCGCCGAGATAGGCCTGGCGGGTCTCTTCGAGGATTGACTTTGCTTTCTTGTCGGCGAGGAAGAGAGGGTAGTTGTGCCCCAGGGCCTCGGGGATGACCTCCTTCCCCATCTCCGTCAGCATGGCCATCACCATGTTGGTGAGACCTGAGCCCCTCAGGAAATGCAGCACGGGGTGTATCTTGACCTCTGCCGGACCGTCCTTGTTGAAGAGGGTGACCTCGTCCCAGTGGTCGTATCCAGGGTAGACTGGCCTGTCGTAGGTGAAGACGTGGCTCCTCACGCTGGGGGTGGACCCGCTGCTCCACAGCTGGATGTAGGACTTCAGGTAGACCCTCTCCTGGTAGATGACGTTCTCGAAGGCCCCGTTGACGCGGACCCCTGCCGCCGCCAGGTCATGGCCGTCCAGTGGGGCCACGGTCCTGAAGGCAGCGTCGATTTCAGGGGTGTACCATGGGGTAGGTATGTCTGCGGCGTTGACCACGCTGTTCGTCTGGAGGAGCATCTTGTCGCTGTTGAAGTTGGGGAACCTCCCGGCCGACTTGATCAGCCCGGCCTGGCCCAGGATGGGGACGACCGCTTTGACCAGCTCGAATGCGTTGGTATCTTTTATGAAGCCAAGCGGGAGGATGCCATCGGACCAGGCCTTTCGAGTTAGGGCCCTTATCAGGACGAGGACCATGAAATCGAGGTCGTCCGCGGTGACCCAGCGCTCGGAGACCCCCTTCTTCACCCGGAGCGGGTGCCCTTCTTCAGGGGCGAACACGTGCTTGGCGACCGCGAGGGTGGCCCCGAGGACTCGCTCCCAGTATGCGGAGGTCCCCGGCTTGAGCCTGAAGCCAGGAGATGTCTGCTCGAAGCCACCGAATCGCTTGTCAAGCTCTATGAGGTCGTCGTTCAGCCTGTCGGTCCACTTGGGGTCCGCGCCCAGACGGTCCACAAGTTCGGCCGCTGTCAGCGACTCGCCGCTGAAGAGCGCGAGAACTGCGGCGAACTTCAGCAGCTGGCTCCTCGGCGCGGGGGTGGCAAGCTCCAGGTTGGGGAGGAGCATCCTCGCCAGCTCGAGGTCGAGCGCGGTGACCCTGCCGGAGGGCGTGTCGATCCCCTCGAGGACGCACTGCCGGTCCCTTATGAAATCCCTGGTGCTCCAGACCAGGTGGGCGACGTCCCCCGCCAAGGTCCTGTCCAGGAGGACGATTTTCATGGTGGAGTCGCCTGAGACCCCCCTGTAGGCCAGGTAGTACTCGGCCACATGCATCAATGCGTTCGGCAGACGCTCCTGGTCGACCTCCACCCCCGACTCGCGCTTCTGGCCGAAGACCTGTGCGGCGTCCTCCTCGGACAAAGGGATCGCCGCTGAGGCAGAGAGTCCGTCGTCCGCGGCGTGCGGGGCGCCCACCTCGACCCCCCCTTCGCGGAAGGTCACCGTCCCGGAGTAGGCGAAAGCGCCCACGTAGAACACGATGAGATCGAGCTGCTGGTCGACCGAGTTGGTGCCGTCGATGGCCAGGTACCCGATCGAGTCCGTGCCGAAAAAGCGCTCGGCGGTCGAGGCGGCGGCATTGAGGTCGACCCCGAACCTGAGCAGCGCCATGATTTCTGGGCCACAGTCCTTGAGCGCTGCCATCTTGGCTTTGAACGATTTCAGAAGGAAGCGAGTGGACGCCTGAACCTCCGCGATGGTCCTCGACTCGACCCCCGAAGCGTCGACCTCAGACAATACGCCCCGCGAGCGGGCTGTCAGGAGTTTAAACTTTGGAATGAGGCAGGGGAGAGCCTGAGGGTGCTCGACGAAAGTGATGAGGCAACCCTTATTGGGAAAGAGGCTTCGCTCTGACCGATGAAAATCGTCCTGGAGCACAGGCTACCGAGGAGGCTGAGGTATGCGAAGTTCTACTTCCAGGCGGGTCCGACTTCAGTCCTCTTCTCCTTGGACGGCACGAGCGCAGACTGGCACGCCACCATTGGGAAGGGGAGAAGAGCGGTCATGACCGACCCCGAGTATTCGAGGTTCAGGGCCAAGGTCCCTGCGGTGGAGCTGCTGGACTGCGACGATGGTAAGGTCCTTGTCAGGGACGCCGCGGGGTACGAGGAGCTCTGGGAGAAGCCCCGCTGGACCCTAGAAAGGGCCCGCAAGAGGAAGGACTGAGTGAGAGGGGAACGAGTCCGGGTTTCGTGGTCGACCCGCCCAAGCCGGCTCTGGGGGACTCCTGGCGTCGTCCCCTGCGCAGGTTTCTCATTTCTACTCGGGTTCAACACGTTGATGTAAAAGACATCTTAAATCAGAAAGCGCGTGCTTCGCCGCTTGCATGGAGAGCGTAGTCTTGCTTCCGACTGACGGGCTGGAGGCGGCGGCGCAGATTATCGAGACCGCCGAAGCCAAGGGGGTCCGCCTCAGGCTCTTGGGAGGGCTCGCCTTCAAGAAGCTCTGCCCCAGCACCAGCGACCCGCGCTACTCCAGGGAGAACAAGGACATCGACCTCATGGGGAAGAGGGAAGACTCTCGGGCGATAATGAAAATCATGGAAACGCTAGGTTACAAGCCCAGGGAGCTCTTCAACAAGCTGAACATGGGGCAGAGGCTGATTTACTATGACATGGCGAACAAGAGGAGGGTAGACCTATTCCTCGACGAATTCGTCATGTGCCACAAGTTCAACTTCAAGGAGAACATCTTGGCTGGCACCTACACCCTGCCGATCACGCAGCTTCTGATGACGAAACTGCAGGTGGTGGAGAAGACAGACAAGGAATACAAGGATTTGGTGGTCGCGTTCCGCGACTTCGACGTGACGGGGGGGCCGGAGGGCATCCGAGGGGACGAGATAGCCGAGCTCAGCTCCAAGGATTGGGGGATTTACACGACGTTCTGGAAGACACTGGAGGCGGTGATGGCCAAGGCGCCTGAGCTTGCCGGAGGGGAAAGCGACATTGTCTGCTCGAGGATTCGCAAGCTCATGTCCACGATGGAGGCGGCTCCGAAGAGCATCGGATGGAAGATGCGGGCCAGGGTCGGGGAAAGGACGCGCTGGTACGACCTCCCCGACTCTGACGGCGACCCGATGCTGAAGTAGGATCAGGTCTTCCTCAGCCGGAGGACGGCCCCGCCCTCTCTCCCAACGCCATAGTAGACTCTCGGGTCGGATATTCTAGGCCGCCCGCCCACCCCGGCCACGGTGAGCTCGACCGCTTGGTTCAGGCCTTCTTCGAGCGCGAGAGTCACCCTTGAGCCTTTCCCCACCTGGAGGCGGGTCGCCATCTCGGAGGTGAGGAATAGACCCTCGCCCTCGTCGTCGAACTCCAACTCCACCCTGCCACCCTGGTATTCGGTGGCGCCCATGAAACCGTTCTTGGTGAAAGAGGAGACGTCGACGACGAACACCAGCTCCGTCTGCTCGGAGGCGGCGACGCCGCTAGGACTCTTCTTCGGACCCCTCGCCTTCGTCAAGCTCTATCGGTATCTCTTCCTCCACTATCTTCTCGCCATGCTCCCCTGCGAGGTCCTCGATGGGGTACCAGTGGTTGTGACCGTCGAGCTTCTTCATTTCGACTTCGCAGAACCCGACGAGGGCTCTGCCCGTCATGACTCCCTCCCTGGCACCGTTGTCTATGTTGACCTTCTGAACGTTTACCGACTCGTCCCCGAAGATTGCCTCGCGTCGGGCGTTGACCTTGACCACGAGCCCCTTCGTCGGCTTCAGCTCCATCTAGAATGCGGCGAGCCCTCGGTTACTTAAAGTCTAAAGGACTGGATTTCGCGGAGTAGCTTCCTTGTCTCCTCGGCGATGTCGCCGATCTTCGCTGGCTCTTTGCTCTTCATGGCGAATGACGTGGCGAGTAGGGCCACCCCCGCCACGCCGGTCACAGGGTCGGGTGCCGCTATCAACGCGATCCCGGCTTTCTTCATTGTCGATGAAGGGGACTTGGGTTTGGTGAGGCCTTCGACATTTCGGCATAGGGCGGACGCGTCTGCCCTCCTCGCGACCTCGGACTTCGCCTCCGCGACTCGGGCTAAAGACTCCGCTGCGCTCTGGAGGACCTTCTTCTCCTGCAAGATTTCGTGAACATCCGGGAAAGGCCAGATTAACGCACGTTGTCAAATCGCATTGCCGGTTCGCTAAATTAAAGACCAAGGCAGTGTCAAGCGTGCCTATGCCCAGGCTCCTGAGCCGTGCTGAGGTTGACGCCAGACTGAAGAGATTGGATGGTTGGAAGAAGGAAGGGAGATTCATCACCAAGGCCTACGACTTCGAGGAGTTCATGGACGGCATCCTCTTCGTCAACAAGGTCGCGAGGGTTGCCGAGAAGCAGGAGCACCATCCGGACATCCACGTGAGATACACGGCTGTCACACTTTCCCTGCAGACCCATTCATCCGGAGGGGTCACGGCATGGGACTTCGGCCTCGCCAGAGCCATCGAGAAGGCAATCCGGGGTCGGGGCAAGACCAAGACGAACCAGAGCAGCCTCGGCGCTGATGGTTCGGCGACTCCCCCCAGAAGAGGGGCCCACAAGTAATTCTAATATACCACCGGTTGTATACCGGTTCCAGATTCCATATGTCGACGACCGCTATTCCAGCCGTCACACAATCCGGGCAGCCCGTCCTGATTCTTAAGGAGGGGTCGAGCCAGAGCCGAGGAAGAGAAGCGCAGCGGAACAACATATCCGCCGCGAAGCTGATTTCGGAGATCGTGAGGACGTCCATCGGCCCGCGGGGCATGGACAAGATGCTCGTGGACTCCTTGGGCGACGTCACCATAACCAACGACGGCGCGACAATGCTGAAGGAGATAGACGTACAGCACCCGGCCGCCAAGATGCTCGTAGAGGTCTCAAAGACCACCGACAACGAGGTAGGCGACGGGACCACTTCGGCGGTCGTGCTTGCCGGAGCCCTGCTCGAGAAGGCGGAGGAGCTCCTGGACAAGGACGTCCATCCGACCGTGATAGTCGACGGCTACTCGAAGGCGTCGAGGAAAGCCATGGAGGCGCTGGAGGCCGTGGCAGAGAAGGTCAGCCCTGACAACAAGGAATGGCTCACGAAGGTCGCACGGACCAGCATGCAGACCAAGCTGGTCTCCAAGGAGGCGCAGGACCTAGCCGAGCTCGTGGTAGACGCTACCCTCGCGGTCGCTGAAAAGACGGAGAAGGGGTTCCGTGTCGACATCGACAATATCAAGGTCGAGAAGAAGCCGGGCGGCTCGCTCAAGGATACGAGGCTGATCAAAGGAATCGTCCTCGACAAGGAAGTCGTCCACTCCGGGATGCCGAAGTCGGCCGACAAGGCGAAGATAGCCCTGGTGAGCGCACCCTTCGAGATAGAGAAGACCGAATTCGATGCGAAGCTGAACATCAACGACCCCACCATGATGAAGAAGTTCCTGGACGAGGAGACGAAGATGCTGAAGGGGATGGTGGACAAGATAGTCGCCGTCGGGGCGAACGTCGTGATATGCCAGAAGGGCATCGATGACATCGCTCAGCACTACCTCGCCAAGGCAGGGATCATCGCCGTGAGGAGGGCGAAGGAGTCAGACATGACCAAGCTGGCGAAGGCCACAGGCGGAAGGGTAGTGAACAACTTCGAGGACCTCTCGGCGGCAGACTTGGGCTACGCGGGCCACGTCGAGGAGAGGAAGGTCGAGGAAGACAAGTGGGTGTTCATCGAGGACGCGAAGAACCCGAAGGCTGTGACCATCCTGGTGAGGGGCGGCACCCAGCGCATAGTGGATGAGGGAGAGAGGTCCCTGCATGACGCGCTGATGGTGACCAAGGATGTCATCGAGAGGCCGGCCGTGGTCGCCGGCGGAGGCGCTGCCGAGGCGGAAGCCGCGTCCCAGGTCCTGAAGTGGGCTGACAAGTTGTCTGGAAGGGAGCAGCTTGCTGCCCAGAAGTTCGCCGAGGCGCTCGAGGCCATACCGCTCGCCCTCGCCCTGAATGCAGGGATGGACCCCATCGACGCCCAGGTAGAGTTCAGGGCCAAGCATGCCACCGAGAACGGGAAGTGGTACGGCATCGAGGCGGCGGACGCGAAGATCAAGGACATGTACCAGCGCCAAGTCTTCGAGCCCCTGGCTGTCAAAATCCAAATCATCAGGTCGGCCACTGAGGCGGCATCGATGATACTGAGGATTGACGACGTCATAGCCGCAGGTAAGTCGAAGGCCCCTGCCGGTCCCCCAGGTGGAGCGGGTGGGATGGGCGGCGAAGGCGGCGACTTCGACTAAAGGAAGCTTCGTCAACCCTTAATAGCCAACTGGGCTCTTCGCGTGACGATGCAATCTGAGGGGCACCCCGCGACCGCGGAGAAGATCCTCCAGGTTGCCTCCCGGATGTTTGCGGAGAAGGGATTCGCCAACGTCTCAGTGCGAGACATCTGCAAGGATTCCGTAACCACAGCCCCGGTCATCTACTACTACTTTGGGAGCAAGAAGGGGCTCTTCGATGCCGTCGCCCGCAGGCAGATCTCCATGGAGGACTTCATCGGGGAGCTGTCGCATACCTCGAAGGCTTCAGACCCCAGGAAGGGGCTCGAATCGTTCATCGCGATGTATCTCACCACCTTCCCGGAGCACACTTTCGACATAGGCCTCTACATGCGAGACTCGGCGACGCTCGACAAGCAGAGCGCGGATAGGGTCTCAGAGGACCTTGAGAAAATCAAGGAGATTGCGGCCACGCTGGTGGAGAGGTCCATATCCAAGGGGTACTTCCGCAAAACCGATGCGAAGCTGGCCGTCGACTGCCTCCTGGGGATGCTCAACCGGGTCATCTTCCAGCACATCCACTTCGCGAAGAGCCAGGACCGGGAGACCTACAGCCGTTTCGTGACTGACTTCTTCTTCCGCGCGATGAAGTGACCTAGAGGTCGACCACCACCCGCTCCGGGAGAATCTCTATGGAGGCCCGGGGCTCATTCCAGAACCTCGTCCTGGCAGCTTTCATCCCCGCCCGCTTGCCCGTGTATCTGATGGCAAGCTTCTCGATGTCTTTCATCCTATCACGCTCCCTGGCGATCCTCGCCTTGCCGAATAGGATCACATATGGATAGCCGTCGTCGACGAGGAAGCAGACCCTCCCGTCGCGCTCGATGTTGCGATACTTCACCCTGGTGGTGGTTGTGTTGATGACCACCCTGTCCCCTTCCCTCATGTACCAGATGGGAGTGACGTGGGGCGAGCCGTCGTCCATGACCGTGGCCAGCTTGCCGATGTGCTTGCCGTCGAGGAACTTCCTGACCTTTGGGGGTAGAGCGACCATGGGCCCGCAGCCCACCCTAGGCTATATCTAGTTCGCGACGTCGAGCGGCTTGAACTTCTCGACCGTCTCCCTGAGTTCGCTCCCGAGGCGCTTCTGCCATCCCTCGAAGCCTTGCGGGGTCGACGGGTAGGCAAGGTTGATCTCCACGAGCGCCGCGCTCTTCTTGACGGTGTATCTCAGCCCCCTGGCTAGTGACAGTTGACCGAGGACCCGGTACCACATGGCAGGGTTCATGAAGCGGGCCTGGTTGAACTCGGGGTGCTTCCTCTCCGTGATCGCGTTCACGTCCTCCTCTGAGAGGAAGTGCTTCATGCCGTAGTTGATCTGGTCGTCGGTGACGGTCTGGAGGTACCTCCTTAGGACCTCGAAGCTCGCCATGGGGTATCCGTGGGTGTTCATGTACTCCACGTTGTACTTCCAAAGCCCGGCTTCGCCGGTGTCTCCGGCTTCGAGGGCCTCGGCCACCACTTTGCCTAGGATGGTACCGCCGTAGATGGAAGGGCTGATGCCCCCGGCGTCGATGGGTCTCGGCATCCAGGCCGCGTCACCCACCACGGCGAAGCCGTTGGCCACCATGCAGTCGTTGTGGCGCCTAACCGGCACCTGCCAGTTGCCCTTCGTGTTGCCGGAGTTCGCGTCGTCCGAGGGCTGCGCGTAGTTCTTGATCACCGGGTTTTCGGCCAGGTACCTGTCGATGAGGGACTGGAGGTTGTCGTCGAGCCCGAAGCGCCTGTTCCTCCTGGCAAGCCCTGAGTGAGAGACCCCGAGGCCTATGTTCACTTTCTTCTTCCCCTTCGGGAACACCCAGGCGTAGCCCGCAGGGGCGATGAACTGGTCGAGGTGTATGATGCAATAGTCAGGAGAGAAGTACGACGGCTGGTCCGCCGCGGGCTCGAAGTCGAGGATGTACCTGCCGGTCCCCACGACGTCGTCCGGGTCGATTTCCTTCTCAATCTTCGAAGATATCGGCATGAACCGTCTTAAAGTGGATGAGGCGCCGGTGGCGTCGATGACGACCTTGGCGGTCAGGCTGAACGCTGAGCCGTCCGACTTCCTCCCTGAGACTCCGGTGATCTTCCCGCCCTCTGCAAGCAGCCGTTCGGCCGTGGCCCCATACATGAACTCCGCCCCGGCCTTTTTGGCGTCGTTGACCTGCCTCCGGGGCGCCAGTTTCCTGTTGAAGAGGTACCCCTCCCCTTCGAACAGGACCTTGGTCTGCCTGTCGGGGGAGTAGACATAGACCCCTTTCACGGGGTGCTCGAGCTCGGGGGACTCGTAGCGGATCCCGATGTGCTCCGCGAGATAGTCCAGAGAGCGCTTGCTTGTTGCGTCGCCGCAGGTCCACCCGTTGTGGGTCTTCTTTCCCGGTTCGTCCTCTTTGTTCCTGTCGACGATGAGGATTCGTGCTTTGCCCTTCGAGTGGTAGCCGATCGAGGCGGCCGTGATCAGGCCGGACATCCCTCCGCCTGCGATGATCACGTCGTAGTCGTGGTTCCCTGGCAAAAGTAGTCGCAAACGCTACTAAAATACTATATAAGAGCTTTGCCATGCCTTTCTGCGTGCACAGGAGCGACGTGCTAGACGAACTCCAGAATCTTGGGCTCACGAGGTACGAGGCGAGGTGTTACGTCTCACTGGCGGCCCTGGGGCCGGCGGACCCGGCGAAGGTCGCGGACGACGCAGACATTCCGAAGCCGAGTGCGTACACGGCGCTGAGGGGTCTGGCTTCGAAGGGGTGGGCAGATCTGGTGGTGAAGAAACCGGCGACCTACCGGGCGAAGGAGCCGTCCGGCATCAAGTCGATGGTGGAGGCCAGGGTCGAGGAGACGTTCGACGCCCTGGACAGGCTGTACAGCCCGCAGCCCACCCTGGAGGCCGAGCTTGTCTACACCATCCGTGGAGGCGAGAAAGTCCTTGCCAAGATCTACGAGTTGCTCAGGGGGGCCAAGGAGACCGTGATGCTGGTGGCGCCCGCCATGGGGCTGGAGGATGCCAAGACCATGGAGCTCCTCTCAGAGGCGTTGGAGAGGGGGGTGAGCGTGAGGGCGATATGTGACGAGGGAGGGGTAGGGCTCCTGCCGCCCGGAGTGGACATCAGGACAGGGAACCAGGTGGCCTTCGACCTTCTTGTGGACGACAAGGTGGCGCTCATCGGCCTGCCAGACCACTCTGCCTGCGGGTGGATAGACAGCCCCGCCGTCGCGAGTCACTTCAAGCAGTTCATTGAGCTGCTCTGGAGCACGTCTTCCCCTCCATAGCGGTCGCCCGGGGGATCAGACCGATGTCACGGCCGACAAGCTGGCACCGCGAGCCATGTACCGGGCGCGGGGGGCACAGGAATGGGGTTTCGAGACCGCCTGCGCCAGACGCCCTGAAGCCCGCTTACTCGCTAGTGAAGATAGACTGGCCGGTGTTCGGGACCTCGGGGAGGGAATCGGCCATGCGCTTTTCCGCCACCGCTGAGGCCTCCGCGAGGATCCTGTTGGCCTCCTCGCTGTTCTCCGCCTGGTAGAAGGTCGTCCCTGTGATCTGGCCGACGTCCACCATTATGGAGTTGAGCTGCGCCCCTATCTCGCCGAGGGTTCCCTGGGCGTCGGGCATCGCTTCACCGAGCGTGGCGCGCACGTTCTTGATCACTCCAATCGCCGGGGCGATGGTGGATGCGAAGTCTCCGATTTCAGTGACGGTCTGTAGCCTGGTGTTGATCTGCTCCAGGGCAATCCTCGACTGGGTGACGATCTTCTCCATCTTGCGGACTTCGGCGAGCTCGTTGGAGTAGGCCTTGCTGGACTCCTGATCGTGCGCCTGGACGGCTGTGACCGTCTTCTTGAAGATGGAATTCTCCCGCTGCTTCAGCCTGCCCATCGCCTGGTCCAGCCGCGTGATCTCGTTGCCCAACTGCTGGGTCGCCTTCTGGATCTGTGGGCGCATCGCCTGGGGCCCCCGGACGGTCTCCCGGACCATCTTACCGAAGGGCTCCTTCTCTTCTGTCTTCCAACCTTTCTCGAACTTACTGCTGCTCAACGTAATCCTCGGAGGTTACTCTGCCGAGGTTGGACATGACTGACTGAGGCAATTACACTTGACACTATGCTTAACGATTCACACTTCGGGGCGGGATGAAAAAAGATGGGAGAGCTCTACTGAATCTTGTAATGGCTGGCGATCTTGACGATGAGGAAGATCACGAAGGCGACGATGATGAATGTGATGACTGCTATGAGGAAGCCGCCGATTAAGAAGTGCTGGTTCGCGAAGGTCACCGTGAGTGTGCTCAGGTTGCCTATGCTGCTCAGCGGGATGCCGATCGCTGGGAGTAACAGGTCAGACACCAGGGCCTGGACCAGGCCCCCCAGATAGACGCCTAGGATGAAGGCGACGGCGAGCCCGAGTACCTTGTAGTTGATGAGGAACGCCTTGAACTCCGCGGAGATGCCCTTGGGAGGAGGCGGGGCGGGCGGGGCTGGCTTTGGTGTGAGGAGCTCTCTTATCTTCTGAAGCTCGGTGATGATCTCCTTGTCGGAGGACATCGCAGGGCCAGGGCTGCCCGCCGAACTTAAGTGTTGATTCCCTAAGCGTCCACGACCGAACTCCCGCCAAGGGCGGCCGCGGTCGGTGGCGCCCTCACGGTTAACTCCCGAACATCCCTGCCCTGGTACCGAGAACGGTTGGAACGGAGCGGCAGGGATTCGGAGACCAGGCGGGGCTACCTCTACGCGATATTGGGGTCCATCTGCGCCGGTTCGGTGTCGGCCCTGACAAAAATCTCGCTCGTGACGAACGGGCCCCTCGTGGTCACCGGCGTCACGTTCCTCCTTTCGGGGCTCATCCTGCTGCTGTATCAGCCCAGGAGGAGGCCCGAGCCCGGGAGCTACCGGTACCTCGTGTTCTTCGGCCTCGTGGGCGCGGGCCTCGCTCCTCTGATGTACACCCTGGGACTCGACCAGACCACCGTCGTGAACGCCTCCCTCCTCGCCAACGGAGAGGTGCTGTTCACGACAGTGATCGCCTTCGCTGTATTCGGGGAGAGGCTCCGCCGTGGACAGGCAGCCAGGGGGCTCTTCATCGTGGCTGGCCTGTTGGTAGTCTCCACCAACCTGGATCTCTCCCACATCGCGTTCTTCCAGGGGCTGACCGGGAATCTTCTGATCCTCGGCTCCGTGGCTGGGTGGGCCGTAGAGAACAACATAATCGTCCTCGCCACGAAGAGGTTCGACACCACGCTCCTGAGCAAGTTCCGTAACCTCATCGGAGGCTGCGTCCTGACCGCCCTCTTCCTCGTCGGGCGGTTCCCCTTCGGATTCTCTGCATACTCTTCGGCCATCATGGTCCTCCTGGCGCTCGCTGTCTCGGGGGCGACGATTATGTTCATTGCCGCGGTCAAGCGGCTGGGAGCGATCAGGATGCTCCTCGTGTGGTCCACCTCCACTTTGTTCGGGGCGTTCTTCGGGCTCGCAGCCCTGGGGGAGCAGATTACCGTGGCTCAGGTCTTCGGCGGGGTGCTCATCTTGTTCGGGGTGTATCTGTTCAGTAGGGGGGATAGGGCCCCAGAAGCCGAGCCATTCGTGGCGCCCGCGGGGGGGCCCGCGAAGCGTCCCTAGAGAGCCCCGGGCGGTTGACCCGGTTGTGGACGGTCAGGTTGGACGATGGGTGCCCTTGTAACACCCTGAACCTGTCTGCGTCTCAAAAGCAGAGCTCAGAGTGAGCTAGCGGTCTGCCTCTACGGGCCAATAGTTCAGGCCCCAGTATATCACCGGGATGTCTGCCACGTGGACCCCTTTCAGAAGGTGCGGCAAGACCCTGAGGTTCTTCGCAGAGGGCACCCCGATCTTCAGCCTGTAGGGGCGCGGCGA
The DNA here is from genome assembly GCA_027386095.1 of Nitrososphaerota archaeon. Next base: position 58,853 of record DAHXUN010000010.1, on the reverse strand, counting down.
GCCGTCGCTGATTATGTGGTACGACATCTCTCCCCTGGCGGCCTCTGTTCGAGCGTACACTTCCCCCGCCGGGACCCTGGGCTGGGGTCCGAGCTTGAGACGCACCGGCCCCTGTGGGAGCCCCTTGAGCGCCTGCCTGATTATCTTGACCGACTCGCGCATGTCAAGCAGCGCGACGTAGGCACGGGCCCAGGAGTCCCCCTGGGTAAGCACCGGCGTCTTGAACTCGAAGTCGGAGTAGGAGCTGTAGGGCTCGTCCTTCCTCACGTCGAAAGTGAGGCCGGAGGCCCGAGCGACGGTCCCGGTGGCGCCGAAGGCGACGGCGTCGTCCCCGGTCAGGACACCCACGCGGTCTGACCTCTGGTGGACCATAGGGTTTTCGAAGAATATTTTCTCGTACTCATCCATGCGTTTCTCGAACCAGTCGCAGGTGTTGAGCCCCTTCTCTATGGCGAACTCCGGGATATCGTTCCTCACCCCTCCTGGAATGATGTAGGCGAAGGTCACCCTCGCGCCTGCTATCCTTTCGGCGAGGTCGATCCAGAAGTCCCTGTCACCCATGCACCAGGTGATCATCGTGGTGTGGCCCAGGAAGAGCCCCTGGATGGCAACGAAGTACATGTGTGAGATGATGCGGTTGATCTCGGACATTATGACCCTGAGGTACTGGGCCCGAGGGGGGACCTTGCTGCTCATGAGCTCGTCGACCGCCAGCGAGTAGGCGAAGAGTATGTTCGAGCTGTCGAGTATCACCGGCCGCTCGAGGTGCGGGACGTTCTGGGTGTAGTTCCTGTACTCCGCCATCTTCTCCTCCCCCCGGTGAACGTACCCGGGGTCGGGCAAAGCCTTGACCACGTAGTCTCCATCCAGCCAGAGCCTGATGCGGAAATGACCGGCCCCAGGATGCTGCGGGCCGAGCGAAACGGCCATGATCCTGTCGGCGTCGGGCGAGTACTCCGCTTCGAGGGTCATCGGCTCATCTCCCCGGCGATACGTAGTCCTTGCGGAGGGGAGGGAGGTCGTTCCAGTCTTCGGGGAGGAAGAGGTGGCTCTGGTCGGGGTGCCCCTGGAAGTTTATCCCGAACATCTCGTGCGTCTCCCTCTCCTGGTACTCCGCGCCCTTCCATACCCCGATCAGGGTCGGGACTACGGGGTTGTCCCGGGGGATCCTCTCGGAAACGGCAAGGACGAAGTCCTCCTGACCGTGGGTCGTGGATCCCACGAAGTAGATCACTTCCAGCTCATTCTTCGCGATCCAGTCGACTCCGCTGACCGCGCTGATGTGATTGAATCCGAGCGAGTCCCGGGCGAAGAGGGCCACGTCCTTGATCGTGTTCGGAGAGGCGGAGACCTTCAGGCGCCGTGGCTTCATCCACTCGACCTTCGCTGTGGGTTGACTCGACGTTATCCTTGTGGCGAGGGCCTTCGCCCTGTCCAGATCCGGACTCGGCGCGGGGGCGGAAGCCGCAGCGGGGGGAGACGGGGTCGCAGGCTTAGCCGGCTGCGTGGGGGCGGAGAGCGGAGGTGAAGCTGGCTTGGCAGGCTCGCTCTCTTTGCTCATTTTGTGCTTCACCGGCCGCCAAGGGTCGGCATCCGTCTGATCTTCTCTTGCAAAAGCACTATCCCCTGAATCAGTGCCTCGGCCCTCGGAGGGCAGCCTGGGACGTACACGTCTACCGGTATGATGTCGTCGATGCCCCTGAGGACGTTGTAGGAGTCGAAGTAGAGTCCGCCGGTGATCGAGCAGTTGTGGACCAGCTCACCGTTGGCGAAGTAGTTGTGGTGGCCCTCCACCTCGATGTCGTAGACCTGCTCTCTTCCTCGGGGGATGATAGAGGTGACCCTCTGGAGGGCGATTCCTGGGTGATTGGTCTTGAGGAGAGATCTGCCGTCGAATGAACGGGAGCCACGCTTTGTCCGACTTTGGTAACCAGGTCTGTGCAGTGGGAGCTTCGCCACAGTTTCGGCGGGGAATGAAACTGCGTATTCTTTCGCTTCGAGGTACCTTTCTTTCAGGATATCCCCTTTCTCCTTCTCGAAGACGCCGCCGACGCGTATGCCGCGGTAGTGGCAGAGTTCGACGACGTCACGCATCAGATCGTAGTTGTCTGAGCTTAGTTGGGCGGAACCCTGCTCCTCCACGCTGCCATCGGATTCAATCAGGCCGGCGAGGAAGCCGTAGACAGAAGTCGAGGGCAGGGGGTAGACCCAACCGGGGACGCGCTTGGAACGGACACCGCCGCGAGGGAGAAGCGACTGCTCGGACGCTCCAGAGGCCGCCTCGGGCTGAGTCTCGGCCTGGCGAGTCGCCCAGGCACCCACTGCAAACGACCCGTTCGCTCCCTGAGAGAGATGCCGCCTTGACAAGTCTTCCCCCGTTTGGGAGGAGGCTCCTCGTGGCCCCGCGCTCCAGCCGTCTCCAGGGTGGAGGCCCGCAAGCCACGCGAGATTATCGTCCGCGGACCGTGAGACTCTGACCTTGTTCCTCAGCCCTCCATCGTGTGAGCGATTGATATTGTAGGGCGTATCTATGACGGGCGCGGCGAATGTTCCCAGCAAATCGCCTTCCTTCACCTGATTGAAGCGCTTCCACACTATATCCAGCCCGAATTGGGCTGGGGGATGCCGTCTCCAATTGGAGAGAGTCTTGGCACTTTCTCCCACCAACGGAGCGATTTCTCGCAGTGTGAATCCCTCTTCGAGCAATCCGAGTACAGACTGGTAGGTGATCCACCTCCGCGAGAGCGTCCGCTCGTAAACCGCGAAGGGATGGTCCTCCGTGGCCACCAACTCATAGGCACCTGCGCGGAGCCTCCACACGTCCTTACTCCCCTGGTCCTTGTTGGCCACCACCTGGCCGGTGATCACCCTCTTGCGTTGCTCGTCGTAGGTAAGAACGAGCTCCCCGGGACCCACGCCGTCGATTCGTTTGACGCCGTTGGGTGTGTAGACCAGCGAATCGCCCCGAAGACAAGCGCCCATGGCAATGGTCCACTTCGGCTCCGCCATCTGGTCGTAGATGAGCTTCAGTCTCGGGGCCAGCTTCCTCGTCACGGTCCCCATGACTATGATGAGGTCGCAGGCGCGGAGCGAGCCGAACGCCTCCAGCGTGCCGAAGCGCTCTATGTCGAATCTCGAACCGGCGGCCGCCCCGACCTCGACTGAGCAGCAGGCCGTTTCGAGGTGCACGGGCCAGAGGGAATAGAGGCGTCCCCAGTTGGCAAGGTAGCGCAGCGGGTCTCCGATGGCGTACTGGAGTACGTCGTCTATCTTGCCTACGAGGACCTGGAAGCTCCCGGTCTTCTGTTGCTGCGCGGCTACCAAAGCTCCCTCTTCCCCGCGAGTACGAGGGCGAAACCCATGGGGATGAAGAGCATACCCATGAAGAGCGTCACTGTCCAGTCGGACGTCAGTCCAAGGGCGAGCGGCTTGTAGGCCGACGCCCAGGCATAGAGGAACATCGAAAGGACGTCGAACACTATGAACATGAGTAAGTAGGCGTAGTACTGCATCATGAAGTGCATCTTCCCGGCGCCCTGGGGGACCTGACCAGCCTCAAAGGGGAGGCTCTTGATGGGGTTGGGCCGCCTAGGCGCGAAGAGGCGCGGGAGGATTATGACCATCCCCGTGAGCCCTACGGCGACGAGGGCCATGACGAAGATTGTCCCGATGTCCCCGAAGAGAGCCATTTCAGGGTTCACGACCTCTTTACGTTATTTAAGATTGGTGGGGTGGCGGAGACATCTCCGGGGCGCCCAATGGAAATGCATGCCCGAAGACGTCTCTCCTGGTTGCGCAAGCCATAGAGGCTCAGTCTCTTGCCAAGGCGTACGGGGGACGGAGGCGGTCAGCGACGGGTGTCTCATGGTCGAGAAGTGGGAGGTCTTCGGACCCCTCTCGCCGAACGGTGCGTGAAAGGCGACCTCTTCGGCATACCGACCACGGCGATCCAACCTACGCGTGGAGGGATCCGAGTGCTGGGATTCGACTCCCTCCATGTCTGGTGGAGGTCCCGGCTCTCGCGGTCGAGGCGGCTGTTGCCTTCGCCCTCGCCCTTACATCCATCAGGGGGGTCAGCCTCAGCGGCCCTGGGCGCGCTGAAGGTCTTCTCGCGGGCTCGGGCTCACCTGCCCTGGCTCCCCTGACGAAGGAACTGGACGCCGCAGGCTCCCTCGGCCTTCCGGGGAATCTCCCTTGGACTCCCTGCGGCGGAAGAACCATGCCCGCCCTGGGGCCTAGTCGACGCCGTGGACCTCTTCGTCTTCTTCCTTGAGAAACGCGTTGATGAGCTTGTTTTCGCGGAAGAAGTCCTTGATGGACAGCACACCAAACAGGGTCCCATCGTCGTTCTCCACCACGAGATGCCTTATCCCGTTGTCCGTCATCAGTCTCACTGCGGTCGATGGCCTGTCCGAGCGTTTGACGCTGATTAGCTTCTTCGTCGACACGGCGTCCAGTCGCCCCGAGAGGGCGACCCCCTTGGCGACCGCCCTGACCACGTCCCTTTCTGAGAGGACGGCCTGGGCTCGGACCGGGCTGACCGAAGACGCGACGACCAGCAGGCCGATCTTCTCCCTGGCGAACACTTCTGCAGCCTGCTTTATGGTGGCGCCGGGGCTTATGGTCACCGGACTGCGCTTGACCAGGGCCTCGACCCTCAAGTTCTCGACCTCTTGGGGCTTCGGGTCTCGATGGGGGCGTAGGCCGTGAGCTGCGGCCCGACGTAGTCCGAGATCGGCCTGATTATCCTGTTGTCGGCGTACTGCTCCAAGACGTGTGCGAGCCAACCGGGGGCACGGCCCACGGCGAACACGGGGGTGAACAGATATGCGGGCACCCCTACATGGTTCAGCGCCAAGCCCGAGAAGAGGTCGACGTTGGGGTGGAGGTTCTTCTCCTTCAGAAGTATGGCCTCGGTCCCCTTGATAATCTCCAGCGACTCCTTCTCCTTCTGTGTCCTGACGAAGTGCGCCGCCATGTCGCTGAGTATCTTCGCCCTCGGGTCCATGGTCTTGTAGACCCTGTGGCCGAAGCCGTTGATCTTCACCTTGCTCGCAAGCTTTCCGCGGATGTACGCGTCTACGTTGGCCGGGGAGCCGATCTCGGCGGTCATCTCGACCACCTTCTCATTGGCGCCCCCGTGGAGCGGGCCCTTGAGCGCCCCCACCGCGCCGGTGACGGCAGAGTAGATGTCTGAAAGAGTCGAAGCGATTATCCTTGCGGTGAAGGTCGACGCGTTGAACTCGTGGTCGGCGTGGAGTATCAAGAGTACGTCCATCAGCCTCGCATCCTCCTCAGACGGGACCTTGCCCGACACCATGTAGAGGAAATTGGTCGCGAAGGAGAGGTCTTCGCGGGGCGCGACCACCGCCTGCCCGTGCTTATGCCTGTGGATCGCCGCCACTATGGTCCCCATCTTGGCCGCTATCGACATAGCCCTCTCCTGCTGCGAGTACATCGGGTCGTCGAAGACTCCCAGGGCGGCTACCCCGACCCTCAGCGCGTCCATCGTGTCGCAGTTCTGCGGTAGGGTGGTGAGGATCGAGACCAGCTCGCGCGGTATCTCGCGCTTCGCGCCGAGCTCCTCGCTGAACGACTTCAGGTCGTTCACGGTCGGGAGGTGGCCGTTCCAGAGCAGGTACGTCGTCTCCTCGTAGTTGGAGTGGGCCGTGAGGTCCGCGATGTCATAGCCGCGGTAGAGCAGTCGCCCTTCGTGGCCGTCGATGAAGGTGATCGAGCTCTTCCCGGCGACGACGTCTTCAAGCCCCTTCGCCTGAGTCGCCAGCCGGGCTATGACGTTATCCATGGTCTCCTGGTACTTCGCCATTGCCTTCAGCTTCCCGTGTGTTTCTTCAGAGACCTTTACCATCTTAGTTTCCTTGGGGTTTGCCTGTGACATTCGGTAAACCTGGTTTACCAGGCATATTTAGTATTTACCATGACGTGTAGCTTCTGCGGCTGACGGACCAAGCACGGCCCAGGCGCTGGCGGTTGAACCGCTTTGTTCACGAATTAATCGCCCTGCCATCCCTCCATCCATCCCCCGGTTCGCCTATGAGTGGTCAAATGGGCCCCATGACTTTCGCCGACGAGCAAACAGCGTCCTATTTCGGGAGCGGACGGACTTTGGCCAATTCATGGGAGAGAAGAAGGCTGCCACACCCCGCCTGGGCGATAGGTAGAAAAGCGCCGAACTTGTCGGTGAGGTCAAGGGTCAGAATTGAGACTTGCCGTGGTCGGCACAGGGGTGGCAGGTGCGTATCTGCTCAACCGCCTCCCAGGGGACGTGGAAGCCGAGGCGTACGAAATGCGGACGCAGAAGAACTGGTACACGGTCTGCGCCTGGGGGACGAGCCAGCCCTTCATCACAGACCTGGTGAAGCAGGCGGGGTTCAACTTCGACGACTACGTCCTCCACAAGGGGAAGAGCATGCGCGTCGACCTCGGCACCGAGGAAATCAGCATCCCCCTCAGGGGGCTGGTCACCTACGACAAGCACAGGCTCACCGAGGACATGTTGAAGGGGAAGAAGGTGCACTGGGGTGCCCAGATCAAGGAGGCCAACGGGAATTTCCAGGGCTTCGATAGCGTGGTGGACGCCACTGGGTTGCACAGGTCGCTCCTCCCGAAGGTCTCAGAGGACCTGGTGATCCCGTCGCTCGAGTACCAGGTGAAGTCCAAGGAGCTCCCCTACGACGACTTTGTGATCAAGCCCTACCCCGGGCTCACGGGATACTGGTGGTACTTCCCCCTGGGCGACGGGTTGGCCCATGTGGGAGCCGGCGACCTTCATCACAGATACCAAGGAGATCTCGATGAGTTCGTGAAGAAGTACCACTGCGAGGTCGTCAGGAAGATTGGGAGGCCAGTCAGGGTGACCCCGCCCAAGCTCATGGAGCCATTCTTCGATGGGAAGGTCACGGGGGTGGGCGAGTCCATCGGCACCGTTTATCCGATGCTGGGGGAAGGTATAATCCCGAGCATGCAGTGCGTCAACATCTTCGTGGACCACCTGGGCGACAGAGAGGGGTACAGAAAGGCGGTCCTGGATCACTACGCGGCCTACGCCAAGGTCTACGAGTTCATCAAAGCCAAGGCGGAGGACAGGTTCAGCCTGATGAAGATGTGGCCCACGCTCCTGTCTGTCTTCTTCTACATGAGGGGGAACGAGAGACGCTTCGGCCTGCAGACGAGGCTGAACGACTTCTTCAAGGTAGTCATGAGGCTCTAGTTGAGCGCAGAAGAGCTCAAGACCCACTCCGCCGTTCACGTCCTCAAGGGGGCGGTCCAGAGGGTGCTGGGCGCGAAGTGGACGGCGTCGGTGCACGTCTCGGAGAGGCACGGGAGGCTGACGGTCAAGTTCGACAGGGAGCCTACCGGCGAGGAGCTGTCAGCGATAGAACGGCTCGCCAACGAGGAGATTGCCGCAGGGGCCGAGGTGCTGGAGTTCGAGATGGAGCGCCAGGAAGCTGAGGGGCACTTCGGGGACGCGATCTACGACCTCTTCCCCGTCCCACCTGAGGTGACGCTGCTGAAGATAGTGAGGATACCTGACTGGAACATCAACTGCTGCAACGAGCCCCACGTCGACAGCACCCTGCGGATTGGGGGGATCAGCCTCGGTAAGCCCAGGTTCAGGCACTCCCGGGGAGAGCTTGAGCTGGAGTTCGACCTGGCAGAGTGAACAGGAACAGGTAATATCATGGTTCTTTTCGGGCCCTGGCTGGGCCCGTAGCGCAGTACGGATAGCGCGGCAGCCTCCTACACGCCGTGGAGCGAGCTGTAGGTCGTGCGTTCAAATCGCACCGGGCCCGTCTTCAACCGATTTTCTGGTGCCGTTCAACAACATAGGTTTATTTCGTCAGCGAAGAACGCAGCCTTGCGAATTGAATAAAGTCATAGCGGTTTCGACTCTGGCGTTGTTGGCGATCATCGGGTTGTCGGCATATGCGTACACGGTCTACCTTCCGAGCCTTTCGAACAGCTCACAGGCCGGGCCTGGATCTGGGACTTTGAACATCTACCTCTCGGACCCCCCGCCCGCCAGCCCCAGCCTCAAGTATCTCCTCGTCAACGTGACGAGCGTCACCATCAAGTATTCTTCGAACGTCACGGCGGCCACCACCGCCCAGGCGACCACAGACACCTCCAGCTCCAGCAGCACAAGTACGACTACGAGCACTGCCACGTCTGTCAGCTCTGCCTCATCGGTATCGAGCTCCGCGTCGTCCGCCACCAGCTCCTCCACCGCGGCCGCGTTCGTGAACAGATATGTCTACAACGTGTCTGCGAGCGTCGGGACCAACGTCAACCTCACGAAGCTCCAGGGCAGTTCGATCCTACTCGGGACCACCAAGGTGCCCTCTGGGAACGTGACAGGCATCATCTTCCACATCACAGGAGCCAAGGCTTTCTGGACCAACGGGACGTCGACCCAGCTCAGGGTAGTAGCCAGCGGGAAGCTGATGGTCAATGTGCGCTTCACCATCCAATCCAGCGGAGCGACGGACCTCACCCTGAACATCTCGCCAGGGACTATCCACGTCAGCCCCGGACAGGCGGCTGTCCTCAGGCCCGTGATTCAAGTGACCGCAGTCAGCTCAGGGGCCAAGAGCACCCAGACCGTGGAGACCACGGTAACGGAGTCCGAGAGCTCGTCTTCGAACACATCCTAGAGCCAAGATTCAGCCCACCCTCGACCTTCTTCTTGTAGCTCGGGACGTCTAGAACCCAGCGGGTGTGCCGTCTCCGCGGACGTCGCACACGGCCTTCCTGTACCCTTCTGACACCTCGACCGCCTGGCAGACGCCGGTCCGCCCTGGCATGGGAAGGCTCTCGATGTCGTAGTCGCTGCCCGGGGGGAGCTCGTAGCCGGCCTCGACCAGCAGGTTCCGCCCGCCTCCCCAGAGGAACCTCGGATGCGCTACGTTCTTTTCGGCTGGCATGGAGTAGTCCACGGAGTTCGTCACGAAGAGCGCGTGCTGCAGCGGACGGTAGTCCGCGCCGCTGGCGCCGATGGCGAGGTAAGGGCGCCCCTGCCGCTCGAGGATGAGTGAGGAGAGGGTGTGCAGCGGCCGCTTGCGCGGTTCGACCTTGTTCGGCCCCTCGGTGCGGAAGGCCGACGCCCTGTTGTTCAGCGCTATGCCGCACTCCTTGACGAACACTCTAGACCCGAAGTGGTGGAACAGGCTCTGGATCCCGGAGACGATGTTGCCCTCGGGGTCTGCTATCGAGAAGGCAGTGGTGTCACCCTTCCTCACTGTCCCTCCTGTAGGGTGCGTCCCGCTCCTGGTCGACATGAACGCCTCCATGTCGATGGCCCCGAAGCGCGGGTCGCCGAGCATCTCGTCGCGCCGGGCGTAGGCGACGAGGACCGCCCGCATGGTCTTATCGATCCTCTCCCGCGAGAGCGGGCCAACAGCAGAGAGGTCGGACTCGGTTAGTTGCTTCAGGATCAGCAGGCTGGTGGCGCCCATGCTGTTGGGAGGGACCTCGTAGACCGTGGTGCCTCGGTAGTCCAGCTTCAGTGGGTCGACCCACTCGGGCCTGAAGTCTGAGAAGTCGCTCTTGCTGCAGGGGACGCCGAGGGACACCAGGGTCGAGGCGATCTCCTCTGCGGGCCGGCCGGAGTAGAACGCGGATGGACCGCCTTCAGCCACCTCCGCTATCACCCTCGCGAGCGCTCCCTGCCTGACGCGCTCGCCCGGGACCGGTACCCTGCCGCCTGGGGCGAACACCTCCTTCGCGTCATCAGTGAGACCGGAGTAGGTCCCCTCTATGGACCTGCACATGGCTCCGCCTATCGGGAACCCTTCGGCGGCGAGCCTGACGGCGGGCTCGAGAAGCTCCTTGAACTCGAGGGACCCGAATCTCCTGTGCATCTCCCAAACTCCCGCGGCCAGCCCAGGAACGACGCAAGTCAGAGGGCCGTAGAGGGGGACCTTCCCGCCCGCCTTCTCCCTGATCAGTTCGAGCGTGAGCCCTGAAGGAGACCAGCCGCTGGCATTCAGGCAGTGCACCTTGCCTGTCTTCGCCTCGTAGAGCATGCCGAAGTAGTCGCCTCCCAGCCCTCCAGCAGGATGGAAGGTCACGGCGAGGGCGAAACTCGTCGCTGCGGCGGCGTCGAAGGCGTTCCCGCCCTTGCGGAGCACGTCGTAGCCCACCATCGACGCGAGGGGCTGCTCGCTCGCGACGGCCGCGCGCTCGCCTATCAGGGTCCTGCTTAGCGCCATACCGACTCCTCGACGCCCCATGTCCGAGCCCCAGCGGACAAGCTCAACGCAAGGGAGTGTGCGGGAACCTATTTATAGAACAAACAGGGCGTATACAACCGTTGGTCGATAACCGATGAGTCAGGCCGAACTCGATGCCGTCCTTGGGACCATGGAGAACCCGATTCGCAGGAGGATAATATCCAGGATCAGCGAAGAGCCCAACTACCAGCTCCAGCTGTCGAAGGAGTTGAAGATCAGCCAGCAGCTCGTGGCGAAGCACCTGACTACGATGGAGAAGGCTGGCCTGGTGAGGAACGTCTCGCAGGACAGCCCCAGGGGCCCGCAGAGAAAGGAATACCTGCTGAAGAGCAGTTTCTCGGTCACCGTAGACCTGGCCCCCAACTTGTTCAGGACGAGGATCTTCTCATTCGGGGCGCTGCCGGGGGTCGATGAGGCCGATGACCACGCCCAGGTGATGACTCAGATCAGTGAGGTTCTGCGATACCCCGACGGCGCGTCGCGCATTCGCCCGCTCACCCATGTGGTGGCAGAAGTTGACAGGAAGCTGAAAGAGATGGAGGAGGAGAGGGCGGTCCTGCTCTACATCCGGAGCCTTGCCCTGAGGGAGGCCGCGCGGATAGGCACTTCGCTCTCCATGGCCGACCGAAAGAGGGTCCTCAGGTACCTCGTGAGGGAGGAGGGGGACGGAGTTGGAACCATATGCGCCTCGCTTGGCTTGCAGAAGCAGGTGGTCGGCGGCATACTGGAAGAGATGGAAAGAGAAATAGGAGCCACTGACTAAGTAAAAAAGGAAAGAGGAGCAGAGCTCCTCTATATTCCGAGGTTCGGAAAGCTCGCCTGAGGGACGCCGAGCTGGCCCTGGAGGGTCTTGATGCGCGTGGCATACTCCCTCATCCGGGCGTTGTCGCCCTGGACCTTAGCTATGCGGTAGCCCTTCCACGCCTTGCGGAGGGCTCCCCAGACTTGCCCCTTTTGATATTCGGCCATTTTGTCTGACCTGCCGTGTTCAGGCCCCGTCCGGTATTTTGCGGGCGTAGTCTATGTTAGTTGAGCCAGTAATCAAAGGAGGCTACCGCCGAAGCGGGCCCTAGAGCACGGAGCGGAGGATGAGCCAGATGTTGCTCGGGTGCTCCCGTATCCTCCGCTTTGAGTAGGCCCACCACCTGTCCCCATAGGGGAGGTATTCGGAGACCACGTATCCTGATTTCACGAGGTCGCCCTTGAGATCGTCCCTGATGCCCTTGAGGAACTCAAAACGGAACTTCGCGTGGCTGGACTCTGCCAGGGCCTTGGCGCGCTCTACGAGAGCCCCGTCGTGGGTGGCGATGGCGAACCCGTCCCCCCTCTCGAAGAGAGACGCCATCAGTTTCTCGAAGTTCTTGTTTATCTCCGGCTTGGTGGGGAAGACGAAGTCTGGGCCCTCCCTGTAGGCCCCCTTGACCAGCCTCACCATCCCTCCTTGGTCCAGTATCGCATTCACGTCTGACTCGCTGCGCCTGGCATAGGCCTGGATTGCCACGCCGAGTCTCGGATGGCGACCGTGGGCGTCGAGGTAGGCGGCGACCGTCTTCTCCGTGAACGCGGAACCTTCCATGTCTACCCAAAGGAGCTGCGACAACTTCTCCGCGTTGGCCATTATCCTGTCGAACCTCCTCCGCATCGCCTCGTCGTCCGCTCCCATCCCCAGCTGCGTCAGCTTGACCGAGGCGAACCCTCTGACCCCGCCGTCGGCCAACGCCTGCTGAAGCCTGAGATACTCTTCAACCTGGGCGTCAGCTGTCGCCGGGTCCATGATCTCCTCTCCGAGGAAGTTTACGACCACCCCCATCCCCCTGGAGTTCGCCCCCTTTGCGTCGTCCATCGCAGCGCTCAGGTCTGCCCCTGAAATCCACCTCTTCGCCATCGGCAGGACGACCTTCTCCTTCACCCCCAAGGCGTCCCTGCGCCTAAGGAACCACATATTAACGGTGCACATGTGCACCGATGCCGAGTATGAGACCTGAAGCCCTCTACGCAGCCAGGATGAAGCGGCTCAGGGAGGGGCTCGCCAAGCGAGGGCTGAAGGGAGCGGTCGTAGTACCCGGGCCGAACATGCGCTACCTGACCAGTGGCACATCCCTCATGCTGGAGCGCCCGTTCGTGCTGCTCATCCCTTTGTCAGGCGAGCCGCAGCTGGTGGCGCCAGCCCTGGAGTCTGGGCCATACCGGAGCTTGCCGGTCGCCATCGGGGTCCATGCGTGGACAGACTCGGAGGGGCCCGGGGGGGCCATCAGCCAGGCGGTGAGGAGCGCCGGGGTGGAGGGAACCTGGGGCGTAGAGGGCAGGGCGCCGTTCCAGTACGTGAACAGGCTGGCGAAGGTCGCACGCCTGAAGCTCGCCGACGCCGAGCCCGTCCTCCAGGGGATGAGGGAGTCCAAGGACGAGGTTGAAGTCAGGCTCCTGAAGAAGTCAGGGGAAACGTTGAGCAAGGCGTTCAGGAGGTTCCCTGAGCTCATCAAAGAGGGGACCACTGAGCTCGAGCTGTCCAGGGCGATGACGGATGCGATCTACGCCGAGGGAGCCGAGAGGGTCGACGACATGCTTGTCCAGGCTGGCCGGACGGCGGCGGACCCGCATCACCTCCCCTCTGGCAGGAAGGTCCAACGGGGAGAGAGCATAGTGGTGGACGTGGGTTCGACCTACGGCGGATACTACGCTGACATCACCAGGACGTTCTGCATTGGACGATCATTGGACGTCGAGAAGGTGTACTCCAAGGTCCTCGAAGCCCAGGAGGCTGCCGTGGCCGAGTCGAGGGCGGGCGCGAAGGTCGGGGATGTCGACGCTGCCGCCAGGGGGGTGCTCGAGGGGGCAGGGTTGGGAAGGTATTTCTTCCACAGGACGGGGCATGGGCTAGGGCTGGAGATCCACGAAGCGCCCTACATAGTCGAGGGTGGGGGGGAGAGGCTGGGCCCTGGCATGTGCTTCACGATAGAGCCTGGAGCCTACATCAGGGGGAAGCTCGGGGTCAGGATAGAGGACGACCTCCTGATTGAGGGCAGGACAGGAGTGGGAATCACCGACGTCCCCAAGGAATACGGCTGGTGGAGCTAGACCTTCTTGATTCGCGAGAACTGAGACACCATCGTGTTCGTGTCTTCGATGTGCTTGACCTTCTGTATCTTGCTCATGACAAGCCTGTACACCTTCTCGTCGCTTGGGACGAGGACCTCCTTCTGGGCGTTGAGAACGACCAGGATGTCCCAGTCGCCGGGGACGATGTGGGTCTCTACGATTTCTGGGACCTTCATCAGCTCGTCTATGACTTCTTCCTCGTGACCGGGGGTGACCTTGAGCAGGACGAAGGCCCTCTGATATACTGGCAACCGCTTCAGGTGGCCGGCCGTACTGCTTTTAAAAACGAATCGCCGCCAAATGACCATATTGAGGAATGCCGAGGTCGCCGAGCTCCTAGACAGGCTTGGGGAGCTCGTGGAGGCCGCCGGAGAGGACAGGTTCAAGGTGATTGCCTACCACAGGGCGGCTGCCAGCTTGAGGAACATGGACGAAGACGTCGAGCAAGCCTGGAAGGAGAGGCGACTGGAGGACATCCGGTATGTGGGGGAAGGCATAGCCAGGAAGATCGACGAGTACCTCAGGACAGGGAGGCTCGAGCTCCTGGAGCGGATGAAGGCGAAGGTTCCTCCGGGGGTGCCGAAGCTCATGAAGATCCAGGGGATAGGGCCGAGGACCGCGTACCACCTCTCCCACGACCTTGGGATAGCGAGCGTCGAAGATCTGAAGTCAGCCCTGGAGTCAGGGAGACTCGACTCAGAGTTTGGGCCCACGGCCAGGGGGTCGTTCGCGGTTGGAATCGAGAAGCTCGCAAGCTTCGAGAAGCGGATGCTCATCCCCGAGGCCGAGGGGGAGTTCCAGAAGCTGGCATCCTACTTTGGGGCCCTGGGAATCGAAGTGAGGATGGCCGGGAGCCTGAGGCGAGGGAAGAGCACGGTCGGGGACATAGACCTGCTCTCCACCGACCAGAGGGCGGTCGACGCCTTGGCCGAGTGCCCGGGCGCGGACCAGGTCCTTGAGAGGGGCCCAAAGAGGACGAGCGTGAAGCTCGGGAGCGGGGTGCAGGTGGACGTCAGGCTGTTCGCGCCTGAAGAGTACGGCGCTGCGCTGGTCTACTTCACCGGCTCGAAGGACCACAACATAGCGCTCAGGAGCCTGGCGATGGGCAAAGGGTGGAAGCTGAACGAATACGGCCTCTTCGACAAGGATGGGAAAAGGCTGGCGGGCGGCACCGAGGAGGAGGTATACAGCAAGCTCGGGATGCGGTACATACCCCCTGAGATGAGAGAGAACAGGGGGGAGGTGGAGGCCTCGCTCAGGGACGAGCTCCCTGACCTCGTCGCCTTCGACGACATCAAGGGGGACCTGCAGATGCACACGACCTGGAGCGATGGGTCGGTCGACCTGGGAGGGATGGCGAAGGCGGCAAAGGAGAGGGGGTACGAGTACATCGCTGTCACCGACCACTCGATGTCGGTGAGGGTGGCAAACGGGCTGTCCGAAGAGCGGTTCCGTAGGCAGTGGAAGGAGATTGACAGGCTGAATGGCGAGCTGGCGCCCTTCAGGATACTCAAGGGCGTCGAGGTGGAGATCAAGAGCGACGGGTCCCTCGACTTTGACAGGAGCTTCCTCGACGGGTTCGACATCGTCGGGGCGTCCCTGCACCAGAACTTCAGCCAGAGCCCCGACAAGCTGACCGCGAGGGCGCTCAGCGCCCTGAGCCACCCCTCCGTGGACTTCCTGTGCCACCCCACCAACAGGCTCATCGGGAGGAGGGAAGGGAACCCCATTGACCTCCGCAAGGTCTTAGCGGCGGCGAAGGAGAATGGAAAGATGCTCGAGGTGGACGGGCAACCTAAGAGGCTGGACCTCGACGACGTCTGGGCGAGGAGGGCCATGGAAGAAGGGGTCCCCGTGCTCGTGGATTCGGACGCCCACTCCGTGGGGGAGCTGGACAACATCGGGTACGGGGTGACGGTGGCGAGGAGGGCCTGGATGAAGGCGGGGGACGTCGCGAACACGAGGAAACTGAAGGGCTTCCTGAGATACCTCAGCTGACTCCATTCCAACGTTAATAACTCAAGCCTGATGCGCGGGCCGTGCGGGGGTAGCTAAGCCTGGCCAACAGCAGGGGACTTAAGCGACCTTTCGTGGAGATCCCCTCCCTCAGGGGTTCGTGGGTTCGAATCCCATCCCCCGCATCCACAGCGTGAGCCCAGGGGTGATGGCACTTCGTGTTTGGGGGCCTGAAGAGCGCGAACCGAGGCCGGGTCTGAGCAGCGTCTGGACCGCCCAACCAATCTTAAATCGCCAGAGGATGCTGCTCCAAGAGGAGCCATGACTGACTCGCGGTCAGACGTCGCTGGTGGGCACATAGCGGTACACTGGAAGGAAGAGCCGCTCCTGGACCCGCCCGCTTCCTTCGTCGCCCAGGCGAACATGAGAGACAGGAGCATCCTGGAGCGCTTCTCTGAGAGGAACTTCCCCGAGTGCTTCAGGGAGTACGCGGACCTTCTGACATGGGACCAGGGCTGGCACACCACACTGGACGCGTCCGACCCCCCATTCTGGAAATGGTTCGTCGGCGGGAGGCTCAACGCATCGTACAATTGTGTAGACAGGCACCTGCCGAAGTACGGGAACAAGGCGGCCATAATCTGGGTCCCAGAGCCCGAGGACGAGGCGCACCGGGTTGTCACATACCAGGAGCTATACAGGAGGGTCAACGAGTTCGCCCTCGTACTTCATGGCCTGGGACTCCGGGCGGGCGACAGGGTCACCTTTCACCTCCCCATGGTCCCCGAGCTCCCCGTCTCCATGCTCGCCTGCGCCAGGCTCGGCGTCATCCACAACCAGGTCTTCGGAGGGTTCAGCGCCAGGGCTTGCGCGGAGCGGATTGAGGACTCGAAGAGCACCGTCCTGGTGACCATTGACGGCTACCACAGGAACGGGGGAGTCATCGACAAGAAGAAGGAGGCCGACATCGCGGTGGAAGAGGCGGCGAAGCTCGGAGCGCAGGTCGAGAAGGTCCTCGTCTGGCGACGTCACGCGGGGAGGTATCTCTCGAATTCGCCCATGATCGAGGGCCGTGACTTCTTCGTCGACGAGCTGTCGACACGGTTCCAAGGCAAGACGATTTCTCCCGTCTCCATGGACTCGGAGGCGCCACTCTTCCTGATGTACACCAGCGGCTCCACCGGGAGGCCAAAGGGGGCCCAGCACAGGACCGGTGGGTATCTGGCTTACGTCGCCGCCACTTCGAAGTACGTCCAGGACATCCACCCGGAGGACGTCTACTGGTGCTTCGCAGACATAGGGTGGATCACGGGCCACTCCTACATCGTATACGGCCCCCTCGCCCTGGCGGCGACCACCGTGATGTATGAAGGGGTGCCGCTCTACCCGGACGCCGGGAGGCCCTGGAGGATCGCGGAAAGGCTCGGGGTGAACATATTCCACACGGCGCCTACCACCATCAGGATGCTCAGGAAGTCCGGGCCTGGTGAGCCCGAGAAGTACGACTATCACTTCAAGGCGATGACGACGGTGGGCGAACCCATAGAGCCGGAGACCTGGAGGTGGTTCCACGAAGTGGTCGGGAAGAGGGAGGCGGTGATCACCGACACCTGGTGGCAGACGGAGACCGGGGGGTTCCTCTGCTCGACCCTCCCGGCGGTCAGCCCCATGAAGCCCGGGAGCGCCGGGCCAGGGATGCCGGGCATCTACCCGGTGATTCTCGATGAGGACGGCGCCGCAATCCCTGCAGGCGAGAACAGGGCCGGGAACCTCTGCATCCGCAACCCCTGGCCTGGCATAATGCAGACCGTCTGGGGAGACCCAGACAGGTTCGTCAGGACGTACTACTCGAAGTACAACAGGGACAAGGAGAGCAAGGACTGGCGGGACTGGCCTTACTTCGCTGGTGACGGAGCGGTGCTTGCTTCTGACGGGTACCTCCGCATACTCGGCAGGGTGGACGATGTGATCAAGGTCGCAGGCCACAGGCTCGGGACGAAGGAGCTGGAGAACGCGGTCCTGACCACCCCGGACGTGGCCGAAGCCGCGGCCATAGCTATGTCCGATGAGCTCCGCGGCCACGTCCCGGTAGTCTACGTTGCGCTGAAGCCAGGGAGCTCCCCCGCCAAGGGAATTGAGGATCTCGTCAAAGAGAACGTGGTGAAGCAGCTGGGGCCCATCGCGAGGCCGAGGTTCGTCTACATCGTCCCCGACCTCCCGAAGACGAGGTCGGGAAAGATCATGAGGCGCGTCCTGGTCGCTATCTCGGACCGGAAGGACTACGGGGACATCACCACCCTGGCGAACCCGGACGTCGTCGATGCCATCAGGAAGCAGGTGCAGTCAGCCTAGACCCAGGGGGAGCTGGGCTGAGGATATGCACGGCATCCGAGTGAAGGCAGGACGACCGCCCTCCCGCGTCCCGTCTGCAAGGGCCGAGCCCGGGGGGACGAGAGACAATGAGGTAGAGAGTCATGGCAGCGGCCCCTCGGGAAGACCGAAGCGAGATGCAGAAATCACGGACGTCGATTCCTTTTATCCATCCCCCTCGGCGTGCTCCCCATGGACTTCCTAGCCGAAGCTAAGAAGATCGAGCCCGAGATTATCAGGACCAGGAGGGCGCTTCACCAGCACCCGGAGCTGTCGTACCACGAGGTCTGGACATCGAAGTTCGTCTCCGACAGGTTGGAGGCGCTGGGCATCCATGTGCGGAGAGGGGTAGGAGGCAACGGAGTGGTAGGCACCCTGAAGGGGGGCGTTGACGGGAAGGTTGTCGCCCTAAGGGCCGACATGGACGCTCTCCCCATCACCGAGGCTGCCGACGTGGGCTTCAGGTCGAAGATCGACGGGGTGATGCACGCCTGCGGCCACGACACGCACATGGCGATGCTGCTTGGGGCCGCAGAGATCTTGGCCCGGGCCCAGGCGGAGCTGCACGGAACCGTGAAGTTCCTTTTCCAACCTGCCGAGGAGCACGGAGGGAGGGGCGGCGCGCTCCCCATGATAGAGGACGGGGCCATGCTCGACCCGAAGGTAGACTACGTCTTCGGGCTGCACATCGATGGAGACAGGAAGGCGGGAGAGTTTGGGGTAAGAGGGGGACCGGTGATGGCTGCCCCGGACACCTTCAAGATCAGGATCGAGGGCAGGGGAGGCCACGGGTCTGCCCCCCACAAGACCATAGACCCCGTCTACATCGCGGCCAACGTCATCCTCGGCTTGCAGGGTATATCTTCAAGGATGATGGACCCGGTCCGCCCCTTTGTCATCACAGTCGGATCAGTCCACGCAGGGACGAAGGAGAACATCATCCCCGACTACGCTGAGCTCGAGGGTACCATCAGGACCCTAGATGAGGCGACCAGGAAGTCGGCCAAGAGGAAAGTGGCCGGGGTCGTCGGCGGGCTCTGCAGGTCATTCGGAGGTTCGGCCCACGTCGAGTTCGAGGCCGACGCCTATCCTGTGACAGTGAACGACCCCAAGACAACGGAACGGGCCGTCAAGGTCCTTCAGAGGATACGCGGGACAAGGGTGAAGAGGATGGAGCCCATCCTCGGGGGGGAAGACTTCTCCAGGTTCCTGCAGAAGTCGCCCGGGACGTTCTACTTCCTGGGGGCGGCGAACCCGGCGAAGGGATGCGTCTATCCGAACCACAGCTCGAAGTTCAAGGCCGACGAGGACGTGCTGAAGTATGGCGCCGCGTCCCTCGCGATGCTCGCCTTCGAGTTCGGCAGCCAAGGCACGCCCAGGTGAATTGGCGCGTACGCAAAGAAGGTCTCCGAACGAGTCTACCTGCTTGACACCTACGCGCTTGGGATACCAGGGACGGTAGGAGCTTACCTGCTGAAGGGTCAGAAGCCTGCGCTCATCGACTGTGGCTACGCTACCTCCCACGAGAGCGTCCTGAAGGGGTTGGCCGAGGTCGGGGTCATGCCCTCGGACGTGAGGTATGTCATCCCGACCCATGTACACCTGGACCACGCGGGTGCCGCGGGGAGGCTCCTGAGGGAGATGCCCAACGCAGAGGTGATAGCCCATGAGAGGGGGGTCCCCCACCTGGTCGACCCCGCGAAGCTCATCGAGAGCTCCACCAGGGTCTTCGGTGAGTCCATCATGGCCCTATACGGCCGCCCTGACCCGGTCCCCGCAGAAAGGGTGAGGGGGGTCGGGGAGGAGGAGCACCTCGACCTCGGGGCCGGCCTCAGCGTCACCATAATACACGCCCCCGGACACGCGCCCCACCAGGTGTCCGTCCTCGTGGACGGCAGCCGCTCCCTTCTGACTGCTGACGCGGTCGGGATCGTGTACCCGGGGCTCAGCGCGCTGATACCAACCACGCCCCCTCCCAGCTTCAACCCGTCGCAGCTGGTGGCCACCATAGGCGCGCTGAGGCAGATGTCCCCCGGGGAGCTGCTCGTCCCGCACTTCGGCGCCAGGAGCGATGTCGACTGGGTGTTCGACCGGACGGCGGAGCTGGTGGAGTCCTGGGTGGACCAGGTGAGCCGCATGCGGAAGCTGAAGATGGGCCTCGACCAGGCAGCCGAGTCCATGGAGAAGGCGGTGGCCAGTGACGCGGGGGTAGGAGATCTCCCCATCTATGCGAAGGTGTCGGTGAGGACCTCAGTGATGGGGATCATGCATTATCTCGACAAGAACCCTTGAATAACGTGGGCGGCCGCCGCGCGTTGTGCCTCTGGTCTACGCGTGCATAGCACCCCACGGAGGAGAGACGGTCCCTGCCCTCGCGGGCAGGAAGCTCCGGTTGTTCCGACCGACCAGGGACGGCATGAAGTCGCTTGCATCGAGGATGGAGCGGTCAAAGCCCGACACCATAGTGATTGCCAGCCCCCACAACCTCAGGCTCCACAGGCATGTCGGGGTGGTGACGGCAGAGAATTCCTCCGGGTCCGTTACGGAAGGGAGGAAGACCATCAGGCTCAGGGCCAAGTGCGATGTAGCGTTCGCTCGGACGCTGGTCGAGGAGGCCGAGAGGGCAGGGCTCCCTGTCGCCGGAGCCACCTATGGGGTAAGCGAAGGTCCCCTCTCTGACCTGGCGATGGACTGGGGGACGCTCATCCCCCTCTGGTTCTTCCTCAGAGGGACAGGGCTGAAGAGCAAGATCGTGATAGTCGCTCCATCGAGGGGACTGCCCCTCCGCCTGAATTTCGAGTTCGGCAGGGTGATGGCGCGCGCAGCAGAGGCCGGGAGCAAGCGCGTAGCCTTCGTCGCCAGCGCGGACCAAGCTCACGCCCACAGGAGGAGCGGACCCTACGGCTACAGCCCCAGCGCGGCGCGGTATGACGAATTCGTGGTCGCTGCGGTCAATGGGGGAAGGCTCAGCTCGATTCTCGACCTGGAGCCCGGCTTCATAGACGAGGCGAAGCCCGACAGCCCCTGGCAGATGTCCATGCTCGCCGGAGCCCTTTCAGAGGTCCCGATGAAAGGGGAGGTGATCTCATACCAGGCACCCACCTACTACGGGATGCTCTGTGCGAGCTACTCCAGGAAGTCGTAGATCCCTTCGAGGCCGCTGATCTTCGGGCAACCCATGTCCCCGTAGCTACCGTACCTGTCGAGGAGGATCCCTGTCACGCCAGCGTTCCTCGCCCCCTTCACGTCGGCGTCATAGAGGTCCCCTATGTGTACCGCTTCGCCCGGTTCGGCGCCGGTCCCATGGAGCGCTATCCGGAATATGTCAGGGTTGGGCTTCGAGACGCCGACCACCCCTGAGACAACTACCACTGGGAAGTACTTCTCGAGGCCCAGGTCGGACACCGTGCCAGCCACGTCAGGGGGCGCGTTCGAGACGAGGGCCAGCTTGAAGCCGGCGTCGCTAAGTCGGCGGAGGGTCGGCTCGGCGTCGGGGTAGAGCTCCAGCGGTATTGACTCCTGGACTTCGGGCCACATCTTACGCATCAGATGGGAGAGCCGTTCAGCCTCGGCGTCGGACGACCCGGGGAAGAGGTGCCTGAAGACCAAGGCGTCGAGCTGGCGGTAGGACTCCTCCGACTCCTCTGGGGTGAACCTCCTGTGCCCGTAGGCGAGGAGCCAGCCTGGCTCGACGGCGAAGTAGGCTGAGCGCACCTCGTCGGCGGTGGCAGAGTAGCCGCTGCCTGTAAGTATCCTGCTTATGATCCGGTCTCTCCTCATTACAAGGAGCGTCCCTCCTAGGTCGAAGAAGACGGCCCTTTTCTTCAATCTGAAGCTTGATGCGCCAGGCGGCTAAATACTTTCGGCGGGAACCAGCGCCGTGCTACCCCCCGAAGATGGGGATGTAGGGGGTCACAAGCATGCTGAACAGGAGGAGCGCGAGGACGGTCAGCGTGATGTAGACGTAGGTCCTGTTGTGCTCGGCCGCGAAGAGGAAGATGGAGAAGAGCACCCTCGAGACGGGAGTCGCAAGAAGGAGCAGCACTCCCAGCTCTATTATCGCCATCGGCGCACCCGAGGCGAGGCCGGCAGTGAGGCTGTTGAAGGTGACCGGGAAGGAGCCGTGGGGCACCTGATTGGGGTTGTAAGTGAGGAAAGAGCCAGACTGTGAGAAGGCCGCGTGGGCTGCGAGAAGGGCTGTTCCGACCACGATGACTGCGCCAGAGAGCAACACGCCATACCTTAGCACCTTGCTGATGACGGTGTTCATCGAGTCAGGGTCGCTCAGGTTCATGGCCGCACCCTCCGCGGGGCACCGAGCAGCTCAGATGCCAAGGGCCCTCAACACCATCTCCAGCCCCGCTATGGCGAGGACTAGGGCGAATATCTTCCTGACGGTCGGGTTCCTTGCCCTGGTGAGCACCCGGGCCCCCATGGAGGCGCCGATGAGTATCCCAATGGCGACGGGCGCCACTATGATCGGGTTGACGTCTCCCCTGACGAAGTAAATCCCGGCGCTGGCGGCAGCGGTGACTCCGATCATGAAGTTAGAGGTCGTGGTCGACACCTTCATGGGGAGCTTCATCGCCAGATCCATGGAGAGGACCTTGAATGTCCCACTCCCTATGCCCAGGAGCCCAGAAATCAGCCCGGCCACCACCATGCCGGCGAGCCCCTCGGCTGGGCGGGTGGCGTTGTAGTTCACCGTCGAGCCGTCCGTCTCCACGTATGAGCCTGTGAGCTTGAGCTTCTTCGAGAGCCCCGTCAGCTCGGGGGGGACGGGGATGTCCTCGCCAATCTTGCGGACCAGCGGGAGGAGGGAGACGAGGAGGATGACGCCGAAAATGAGCTCAAGGGCGACGGAGTTTACGTAGGTGGCGATCAGCGCGCCTGTGATGGCCCCCGCCGTCGTCCCCAGCTCGAGGAACATCCCGACCCTCAGGTTGGTCATTTTGTCCTTGACGTAGGTAGCCGCGGCGCCGCTGGAGGTCGCTATCACAGACACGATGCTCGCGCCTATCGCGTAGTGGATGTTCACTCCCAGCCCGATGGTCAGCATTGGGATGACGACGACGCCCCCTCCGAGCCCCACGAGGGAGCCGATGACCCCGGCGACGATAGAAGCCAGGAATAATATGACCATGAGTTCTAGGACAAGCAAGCTTGCTCCTCCCCTTTTGCGAAGGTAGTTACGCGTTTTTCTCGGTCACAAAAGGTGACATGAGGGCAGGCTACCGGCCCTCAAGGGCGGCTACAATCCTCTCGTGGCTCGCATCTATCCCTTCAACCCCTGTGTTCAGTATTATGCATGGGATCTTCCACTTCTCGAACATGAGTCTGAAGTAATGGGCCTGCCGTTCGCTGTCTGGCTCGAGCAGGTATGGGTTGTACCATGGTTCGTAGGACGTCGATCCCCACTTCTCCTTGGGTCCTGCCCCCGGGAGTACCATGTACTCCCCCCTCTGGAGTATGCTGATGGCATCGTCAGGCGTCAGTCTGACCTCTGCGGGGCTGTGGTCGTCCCTGCGCAGGAGGACGACGAGGTTGATTGGGACCTCATCGACGACCTTGTCCGGTCCGAGGATGCCCTCCCTCCTGACCAGAACCCTAGAGTTGCCGAAGGCGTAGTAGCACCACCCCTTGCCGTCGTTGAAGACGCACCTCCGGTGGGTTACGGAGCACCCCGCGGCCCCTTCGGTGAGCTCGCAGTCCTCCTTGCTGGTGGTGATGTTTTCGCTCAAGGACCGGTCGAAGACGGCGCGGAGCCACTCCTGCTCCTTCTGTGACTCGGACCGCATGTAGAGGGCCTTCTCGGGCTGCCTGGCGATCAGAGGGGTTGAAGGGATGTCAGGGACGGGGTTGGGGAAGCGGACGTAGGCCCAGTCGTCGCCGCATATCTTTCCGTACTCGCTGGTGAACATCTGGAAGGACTGGGTCGTCTTCCCGGTCCCGGTGGGTGCGACTATGACCACCCCCTTGCCCCTGTAGAGAGCAGTTGCGCCATGGATCGAAAGCGTGTTTGACTCGCGCTCGAGTATGGCCGCGGCGATTCCGAGGGCCCAAGACTTGCACTGGCCGTAGTACTCGGTGTTCACGAACAGAGCCGTACGCAGTTCAGGACAGTAGTAGGCGGAGGGCTCGAGTCCCTCGACCCCAATCGCCGAATAGATCCTAGCCCTCGGGGCCGCCCCTGCGTCAGCCTGAGTCCAGTTGTTCGCCCAGAACTCCGCTTGGTGCGGACTGTTAGTCTCGAGCTCGATGATGATGCCGTTCAGGTTCGCCTTCAGGGAGCGCACGCCAGGCCCTGAGAGGGCAGGCCGAGCCATGACGAGGAGGCGCTGGAATTCTGAGGCTGGAGTCTTCTTGTCTCCGTTGACCCTTGCCCGCGACTTCGTCGAGTAGGTGTTCAGTGTTTCTGTGGTCAAGTCCGATTCGGCGCCGATTCCGAGCGCTTAAAACCGTTGGTCACAACGAAGTGAAGTTATTCAAATGTCGAAGCAAGCTCGACCCATCGCGGCAGGCCGTCGGCTCCGGGCGCTCGTCGTCAGCGGGTGACCAGGAGGGAGGGGGTGGAGCGTCGCTCCGAGAGACCGTGTGTCGCGGCCTTCTCGAGGTCCAGGCCGCCCTTCTTGCAGATGGCCTTCACCTGATGGAACATCACCCAGCCCCCCAGACCGATCATGGCCCCCGTGGCATACCTCGAAACCGGATTCGCATCGCCGGAGGCTCGTGTCGCGTCCCTGACGGCTATCTTCGCCAGGTGCCTGTAGGATGCGAAGTACACCGCCAGCTGCGACTGGTCCAGCTTGAGCGAAGTGAAGTCCCTGCTCTTGAGGAGACCGAGGGGGACGTGTTGCATCGGCGTCACCGTGAACTCGAAGGGGAGGCCGGTCTCGAGGGTCGAATTGCTCATCCTATTGATCAGGGCCACAGTATCCCAGTTGTCTTCTGGCGTCTCTCCGGCCTGCCCCACCTGGACAGTGAAGGCTGGCCTCCAGTAGTTCTTGTTCATGACATAGGTGCCTCGCCAGACGATGTCGGACCATGACCCGTCGGGGCCGACTTTGAGAGGGAGAGTCTTGTTGGGCATGTGCTCTGCGGCGAGGCGGTCGCTCCCCGTCTCGATGCCCACCTGCAAGCCGATCCAGTTGTTGGGCCCCGCTCTCATGATCGAGGAGACCTTCCGCATCAAGTCCGGGTAGGCGGCAGGGATCGAGATCCTGCCGTGGGTGGGATTGGAGTGGGTGATCCCCGGCGTGCCCATGACCCCCTTCATCAGGTCGATGAGTGCGTCTTCGTTGGGGACGTAGTTCCGTCCGTGCTGGTATGCGAAAAACTCGTCGGTGTGGAGCCAGGCGTTGTGCTGTCCGGAGCGGACGTTCACCTCGAGCTCCCGCCGCACCCTTTCGGGGGTGTAGTATCTGAGCGGCCTGAGGGTGACCTCGCAGAAGTCGCAGCCTATCCCGCACCCGCGCATGACCTCCACCATCCCCTTCACCGAGGGGTTGACGATGTCAGGTATCCCTTCCAGGGTCGGGAACTGCCTCGAGAACTGATAGCGACTGATGAACTTGGGGTTCGGCTCCCACTCCTTCCTGAAGTCCGCGTTGAATGTCTGATACCCCCTGAAGAACCCGGTCTTCTCGCCAGAGTCGTCCGAGACGTACCGGAACAGGTCGCCGGCGATGTCGTCTGCCTCTCCCTGGAAGGCGAAGTCGATCTTGTTCCTTTCGAGCTCCTCGGGGCGGACGGTAAGCTCCCACACCCCTGGGCCCCCTACTAGGAGCTTCGCCTTCTTTCCAGCCCGCGCCTTGTTGATCCTGCCGAGGAGGGACTCGAACTCCCTCTGTACGTAGGCGGACGCCCTCGTCTCGAAGAACACGGCGTATGACATGGTCAGCGGCCCCAGGCCGAGCGGGTCCATGGTCGAGACGCCGATCACTTCGGTGTCATCATCGACGAACTTGGAGATGTGGTCCTCGTGGGCTACGACCACTTCATCCCTGGCGGAGTCCCTGAGCAGGGCGGCCTCCAGTTTCCTGATGGCATAGGGGGCGAGCGCCGCCCTCCCTTCCGTGTCCGGCGGAGGCGGACCCTTCAGGAAGGAGTAGATGGCACCAGGGAGGGCGTCAGTGGGCGCGCTGGCTAGGAAGTCGAGCAGGGGGACGCTTCTGTAGGTGCGAGAGAGGGTCGTGTCCGACACAAGTACGATCCGGGCCATATCCGCACATCAGGAAAGTGGTGACGGTGGTTAAAAAATCCTACAGGTAGTTGCGCTCTCAGAGAGGTCCCTTGGCGGCATGCGTCCCTGCGCTTGTGCACTACGAAGAGCACTGGGCCTGGCGCGAATCCCCCGACCGGCTTAGCCCGCAGTGTCCCGCCAGCTGTGTTCGGGAACGAAACCAAGCACCCTCCTCGCCTTCTCGATCGAGAGGAGGGTCTCGTTCCCCTCAAGCCTCTTCTTCCTGGGGACGTTGGGGAAGACCTTGCCCAGCAGTTCATCGTCGCCAGAAGTCATCACCGTGTCAGCGTTTGCGATTATGAAAACTTCCGCGCCCCGGATTTTCGCCTCGAGGGCCCTGCGTACCGCCTGGGCGGCATCCCTGACGTCGATGTACCCCCAGAGGTTCCACTTGCGGAGCGCCGGGTCGCCCTGGAAGTCCCTGAAGAGCTCGTAGTCCCCGGGCTCGATTATGTTCGAGAAGCGGAGGCCCACTATCTTCAGCTCAGGGTCCCACCTGCAGTACTGCTCGGCGATTCTTTCGCCCACAATCTTGCTCAGCGAGTAGGCGCTCTCGGGCCTCCCGGCGTACTCCTCGTCCACAGGCACATAGGGAGGCGGGACATCGAATGGGAGGCCCAGGACTGTCTCACTGGATGCCCACACCAGGTTCTTGATTCCGAGCCTGGCCGAGGCCTCGAACACGTTGTAGGTGCTCATCACGTTGTTCTCGAAGGTCACGGAGTTGGTGAACAGCCTGGAGTCAGGGATGGCAGCCAGGTGCACCACGCCCTCCACCCCGTGGGGGCCACGCTCAACCGCAGCGAGGGCGTCCAGGGCCTGGCCGTAGTCAGCGAGGTCGGCCTGTATGGAGGGGCAGAGCTCTTCGGCCGGCCTCGTCCTGTCCACACTGAAGGCTTCGTACCCATGCGCCTTGAGGTCCCTTATGCAGGCCCTGCCCGCCTTCCCGCTCCCCCCGGTGACCACGACCTTTGCCATGCCATCAGCTCGGCCACGTGGTCTCAGCGCGCGGCGCCACGGGACCAGACCTCCGGTACCTGTACCTCTCGAAGAATAGCTCCACACCGTGCTGGTCGAGCTTGAAGACTACCTCCATCCTCGCGGCCCCTTCGAGGGTGAAGAACCGCGCCTCGTCCCCCTCTTCGCCCTCCGGGACCAGTATGATGTTGTTGCCTATGTCCTCCCCCGAAAGCATGAGGAAGCTCCCGACCCTCTTCACCTCGGCTACGAGCGTGTCCTTGTATGTCCTGTACTGCCCCTCCAGCTTCTTGAGCAGCCCTTCCAGCTTGACTGCCCTAAGCTCGCCCGGGTCGACCCCTAGTAGTAGGGACACCGCGGACATCCCAAGAAGACCCATGCTGTAGCCGGTGCCGTTCGACAGGAGGACGACTCCTGACCCGATGTCCCGGACATACTCCATGTCTGAGGTGTAGACGTCCAACGAGCCCCCGTGTCGGACGACCTTGTGCCCGTGGAAGTCTGGGATCACCTGGAACCCGTAGCCATAGGAGTCCCCCCCATAGTTTTCGATGGGCCACTTCGCGTAGGGCGCCTCCATCTTCGAGAGGGTGTCCATGGAGACCACCCTCTTCCCCCTGAACTCGCCCCCGTTGATTAGCATGGACACGTAGTTCGAAAGGTCGGCGGCGCAGCTCATGATCCCCCCTGCCGCGTCGCTCCCGTAGGGGACAGGGGTGGGCGTCATCTTCGCGCCTCTTATGGCGTAGGGGGTGGCTACATCGATGTCTGCCGAGATGTCCGACTTGTGGAGGAAGGTCCTCTTCATTTCCAGCGGCGCCAGGATTTCGGACCTGAGGTAGTCGAACCAGTGGCGGCCGCTGGCCTTCGAGACTATCTCGCCAAGGAGGACGAACCCCTCGTTGAGGTAGTGCACCTTCTCCCCGGGCCTAGACACGACCCAGCCGTCGACGCCGTCCAGGAACGAGGCCATGTCGTCGAGGCTGGCTATGGGGAGCCAGTGGTGGTACTCCCTGAACGCGCTGAACAGGATGACCTCCAGGGAGCCTAATCCCGGGATCCCGCTTGTGTGGGAGAGCAGGTGGTGGACCTCGACTCCTTCGAAGGCCCTTTGTTTGAGCGGGATGAACTTGGTGACCGGGTCGTGGAAGCTCACCTTGCCTGACTCGACGAGCTTGCCGACGGCGAGGGCGACGAACGACTTTGTGACTGAGCCTATGCCGTAGAGGGTCTGCGGGGTCGCCGGGGTGGCGCCTGCCGCGTCTTTCCACCCGAACCCCCTGGCGTGCACTACCCTCCCGTCCTCCACCACGGCCGCGGACATGCTGGGAATCTTGGTCTCGCTCATCTTCGCGAAGACTAGGTCGTCGAACCTTCTGGCGTCGAAAGCTACCACGGGAGATGCCAGAGGCCTCAGGTTAAAAGAGGTGCCGCGGTCGCGCTTCACCAGCGAGACGAGCGCTCGAGGATAAACCTGTAGGCATTGCCGTGCATGATCCCATCAGCCTGGTCTGTAGGCACGCCTGCTCCGACCAGGGCTTTCCTGAACTTCCCCACCCTGGATATGTCGCCCATCCCCTCGGGGGCGCTCGACATGCCCAGGAAGTCGGTCCCCAGGGCTGGCGCGGCAGGGCCGCCGAGCCTGACGAAGCGCTTGGCATGGTCCACGAGCCGGGCGGCGGTAAATGGGCGGCCTATGCAGCTCCGGATGAAAGTGAGGCCCACAATCCCCCCCCTCCTCCCGGTCTCGCGTATCAGGTCGTCCGAAATGTTCCTCCGATTGGACTGCACGGCTGCCGAGTCAGAGTGGCTGAAGAAGGGGGAGAGGGCGGCTGCATTCAGCACGTCGGACGACGTCCTCGGCGAAGCGTGCGAAAGATCGAGCATCACGCCCAGCTTGTCCGCAAGCGCGACCAGAGCTTCGCCTTCGCCGGTGAGCCCGTAGTCCTTGGACGAGAGGCACGAGGCCGCGAACTTATTGTCGTAGTTCCAGGTCAGCCCGATGGAGCGGACCCCGAGGTTGAAGAAGACTTCGAGATCTTCGGGCTCCCCGAGCGCTTCGCACCCCTCGATGTGGAGGACGATTCCGACCCGATTTCCGAGCGACTCGATGTCCTCCCTGGTCCTGACTATCTTGAGGTCCTTCGGGTGCATCTTCTCAAGGGCGTAGTATATCTTGATTAGCTCGATGGCGACGTCGCGGGGGGACACGAGGGCGGAAGAGGAGGACCAGTGCCCGTACATCTCCTCCATCGCGGCTATCTTCCTCAGGTTGAGGCTCCCGAGGAGCGGGAATACGGAGCCCAGGACAAGGGTCATGTCAGCCTTCTTGTACTTTGGAATGTCCGCCTGGCGGCCCGGCGCATCTTCGGAGAATGGGGTTGCTCCGCCCATCAGATAGTAGTAGCCGATGTCTTCGTGAAGATCCACTACCATGGCTCCAACGGATTTGCCAGCCGATATAACTGTCTCTGGCGTTCAGTTGCTTGCGCTTGACGCGCATCCGGGCCCTCCTTGAGGGACGGAACGCGCTTCGTGGGGCGGCCCCCTGCCCGGCCGGCTGGACGAAGACGAAGGCGACCCGATGAGGGAGCCCCTTGGACCCGTCTAGACGGACGCCCGGGCTACCTGCCCCTGAGGCGGTGCTTCCTTCTGGGGCCCAGTGCGACCACGTCGAAGAGTATCTTCCGGAAGTTGACAGTCACCCCTCGGGCGTAGAACCTGTCTTCGATGATGAGGTTCCTAAGGTCGTATCCACCCTTCTCGCTGAAGTCGTACCTCTCGAAGGAAAGGGAGTCCGACAGATAGGACTCGAGGAAGGCCGGGTCCGGGTCCGCGATGACATCAGGCGGAATCGGGTCTTTCTTCGAGGCGATGAGCAGGTCGTTGAGAGAGTCTCTTGCGGCCCCATAGTTCTTCCAAGCCTCCTCCACAAAGCGGGGGAAGATGCCGTTGACAGTCATCCTCTCCTTGAATGAGCCGTCAGCGTCTTCTGAGTATCGCTTCAAGAGATGCGCCTTGATGTTGAGCTCGTTGGATCGGTCCATCCTGTAGAGGAACTGTCGGGCAGAGTGTTCGTAGTCGACCCTGTAGGCGTGGTTGAGCGAGTCGCCGAAGGCCCCGCAAGCCAGAAAGAACCCCGCCATCTCGTAGTCGTTCGAGATGAGGGCGTCCGAGATCAGGTGCGCGAAGTCAGGGTCGTAGGGGATTTCGCTCATCAGCAGGCCCTTCCTGGTGATGCCGCGCGGGCTGAGCCTTATCGCCCCGATGTCTGCCAGCCAATCCTCGGCGAACCCCACCTCCTTGTGGTTCACCCTCGACATGAACTCCAGGCTGGAGAGGCCGAGGCCGTACTTGGACATCAGGAGGACCAGGTCGAACGGGGTCTCGGTTTCAAGGTCCTTGTGGACAGGCGCCGGGTCGATTCTCTTCGGGACGGGGGTGCTGGTGAGAATGACCGCCCGGCCTGGCTTGAACCGGCCGATCCTCCCCATCATCTGGAGGAGCGAGTTGTTGTCCAGCTTGCCGTATTTGAGGGTCTTCCGGCCCAGGTTGTCTTTGCTGCTGATGATGTCGTTGAATATCAGCGCGTTGTCCACGTAGATGTTGACGGACGAGGCGATGACATTGGTGGCGAAGATCCTCAGGTTCCTGTCGCGCTCCGCCCTCCGCTGGATCTTGTTCACTTCGGACCCCTCCAGCCCCCCGTGGATGTACACGCCCCCGTAACTGCCCGCGTACTTCTCGACCAGCCGCCTCGTGGGTAGGAAGACGAGCCAGGACTCGTCTTTGGGCTGGGCGTACAGGTACCTTGAGAGGGTTTCGAACATGGCGTCGAGGCTGCGGACCAGCTCCACCTCGAGGCGCACCGGGTACCTCCTGCCGCTGACCGAGTGCAGCTTTGAAATCCCGAGGAAGCGCAGGAACTCCCCTGGGTCGATGGTGGCGCTCATCACCCTGAACAGGTTCTTCGCCTCCTTCTCGCCCTTCTTCGCAAGGGACATGCAGAGCTCCAGTTGGGAGGTCATCTGATGGCTTTCGTCGAAGTAGATGGAGGTATCTGTGAGAGAGCGGTCAGCCAGCATCCTGATGAGGACGCCGTCGGTGACAATCTTGATCTTCCCCTCTACGTTGACCTTCGTGTCCTTCGTTATGATCGCCAAGTCCCCCTTGACCTCCGGGTGCAGCGCCTCGAGGGAGTAGTACAGCGCGTTGCACGAGGCTCTAGACGGTTCCCTGATGATGACCTGTCGTGACCTCCCCGACCTCTCGAACTCGTGGATTGGGACCACCGTGCTCTTCCCTGTCCCCACCTCCCCAAGGAGTACGAAGTGATCCGAGAAGTCGATGGAGTCGAGCACCGAGAAGATGGGCAGGTCCGGTGCGGCCTTTGGATCCCGGAGCCCGCTGCTCCCGTCTGACTCTTCTGGGATAACCTGCTCGAATGTATCGTCCACGCCAGACTCGCTCAATGCGCTTCTGACTGACCGTCCACTTAGGCCGATTTGAACCTAAGGCAGGGGCCGCCCACTGGCAGGCTCTTCGCGCTCAGCAGGGCTTCCGGAGGTTGCGCTACCGGGCTCCCCCTGGCCGCGTTGAGCCTGTTCGTTCCTCCGGTCGACTCTGCCTCTTCCGATGCTCAGATAAGCAGAGGCTGGCATCGGGTCGGATTGCCTCTTGGCACCCATGGTATTCCACGTACGAGCTTTTGTCGAAGACCAGGAGGGCTTGGGGTCCGCCCCGGGGGGCCCGGTGGGCACCATTGGGACCTCGTAACCCGCTCGGCGCACCGGTCTCGTGTCTTCTGCAGAACCTCCGGACATGTGCTTAGGGACCGGCGACTGACCCGTGCCGAGCAACGGAAGGTTATCCCAGGCTTCCAATCTCCCTATATGACTCGGCTCCTTCCCTTACTACAAAGACGAGGATTACCGCGGTGGCGAGGTAGTCAGCCCACCACAGCCCGAGGAGGTACTCTGCAAGAAGGCCCGCGAGCAGAGCTAACGACATGAAGAAGCACGTCGCCGAGGCAACGGCGTCGATGGAGAGAGGGAGGCATCTTGTCTCCCGTCCGATTTTTCTTTTTTCCAGCCAAAGGTATGGCATGACCAGAACCGCCCCTGCAGCTATCGCCACCCCGAACAGCGAGCCTTCAGGTCTGAGCCCCGACGCGTAGGAGTAGACCGCGCCGATGCTTACCGCAGGTACCAAAGCGAAGAGCAGGGCGGTGGCTGTCAGCGCTGTCCTTCTTCCTAGCCCAGCTGAGCCGGCCATGTCCCCTTTTAGGTGGCTGTACACGACGAACGCAGACAAGAGCTCTACCACGCTGTCCCCCCCAAAGGCGAGGAGCGCGAAGCTCCCTGAGACGACGCCCACCCCGATAGAGCCAGCGACTTCGGCCACCATCCAAAGCGAACTGAAGTATTCGATGGAGAGGGCCCGGCTGAGCCTCCCCCTCCTCCACTCCACGTGGCTCGCCGGGCAGCAGCATCCGACGCAGTTTGTACACTGGTCCGGCGTGGAACAGCCCTGGCATGAATCCTCCGCGCAGCCACAGGAGCTGCAAGGTATGGCCATCGCTGCCAAAAATGAACGCCTACCCGCAGACCGGGCGGCGCGCCTTATCAAGCTGGTTCACGATCGGGCTCATAAGGTCCAAGGTTGTTGAAACTAATCCGCTCTTGGGATTGAATCGAGGTTGAGCGCATCCATGGCAAGACAAGCGGTGGGGCACGCCTGCCCCCTGCCGGGACTCGGGCACCCGTTTGGTTGCTTAAGCACGCATGGTTGGCGTTCTGTTGAGCACGGTACACCAGGCATCGAATGAAGTTCAGATGGCGCGAGACGCGCGGGACTCGAGGGCCTATACTCCGCAAGTTCTGGAGCTGCTGTCAGGGGGACGATGCCAGCAGTTTCTCACCGCGGATTGTCGTCCGCTCAACATGGAAGCCGAGAGCTTGGTTAACCTTCACAATCGGCTCGTTCAGGGAGTCGTTATCGGTCGTGAGATACCGATAGCCCCGGGATTTTGCATATTCGATCGCCCTACGCTTGAGCTCCGTGGCAAGACCCTGCCCCCTGAATTCCCGCAATGTACCGGTATAGCTGACGTGGAGGGTGTCACGTTTTCCGTTCACCGTTTCGAGGGATGTCGTCGCGACGTAGCGGTCCCCGACTCGCGCGACGTAGGTTGCCTCGGGAAGAAAGCCAGAGTGCCTGAAAGTGGCATCGAGGAACTGCTCGAATGTGTACCCGCTAGGCGTCCCCATGGAAGGGGCGTCCCTGCCGGATTCGTTCCGAAGTCGATAGAGCCGGTCGCGGACCTCAGGTCGTTCCGGCCCTTCTTCGGCGAGCGAAGTTAGGAAGACCCCCTGGGGAAGCGACGACGCCAAGCCGTGTGCGGGGGAAGCCTCGACCAGGTCCAGGCGGGAAGCCCAGCTCCGGTGTCGCTCTACGAACCCAGATTTGTCGAAGAAGCGGACGCTTCTTCGGTCTTCGGCCCGCACCGAAGCCCAAAGCACCGTAGCTCTCCTCCCCAGCGCAGCAGCTTCTAGGGTCGCGAAGAGGAGTCGACCCAGGCCCCGACCCTGACGATGTCCCAGACGACCCTCTCCCCTGGTACGAGCTCCGTCACCTTCTGCCTGGAGCGATGGAAGTCTCCGTATTGGTAGGTGAACACGCCGCCGACCTTGTCCGTGCTCCTTTCGATCTGTCCTTTCCACCACGCCCGGACGTTGTTGATTGCTGTGAAGGCGTCCTCGGGTGTGCTGTCTACAATGAAGGAAACGGCA
Organism: Nitrososphaerota archaeon; assembly: GCA_027386095.1. The sequence goes on along the minus strand of DAHXUN010000010.1, from coordinate 25,167 downwards.
TAGTCTTGGTTGCCCATGGTTCTCCTCTAGCTGGGGTGCTGTCGCAGGCAGGGTCCGAGCGCTTCATCGTATATTCACCATGACGTCGGGGCAGCCTAGAAAGGCTCCAAGTTCCTCTGCCTCTTCGCGAGCTAGGGTTGAGACCTGCGCCAGAAGCCTTGAGAACGGTTTGATTTCCACTTCGAGGCGGCCCTTCCGTCTGACATGGGACCACACTCCTGCCGCCCGGCCGTCCACGAGTAGCACGGGCGAGACCCATCCCTGCGGCCTGTAGACCTGCCTGTGTTCAACTGGCCCGACAATATTGCGGTGTGATTTATGTCCCAGCAGAAAGGAATCGAAGAAAGGCAATAGCTTTACCACTGTTCCGCTCAAATGCGCTTTCACCAGTTCCGGAAGGTCGCTCCGGAGCACCGCGGCGTTCCAACCTTCGACGTCCACCGGGACGATGCCATCCTCACCGAGGGACCAGATCCTTCTCGCGTCTCCGGCGGTCATCCCGGTCCAGATGGCGAAGTCCGAAACGGTAGAAGGCCCGAAGGCCATGAGGTATCTCCTCAGCAACTCCCTCTCCGCCTTGGCCTGTGAGACGTCTTTCCAGTGCGGGACCCACCTGTCCGCACGTACGAAGGTCGATTCGTTACCTTCACTCGGACCAGAACAATAGACCCCTCTGGATCCGGCGAGATGCAGGAGGTAGTTAGCCGGGAGGGCGAGCTCGCCGAAGTCCACCCATGGAACCTTCTTTCTGTTCCCCCACCCCACGCCGCCGGCTTTGTACCTGACGTTGCAGCGCATCGACTTCGACACCTTAACGGCAAGGGCAGCTTGAGTGGTAGGGTCGTCCAGGGCGTTCAGGACTGCCCCTACGAGGCGCTCGAGCTTCTCTTTCGGAACTCCTCTCCCCAGGACCCAACGCATCTCACGCTCGGCTCGCAGGGCGCTCCCCCGTACAAAGGTCGCCAGTTCGTCCGAAGGGAGAATGAACATGGTCCTTCTCATGCACCAAGCTTTCGCCAAGCTACGTTTGCTCCAAAGGGCGGCCTCCAAGTCGGGAAGCTTCACGCCTCGGACGCGGGCCCAAATCGACAGTTGGCCAGCCAGAAGCAGCTGCGCCTGCGCTCCGCAGATCTCTCCCGGAAGGGAAGTCAGCGAGCTCGGAGGTGCCCTCCGGGTGAGATGTTGCCTGGCGAGTCTGAAAGCCTCGACCTGCTTCCAGGTAACCCGCTGGACGCCATCGCCATTTGAGGAGCGCCTAACAGCGTCCCGGCTCAACTGATTCCCTTCGTATCTTATCGTCAAAAAACTTCCCTGAGTCGGGTGAACGGACCCGGCGCTGCCGACCATGCCGGGACTGGCGCCTCCCCCTGGAGTCTAATTCCTCCCACCCGGCTCCAAGAGCACGCTGGCTGCCCACACACTTCCGCCAGCCGTTGCCATGTGAACGCAATTGATTAACGCATAGCTTTCGGCCACGAAGCGCGGCTTGGGCCCGGAAAAGCATGCCCAGGCCTCAGGTCTCTCTAGCAGGAGCCAGGCGACCGCACAGCAGTCAGTCTTTTCTAGTCCGTCCAAGAGTTCACTGAGTTCATGGAAAGGGACGAGTTCGCACGCATCCTCATGTCTGAGGAAAGAAGGAAGCGGCAGGACCCGCTGAAGCTCATGGAGGCCGCGGGAATCAGACCCGGAATGACCGTTGCCGACCTGGGGTGTGGGCCGGGCTTCTTCACCCTCCCCTTGGCGTCCCGTGTCGGCAGCAGAGGTCTGGTATACGCAGTCGACGCAGACCCAGTTATGCTGAAACACCTGCGCAACAACATCGAGGAATCGAAAGCGGATTTGGGAAGAATCAAGATCTTGGAGGCGGACGTCTCAGAGACTGGAATTCCCGCCAGGTCTGTGGACGCAGTGCTGTTCGCCAATGTCTTGCACGACATCGACGACAAGAAGGCGTTTCTTGGCGAGGTGACCCGGATCTGCAAAGCGCGAGCTATGGTCATCGACGTAGACTGGAAGAAGATCAAGCAAGAGATAGGCCCGCCTTTCGGAATGCGCCTTGCGGAGGCCGAAACGAAGAAAATAATGTCGGAAGCGGGTCTTGAGGTTACGAAGGCCTTGGACGCCGGCCCGCATCATTATGGCCTGGTTTCCGTCTTCGCTGTATAGACTGGCGGTCAGGGGTCTGTGAAGTCCCGGCGACCGCAGACTTCCACGTTCGTAGTCGGAAATCCGGGGGCCAATGGAAATAGCTTTCGACGGAAAACCTGAATCAGCCTCATTTTACTAATCTGAGCTTAGAATTGCCCCGGCCGGGATTCGAACCCGGGTCGCCGACTCGAAAGGCCGGCATACTCTCGACACTTTGGGTTTGACCGGGCTTTACGCCCTTGCGGACTCTATACTACCGGGGCTGGCCGAGGCCAGGCGGGTCTGCAATTAGAGCTTTCTCATGCCGCCGGCTCAAAGAAGCACCACTCTCCAGCCTCCTCGGCGAGTTCTGTAGCGCACTTCGTCGCGAGGGAGGGGGTGAAGCTCGTGAACACGCCGTCCTTTGGGACGTAGCAGTTCCTGGGCCTTCTCCCCCCTACTTCCCTGAGCGTCGACCCCGCCTCTGTCCCGGACATGATCGACTGGAAATACATCCTCCGCCCTAGGATCAGGGGAGACGATCCGTCAGTGGGGAAGTCCGCCACCACCGGCCCGGCAACATCGGCTGAGCCCATTAGCATGGCCGCTGTCAGGCGCTCGTCCGGGGTCAGACCACAGTCGCCGGACGCTCTGAGCCGCTCCCAGTTCGAAGCCGCTTCCAGCCGCGGTCGTAGCTTGACAGATGGGACGCCCTCGGCGAGGAATTCCGCGAAGTACATCTGGGCGAGCGACTCGGCTGAGACTCTCTCCCGGGAGAAAGCGAGGAGGTCTGGGACGAGCGGGACCACCAGATCCACGGGGTCCTTCGAGCACCAGCAATACCCCGCCTGCTCGATGTGCACCCTGAAATCCCTCGACGTCGCTGTTAAAGCCCCTACCCGCTCACTCACCGCAAAGCCTCTCTTCCCTATCTCGGCAGCCAGAAATCTAAGCTGGGAGGCGTTGAGCTTGGGGAGGGGCAAGACGTGCCTGTTTCCGACCAGCAGCCGATGCACCTTGAAAGGAGTCAACGCCCTGAGCGATTAGGAGAACTCATTATATAACGAGCCTAATCCATTCATCACTATCATGGGGGGAGGGAGGGAGGATAGGGCTTTGTCGCTCGAGTCGCTTGAAGAGCGCATGAAGTCGTACGCCGTACGCGTCGACTCTGCGCTGGCCCGCGAGCTCAAGCTCTACGCCCATTCTAGGTTCCACGACCCGCTGGCGTATGCCACGGAGGGAGGGAAGCGCGTCAGGCCCGTGATGCTGATGCTGTCGGCGGAAGCTCTCGGGTGCAAGGACGACAGGGTCCTCGGCGCGGCTGTCGCGGTTGAACTCCTCCATACCGAATCGATCATACATGACGATGTCATCGACGAAGAGAAGGCGAGAAGGGCGAAGGTCCCCTTCCATCTGAAGTATGGCTACAGCGCTTCACTACTCAGCGCCGACTTCGTCTTCGCCATGATACTCGCCATCGCGGCTAGATATGACGACAAGAGGATCGCCGAGGAGGTCAGTAGCGCGGCGCTTCAGATGTCCGAAGGAGAGTATTCAGAGCTCACCATCGACCCCCAGATCTACAAGCTCACCTGGGATGAATACATCAGGATAGTCACCGAGAAGACAGCGTCGTTGTTCGAGACGTCTGCTAAGCTGGGGGCCCTGATCGCCGGGGGCGACGAGAAGGAGGTCCAGGCGCTGGCCGACTATGGCAGATGTATTGGGATCGCGTACCAGCTCAAGGACGACCTGCTGGACTGGAGGTCCAGGGACAAGGTGTCGCTCGGCCTTCTGAAGACCCATAGCGAGAGCGAGGTAGTTGGGAAGATGGCGGCCCAGGCGCAATCCTACGCAGAGGAGGCTAAGCGAATGCTCATACACATCCCACGGAACGAAGCCACGGTCCTGCTGGAAGACATTTCGGACTTCTCAATCTTGCGTCAGCGCTGAGCCCAAGCGGACTAGGTCCCGCGCTCCGCGACCGCCTTCGCGCTCCTGGTTCCCGTGGTGTAGAACCTTGGCCCCTTGAAAGGAGTGAACTGCCTGCCCCCTCCGTGGAGATACTTGGAGAAGTGCTCCACGAAGATGAGCCTTGCCCCCTGGATGCCTGGTTCGAGGATGCTCAGGATCACGTTGAAGACGTGCACCGTGACAAGGAGGACCACCCCAAGTATCACGTAGGCGACCCCTCCGTATAATATACCGGGAGACCCGGTGGAAGTAGGACCAACGACCACGCTGTCGATGAGGTACGCCAGCACGAAGGTCGCGAGGAGGATGCCAAGGAGCCTGGTGTACGAGATTATGTTGCTGACTATGGACGGGAGCTCGATGAGAGCCTGGCCACCCTCTCCGTATATCACCAGTCCGATCCCGACTACGATGAGGATGATCAGTGGGTTTGAGAGCGGGTTCAACAGGCTGGATAGGCTCTCGTGATGCAGGAGTGCCAGCCCCGTAAGGGCGATGCCCAGGGCTCCGCAGAGCCAGCCAAACTTCCCAATCGCGTGCTTCACGCTGCGCATCCAGTAGGCGTTGACCATGCCCAGCACTAGGCCGAAGGAGACCATGAAGAGCCCTATGTACCCTGAGTAGAGCAGGAGCGTCTTGAGCCCCAACGTCGATATCGGGTCCAGGAAGGTCCCGTTGGCCGGGAGGCCTGCATGGAGGTTAGAGTTGAGGTACGAGAACAGATACTGGTTCGCGTGGAATCCGAAGTACGAGTTCAGGATCACCCCCATGACCACCCCCACCATGGAACCCAGAATCATCGCCTTCGCGAGCTTCCTGTACTGGACAGGCTGCAGGATTCTCCCCCCGAAGGATCGCAGGGCCTTCGGCATCACGCTCTTCCTCTCAGGGTGGTTGACTCTGCGTATGATCCATATCGATATCAGCAGGACGATCAAGGAGTAGCCGACGTCCCCGATCATCAGCCCGAAGAAGAGCGGGAAGGCAACGGCGAAGATCATGCTCGGGTCCACCTCGTTGGATAGCGGAACCGAATAGAAGCGGATGAACGACTCGAAGAATCGGAGCCTCCTGGGGGTCTCCAACAGAGTCGGGGGGCCGCCGTGAGGATCCTGAGAATCTGCGTCTATCTTGAATACCTTGGCGGAGCTGGAGGACTCCGCTATGGCTTGGCTGACGCTCCCCAGCCACTTTGACGGGACCCATCCCTCGACCGCGAAGCTGGTGTCGGTGAACCCGAAGCTGCCTGACACCTCCATCTTCCTCGCCTCGATGGAGAGCTGCTCCTCGACCTGGGCTATGGCTTTGTAGTGCTCCTGTGAGATTGCAGCGAGCCGGGCGTTGGCGCCGTCGAGTCCAGTCTGCATCGAGCGGGACTCGGCCTCAAGGCCCGCGAGGATCTCCTCTGCAGTCCCCTTAAGCGGCGGTATCCGCCGTAGCTTGAGATCGAGCTTCTGAATCGCCGACCCGAACTTCTCGAGGCCTTCCCTAGGGACAGTCACTATCAGCGTGACTGGGTCATCCCCAGAGGAGTGCGTGACCACGGCCCCGCTGGGCCCGAGACCCTCTCTCAGTTCGGCGTCAACGCCGGCGGGAACGATCCCAAGGAAGGAGACGGCGCTTTCGAGGTCGAATATGTTCAGGTCGTGGCTCACGAATCGGAGGCTGCGGACGAGGTCTGTCATCTCCCTCTGCTCTTCGAGACGAGAGCTCAGCTTTTCGACCGTCTCTCTGAGCTGGGAGACCTCCTGGTCGATGTTGATCGACTTCGAAGCCTCGAGCACCTCCTCCAGCGACGAAAATCCTCTCTTTTCCCTGATTGGGACGGGCGGGAGAGCCGCCTTCAGGGACCTGATCCTAAGGAGCTGCTCGGTGGCCTCTTTCGTTCCGTCGACAAGCGGCTCGGCCCTGAGTAGGCCGGCGGCCGAAGCCGAGAGTGGCTCTATCTGGACCGCGCCGAGGTCGTAGAGGGCGGAGACCACCTTCGCGCGGTCCTCCTTGAGCCCAACCACCCCCACCTTCTGCATCGCAGCGGGCTTGAGCAACCGCTTCTCTCACTCGAACTCCGAGAAGAGGACGTCGTCGATGACCTTCTTCAACTCCTTCTTGCCGAGTTTCTTCGAAGCCATGGCTCCGGCTTCTTTTTCTGCCACTGAAGAGATTTCGCCGGCTTCCTTGTTTGCCGACTCGCGCGCCTGTCCGACCCTCTCAGAGATCAAACCCTCTGCCTTCTTCTTGGCGTCGTTGATAGAGTCTGCCGACTCCGCCTCCAGCTGGCGGAGCTGCTCCTCCAAGGCTCTGCGCCTTTCCGCCAACGTCTTGTTGGAGGCGTCCTCCAGCTCCTTGATCTTCTTCAGCGTCTCGGTGTAGTCTGCGGTCATGGTCATCAGCTCAACATGTTGAAGTAGATGAAGAGCACCGTCAGGATGGCCGCAACCTGGGCCGCCCGAAAGGCTAACTGGACGACATAGAACTTCTTCTGCTGGGTGTTGATGAACTTGGTTTGCATCTTCTTCGGTTTCGGCGGTGACTTCGCCCAGTAGTAGTACTTTGGGACGCCCGGCCTCCGCTCCTCTTCCTCCCTCTCTTCCCCCAAAGCGCTAGGCCGCCTCCCTCTGGGCCATCTTTCTCTTCACGGTCTTCAGCTTGGTGAAGCTCTCTCTTTCCATCTCGTCGAACCTGAACTTGATGAAGCGCGCGTTGGCCTGGAGCCGCGGGATGAGAACGTTCTCAATGGCGTTGGACCTCCGCTTCGTCTTCTCGATCTCGACGAGCAGCTTCCGTAGAGCTGTTTCCTTCTCGGCGACGTCGAGGACCATCTGGTGCACGGCCTCGAAGGACTTTATCGCCTGATTTATCGAGGTGGGGACCTCGAGGAGGTATTCGGGTCCAGCGCTCCCCCGCGCCTCCGAGGTGAGCTCTGGAATCTTCACCCCCATGATGTTCTTGCTACTGAGGGTCAGCTCGTGCATCCTGGGGATGCGCATCGACTCGTACTCGAGCCTGAGGGTCCCGACGAACATCTCGGTGCTGTGGATGCTGTCGTAGCCGCTTGAGAGCTTGGCTTGCAGGCCGCTCCTCAGCGCCGCGATTTTCTTGCTCACAGCGAAGAACTCGAAGATGAGTGCCGACCTCTTGAGCTTGAGGAGCTTGAGGCCCTTGCGGGACATAGCTATCCTGCGGACCGTCCTCAGGTATTCCATCCTCGTGGGCCGTACGTTGGTGGAGATTGGCAAGGATTGCAGCCCCCTACTTGGCCTTGGATCTCCGCCTGTACTTCTCTATGAGCTCGGGCTTTATCCTCTTGATCTCAGAATCCGACAAGGGGTCGATTACTTCCCACCCTATGTTCAGGGTCTGCTCGATGCTCCTGTCCTCGCTGGCGCCTTGCCTGACGAACATCTTCTCGAACCGGTCCGCCACCTTGAGGAACTTCCTGTCGCTCTCGCTCAGCGCCTCTTCTCCGACGATCGCCGAGAGGGCGCGCATGTCCTTCCCCTGCGCGTAGGAGGCGTAGAGCTGGTCTGCAAGCCCCCTGTGGTCCTCCCTCGTACGCCCCTGGCCGATGCCCTGGTTCATGAGCCGCGACAGGCTCTCCAGGACGTCGATGGGCGGATAGATGCCGGTCCTCTCCAGCTCGCGGCTCACGTAGACCTGCCCCTCCGTGATGTAGCCGGTGAGGTCAGGGATGGGGTGCGTCTTGTCGTCAGCCGGCATCGTGAGGATCGGGAGCTGGGTGATGGAGCCCTTCCTCCCCTTGATCTTCCCCGCCCTTTCATAGATGGTGGCGAGGTCGGTGTAGGTATAGCCCGGATAACCCCTCCTCCCCGGAACCTCGTCCCTGGCCGCAGAGATTTCCCTCAGGGCCTCGCAGTAGTTGGTCATGTCGGTGAGGATTACGAGCACGTGCATCTCGCGCTCATATGCAAGGAATTCGGCCGTGGTCAGGGCCAGCCTGGGCGTGAGGATCCTCTCCATGGACGGGTCAGAGGAGAGGTTGAGGAAGAGCGCCGTGCGTTCCAGCGCGCCGGTCTCTTCGAACTGGCGGATGAAGAAGTTCGCCTCCTCGCTGGTTATACCCATGGCTGCGAAGACGACGGAGAAGCTCTCCGAGCTGCCGAGGACCTTCGCCTGTCTTGCGATCTGGGCGGCCAGCAGATTATGTGGCAGGCCGGCGGCGGAAAAGATAGGGAGCTTCTGCCCTCTGACCAGCGTGTTCATGCCGTCTATGCTAGAAATGCCGGTCTGGATGAACTCGGAAGGCTCCTCCCTGCTGTATGGGTTGATACCTGACCCTACTATCTCGACCTTCTCCTTTGACACCAGGGCCGGTCCGCCGTCCCTTGGATTGCCCAGGCCGTCGAACACCCGACCCAGCATCTCGTCCGAGACGGCTATCCTCGCGGTCTCGCCCAGGAACCGCACCGATGTATCCCCCACGTTGAGCCCCATGGTGGCGCCGAACACCTGGACCACCGAGAGCCCCGCGCGGGTGTCGAGGACCTGGCCCCGTATCCGCTCCCCCATAGCATTGGTGATCTCCACCATCTCCCCGTAGGCCGCGTTCTCGACCTTGCTGACGAAGATAAGAGGACCCGCGACCTGGTCGACAGTCTTGTATGAGACAGGTTGCACCAAGGCTATGCCCTGACCTCCTGGGCTAGCGAGCCGAACTGAGCGTCCATGTCCCCCTCTATCTCTTTCACCATGGAAGTGACCTGGTCTTCAGGCGTCCACTTTACCTTTGATATCTTGGACTTTACAGGCATGGCCGCGACCTGAGAGGCCTGGGCGCCGGTCTTGAGGGACTCCGCCTCCCTGCGCCCGAAAGTCAGGATGGTCTTCAGCATGAGATATTGCTTACCTATGGACGCGTAGGTGTCCACAGGGTCGTAGGCTGACTGCTGGAGGTAGTCTTCCCTGATCATCTTAGCCACATCCATCACGCCCTTCTCTGACTCCGGGAGGGCGTCGTATCCCACCAACTGGACGATGTCCTGCAGCTCCGCCTCCTTCTGGAGGATTTCCAGGGCCTCGGCGCGCAGGTCAGGCCACTCCTTGGCCACGTTGCTCTGGTACCAAGAGCGGAGGTCTTCAGAGTAGAGCGAGTAGCTGTTGAGCCAGTTGATGGACGGGAAGTGCCTGCGCGCCGCCAGGGACGCGTCCAACGCCCAGAAGACTCTGGTCACGCGGAGCGTGTTCTGAGAGACAGGCTCGGAGAAATCCCCGCCCGGGGGCGAGACGGCACCGACGACCGTGACTGAACCCACCCTCCCCTCGGGGCCCAGGGCCACGCTCTTGCCCGCCCTCTCGTAGAACTCCGCCAGCCGGCGCCCGAGGTACGCGGGGTATCCTTCCTCGCCGGGCATCTCTTCCAGCCTCCCTGAAATCTCCCTCAGAGCTTCGGCCCACCTTGAGGTGCTGTCGGCCATCAGGGCGACGTCATAGCCCATGTCTCTGTAGTATTCGGCTATGGTGATGCCGGTGTAGATGCTGGCCTCTCTGGCCGCGACGGGCATGTTGGAGGTGTTAGCTACCAGGATCGTCCTCTCCATCAGGGGCCTCTTGGAACGCGGGTCCTCGAGCTCCGGGAAGGTCGCCAGGACTTCAGTCATCTCGTTCCCTCGCTCTCCGCACCCCACGTAGACTATGATCTTGCTGTCGCTCCACTTCGCCAGTTGCTGCTGCGACACCGTCTTGCCGCTGCCGAAGGGTCCTGGAATCGCTGCTGTCCCCCCCTTGGCGACCGGGAAGAAAGTGTCGAAGACCCTCTGGCCTGTGAGCAGCGGTGTATCAGGGGCCAATTTCTTGGCGATGGGCCGGGGGGTCTTGACCCTCCACTTCGTCGCGAGGAATACGGGGACGTCCCCTTCGAGGGTCTTGACGGTAGCCACCCTCTCCCTGATGTTGTAGCTCCCCGCCTTCACGTCCTTGAGCGTCCCCTCCATCCCTGGAGGGACCATGATCTTGTGAGAAACGAGCGGCGTTTCCTGGACCTCGCCTATTATCTCTCCCTGGACCACCTTGTCACCGTTCTTCTTGATGGGTTTGAACTCCCACTCCCGCTTCTCGTCGAGGGCCGGTATAACGAGACCCCTGCTGATGAAGTCCCCGCTCTGTTCCTTCAGCACGTTGAGCGGTCGCTGGATGCCGTCGTAGATGGAGGTGAGCAGTCCTGGACCTAACTCGACGGAGAGCGCTTGGCCTGTGTTGACCACCTTGTCCCCTGGCCTGAGCCCTGTGGTGTCCTCGTAGATCTGGAGCGTCGCGGTCCCTCCCTGCAGGCGGATGACTTCGCCGACCAACCCCTGCTCCCCGACTCTGACTACGTCGAACATCTTGGCCCTTTCGAGGCCGAGGGCAGCCACGACCGGACCGCTTACCCTGACGACCTTCCCGTCGGCCATTTCAGGAACCCCCCTTCAGGTCTACGCCCAGGACCCTCTTGGCCAGCTTGGCGAGCGACTCCTCCGCCACGGCCGAGTCGGTGGAGGGCATGAACACGACGAGAGGTACTATGGAGGACTCGAGCTTCTCCCTTGTCGCTGGCGAGAGCCCCTTTCTGGCCTCGCTCCCGACTATGATCAGGCCGTACTCCCCTGAGTTGAAATAATCCAGCACGACGCTTTGGGCATCCTCTTTCGTCACGGCTATGGCGTCCTCCACCCCAAGGAGGCGGTACCCAAGGACCAGCTCCTTCTCGCCTAACACCGCTATCTTGCCGGTCTGGGCGGCCTGTTTCAAGCTCATTTTTTTACCCTGCTAGGATTACAGTCTTTATGTGTTGTTCCGTCATCCCGTACTGCTTGCCATAGACTATCCTCCTGATGTTCTGCCTTTCGAACTCCGCCTGTATGACGAACCCGAAGACTGCCGTCACTGAGATCGGGAGGCTCCGGAACCTCGGTAGGAACCGAGCGACCGCCATCCTGTCGATGGCGACCTCGAACTCGGTCAGGTTTCCCGACTGGGCATACTTCTCGAACGGGGCGGAGAGGTCGAACCAGGGCTCAAGGCGCTTCACGACGTCCCCCGGGTCGGCAGACGAGTAGGCGTCGAGGAACTCCGACTTCCCGAGCAGCCCCCCCTCGATCAGGTGCTTCGAGAAGACTTCCTTGTTCAGCTTGGACTCGCGAGACTTCAGGACGTTGAGTAGGTTCCTCTTCGTGATTTCTGTCCTTACGTACTCCCGAAGGACTCCCTCGTCGCCGCGGATGAAGCGCAGCTCCCATAACAGCCTCGAGTAGTAGAGATCCTGCAGGGCCCCTGTGAACACCCCCAGGTCGTTGGACTTGTGGAACTCACCAAGCTGCTGGAGGAGAACCGCCCCGTAGCCGTACTTCACCAGATAGTTGATCACCCCCTCGACGTCGGGCTCCTGGAGCAAGACCTGCAGGTCTGTGAGCGGGATGTTCATGAGGGAGAGGCCCACGGGGACGTTGCGGGACGACACCAAGAAGGCTGCAGTCTCCTCTAGCCCCCTCCCCAGGCTCTTAGCCGCCAGGATGAGCTCGATGTTCTCGATGTCCCACTTCGAGAGATAGGAGGTCAGCGCCCTCTTTCCCATGAGAGGCACTGCCTGCATGGCAATCCGGTTGACCTGCACGAGGTGGCGGTTGACCGCGACCTCGATGAGCTCCGGAGGCTTGTGGGTAGAGGCGGCTGCTTCTATCTCGGGGCCGTACCACGTTGCTTCGAGCTGCTGCGCTATCTCCGCGATGTCCTTGGCGCGGGCGAGTTCATAGAGCTTCTCCGTGCCAAGAAAGGAGAGTGAGAGAGCGCGAAGCCTCCCGAGTCCCCCGAACTGCGACATGCTCAAACTCCCGGTGCCTACTCCTTCCCGAGGATGGCCGAGCGGACCTCGTCTTCGCGGCTGCGGAGGATCTCTTCGAAGGTGAGGTCCATCTCGAGAGTCCCGTCAGAGCTCTCTGCCCTGAACCCCCCTATCGAATTGAGGTCAGAAGATGCTATCTTAACCCCTGCTGCCTTTAGCGCCACCGCATCCTCCTCTCGGCACACCACGACCACCTTCCCTCCAAGCCTCTTGGCAGCATAGGCCGCCATCTTAGACAGGAGCTGCTTGTAGGCAGGGGACTCGGCGTAGTTCGCCAGCTCCTCCTTCAGGAGGGAGATGTTGTTCTCCAAGAGGGCCTCGGTCGCGTCGAACATGGCCTTCTTCGCCTGGAGCTTCGCCGCTCCCAGCACCCTCGTGGTCTCCTTCTGGGAAAGATCGCCCGCTTCCTTCATAGCGGCCTCCGCGATGTAAGACGACTCAGAAGCTGTCCTCTTCCCAATCTCTTCCCGCTTGGCCTTGAACTCCTCTTCGAGGGCGTCAAGGGCCCTGCTTCGCTTCTCTTCGACCTCTTTGAGCAGAGAGTCTACGCCCATCAAGGGTGCCAGACCCCGCTAGAGGATGTTGAGGAGTAGGATTACTCCGAGTACGAAACCGATTATCCACAGCGTCTCTGGAATCACGAAGAAGAACAGGACCTGGCCGAACTTCTCCGGCTTCTCTGCGATGATCCCCATCCCGGCAGCTCCAATCCCCTGCTGCGCGATTCCGGTCCCTATGAGACCACCGGCCATCACTATTGCGGCCGCAAGCGCTAGTTCAGGACTGACTACTGCCATGCTGGAAAACTTGGATTTGACTCCGTCGGATTACCATATATATGCGTATCTAAGAATATTACAGGCGTCCTATCCCCGGGGACCGATTCTCCGCCGGCTATGGGAAGAGCCCAGATGCGGCGCTTGAGGCGAAGCTGATGAACTGCTGTGGGAAGAGACCTATCCCTATCATGAGGCCGACCAGTATCGCGAAGATCACCACGAAACCGAGCGGCTCGTGGACCCTCTCTGTGCTCTCCCCGGAGTCCAAGTACATCCGCTTTATGACCCAGAAGTAGTACCCGAGGCTGAAAGCGCTGTTCAGTATCGCCGCGACGGCCACCCACGCCAGGGGAGTGTTGATGACTGAGACGAAGATGAGGAGTTTGCTCCAGAATCCGTTGAGCGGGGGGATCCCTCCCAGGGCTAGGAAGGAGATCGCGATGGTGAAGGCGGTCACAGGCATCCTCTTGGCGAGGCCGCTGTAGACACCAAGATCTCCCCTCTTCAGCTGCAGAATTACGAGCGTGGCGGCCAGGAAGGCGGCCCCCTTCATTATCGCGTGGTTGATTATGTGGAAGAGGGAGCCGGTCATCCCGAGCATCGCGTTGTAGGAGTACAGTCCCGTCTGCTGGCTGTAGGCAAAGATCGCAAAGCCCACCAGGATGTAGCCTGCCTGGGCGATGCTGGAATAGGCGAGCAGCCGGGTCATGGTCTTCTGCGTCAGCGCCGCGACGTTCCCCAGGGTCATCGTGATGACCGCGAGGACGGCCAGGACGTTCGCCAGTGTGAAGGCCGAATTCGGGGCGAGGGCGTAGACCGTGGCGACTGCCAGGACCACCCGGATCGCCGCCACGAAGCCTGCCTTCTTGGTCGCTGTCGCGAAGAGGGTGGCGATGGCCGGAGGGGACCCTTCGTAGGCGTCAGGGACCCACATGTGGAACGGGACTATGGACATCTTGAAGCCGAACCCTACGACGAAGAGGAGGATGGCGACGCTGACGAGCGGGTTGAACGGCTCGGAGGCCAGCTTGGCCACCACCCCCGATATCTGGGTGGTCCCTGCGACGCCGTAGGTCAGGCTCATGGCGTAGAGTATGATCGCGGAAGACAGGGCGCCGAGGATTGCGTACTTGGCAGCTGCCTCGTTAGACTGGACCCTCTTCTTGTCGAAGCCGGCAAGGGCGTAGGTCGGGAGGCTCATTAGCTCCCAGGCGACGAAGAGCATCAGCAGGTCGGCCGAGTATGAGAGGATGAGCATCCCCAGGGCCGAGAACATCAGGAGGGAGTAGTACGAGGGGAGGCTCGGTCCGCTTGGAGAGGTGTAGATTGAAGCCACAGCAACGGCGAGGGTCACCGAAAGGACGACGAGGGCGAACAGGTCCCCGAGGGGGTCGGACACCAGCAGAGCCCCGAAGCCCGCAGAGGTGACCCCGAAGGCGGTGTTGGCCGCTATCAGAGCGATGGAGGCCGCGATGGCCGCGATCGAAAGATAGGCCTCTAGCTTGACCCTCCATCCGAATAACTGGAGTATGGGGGTGCCGAGGGCGGCCGCGCTGAGGATTACTACCGCTGCGAGTATGTAGTCCATCCTATCTTACCACCAACCCGAGTATGTGCTGGACCACCGGGGCGGCTGGTCCGAGGACCAGGACGGAGAAGAACATCATTATGATGAGGGGGACGAGATAGAGAACCAGGACGCCGAAGTCCACCCCCTGCACGTCGACACCGCTGGCTCCCGCTTCGGCCGGCGAGAGGACCACTTTCCTGATCATCCAGAGCATGTATCCCCCGACCATGACAGGGACGAGTATGGCTACGGCGCTGTAGGGGGTGGCGTCTATCCCTCCGATTATCACCAGCACCTCCGCCACGAAGCTCCCGAAGGGCGGGAGGGCCATGGCACCCGCGCAGGCGAACACGAGAAGGGTCCCCGCCCTGGGGACCAGGTTCCTCAGGCCCTTCAGAGCAGAGATCTCCGTGGTCCCGAGCCCCTTCTGGATGTATCCCGCCAGCATGAAAAGCGAACCTGCGGTGAAGGCGTGAACGAACATCTCCAGTATGGACCCCTCCATGCCCAGCGGGCTGCCCGACGCCGCCGAGGAGAACGCGCCGAAGACCACGAAGCCCATCCCTGCGATGCTGGTGTAGGCGAACATGGACTTCAGGTCCTTCGAGAGTATGGCGACGAAGGCGCCATAGAACATCGTGACCAGGCCGACGGCCATGAACGCCCAGGCCCACTGGTAGGACGCCTGAGGGAAGAGGCCTATGCTTATCCTGATTATCCCGTAGCCGCCCATGGCTGACTGCACCCCCGCGAGCAGGACGGTCACAGGAGCAGGAGCTTGGGTGTAGGCGTCTGGGAGCCAGCTGTGGAACGGGAAGACAGGGAGCTTTATCCCGAAGCCGATGAAGGATGCGAGGAGCGGAAGGTACTGGATGGAGGCCGGGATCCTTCCTGCGAGGCTGGGGATGTCGAAGGTCGCGGGGCTTACCCCTAGATACGCCGCCATCAGCGCCAGGAGCAGTATCATGCTCCCAGTGAAAATGAAAATCATGAACTTCATCGCGGAATACTTCCGCCTGTCCCCTCCCCACAGCCCGATTAGGAAGAACATGGGGAGCATCACCAGGTCCCAGAAGAAGTAGAACAGAACGAGGTTCAGTGAGACGAAGACTCCGATGATCGCCCCCTCGAAGAGGAGGACGAGGGCATAGTAGCTCGGCTCGGAGCGGTCTATCAGCGTTCTCGAGCCGACCACCGCGAACAGGGTCAGGATGGCGGTGGCGAGGACCAGCGGAGAGCTGAGGCCGTCCACACCGACGAGGTAGTTGACCCCAAAGGAGGAGATGCTCACCCACGAGTACTGTTCAGTCAGGGCGTACTGCCCGATGCCTGAGGAGGCAAGGCCGGAGGAGCCCGTGTAGACGTAGTAGAACACGTACAGCGCAATGAGGAGCACCGCCCCGGTGATCCCCATGGTGAACCACTGCCCGACCTTCTTGTTGCGCCTGAGTATCAGATAGGCGGGACCCGAGGCCGCCATGGGGAGCAGCAGGAGGATCGAGAGGATTGGGATCATATCGCTGTGTACACCCCAGTCACGAACAGGAAGAAGAGCAGCAGGAGGATGAGGCCGATGGCGAACACCAGAGCGTACTCTTCGAGGATGCCGGTCTGCAGCCTCCGGAAGACCTTCGAGAGGCCCTGGCCGGCCCTGGCGAAGCCGTCAGAGGCGACGTCCACGACGTGCCGGTCAAACCAGTTCCCGACTGCAGAGACCCCGATGGCCAGGTTGGCCCCGCCTCCGTGGACCCTCTGGAGGACGCCCAGCTCGAAGTTGTCCAAGGTCCAATATGAAGCTCGCAGAGGCGCGTCGACGAACACCCTGTAGTAGATGGCGTTGATGTACCAGCGGTTCTCGAGGAAGCGGTAGAGGCCGTGGGCCAGGCCGGACTCTTTGACCAGGGCGGAGGGAGCCGTCTTCCTCCGCACGTAGAGCTGGACAGCCAGGAGCAAACCGGTCAGGGCGAACGCCAGGGTGATCCCCGACGAGACGAAGTTGAATGAGGAGGTCGAGTTCAGGCTGCTGAAGCTGGCACCCTTGAACAGGCTGTAGATGTATGCGACAGAGGCACCCTGCAGGTCCCCCTGGAAGTTGAAGATGCCGAGGACGCCGATCAGGACGGTCCCCGCAGCGAGGACCGAGTATGGGATCCAGCTGATGGGCGATGGCTCCTTGAGCTCGTGGCCGGTCCCCTCCCCGGCGTGCTTCTCCCTCACCCCGTAGAAGACGAGGCCGACCATCCTGAACGCATAGAATGCGGTCAGTCCTGCGGTCGCCGACCCCAGGAGGAAAAGGCCGTACTGCCCAGACCCCCACGCCGTCGCCAGGATGGCGTCCTTCGCGAAGAAGCCGCTGAGCGGGGGGATTCCCGAGAGGGAAGCTGCGGCGATGAGAAAGACTGCGAAGGTGATCTTCAGCTTCTCCTTCAGCCCGCCCATCTCGTTGACGTACTTGGTCCCTGTGAGATGAATCAGTACCCCGGCCGTCATGAACAGCGCTGCCTTGAATATGGCATGACTCAACAGTTGGTAAAGGCCGGCCGACAGCCCCTCCGCGAAGTTGGTCGAGAGGCCCGCGAGGCCGAGGCCCAGCATCATGTAACCTATCTGTGATATGGTGGAATAGGCGAGGAGCTTCTTCAGCTCGAAGCCCACCATCGCCTGGGTGGCCGCCAAGAAGGCGGTGATGGCACCGATCCACGCTACCACCATGAAGAAGGGCTGGATCAGGGCAGGGTTGGACTGAAGGGCGAAGTAGAATATGGGCCCTATGCGCGCGACGAGTACCACACCCGCGTTGACCATGGTGGCCGCGTGGATCAGGGCGGAGACGGGGGCGGGCCCCGCCATGGCGTCAGGGAGCCACTCCTGGAGCGGGAACTGGGCGGACTTCCCCACTGCACCTCCGAATATCAGCAGGGCGACTGGGACCAGCAGCCCTCCGGCGGCCAGAGACGTCGCCCAGCCTGTGGACGACGCCAGCTGTTGATAGTTGAAAGTCCCTGAGTAGATGAACAGGATCAGTATCCCAGCCAACATCGCCATGTCCCCTATCCTCGTCATGAAGAACGCCTTCATCCCGGCGTGAGAAGGCGGGTAGGCCTGCTCCATCCCCAGGGCCTTGGAGCCGGGGGTTCCGACCCAGTTCTCCTTCTCGTCGTGGTAGTAGTAGCCTATCAGGGCGTAGCTGCAAAGGCCGACCCCCTCCCAGCCGATGAAGAGCGAGAGGAGGTTGTTGGATAGGACGATGAGCTGCATGCTCCCGATGAAGAAGCTCATGAAGAACCAGTATCTTGTGAGCCCGCTGTCCCCTTTCATGTAGTCGACGCTGTACAGCATGACGAGGAAGCTGATCCAGGCGACCAGGTTCGCTATGATCACGGTGTACGGGTCCGAGAGCACCCCGAAGCTGATTCCGAGCTCGGGGATCCACGGGACAGAGGCAGGGATCAGCGAGTTGACCAGGGAGATGGTATTGCCTTCGATCACGGGTACGAGGAGGACGAGAGCGAAGATGGCGGAGAGGAAGGAGAAGAGGACGGCCGCTACGTCTCGGATCCGCCCCCTGCCGGTGAGAGGCGCGGCCAGCGTCCCCGCATAGGGGAGGAGGAAGATGAGCCAGACGAAGTAAGATGGGATCGGGACCGCTGTCATTTCCTATCTACCTGACAATCCTATCGTGCTCGCGAAGTGGTAGAGGGACCTGAAGAAGAGGTCAGGATAGATGCCGATCACTATGGACAGGGCGGCGAGGAAGATTAGCGGAGCGGTCATGATGAGCGGGGCCTCCTTCACCCCCATCAGGTCGTCTGACAGGGGGCCGAAGAATATCTTACGCATCGGCCAGAATGTGTAGGCTACGGTGAGCGCGGTCGCAGCCAGACCCATTATCGCCACGACGAAGTTCCAGGCCAGCCCCCCCGCGATCCCGCGCGTGAAGACGCCTTCGAACAGCAGCCACTCTGCCTGGAAGCCCCCGGTCGGAGGGACCGCAGAGAGTATCATGGAGCCGATCAGGGCGACCGCTGCGGTGAGGGGCATCTTCCCAGCCAGCCCGCCCATCTTGCGCATGTCCCTTGTCCCCACCTGGGTGATCATGATGCCGGCTACGCAGAATAGGATCGTCTTGCCGATGATGTGGTTCAGGAAGTAGAAGAGCCCGCCCGACACCCCCAACACGCTCAGGCTCCCGATGCCGAGGAGGGAGTAGGCGTTCTGGCTGATGGTGGACCAGGCGTAGAGGTACTTCACGTCGTTCTGCACCATCGTCATCGCCCCTCCGTAGACCATGGTGATCACCGCCATGATCATGAGTGGGAAGGCGAAGGGGATGAAGGCTGACCGCATCCCCTCCACCAGCAGCCTCACCACCACGTAGTTGCCCACGCCGACTATGGTGACGATGAACGGGGCGAAGGAGGTGGGGTGCTCTGCGTGGGCCGTAGGTAGCCAGAGGTGCACCCCGAAGATGGCCATCTTGATTAGCCAGCCGACGAGGATGAGCCCAACGGCCCAGTAGGCCACGGTCCCCAGCGGG
Organism: Nitrososphaerota archaeon; assembly: GCA_027386095.1. Next base: position 6,343 of record DAHXUN010000010.1, on the reverse strand, counting down.
ATGGTCGACAGGGAGGATATCTGGAAGCTCCCGGTGGCTGAGTAGGCCACGACGATTCCAGCGAGGAAGATGAACGCGCCGAGGTGGTTCCAGAGGAAGTACATCATGGCCGTCCTCTCCCTGTTGGTGTACCCGAAGAGGGCGACCATGAATGTCGAAGGTATCAACATTAGCTCCAGGAACATGTACAGCTCGAGGAGGTTGGTCGCAAGCGAGACGCCGATCAGCCCGGCGTCAAGGAGCATGAAGTTGAGGAAGTAGATGGCGTACTGGCCCTTCCTCTCCTCGCCGTACATGACCTCCAGCCTGTGCTTCATGTATCCCATCGAGTAGACGGCCGTCGCCATCACGACGATGTTCATCATCAGCGCCACAGGGACGCTGAGGTTGTCGCCGAGGAACCCGAAGGTCAGCCCGGAGACTGGCGCCCAGGCGTAGGACTCGGTCACGTTCGGACCCCCGTTGAAGAGCGAGGTCCCGAGGTAGGCGAGGAGGAGGGTCGTATAGAGCAGGGAGGCGAAGGCTATCCAGCCCACATGGCGCCCCAGCTTCTTCCCGAGGAGGAGGACGACGGGGGCGACCGCGAGTGGGACAGCCACCGTCTGAAGAAGGATGTATTCCATGGGCAACCCTTGCTATCGGAGCTTGGACCCGGGGGCCCGGCCGGTGGGGTCGATGTTGAGTTGTGGCACTTCTATCCCTCCAGGGTTTTCATCTCACTCACGTCTATGTCGTTGCGGAGCCTATAGGCGACTACGACTATTGCCAGAATGACCGCGGCCTCGGCGGCTGCCAGGGCGATGGAGAAGAGCACGACCGTCTGGCCCAGGGCGTTGCTCGCCTCCTGATAGGGCAGGTACTGGTTGAAGGCGACGAAGTTAAGGTTCGCTGCGTTGATCATGAACTCGATTGAGAAGAGGAGCCGCAGGGCGTTCCTCTTGGTCACCAGCCCGTAGACCCCTACGCCGAAGAGGCAGGCGGAGACAATGACGAAGTCCGCAAGGCTGGTCAGTGCGCACCCCCTCCTCTGTCGACCCTAGACAGGGCCAGGGCGCCCACGATGGATGCCGCCAGGACCAAGGCGAGCACTTCCAGGACCGGCGCGTCGCCGGTTGAGATGAGCTTGCCTATGTCTATGTAGGTAGCCGTGTTGGTGATGGCTGTGAACCTCGAAAGGTTTGTGGCCAGGACAGCGAAGGTCAGCGCAAGAATCACCGCCACCGCGGCTATTATCCCCGCCGCCGTCGTCGACTTCGGCTTCACCTCCTTGGCCAACCCCTCCTGCCTCACCAGCATGACGGTGAACAGAATCAGGACAGCCACGGCTCCGATGTAGACCGCAATCTGGAAGACCGCGACGTAGGGGGCGTTGAGGAGGAAGAACAGGGTAGCGACCCCGAAGAGCGAGCCGGCGAGGCCTATCGCGCCGTATACGAGCTCCTTGGCCTCGAGGGAGACTATCGCGCTCCCCACGGTGACTACCGCCATTGCCACGAAGACGGCGTCAGTCGTAGGTGACCACCCCTTTCTCGGTGTCGAACTTCACCTTGTACTTCTTCCCCTCCAGTTTCGGGGGGACGGCGAGCATGTCGGGCGTGTACTTCAGGCTCATCTTGTCATAGGCCGCCAGCTCGTAGTCGTTGGTCATGTCGAGGGCGTCGAAGGGGCAGGCGTCTACGCAGTTTGAGGTGGCGAGTCCGAGCGGTGCGAAAGTATGGTCGTCCTCCACAGTGACGTCCATGACGCGATGGTTCTCGACCTCCTCGACCTCGATCTTCTTGATCGGGAGGTAGACGTACCTGTCGTCGATGTGGAACTTGTCCGCCTGCTTCGAAGGGCTATAGTCGAATTTCACGTTCCACAGACCCGCCAGCTTGGCAGCCCAACGCCCAAAGACGTTGACTTGGAAGGCCACCGGTTCACCTGGCGAACTTTGAGCATCTACGGTAGCGACTACCCCCAACCTGGCATAGACAGACTGGAGCTGGAATGCGAGAACTTTCGAAGCTGTGACGATGCCGAGACCATTCTCCCCGGCCTGACTCGCCCTGCGACCGTCTGCCTGCCACCCGCCCCTCAGGAGTTCAGCTTGCTTCTCAGGCTCGGCGAAGAAGACCCAGTCCGGCATCTTCTTGTCGGAGGCTCCTCTGCCGAATTGGGAGAAGAAGTCCTCAGCCAAGGTCGAGCCCAGGACGAACCGCAGCCCGTGCTGTCCGTTCTTCGTCGGCTCGCACCCTTCGCCAAAGAACCGGGCAGCAAGCGAAGAACAGTCCTCGGCATACGCCTCGCCCTCTTTCTTCAAGTCGAAGTTTACCCTCCCGCCGCCGTCGCACGAACCCTCAGAGAAGTAGTAGCCTATCAGCCGGAAGAGCTCTGGCGTAGCGTCAAGAGAGAGCCGGCGGGCTGCCTTGGCTCCTCCGTTCGTCGGTACGTCATTCTCATACCTGTCGACGTGGACGACCTTCCTCACGATGGGGCTTACAAGATAGTCACCGGCCTTGAGGTCCCCGGGCTTGTGGAAGGACAGAGGGGCCGTTGCCCCGAGGAGGCGCCTGCCTTTACGGTCCAAAGCGAGCCTTGGGACTGCCACTATGGGGTGGTCTGCGGTGCAGCGGAGCGGCTCGGGCTTGCCGGATGCGTGGATTCCATAGTATCTGCCTGTGTAGGTCATGTCCCAGACCTTCGTGACGGGTTTGTATTCCCCGGAATGGGTGAGCACCAAGTCGCCGATCGCCAGCCGGCTTATCTGCTTCAGGCCAGGGTTGGTGACGACGTCAGTGTCGGGCTCTATGCAGAGGCCGCAGAACACGCAATTGTGTACGCTCTGGTTTGCTGCGACGTAACTGTTGTCGGCTTCCACCTCCAGATTCTGTACGAGATAATCCTCAACCTCCGCAGTCTCGATGCTGACCACCTCCGAGACGGCCATACCAGACGTTTCCAGCTGCATTCCAGGTGAAGTTCCGCGTGAAGCAGGTTCAGCTAATGGCTCCTTGGAGTAGAGACTTGCGTGCGGCCCCAGCCGCATAAGAACGGTGTCCGAGATGAGAGGTCGAGTGAGGAATGCGCCCCTCTCAACTTCGTTCGCGAAAGACCACGTAGTCTCACCGTGTCTGAAGACCAGAATCGGGTGGTCTTCCGTGGTGGTGAGAGGCTCGGGATTCCCTGTCGTCCTGAACGTGTAGAGGGTCCCGGTGTACGACCTGCTGAACAACTTTGTCACTCTCCTGAACTTGCCAGTGTGGGTGAGGACCTTGTCGCCCACCCTGATTTCTGACAAAGGCCTGATCCCGTCCATGGTCGTAATCGGCGTGGAAGGAGGGAGGCACCTGCCGTAGTCCACGGCCGGCCAGATCTCCTTCTTGTTCTGGGGCTTCCCCTTCTCGACCTTCTGCATCTCTATGGCCACCGCCACCCCGTCGCAGGCTATGGCGCAGAGCTGGCACCCGGTGCACTTCTCGAACCTGAGTACGTGTCTCCCCTTGAACCCGGGGAGCCCGACCCCCTGGCGGGCGTCATACCTGTAACCGGGGCCCTCAAGGTCCTGCTTCTGCTCAGGGTAGCGGAGGGTCATCCGAGGGCGGAAGAAGTGCCTGATTCCAGACCAGGTCGCCACCAGCACTCCTTTGACGTAGCCCCAGGTCCCCACTAGTGGACTACCCCCAGAGAAACAAGGACCATAGTCAGGAAGATGTTGGCGAACGAGATCGCGAGGAGCTTCACCCAGCCCGCCCTGAGAAGCATGTCGATCCTTAGCCTGGGCATGATGCTTCGCGGGAGCATGAGGAAGACGTCCACGATGGTGACCTTCACCAGGAACCATACCACAGGCGGGACTGGGGCGGGCCCGAGCCAGCCGCCCAGGAAGAAGGTAGTGAAGAGCCCGGCCATGACGTACATCCTGGTGAAGTTCGCCAGCTGGAAGCTTCCGAAGAGCATGCTCGTATACTCTGTCTGCCACCCGGCCACGAGCTCGCTGTCAGCCTCGGGGAGGTCGAAGGGGATCCGCTCGAGCTCAGCCAGGGCTCCGATGTAGAAGACCACCGCGGCCAGGAACTCAGGGATGATGTACCAGATCCCCGCCTGGGCGTTGACGATGTCCATGAGGTTCAGAGAGCCCGCCAGGACCACCACCCCGACCAGGGAGAGGATCATGGGTATCTCGTAGGCCACCAGTTGGTGGAGCGCCCTCAGCCCCCCCAGGAACGGGAACTTGCTGTTGCTGGCCCACCCGGCGACGAGGACGACCAGGGGGGTGAAGCCCAGGATGGCGAAGACCAGGATCGCGCCGACCGAGGGGTTGGCGATGAAGACGGTGGGGGAGAGCGGGAGCAGGGCCACAAGGGCTCCTGCCACAGCCATGAGGGCGAAGGGGACGGCCACAAAGGTGGCCGTGTCCACCCCGTCGGGGATTACCATCTCCTTGAACGCGAGCTTGAGGAAGTCAGCCACGTTCTGGAGTATGCCTTCGACCTTCCCGGCGTACATCGGACCCGTCCTGAGCTGGATCTTCGCAGTCATCTTCCTCTCGACCCAGCCCATCAATATGGTCCCATAGATGGCCACGAACGAGAAACCCGGGAATATTGCGAGAGCGAAGAGGGTCTTGATCGGCTCGGTGGAGAGGAGGCGGAGGACGAAGGCCAAGACAAGGCCCGGGTTGCTGGCTATATGGACGAAGTCGACCGGAAGGTGCAGGTAGGTGCCGATGACATAGTAGATTGGGAGGCCGACCACCACCAGGACAAGCAAAAGGAACAGGATTACGATGACTATCCGCTTGGCGAAGTCTGCGAAGGTCACGATAGGCTTCGACATAGGACTTCTCGTGCTCGCGGCCCGCTTTACCCTTTAAAAGTTTGAACAGTGAGACCGGACAGAATTCAGATTATCTCTATGGAGCCCTCGGAGAACCCGTTCTCCTTGAGCATCTTCGCGGCGCTCTCCCTGTGGTCTCCCTGAAGTATCATTATCCCGTCCTTCACCGTCCCGCCGGTCGCCAGCGCCCTCTTCATCTTGGAGTTCAGCTCGTGAAGGTCCTTGTCGCTCATGGTAATCCCTTCTATCACGGTGGTGGGCTTGCCGAAGCGCCTCATCTCCATCCGTATCTTCACGCGCGCCTCTTCGCGGTCGAGTTCGGCCAGAATGTCCTCGAATCCCTCGTCTTGGTCCTTGCTCACTGTTACTGGGTTTTAGACTATCCCGGGGGTTATTTAGGTTTGGCCGCGGCGCTTAAAGGTGGCAGCCAAGGAGCCGCGAAAGTGGGCCCGTAGCTCAGAGCATCCTGCGAGAAGTTCGGTTAGAGCGACCGGCTCATAGGAGCCGCTCGGAGAGACCGGTCGGTCGCCAGTTCAAATCCGGCCGGGCCCACATCTCTCCTCTCCTATTCGTTGAGGAACCTCTTGATTGAGAAGCCGAAATTCAGGACCATGAGCCAGAAGCCCAGGAGCAGCAGGATGAGGGAGTAGGAGTCATAGAGGCCCAGATACGCCAAGGCGAGGCCGATGATGGTCGCCAGAAGGAAGTTCGCGCACCCCCAGGCGACGTTGACCTTCGGCGGCGAGCGCTGTCCGAAAGGGCTGCGGAAGAGCTTGCCCGCCCTGCCGAAGACGAAGTGCGGCACCCCGTTGGCCAGGAGGAAGCCCATTATGAAATACCATGCGTCGTACAGGTTGAGGGGCAACCGATGTCCAGGGCGGAAGGTTGGTAGTTAACCGTTGGGCAGGGCTACTTCTTGGCCGAGCCCTGTGCGACCCAGTCGGGATACCGGCTAAGGTGCTCGTGTGCTATTCTCCATCCTCTGGGCGTTCTCACCACCACCATCGTCACCCTGGCCCTGCCGCTGACAGGGGACCCTTCGAACGAGTAGTCGTTGACGAACATCCCTCCGTAGGTGAGATAGAAGGTGGCCACAGCTGCACCCCCGAAGAAGTCGATCCTGAGGTCCTCTATGGCGTAGCGATAGTCTGAGATGTTGGCGAAGGCGGCCTGCTCGTAGACGAAGGCTTCGTCAGAGTTCTGGCGGGTGTAGGGGGGGTTCTCGTCGAACTTCGTGAACGAGTCCCTGGAGGAGTGGAAGTCTGCGAGGGCGGTGAGGTCCTTGTTCTGCCCGGCCTCGTAGAAGGCGCGGATGATCCCCTCGACGTCGTCCCTGTCCCGACTGGAATCCTGCGGCCCCATCCCATCCGTGGCCCGAATGAGGTGGTAAACAACGTTTTTCAGCCGATGTTCTTGCCCGTCGAAACGCGGCGACGTAGCTCAGAGGCCGTGAAACGGCCGGGGAGCGTGGTAGAGCAATTGGCTGTTAACCAATTGGCCGTCGGTTCGAGTCCGACCGTCGCCG
>DAHXUN010000006.1 GCA_027386095.1 Nitrososphaerota archaeon | reverse complement strand
GTCAGCCTCTTTTCGTTCAGCTTCGACTCGAGGGCGCTCAGCTTCACCCCGGCCTGCACGGTCACCGTCCTGTTCGTCTCGTCCAGGTCCAGTATCTGGTCGAGCGACGCCGTGTCGACCACCACCCCTCCCGATGGGATCGACGCCCCGGTCACCGAGCTTCCCCCTCCCCTGACATAGAGCGGGACCCCCCTGGTGGAAGCGAAGTCCACGAGCCTGACGAGCTCGGCGACGTTCGCAGGTCTGGCCGCGGCCGTCGCGCTGCCTATCGGCTCGTCCGTCACCCACTGCAAGGGCCACCAGTCCTTCAGGTAGGCTGCGACATCCGTCGTTACTCGGCCTGGAAGGAGCTCTTCGAGTTCTTGAGCCAAGTCGCCAGGTCCAGCCACTTTCCGTACTCGTCCTCCAGCTTGGCGTCCGCGCTCCGGCTAAAAACCTCTGTCTCCCTTCTGACTTTGGCTAGCTCCTCGAGCCGCCCCTTCCCCGAGGCCGCCATCTGGAGCATGGCCAGCCCCCTCGAGGTGGCCTCGAGGTCTGCAGCCCGCTCGACGCCGATGCCGGTCGCTTCGGATATCCTCCTGAGGAGCTCGTCTGACTTCGAGAGGCCGCCGTCGGCCCTCAGGACCCTCGGCGCCTCGCCCGACTGCTCCAGGACGAACCTCGTGTGGAAGGAGATCGCCGTCAGAAGGCCTGACACGATGTCCTTCCTCTCGGTCTTCAGGTCGAGACCTGCGATGACCCCCTTGGCGCCGGGCGCACGGGGGACCTGCAGGCCCGACAGCGCCGGGATGAAGCTGACCCCGCCCCTGCCTGCGACCTCGAGGTCAGAGTAGCTCCGCATCAGGCCGATGGCGAGCATCAGGTCGACCGCCTTTCCCGTGGTGGGGAGGTACCCTTCGACCCCGAATCGGGTCTTCCCCCGCTCCTTGAGAAGGACCAGGGGGATCAGCTGGCCTCTCCTCGCGAACCCGTCCGTCGGGACGTCGACGAACGTCCCGGTGCCGTTGGTGACCTTGGCGACCCCTCTCTCCAAGGCAGACTCGCCCACGCAGGCCGCCTGCTGGTCCGCCACCAGGGCGTTGAGCTCCATCCCTTCGAACTCGCCGATCTTCTCCGCGTTCTCTACGATGGTCGGGGTCTCCATCTTCAGCCCGAAGAGCGACCTCACGATCCCTATCTCCTTCATGCTCCTCGGGTCTATGATGCCTGTCAGGCATGCGTTGGTCGCATCCGAGACGAACTTGCCGGTCAGCCTGTAGGCGAGGTATGCGTCGATGGTCCACTGCATGCTCCCTTCCGGGAGCGCCGGGTTGAGCTCCTTCAGCCTGAGAAACCTGATCACTGGAGAATACGGTGATATCACGAGGTCCAGCGGGGGTATCTTGCCCAGGGCCTTGACGTGCAGGGGAAGCCTCCTGTACGTGTCGTAGACCTCCCTGTCTGTCCACGTGACGACGGGCGTCAGGGGGGTGCCGTCTTTCCTCCAGGCGACAGTCGATGCCCTGTAGGTCGCGAGCCCGGCAGACTTCGCACCCAGCTCCTTCCCCCTCAGCAGCAGGTGCTTCACCGCGTGGAACAGCTGCTCCGCGTCTTGGAGCCCTTCGGAGCTCACCGGGACGGTCGCGACCTCCGAGCGCCTCCGGACGAGATCGGACTCATAGACGCCGAGCTTGATGGACGTGGTCCCGACGTCCACCGACGCGAACAGGCTGTCCTCTGCGCTCATTGATTGGGCCCCGCTATCATGCGCTCCACCATCTCGGCGATGGCAGGAGCGGCTGTCAGGCCAGGGGACTCGATCCCCACCAGGTTCACCACCCTCTTCTGTGGGCGATAGTCTATGATGAAGTCCCTTGTAGGGGAGAGGGGCCTCGTCCCGACGTACACCCTTACAGTCTTCCAGACCGCCTTTAGAAGAGGGCCGAACTTCGCTGTCAGCTGGGCCAGGTCTTCTTCCGTGTAGGCCCTGTCCTCCTTCGATTGGGTGACCCTGAGGGTGGGTCCAACGATCGTCGTGCCGTCGGTGGCGGGGATCAGCGCGCCCCCCTTCGTCTTCGAGCCCGTCCCCAGCGGGAGCGGCGCGACGATGCACTTGAGAGATAGGCCCGAGCACACCGCCATGACGCCCAGCCCTGGCTCGAGCCTCCCTAGGTCTACTCCGAAGGCAGCCGCGACCTCGTCGGAGTACAGTCCCGCGGCGTTGACGACGACCCTGGCCCTTATCTCGCCGCAGGAGGTCTTCAGCGACACCGCCTCTTCACGGGCGTCCGCCGACGTCACTTTGCAGCCGAACCTGAACGTCACGCCCCTGGCCGTCGAAGCGTCAGCGAGGCGCGACACCAGTTCATGGACGTCCACAGTCCCATAGCCGTCGACCTTCAACCCCCCGATGACCCCCACGGCCAGCGAGGGCTCGGCCTTCCTCAGGCTGCTCCCCCTCATCAGACTGACCCTGAACTCCTTGCCGAGCTCAAGCTTGACGTAGGCGAAGGCGGCGAGCAGAACAGGGACTGCGAGCCATCTGTTCACCACCAGGAGGGCGGGCATCCGGTTCAGCCTGACCCCGAGCTCACGGCAGAGGTCGTCGTACATGTGGTTCCCCCTCCTTGCGAGTTTGCTCTTCAGCGAGCCAAACGGGAGTTGGATCACATGGATGACGTTCGCCTGCCCCGCGGTGACCCCCATCCCAGGGCCCTTCTCCTTCTCGACCACCACGACCCTCTTCCCCGAGCCCGCGAGGCGGTGCGCTACGGCCAGACCGACCACCCCGGCGCCTATGATCGCGACGTCCGAGCCCGGCGCGGCCTCAGGCAGAGCTCTCCACCCGCTCACTCCCCGTCGGGACGCCGCGGCCCCACAGGGCGGCTGTCACACAGGCCGTCTTATCAACGCGCCCATTCTCTGACAAGGCGATGACCCGGGTCCTATCTGACGCGCATGAGGACCATAGAAGAGAGGAGCGAAAGCGCCAGCAGGACAAGGGGCCCGACGTAGAAGTCGAGCTGGCCGTTCGCCTCGTAGTGGTACGCGTAGAGGAAGACGAACAGGATGGTCAGCAGCCCCTGCGCCGTTCCGAACATCGCTCTCATGGGGAGGGAGTAAGGCCCCCTGTCCAGCCTCAGCAGCGTCCCAACCGGGGCCAGGGCCGAAGACATGGCGAAGGAGACCGCGAGGACCGTCGTCCCGCCGAGCACGAACGAGTCGAGCACCATGGCCGAGTAGGAGACCGCGAGGAGCAAGGACGCGGCCAACGTCTCCAGAATGAGGACGCTCAGGGTGGGCCTGGTCAGGTAGCCGACGAGCGAGAAGAGCATGCTCCCCGCGATTATGCCAAGGAACAGGGGGCCCAGCTGCCTGGTGTCCCCGATGGTATAGACGAGCTGCGACGCGTATCCGAACCAGAGCAGCAAACTTGTAGAGAAAAGGGACCCCGTGAGGGAAAAGACCGCCAGGCCCGAGACAGACTTCCATAGTGATGACAACTCTATCCCCTCTCCCTCTTCCTGACCCTGACCCCCCAGGCGAGGAGAGCGACGTTCGCAGCCACCAGGAGGGTGAGGAAGTAGACAGACGCGTAGAACGGGACGACAGCCGAGTCAGCCTGGACGAACACCCCCGGGCCCAGAGAGGACAGAGTCGTGTTGGTCGAGCCGTGCCTCGGATATGGGAGGCTGGACAGGCTGTACTGCGGCTGCATCGGGAAAGCGCCGGAGATCTGCTGCGACTGCAGGTTGCCTGGAAGGTCGAAGTAAGGCGACTGCGGGAGGGGAAAGTTCGAGCCGAAGTCGAACGTCATTGGCGCTCTTGGGACGCCACCCCCTCCGTATGGCGCGCTGAAATCGAAGAAGTCGAGCGGGATGTTCACGCGCGAGACATACTGGTTGAGCGCGGGGACCTCCCAGTTGTAGTCGATGAGCGCGAGGATCGACGAGTGCGTCAACACCGTGTTCGACACGTAGTCCTCCTTGGCGAAGGGGGAGACGAGGATCATCGGGAGCCTGAAGCCCGACTGGACCCCGTCGATGACGGGAGGGGGCACCTGGTCATAGTATCCGCCGGGGTCGTCCCATGTTATCGTTATGGCCGTCGAGCTCCAGATGGGGCTCCGCTCTATCTCATTGATCAGATAGATTATCCACATCTCCCCCTTCAGGACGTTGGAGGGCGCCCCCTGGTCGGTGCCGTTTGCGCCCTGTGAAAAGACCCAGCTCACAGACGGGACGTCTCCGGAGCTCAGGTCTGACGTGAACGTGCTCCAGGAGAAGACGTTGCCCAGACGGTCGTTCATGCCGGACACGTGGCTCCACTCAGAGTATGTCGCCCCCTGGCTCTGGTAGGGGATGAAGAACCCCCAGGAGACGCCGTAGCTCTGGAGCTCCCCCATGATCGTCTGGGAGAACGGGATGGAAGGAGGCGGGCCATAGTCGTTCATGATCGGCGAGTATCCGGCGAGGTAGTACATGGTGTTGGGGGCGCTCTCGGAGAGCAGGGGGGCGAAGTACATGTTGGCCAAAGAGTACTCTTCGGCCAGGTCCCAGAGGGGGCCCAGCTGGGAGGCGGTGTAGTATGTCATCGAGGAGGGACCGCTTCCGTCCACAAACCCGTTCATCTTCCCTCCGTTCCAGTCGATGTGATAGGCCGTGTTCCCTTCGACCGGGTCGGGGGTGGAAAACGTGCCAGGAGGGACCGGGCTGGGCACGTTCGCCGTGGAGTTGGCGTCCAGCATGTTCGTCGGGGTGGAAAGGCTCGCGACCAGGCTCTGGTTAGGAGACGAAGGGTCGAGGGGATAGACCCCGAAAAAGTTGTCGAAGGTGTGGTTCTCCAGGTATATGTTGATCAGGTGCTTTATCGGCGTCCTGGTCTGGCCCGCGCTCGCGTAGGCGGGCGCCCCAGCCGAGAGCAACAGCAGGACCGCTATCGAAAGGACGCCGACATACGCCGCTGTCTTCATCGCCGGTTCCCGAGGACCAACATTGGCGGTTGATGCCCGCGCGGTACGCGCTCTCCGTGCGATTTAACGCTTGGCGGGGGCCCGCACAGCTCGGGTCGGGCCCAGGGCCAGCCCTTTTATGATAGGCGTCCGCTCTGACGCCCCGGTCGAGATGGCCAGGTTTCCAAGCGAAGAGTGGACGAAGCTGTATGCGGAGAAGCTCAACGCGAACAAGAGCTACGAGGACGCCGGGAAGAACTGGGAGGGCGCCATCACTTTCGTGGTGCAGAAAGACAGCGCCTTGGACAAAGACGCGTTCATCTACCTCGACCTCTACCACGGCAAATGCAGGGACGCGAAGTTCTCGCTGACAGAGTCTGACCTCCCGACTCCGGAGTACAAGTACGCGGGCCCCTACGGCAACTGGCGGAAGCTGATCAACAAGGAGATCGACCCGATCCAGGGCCTTCTGACCGGGAAGTTCAAGCTCCAGGGCTCCATGATGAAGATCATGAGGTTCACCAAGGCGGCCAAAGAGATGGTGAACACGACGGCCAGCGTCCAGACCGAGTTCTGATGTGGTTCTTTCGTTCGCCGCAGGTCGTCTTCGGGGACGAGGCGCTCTCCTACCTCTCTTCCCTCCCCATCAGGCGCGCGGCGATAATCACCGACCGCTACCTCCTCGGGACCGAACTTCCCGAGCGGGTGCGCGGGGCGCTCCCTGAGGGCGCCGAGTCGCTTGCCGTGGGGGACGTATCGGCGGAGCCTCCCCTGTCCGAGATGACGGCGCATTTAGAGAAGGTCAGGGGGTTTTCGCCGGACTGGTTCGTAGCGGCGGGGGGCGGCTCGTCGATAGACACCGCCAAGATACTCTTCGCCCTGTACGAGCGCCCCGACCTGACGGTGTATGACATCACCCCCCTCGTCCAGCTGGGCCTCAGGACGAAGAGCCGCCTCATCGCCGTCCCGACGACCAGCGGCACCGGCTCCGAGTGCACCTGGGCTGCCGTCCTCTCGGAGGAAAACGAGAAGAGGAAGCACGAGCTCGCGTCCCCAGAAATCCTCCCCGACTATGCCATCCTCGACCCTTCCTTGGTGGTCTCTCTTCCGCCCGAGCAGACGAGGAACACGGCCGCGGACGCCGTCGCCCACGCCGTGGAGGCCTACGGGAGCACATGGCACAACCCCTTCTCCGATGCGATGGCCGAGAAGGCTCTGGAGCTGATCTCGGAGAACATCGAAGGCGTGATGCGAGACCCGGGAGGCCTCGGGCCCCGGGGCCAGGTCCACATCGGGGCGTCCATGGCTGGGCTCTCCTTCTCCAACTCTCAGATCGGGTTGGTCCACGCGCTGGGGCACTCCCTCGGCGCGACCTTCAAGCTCCCCCACGGGAAGGCCGTCGGCCTCCTGCTCCCCTACGTCGTAGACTTCAACTACGACGCCTGTCCCGAAAGGTACGACAGGTTGAACTTGCTCATCCCGCCCAAGTACCGAGGGAGGCGCCTCTCGGACTCTCTGAGGAGCCTGCTTGGGATGATGGGGGTCGCGCGCTCGGTCAGGGACGCCGGGGTCGAAGAGTCGGCCTACGCCTCGAGCATGGACACGCTGGTCACTCTAGCCTCAGAGTCGACAGGCATGGTCACCAACCCCAAGGACTCCGGGAGCGAAGACCTCAGGAACATTTTCATCAAAGCCTTCGACGGTGACTGACCCTTGATAGCACGCTACGGGAATTTCATAGGAGGCCGGGAGGACTTCGAGGGAGAAGAAGCCGAGCTGAGGGGTCCTGCAGACGGCTCCAGGCTGGCGACCGTCACGTTCGCCGACGCGGAGAAGGCGAAGGAAGCGATAGACGCGGCGGAGGGAGCATTCGCCAGGTGGTCGAAGACGAGCATCGGCGAACGCCAGAAGCTCCTGGCCGCCCTCGCAGACAGGGTCCAAGAGAGGTCGGCCGAGTATTCCGGCCTCGAATCGGAGAACACCGGGAAGACGATCCGTCAGAGCACTCTGATGGACATACCCCTGGCCATCGAGCACATCCGCTACTTCGCGACCACGAAGGACTTCCCTTCGGCGAGGGAGATAGAGCACCCGGAGTATCCGGGGACGAAGGGGATAGTCCAGTACGCCCCGCTGGGGGTCGTCGGGGCCATAGCGCCCTGGAACGTCCCGCTCCTCATGGCGGTATGGAAGGTCGCCCCCGCGCTTCTCGCTGGGAACACCGTCGTCCTCAAGCCCTCCCACCATACGCCGCTGACGGCCCTCGAACTGGCGAAAGACTGCAGCGCAGCAGGATTCCCAGCCGGCGTGATGAACGCCGTCGCCGGGACAGGGGAAGCAGTGGGTCAAGCTCTGGTGTCCAGTTCAAAGGTGAGCATGGTCAGCTTCACCGGGTCCACAGCCACAGGGGAGCGCCTGCTTTCAGGGTCCGCGGGGATCAAGAAGTTCACCATGGAACTAGGGGGAAAGTCCCCCAACGTGGTCTTCGAGGACGCCGACCTGGCGAAGGCGGCGAAAGGGGTCCTCTTCGGGATATACCTCAACTCCGGCCAGCTCTGCGAGTCAGGGAGCAGGCTCATCGTCCAAGCCTCCATCAGGGAGAGGTTCCTCGCCAAGCTGAAGGAGGGGATGGAGAAGATGCGGGCCGGGAACCCGCTCGACATGGAGACAGACGTCAGCGCCATCACGACCTCGGAACAAAAGGCGAAGATCGAGACTCTGGTGGACAAGGGGGTCAGCGGAGGCGCGCGGGTCTACTACAGGAAGCAGATGGAAGGGGCGACCCCGGCGGGGGGGCTGTACTATCCGCCCACCCTCTTGACAGAGGTCCCTGAAGAGGCCGAAGTCGCCAGGGAAGAGGTCTTCGGCCCGGTCCTGGTCGCCCTCGACTTCGACACCGAGGACGAGGCCCTCAGGCTGGCGAACGACACGGAGTACGGCCTCGCTGCCGGCGTCTGGACCAGGGACGCGGAGAGGGCACGGCGCGTATCGGGGGGCATAGACGCGGGGACGGTCTGGGTCAACGAGTACCATCTCCTCTCCGCCGCCGCCCCGCGAGGCGGATTCAAGAAGAGCGGGATAGGGAGGGAGCTGGGGGTCGAGGGGATGCTGGAGTTCACACAGACGAGGCAC
>DAHXUN010000009.1 GCA_027386095.1 Nitrososphaerota archaeon | reverse complement strand
GAGAGGCTAGCTGTCGGTTCGCCGGCATCGGTGGTCCAAGCCGAGGGCCAGTCTGCTTCTCCGGTCTTCGTACGTGACGCCACAGGGCTCGTCAAGAACGTCTCCTTCTTCGACAGCATCGCCCTGAACCTGAGCAACATGTCGATTGGGGCTCTGCTGGGGCTCATCGGACTCTCTGGGCTGCTTCCAATGCTCTTCGTGGGCCAGGATTTGACGGGGGTGAACCTGGTGTATCTTTCTGTGATCGGCTTCCTTGTCGCCGTCCCGCAGATAGTGATCTACACCGTCCTGACACGACGCTATCCGCGCGCCGGAGGAGACTATGTCTTCGTGTCTAGGAACCTGGGCGGGTTCGTAGGGAGCGTGGCTTCCTTCGTTGGATACACGACGGAGACGACTGCATACCTCGCGCTGATCGCTCTGTCGACCGTCTTCGCCATCGGTGGGGTGGGGCTCTTCTTCAGCTCTTCCAGCTCATTCTACCTCGGCCTTGCGACTCCCCAGGGCGCCTATCCTGGGGCACCCGCTGCGCCATCCTGGCAGTTCGTGATTGGCATTCTGATCTTTGCTATCTTGATCGGAATAAACATCGTGAGGCCCAAGGTGGGGTACAGGGTGGTTTCGATACTGACGATTGTGGGGATTGTGGCGCTGCTCACAGCCATCGGCACCTACCTCGCCGTGGGTCCCCACGGGGTCCAGAACTACATCAACGGGGTGACAGGAAACGGCCTCTTCACGAACTCGAGCGCTCCTTCGTCGACCTACGCCAACGTGGCAGCTGGAATCAACACAGGCGGCCCTGGAGGCTCGACGGGGTTCGCCTGGGGCCCGACGATATTCCTCCTCCCGTTGATAGCGGCGTTCGTCTTTCCATGGCTGAACGCGGCTCCGGCCGTGGCGGGCGAAATAAAGGGGAAGAGCGCCTTAAGGTGGAACGTCCCAATCTCGGCGGTCCTGGCCTTCGCCTTTCTGATCGGCAGCATAGGGGTTATGTATTGGGCGGGAGGCCAGCAGTTCATCAACGGCGCGTTCTCCACCCCGGCCTACGTCTACGGAATGCCTGTCGGGTTCAACTTTTGGACGCTTGCAATGGGCCTTTCGGGCAACTCGGTCGTGGCTGCGTTCATCGGT
Source organism: Nitrososphaerota archaeon (assembly GCA_027386095.1). Next base: position 3,166 of record DAHXUN010000009.1, on the reverse strand, counting down.
CTCGGGTGGATTTTCGCAAACCTGGGTATCCTCGCCTACGGCATAATCGTGATCTCCAGATACCTTCTTGCCCAGTCCTTCGACAGGTTCCTCCCCTCCACCATCTCTGATGTCAATCCAAGGTTCGGCTCGCCGGTGAAGGCGTTCATCATATCGCTTGTCGTGTCGATATTCCTAGTTGGCTATGCAGCATACAACTACACGACTTCGACTCTTGGCGCCGGAACAAACCCGCTTTTCGGGGCGATTCTGGCATCGATGATCTACTTTATGATAGTCGGACTCGCTGCGATTGTGCACGGCATCAGGAAGGAGACTGGCATCGTGAAGGTGATTCTGCCTTTGGCAGGGGTCGGGAACATTCTAGTCTTCGGTTTCATCGCCTACCAGTTCCTGGCCTATCAGAGCATGTGGTCCATCAACTCTTTCACGTTCAGCTGGCTGATAGGGTGCCTTCTCCTTGGCATCGTCCTGTTCGTCGGTTCCTATTACTACAACAAGAGACGCGGAATCAACATCAACCTCGCGTACAAGGAAATCCCGCCAGAGTAGTCGTCTAACCCGAGGTCAGCAGGTAGGACCGGATCTTGTCCCCGTCCAGGTGAGCCAGGAACCCGCGTAGGACCCCTTCACCATATTCGCTCCCCGGGTTGGCACAGAGGGTCTTCCCTATCTTGACGACCCCCTTGGACTCGTGGATGTGTCCGTGAATCCCCAGAAGTGGTTGGTGCACCTCGATGGCCCTTCTGCATGCCGAGCTCCCAGCCGAGACCGTCTGCACCTGGTTCCCCCTGACAACCACCTTCAGGTCCCTGTCAACCATTGGTGCCTTGTCGAGGATGGTGTCGATTGGGGGAACGTGGATGTTGAAGATAGCTGATTTCATGTCCTTGACGTTCGCGGCCATGCTCTCGATCATCCTGCCCAGTTCGTCTTCGTCCACCTCCCTCGGGCTCTTCCACGGGGTGCGGTTGGTGTACCCGAGGGTGATCATCTCGTGCCCCCCGTCCAGGTCGACTACCATCCCTTCTGGGTTGACAACGTAGGGGGACGAGCTCAGCGCCCGGTCTATGTCGAAGATGTCGTCGTTCCCCGGAGATATGTAGCACTTCACCCCGCTCTTCCCGAGCCTCTCCTCGGCGAGGTCCATCCACTCCCCGACCCTGCTCACCATCGCCTCGTTGAAGACCCGCGTGACCTCCTTCGGGTCCGCCGACAGCTCCCCCACCTCCTTCCTGCTCATGGCCCGGGTGTAGAGCCCAGAGTCGGCGGCCCTGGCGGCCAGGCGCTCGGCCTCCTCCTTGCTCTTCAGCCAGAACTCCTCCCCCTCGAAGGCGCACCTGAAAGTCCCGTCCCCCTGGTCCACCAGCGGGATGAGCGCCTTACCTGTGATGTCGCCGCCGAGCACGAGCACGTTCGCCTTGTAGAACTTGGCCGAGTTCAAGAACTTCTTGAAGCACCTCGTCGAGCCGTGGACGTCTGTGATGAAGAATATCCTAGAAGACACCACGCCGCCCCCGGCGGCGGCCCGACGGGGATATTAACCTGAACCGGGCTTCCGACGGACGGCGCGCTCCGAACTCTTATAGCCGTAGGCCGCTTCCTGGCCGCCCCGTGCGCGTCCTCCTGACGGGGTTCAGACCCCTCCCTGGCAGAAGGAGCCCGTCGATGGAGCTCGTGTCCGAGTTCGAACGGACGGGCGAGGCCGTCGGTGCCGAGCTGGTAGAGGACTTCCGCACGATTTCCGAGCAGGCCGCCAGGGCGCTGCGGAGGTGGAGCCCCGACGTGGCCATCTCGCTGGCGTGGGACCTCCCCCGCTGGGTCAAGGTCGAAAGGATTGCGGTGAACGTCATGAGCTCCTTCGTCGGGGACAAGGTGACCCCCGACCACGAAGGCACCACCCCCTCAGGGGTCCCGGTCGTCCCCGGGGGCCCCCTCGCCTACGCATCCACCCTCCCCGCAGACGACGTGGTCGCTGCCATCAGGGGGGCCGGCCTCCCCGCCTTCCCATCCTACGAAGCCGGGACCCACGTGAGGAACGCCGCGCTGTATTCGCTGCTCCACTGGGCCTCCCTGAGAGGGGGAGGGTGCCTGGTGGGGCAGCTTCACCTCCCCCCGCTCCCGGGAATGTTCGGCGCGGGGGGGCCCGGCATGGGGCTCGAGGACGAGGCGCGGGCCGTCAGGGCTTCGATCGGGGCGTGCGCGAAGGCTTTGGCTGGCGAGAGGGACTAGCGATCCGGAGCCGGAAGGGGTCGGGCCCGACGCAGATTTTTATACAGTGCGCCTTCACCCGTGCCGAGCAGCGATGTCGTTGGTGCTTCCGAAGGGTAAGAAGGCTGCCGTCTGCGTTTCCTTCGACATGGACGCCTGGTCGATAATGCTCCGGATGAGGGCGGTGGGGCTCATGGGGTCGGGGAACTATGGGCCGATCAACTTCTCGAGGGGGGAGTTCGGCATCGTCACGGGGATGCCGAGGATCCTGAACCTTCTCGACAAGTACGGCATAAAGGCCACCTTCTTCGTCCCGGGGGTCATCGCAGACACCTATCCTGACCTGATCAAAACCATGCACTCGAAGGGGCACGAAATCGCCCACCATGGGTACTTCCACGAGTGCCCGGCCTCCCTGAACGAGAAGCAGGAGAGGGAGATGTGGGAGAAGGGGATAGACGCGATAAAGAGGACCACGGGCGAAAGGCCCTACGGCTACCGCGTGCCGTTCGAGATCCCCGCCGCCAACGAGCTGAGCCCCGTCAGCGTCAAGCTGATGTTGGAGTACGGGTTCAAGTACATCTCCCAGCACATGGGCCCGCACGACTTCCATGCCTCCAAGGTCAGGGACGGGGACGTGTACCACTTCGACAGGCCGCCGACCTTCGGAAAGGAGGTCGACCTGCTCAACATCCCGGTCAACGAGCTGATAATGGACGACCTCGCCTACTTCCTGGGGGTCAACTCGTTCTACCCCAGGCTGGAGGCGCCCTCGCACGTCTTCGAGAACTGGAAGGAGGAGTTCGACTACATGTACGACAACGAGAAGGACGGATTCTACATGTTCGTCCTCCACCCAGAGAGCACAGGTAGGGCCCACCACCTGATGCTGCTCGAGCGGACCCTGCAGTACATTCAGACCAGGCCCGACGTCTGGTTCGCCAGGGCAATCGAT